>CAZIGL010000008.1:0-127223 GCA_964538895.1 uncultured Rhodoferax sp.
GCCTTAAGGCTGTAGGCAGTGGCACCGGTGGCGGTGTCTTCCGTATCGGTCGAGGTGGCGGTGTAGATCACCTGGCTTGCACTACTGTTCTCGTTGATCGCCGTTGCGGTGGCAGCGCTGGTGACGGTGGGTGCGGCGGTGTCAACGGTGATGCCATGCGTGCCTGCTGCGCTGGTGTTGCCGGCGGTATCGGTCTGGGTGGCGCTCAGGGTTTCTGCGCCTTGACCCATGGCGGTAATGTCAGCTGCAGTCAGCGCATAGCTCCAGGTCGTCCCGGTGACGGTAGCGGTGCGGATGTTGCTGCCGATGTTCAATGCGACCGTAGTTCCAGCTTCGTTGCTGCCGGTGATGACACTGCTCACTTCTGCTGCGTTGATGGTGTTATCGCTGGCAACGACGTCAAAGCCTGGCGCTGCAGGTGCAACCAGCAGCTGAATTTCAGGCGTGGTGTCTGCTGTGGCCCGGTCAACACCGTCCACGCGGGCGTTGACTTGAGTCAGGTTGGCAGAGGTGACGCCGGTCACGCCCGCTGCCGCATAGTCGGCCACGCTGGGGGCAGGGTTGGTGTTGGCTTCGGCGTAGCCGGCAATTTTGGTTACTGCGGTCACTGTATCGTTGGCTGTGCTGCCGGTGAGCGTGCTGCCCACGGCCGTTAAGGCACTGCCGCTGCCGCTAGCCATGGCGTCTACCACGTTGGCGCCCGAGATGACAAGGTCCAGTGCTTGGCTATTCAGCGTCAGTGTGCCGCCAGTCCCGCTGGCGGTTAGGTTGGCAACCAACGTGTTGATGGTGGCTTGGCTGTCGCCGAGGTTTTCCTGATCGGCACCTGACAGGGCCGCAAGAATAGCGCCGAATTTTTCACCTTCGTTCAGGCCATCTGTTGCATTGAAGTTGTCACCATTGGTTGCCACCACTGTGGTGCCAATCAGGTCGGTCAGGCCAAAGGCAGCGGCGACGGCGGCATTGGCGTTGGTGACCGCAGAAGCGTCGGCAAGGCTGCCGCTGCCATCTGCTGCCAGGCCCGCTTTTTGTGCCGCAATGGCAGTGAGCGGGTTGATGTTGAGGGTGACGGTGCCGCCGGGGACAACGGTGACAGCCATCAAGGTGGCATTGAGGTCTTTGGGCACATTTGTGGCTTCGTCAAGGTAATCAACGTCCGTGCTGGTGTCAACCACCCGGGCAATGACGATACCGGTATAGCTGCCAATGTTGACGGTGAATTTGCCGGTGTCGTCAAGCGCAGATTCACCGAGTTTGGTGGTGCCATTGGCTGCATAAACCTCGACTTTTAGACCGTTGCCGCGAATGACCGGGCCGGCGACCACGGTGCCGGTGACGGTGTTGTTGGCTGGGGCAGGCCCTGGTCCGGCGACTGAGCTTGAACTACCTGCAGCTGCCAATGCCAGTCCACCCAGGCCCAGCCAGGGCAGGATGGAGTTGATGTCATGGGCGGTGTTGGCAGGTGCCATTGCCGATGTGGCCGTTGTTGCACCAGAGCCGCCTGCAAGCACTGCACCTGCATCGGGGGTGTCATCCGCTGGGGCTGCTTGGGCCAGAAGTGCCGATGCGGAGGCGCCGTCACCTGTAGTGGCGTCTTGTGCCGGTTCACTGTCGCTGTCGGTGTCGCGGCCTTCACGGTCCTGGTCTTCGTCGCGGGTGTCGCGCACTTTGCGCTTGCCGGCTGTGGCGGGCAAGGGCACACCGTGGTTGGTGGCGATGGTGTTGATCAGGGTGTCGAGAGGGGCTTTTTTCATGGGGTGTGCTCGGTTAACTGTTAACGATCGGCGTTCAGCGTTCAGCGTTCAGTGAGGGATTCAGAAAATGTTTTGGTGATGGGCTTGGTCAGGTAAGCCAGCACGGTTTTGCTGCCGGTGGTGATGTCCACCATGGCGGTCATGCCGGGCTGGATGACTACCGGTTTGCCGGGCTGCGCGCGGTTGCGCTCGGCCAGGGCGGCGTCATCAATGCGGACGTGAATGCGGTAATACGCCTGCTCGCCGTGCTGGGTTTTTTCAAAGAGCGCGTCGGGGCTGATGTAGATGACATGCCCGCGCAAGACACCGTAGATGCTGTAGTCAAAGGCATCGAGCTTGATGGCGGCGGGCAGGTCTTTGCGGATAAAGGCAATGTCGGCAGGCTTGAGTTTGGCCTCGATGATCAGCGCGCTGCCGGTGGGTAGCAGTTCCATGATGACGTCGCCCGGGCGCACTTTGGCGCCGGGTGTGGTGAGCTGGATGTTGTTGACCACACCATTGGCGGGGGCAGTGATTTCGGTGCGCTCAAAAATGGTGGTGCGCTCGGCCAGCGCCTGCGACTGGGTCGACAGGTCTTCTTCGGCCTTGGTCATTTCAGCCTGCGCGTCCTGAAAATACTTGTTGCGCCGGTTGGTGATTTGGCCTTTGAGGTCGGCGACTTGTTTTTGCTGCCGGATGACCTCGGCTTTGCCAACATCGCCGGTGGCAAGCAGGTTTTCTGAGAGTTGCAGTTCCTGGCGCACCAGCGCCAGGCTTTCTTCCAGGGCAGCGACTTCGGCCCGAATGGCCCCTTGGCGGCGCTGGAAGAGTTCGGTCTGGTTTTGCACAAAGGCCGGGTGGGCGCGCACGTCGGGCGGAAAGTTGAGCGGCCGGTTGAACACTTCGGCTTGCAGGCGGATGAGTGTGGCCTTGAGTGCGGCCACTTTGCCCAGACTGTCACGCCGGGCGGCCTCGGCCTGGCTGCGGTCCAGTCGGGCCAGGACTTGGCCTTTTTTGACGCTTTCGCCCTCGCGCACCAGCAGGCTTTCAATGACGCCGTCGTTGGCCGACTGAATGACCTGGGTGCGGGAGGTGGCGATGACTTGGCCCTGTGCGCGGGCAATTTGGTCCAGGTGGGAGTAATTGGCCCAGATGCCAAGGGTTATGACGATGCCAAATGACAGCACGATCAGCCAACGGCTGCCCGGCGTGGGTTGGTGCAAGCTCATGCGGTCTCCTGCGTTTTGACGGGCGGCCTAACCTGGGGTTGGCGGCCTTGACTGGCGTTTTGGCGCAAATGGTCAAGCACGGCAGCTTTTGGGCCGTCCAGCACGCCGCCTTCGGGCAGCAAGACGATAAGCCGGTCCACCAGGTTGAGCAGAACGGGTTTGTGGGTGACCAGGATCAGGGTTTGCGCTGGGCCAATTGCTTGGCGCATGCAAGCCAAGCTGCGTTGCTCGGTGGCTTCGTCCATGGCGGCGGTGGGTTCGTCCAGCAGCCATGCTGCGGGACGCGACAACAGCAACCGGGTGAGCGCGATGAGTTGCTTTTGCCCGCCAGAGACGCCGTTGCCGCCCTCAAAGATAGGCATGTCCAGCCCCTGCGGGTGGCTGGCGATGAGTTGGTCGACGCCGGTAAGGCGGCCGGCCTGCAGCAGTGCGGCCTCGGTCAGGTCATCAAGTCCTGTGCTGAGGTTGTCACGCAAGGTGCCCGCGAGCAGTTTGACGTCCTGCGGCAGGTAGCCCAGGTGTGCCGAGAGGTGGTTGCGCTCGATTTGCTGAATATCGAGGCCGTCCAGCAGCACTTGCCCTTC
This sequence comes from uncultured Rhodoferax sp., assembly GCA_964538895.1. Classification (GTDB taxonomy): domain Bacteria; phylum Pseudomonadota; class Gammaproteobacteria; order Burkholderiales; family Burkholderiaceae_C; genus Rhodoferax. Next base: position 3,547 of record CAZIGL010000008.1, read on the forward strand.
TTGGGGGGCAAACAGACCGGCCATGAGTTTGAGCAGGGTGGTCTTGCCCGTCCCGATGGGGCCAAGAATGGCGACTTTTTCGCCAGGACGGATTAATGTGTGTGGCAGGGTGAGCGGGCGCGGACGGCCAGGGTAGGTGAACTTGAGGTTTTCTATGCGCCATTCGCCCTGAATGACCGCCGGTGACAGGGGCCGTGCCACGGCGTGGTTGTCGCCTTGAAGGGCGAAGACTTTTTCCAGGCTGTCGAGGGCGGCCCGGGCATGCGCCCACTGAACAATGAGACCGGGCAGGGCTGCAATGGGGCCCAGCACGCGGCCAGACAGGATGGAGCAGGCAATCAACCCGCCCATGGTCAGGTTGGTGCTGGTGGCTGCAATCCAGGCACCAGCGGCAATCAGCACGATGTAGCTGACTTGCTGCAAAAAGGCGGCCAAGTAGGTCGATTGTTCGCTGTAGCGCTGTATTTGCAGATCGTCTTCCACCGACTGCTGGCTTAAAAAATTCCAGCGTGCCAGCTGGCGCTCGCCAGCGCCTGCGGCCTTGATGCTTTCAGCGCTTTCAACCGTTTCAACCAGCAGGCCCAACTTGAGGTTGGCGGCAGCATTGCTGCTTTGGGCGTGGCGCGCAATGCGGCTGCGGTAAAACAGGCCCAGAGTGAGTGCCAGCACAAAGAAAACCAGCGGAATGGTTGCCATCTGCACGCCGGCCAGCAGCGCGATGACGACCAGGAAGATCAGTGCAAAAGGGGTGTCCACCACCAGATACAGGGTGGCTGATGAGGCAAAGCGGCGGATCATTTCGTAGCTGCGCAACTGGGCCGAGAGGGTGCCCACGCTGGCCGGGAATTGGTCCATGCGAATGCCCAACAGGCGCGCAAAGATGGCATGGGAGAGTTCCAGGTCCATGCCCTTGACACCCGCCTCCAGCACATGAGCGCGGGATATTTTTATGATGAGTTCCAGCGCACTGGCAATGAGCACGCCCACCGTCAGGACGATCAAGGTGGAGATGCCTTGGGTGGGAATAACGCGGTCATAGACCTGCATGCTGTAAATGGAGGCCGCCAGGGCAAGCGTGTTGGCCAGCAATGACGCCGCTGCGGCTTGCGCAAAGATGCTTTTGCGCGACAGCAGCGCCGTTCTGAACAAGGCATAAGCGCTTGCGGATGTGTTGGTTGGGGTGTTCATCACAGCATCTCCCCTGCGTGCAGGCGCAGGCGGGCGCGTGCTGCGATGCGCTGGGCCGCCACATCGATCAATGTGGTCTGCGCCTGAATCAACTCGCGGGCGGCGTTCATGACATCAAGCCAGCTTTGTTTGCCGGCCACAAAGAGCCGGTCATAAGACGCGAGAACCTCCGCGTTGGAGTTGATCGTGCGCTGCATGCTGCGCGCCCGTTCGCTGCTTGCCTGGTGGTCTTCAAAGTCGGCGGTAATGGTTTCGATCAAATCACGGCGGGCGGCCTCCAGGTTTTCATGCAGGGCCAGCCAACGTGCCTGAGCGGCATTGATGTTGGCCCCTGCGGACAGTCCTGCCCCGGGGGTGTAGTCAAGCACCAGCATGACGCGGTTGTCGTTGGTGTTCAGGCCGGTCGCCTCGTTGTGCTGGTGCTGGGCACGCAGGCTCAGGGTGGGCCACAGCACAGCGCGACTTTGTTTTATTTCGTGTTGGGCGGTCTGGATGTCAGCTTCCTGGCGCTTGAGTGCGGCGGAACGCATAACCCCGTGGCTGAGCAGTGCGTCAAGGCGGGGCACGGTGGTGTCGTTGTCGTCAGTCGCCAATGCGGTGGCGAGGTCTTGCGGGCGTAAAGGCTGGCCTGTGAGCTGTACCAGCCTGGCCAGCGCATTACGCTGGGCGGAACGGGCGGCATCCAGGTCGCCTTGCGTTTGCGCCACGCGTGCGCTGACCAGCGCGAGATCAACATGGCCAGAGATGCCGCCCGCAATGCGTCGGGCCACACTTTGCGAATACACGTTCAGCAAAGTGACGCCTTTGTCGAGCACCTCGCCACGGCCGTGCGCCTGCACCCATGCCGCCCATGCGCCCGTCACGCGCAAGGCCAGGGCGTACTGGGCGGCTTCAATGTCCACTTGGGCCGCGTTTGAACGCGAATTTGCTGCGGCAAGCCCGGCCTCAATGCGCCCGCCTGCCCATAAGGGTTGTTGCAGCGCCAAAACGGTGCTTGTTCGGCCTTGATCCTGCAGGACTTGAACCGAGGGCGTTGGGTAATACTGCGCGCGTGCCGTGTCAACTTCAGCGCGAGCAGCGCCGAGTTGGGCGTGTGCAACTGCAACGCTGGGGTGATTTTTGATGGCTTGGGCGATGAGCTGGGCAAGTCCAATGCCATGAGGCTGGCCCGCAACGGGTTCAGCGGCGTGAACGGCATGTGTGACCAGTAAGGCGCTTAAAAAGGACAAAGACCGCAGCCAAAGACCGCACGAGGCAGCGGATATTTTTTGCATTGGGAGGAAATATTCTGTGGTTCAAGTGGTGATTAGCCAAGAATTTTCCGCCGTGCTGATTCATCTGACCAGACGCGGCCCCCGACAAATAACGACAAACCCCGACATTCTTTGAATTGCACCCCCATGAAAATAGGCAGATAGGCAGATATATGGCTGGATTGCTCACATTGGCTTTCTCAAAAGCTTGATCCGGGCCGGCGCGGGCACAATGCGGCCATGATTGAACTCATCCATATCCAACAAGCGGCCGAACGCCTGCACGGGCACTTGCTGCGCACGCCTTGCGTGGCCTCCAAAACGCTGTCAAGCATCACCGGCGCGCAAGTGGTGTTGAAGTTCGAGAACCTGCAGTTCACGGCCTCTTTTAAAGAGCGTGGCGCCTGCAACAAGCTGTCCCAGCTCAATGCGGACGAGCGCGCCCGGGGTGTCATTGCCATGAGCGCGGGCAACCACGCGCAGGGGGTGGCCTACCACGCGCAGCGGCTTGGCATCCGGGCGGTGATCGTGATGCCGCGCTTCACGCCGGGTGTCAAGGTTGAGCGCACACGTGGTTTTGGGGCGGAAATTGTGTTGCATGGCGACACCCTGGAAGAAGCACGCGCCCACGCCTGGCAGTTGGCACAAGCGCGGCAACTGGTGTTTGTGCACCCGTACGACGACCCCGACATCGTGGCCGGACAAGGCACGGTGGCGTTGGAAATGCTGCAAGACGTGCCTGATCTCGACACCTTGGTGGTGGCGATTGGCGGTGGTGGCTTGATTGCGGGCATGGCCACGGCGGCGCATGCCATCCAGCCCGGCATCGAGATCATTGGTGTGCAGGTGTCGCGTTTTCCGGGCATGTTCAATGCCATCAAGGGCACGCAACTGCCGCAGGGCAGCAGCAGCATTGCCGAAGGCATTGCAGTGGGCACGCCGGGTGTGTTGCCGCAGGCCATCATCCGTGACAAGGTCACCGACCTGCTGCTGGTGGATGAAGGCGATATCGAGCAAGCCATCGTGATGCTGCTCGAAGTGGAGAAAACCCTGGTTGAAGGCGCCGGTGCCGCCGGGCTGGCGGCGCTGCTGAAATACCCCGAGCGCTTCAAAGACAAAAAGGTGGGCCTGGTGCTGTGCGGCGGCAACATCGATCCGCTGCTGCTGGCTGCCATCATCGAGCGCGGCATGGTGCGCGCCGGCCGCCTGGCGCGCCTGAAAGTGAGTGCGCGCGATGTGCCGGGCTCGCTGGCCCTGATCACCGCCACCGTGGCCAAGGCTGGCGCCAATATCAACGAGGTGCACCACCAGCGGGCATTTACCACGCTGGCGGCGCAAAACGTCGAGATCGAGCTGGTGATCCAGACCCGCAGTCCGCAGCATATTTCCGAGGTGCTGGACGCCTTGCAGCAAGCTGGTCTGCAAGCGCAACTGGTGCAATGAGGCCAGCCAGGCAGGGTGGCGGCTTGATGGCCTGCACGCCGGCGTTGTTTGGTTTGGATCAATATCCCCGCAACTATTGATGTAACCGTCAGGTAACTGTCCGCCACTTTCCTTAAAATCAAAAACTTGAGGTGCTCGTGTCTGACCGCTGAACACCCTGCCATTTTTATAACATCCAGAGGACGGATCCATCATGTCAAGCCTGAACACAAACGCACCAAGTTTTGTCAAAAACGCCAAACTCATCGCCTGGGTGGCGGACATGGCGGCACTTACCCAGCCCGACAACATCTATTGGTGCGACGGCTCCGACGAAGAATACGCCCGCCTGTGCCAGCAGCTGGTGGATGCCGGTACCTTCAAAAAACTCAATCCTGCCAAGCGCCCCAACAGTTTCCTGGCCTGCTCCGACCCAACCGATGTGGCCCGCGTTGAAGACCGCACCTACATCTGTTCCGAGAAAAAAGAAAACGCAGGCCCCACCAACAACTGGATGGCCCCGGTCGACATGCGCGCCACCCTGCAACCGTTGTATTCGGGCTGCATGAAGGGCCGCACCATGTATGTGGTGCCCTTCAGCATGGGGCCGCTGGGCTCGCACATTTCCCACATCGGCATCGAACTCACCGACAGCGCCTACGTGGCGGTGAACCAGAAAATCATGACCCGCATGGGCAAGGCGGTGTATGACGTGCTTGGCGCCGACGGTGCCTTTGTGCCCTGCATGCACACCGTGGGCGCGCCGCTGGCAGAGGGTCAGGCGGACGTCAAATGGCCTTGCAACACCACCAAATACATCGTGCACTTTCCTGAAACCCGCGAAATCTGGTCTTACGGCTCAGGCTATGGCGGCAATGCCTTGCTGGGCAAAAAGTGTTTTGCGCTGCGCATCGCCTCCAACATGGGGCGCGACCAGGGCTGGCTGGCCGAGCACATGCTCATTCTGGGTGTGACCAACCCGCAAGGTAAAAAATACCATGTGGCAGCTGCTTTCCCAAGCGCCTGCGGCAAAACCAATTTCTCCATGTTGGTGCCCCCGGCTGGTTTTGAAGGCTGGAAGGTCTCCACCATTGGCGATGACATCGCCTGGATCAAGCCGCACGATGACGGCAAGATGTACGCCATCAACCCTGAGGCGGGTTACTTTGGTGTGGCACCTGGCACCAACTACCACACCAACCCCAACTGCATGGCCAGCCTCGATAAAAACGTGATCTTCACCAATGTGGCGCTCACCGATGACGGTGACGTCTGGTGGGAAGGCATGGAGCAGGACGGTGGCGGCTTGCCCGCGCATCTGATCGACTGGCAGGGCAGGGACTGGACCCCCGAGATCGCCAAGGCCACGGGCGCCAAGGCGGCCCACCCCAATTCGCGCTTCACTGTGGCGGCCATCAACAACCCGGCGTTGGATGAGCACTGGGACAGCACCGACGGCGTCGCCATTGATGCCTTCATCTTTGGCGGTCGGCGTTCCACCACGGTGCCGCTGGTCACCGAAGCCCGCACCTGGATGGAAGGTGTTTACATGGCGGCTACCATGGGTTCCGAGACCACCGCCGCTGCTGCCGGCCAAATGGGCGTGGTGCGCCGCGACCCGTTTGCCATGCTGCCGTTCTGCGGCTACAACATGAGCGATTACTTCCAGCACTGGCTCGACATGGAGCGTAAGCTCGAAGAAAAGGGCCACACCCTGCCCAAGATCTTTTGCGTCAACTGGTTCCGCAAGAACGAGGCCGGCAAGTTTGTCTGGCCCGGCTATGGCGAAAACATGCGCGTGCTCAAGTGGATGATTGACCGCCTGGAGGGCAAGGCGCAGGGCATGGAGACCATGTTTGGTGTGGCCCCGCTGTTTGACGAGCTCACCTGGACCGGACTGCCCTTTAGCGCCGAGCAGTTCAACACCGTGACCAGCATCGACAAGGCGGCCTGGGTCGAGGAGCTTAAATTGCACGAGGCACATTTTGAGCAACTGTCCTACCATTTGCCGCAGGCACTGATTGACACCAAGGCGGTGCTGGAGCAGCGACTGAACGCCTGAGGTGCTTGTTCGTGCAGTGACGATGCCAACCCATTTACCCAGGTTTCTTGACAATTGGCAACATGCGGTCAAGTTGCTTGGGTAAACTGGCGACCCGTTTAAGGAGTTCCCTCATGAAGATTCTTCTCGCCGTTGACGGCAGCCTGTACACCAAAAAAATGCTGGCTTATCTCGCCGCCCATGAGATGTTTTCGCCTAAAAACGAATACACCGCTTTCACCGCCCAGATGATGTTGCCCAGCCAGGCGCGCGCTGCGCTCGGCAAGGAGCTGGTCGCTAAATATTACGAAGACGAAGGCCAGCGGGTCATGAGTCCGGTGCATAAATTTCTGGAGCGCCATGGGGTCAAGGCCAAAGGCATCTGGAAGACCGGCAATGCGGGCGAGCTGATCGCCAAGCTGGCGGATGCTGAAAAGTTTGACCTGGTGGTGATGGGCTCACACGGCCGGGGTGCGCTGGCCAACCTGGTGGTGGGCTCGGTCGCCACCAAGGTGCTGGCCAGCTGCAAGGTGCCCGTTTTGATCGTGCGCTAGTCGCCGTCAGGGCGAGAGTTCACACTTTCGTCACCTTGTTTTTTTTGGGGCCCATAGCATTGGGTCGCATGAAATACCAATCACTCAAAGCGTCTTTCGGGGCGCTTTTGCTTTGTACCCTGAGCCTTTTGACCGGCTGTGCCAGTTCGCTTGACTGGCCTCGGACGAGTGCCGACACTGCCCTGCAAAATCCCAGTTTCAGGCCGGTCGAAAAAGCCGCTGCCTCCCGCTTGTTGTCCAAGGAAGACCTGGCCCTGCTCGAGGAATTGGTCAACCCGGTGTACCGGATCGGCAGCGGTGATGTGCTCAAGCTGGATGTTTTCGGCCGGGCTGAAGTCAGTGGTGTGCACACCGTCGGGCCGGACGGCAAGATCACCATCCCAATCATGGGTGACGTTGCGCTCAATGAGCTGACGCGTGACGATGCCCTGGCCGCCATCGACCTGCGTCTGCAGCAGTATTTCACCGCGCCGGTGGCCACCCTGTCGGTACAGCAGTACACCTCCAACCAGATCACCGTGCTGGGCCGGGTGGAGCGGGCGGGTATCCAGAAGTTTGCGCACGCGCCCACGCTGGCCGAGGTGCTGGCCAGTGCCGGCGCCATGCCTATCCTGGACAAGCAGGCCACCCTGACACGATGCGCCATCATGCGCGGGCGCGACAAGCTGATCTGGGTCGACCTCAAGGCCTTGCTGAACGGCGACCCCGACTTCAACGTGCGCATGAAAAAAGGCGACATTGTCTACATCCCCGACTCGTCGGACACCTCGGTGTATGTAATGGGCTCGGTGCCCAAACCGGGTGCTTACCGCCTGACACCGCGCATGACCGTGCTTGATGCTCTGGCGCAATCGGGTGGCCCCGACGAAGATGCGGCGCCCGACAAGATTGGCATCTACCGCGCGGGGGCAGGCAAGGTCGAGATCGTTGATTTCAAGGATCTGGTCGATGTCAGCCGACGCGCCAACTTTGCTCTGGAAGACGGTGACGTGGTGTTCGTGCCCAAAAGCAATCTGGCCGACCTTGGCTACTTCATGCGCCAGCTGTCGCCTGCTATTTCGATTCTTACCTTCGGCCTGACTGCCAACACCCTGGGCGACAAGTAACAAGGCGCCTGCACAGACGCGTGGGCGGCCTTTTGTTCACACTTTGGTCACGCTGTTTGGCTTTGGGGCAATTAGCATCCCTACCCAATGACTACCCAAGCATCTCTGCAAACGCACGCCGCACCCTTTCCGTCTGAACCAGCACTGGTCTCGGTGGTGGTGATCGGTCGCAACGAAGGCGACCGGCTTGCGCGCTGCCTGAATTCCGTGGTGCAAGCCCACTGGGGCCAGGCCCCCTTTGAGCTGATTTATGTCGACTCCCGCTCCACCGATGGCAGCGTGGCCCGTGCCCGGGCGCTGGGCGCCACGACCCTGGTGGTGGCAGATGCCAAACCCAACGCCGCCAAGGCGCGCAATTTGGGCTGGCAGGCAGCGCGCGGCGAGTTCGTTTTGTTTCTGGATGGCGACACCGAACTCCACCCCGACTTTGTCACCCATGCCCTGGCCACGCTGAATGAGCCCAAACTGTGCGCTGCCTGGGGGCACCGGCGCGAATCGAACCCTGATCAGTCGGGCTACACCCGGGTGCTTGACCTGGACTGGGTGTACCCCACTGGACGCACGCTGTATTTCGGCGGTGACGTGCTGGTGCGTCGCGCCGCGCTGGCTGCAGTCAATGGCTTTGATCCGACGCTTAACGCCGGTGAAGAGCCCGAAATGTGCGCCCGGCTGCGCGCAGCAGGTTGGGAAATTGAACATATCGATGTGCCCATGACCCGGCACGATCTGGCAGTGAATACTTTTCGCGGCTACTGGCTGCGCGCCTACCGCTCCGGCATTGCCTATGCGGAAGTGGCGCAGCGCATGAAACTGCGCGGTGACGTGCTCTGGCAACATGAGGCGCGGCGTGATTTTTGGCACGGCGTGGTGTTTGTGCTGGCACCTGTTTTATTTGTGGGTGCGCTGTGGCTGAGCCCGGCGCTGGCTTTGGTGCTGCTGGCATTGGCCTTGTTATTCGTGGTCCGCACCGCCAAACGCGCTGCCTGGAAGGCGCCCGGCCAATGGGGCTTGTGCACGCAGTACGCGGTGCACGCCTTGTTCCAAAAAATTCCGGCCTTGTTTGGCCAGTTGAAGTGGCGCCGGGCGCAAACGCAGCAGGCCGAAATAGCCCTGGTGGATTACAAACAATGAAGGCGTTGCTGAGTCTCTTGTTGGCGCCACTGGCCTGGTGCCAGCGCGTCATGCTTGACCGCGGGCTGCGCTTGTGGAGCCTGGCCTGCCTGCAGGAGGCATCCGGCCGTCGCGTCGACGCGTCCAACGTCATTTTGGGCCGTCTCGAACTGCACGGCACACGCAACATCACCTTGGGCCGTAACGCGCTGATTTACCCTGGGGTCTATCTGGAAACACAAGGGTCGGGGCAAATCACGCTGGGTGACAACGTGGTGCTGTCGCGCGGGGTGCACATCGTGGCCTTTGATCGCGTCACGCTGGGTGACGGCTGCATGGTGGGCGAATACGCCAGCATTCGTGATGCCAACCACCGGCTGGGCCAAGACAGCGTTCGCAACTCGGGCCATGACAGCGCACCAGTTGACATCGGCCAGCACGCCTGGATTGGGCGCGGTGCTGTTGTGCTCAAGGGTGCCAGCATCGGCGCCCATGCGGTGGTCGGTGCCAACGCCGTCGTCACCAAGCCGGTGGCCGCAGCGCAGGTTGTGGGCGGGGTGCCGGCTCGGGCACTGCACTGAGCGCCAGCGCTTCAACCCACTTAATGCCCGCAAATTTTTTACATTTCAAGCGCTTCAACCGTCCACCATCATGCCGCTAAACCCGCCCGCCATGGCCTACCTGGTCAGTCGTTATCCCGCTATTTCTCACACCTTTATTTTGCGCGAGGTGCAGGGCCTGCGCGCGTTGGGTCACAGCTTGTTCACGGCATCCATCAACCCGCCCGACCGTCCGGTGGAGGCCATGGAGGGCTACGAGAAGCAGGAGGCCGAGGCCACTTTTTTTGTCAAGGCGCAGGGCGTCTTGGGTGCGCTGTCCGCGTTCTTGTTCTGGGTTTTCGCCAGTCCCGCCAGGCTGGTCCAGACGCTGCGCCTGGGCTTGCAACTTGGCAAGAATGGCAGCTGGCTGTACGGCCTGGCCTATGTGGCCGAGGCCGCGCTGGTGGCACGCTGGATGCACCGCAAGCAGCTGGGCATTTTGCATGTGCATTTTGGCAATGCCAGCGCCACCGTGGGCGTGCTGGTCAAGCGGCTGATGCCATGCCATTTGTCCTACACCATCCACGGTCCCGACGAGTTCGACGACGTTTTGGGCCAGCATCTGGCGCTCAAAATGCAGGAAGCCGACCAGGTGGTCTGCATCAGCCAGTTTGCCAAGGGGCAGTTGATGCGCCTCAGCCATCCTGACCATTGGCATAAGTTTCAGGTCTGTCGCCTGGGCGTGGACCCGGCGCAATTTACCTTTGCCGAACGCGCGCTCGACAGCTCTCCGGTCGAGTTGCTGTGTGTTGGCCGCCTGTCGTCGGCCAAGGCGCAGGTGTTATTGGTGCAGGCTTGCGCGAGCCTGCGCGATGAAGGGCTTGACTTCAAATTGACGCTGGTGGGCGACGGGCCCGACCGCACCCGCATCGAGCAAACCATCCAGAAGCTGCAGTTGGGCTCGCATGTGCACCTCACGGGCTCGCTCAACCAGCTGGCGGTGCGCGCCCAGTTTGCCCGCGCCGACGGCTTTGTGCTGCCGAGCCTGGCCGAAGGCATTCCGGTGGTGTTGATGGAGGCCATGTCCAGCGGCGTGCCCTGCATTTCGACGCCGGTCAACGGGATCCCCGAGCTGATCCAGCACGAGCGCACCGGCCTGCTGGCCACGCCGGGCGACATCGACAGCCTCACCACCCAGCTGCGGCGCCTGATTCTGGAGCCTCAATTGCGCCGCAGTCTGGCGCAGGCCGCCCACACCAAAGTGTTGGCCGACTTCGACCTGCCGCGCAACGTGGGGCAGTTGGGCCGCATTTTCTCTAAATTTTCTGCTGCAAAGGCCTGACCCGCATGGACCTCTCGATCCTGATCGTGACCTACAACTCGGCCAAGCTGATCGGCCGGCTGCTCGACCATCTGGCGCGGGAGCTGCAAGTCATGTCTGCCGAAGTCATCGTGCTTGACAACGCCTCGCGCGACGACACAGCCGCCCTGGTGGCGCGGTCTTACCCCTGGGTCAGACTGATCGCCAGCAAGGTCAACCTGGGCTTTGCAGCGGGCAACAACCTGGCGGCCAGGCACGCCCACGGACGCTACCTGCTGCTGCTCAACCCCGATGCCATTCCCGATGTCGGTTCGCTCAAGTTGGGCCTGGCCCTGCTTGATGGGGTCGCCGATGTGGGTCTGGCCGGTGGCGAGTTGATCGGGGCCGACGGCAGCCGTCAACCCTCGGCACGCATGTTCCCCACCCTGCGCGATGAGTTTTTCACACTCTCTGGCCTGGCCGCGCGCTTCCCCAAAAGCGCCTTCTTTGCGCGCCTCGACCGGCGCTGGGCTGACCCTGACCAGGACGCGCGGGTGGACTGGATACCCGGCGCTTTTGTCTTTATCCCAACCGATGTGTTCAAGCGTCTGAGCGGCTTTGATGAGCGCTTCTTCATGTACTACGAAGAGGTCGACCTGTGCCGTCGCATGCAGCAGGCAGGTTTGAAAATTTGTTACTGGCCCAGGCTCAAGGCGATGCACATCGGCGGTGAATCTGCCAAAACCGTGCAAAGCGCGCGCGTTTCCAAATCAGGCTCGCAACTGGAGAGCTGGCGCATGCGCAGCGGCCTGCTGTATTACCGCAAGCACCATGGTGCCTGGGGTGCAGCTGGCCTGCACTGGATCGAATGGACCTGGCACAAATTACGCGCCATCAAGGCCAGCCTGAGCGGTAAAGCCGAGAAGGCGCAAGATTTTCAAACGCATTGCCAGCAGCTCAATGAGGCCTGGCGCGACACGCAGGCAGGCCAGGTCAGCCCGGCCCGGCCCTGGTAAGCATGACCGGCACACCGACACCGGCGCTGAAGGCGCGCATGCTCAAGGCCGCTGCCTGGCTGGTGGGCAGCAACATCTCGTCGCAACTGCTGCGGCTGGGCAGCAACCTGATCCTGACCCGGCTGCTGGTGCCCGAAGCCTTTGGCCTGGTAGCTGCGGTCAACACGCTGTATTTTGCGCTGGTGATGTTCTCCGACCTGGGCGTCTGGCAAAGCGTGGTCAAGAGCGCGCGCGGCACCGACCCACGATTCTTGGGCACCGCCTGGACGGTGCAACTGCTGCGCGGCGGGCTGCTGGCGGTGATCGTGCTGCTGATTGCGCTGGCGCTCCAGTCGGCGGCGCAAGCCAATTTATTTGCCGCAGGCACGGTGTATGCCGACGCGCGGCTGCCGCCCATGGTGGCGTTTTTTGCGCTGTGCGCCTTGGTGCAGGGCATGGAGTCCATGAAGCTGGCCAGCGCCCAGCGCGAGTTGCAGGTGGGGCATCTGGCGCGGCTTGACCTGGCGTCTCAAATCGGGGCGATGCTGGTCACGCTGGTGCTGGTCTGGTTCACGCGCTCGGTCTGGGCCCTGTTGGTGGGCACGCTGGTGGGCGCGGCCTTGCGCACCTTGTTCAGCCATGTGTACTTGCCCGGCAAGACGGCCCGGCCCTGCTGGGATCGCAGCAGTGCGGCTGAAATCATTGGCTTTGGCAAGTGGATTTTCCTGTCGTCGATCGTCGGCTTTCTCGCTGCCCATGGTGAAAAAATCATTCTGGCCGGCAGCCTGGCGACGGCCAGTTTTGGTGTCTTCTCAATTGCCAGCACCTTGCTGGCAGCACTGATCGGCGTTTACGCCAGCCTCAACGGGCACGTGATTTTTTCCAGCTTGAGCCTGGCACTGCGCTCGGAAGACAACACGGAGGTGGTGCGCGTTTACACCCGGGTGCAGCAACTGGCCGACCTGTTTCTCGGCACGCTGGCCGGGGGCCTGCTGATGTCGGGCCAGTGGGCGGTGTGGCTGCTATACGACGCCCGCTACCATGACGCCGGCTGGATGCTGCAATGGTTGGGCTTGGGTCTGCTGGCGATGCGCCACCAGGTGGTTGAGCAACTGATGTTTGCGCGCGGCCAGCCGGCCTGGGTCACTGCCAACAACAGCTTGCGTGCCTTGGGTCTGGTGGTTTTCATTCCGGTGGGTTTTGCGCTGGGCGGCGAGCCGGGCGCGATCATTGGCGTGGTGCTGAGCCAGTTTGCCAGCTGGCCTTTGTCGCTGCTCTTCAAGCGGCAACAGGGCTTGTTGCGCTGGTCCACAGAAAAGTGGTGGCTGCCGGCGCTGGGCGTGGGGCTGGGTTTGGGCTGGCTGCTCGACGCTGCGCTGATCAATTGGGTGCGTCCGTGAAGTATTCAAACAAGCCGCTGCAAGCTGCGTCTCAGAAAGGTGTTATGTCCAGGCAATCGTCGTTTGACCCCAAACAAGCCCTGCATTTCGACTCATTGGGGCTTGATCGACGATCGGACATTCAAGGTCTGCGGGCGTTGGCTATTTTGTTGGTTGTTATTTTCCATGCAGGCCTGCCGCTTCCGGGCGGCTTCGTGGGAGTAGACGTTTTCTTTGTAATTTCTGGCTTTGTGATCACTCGCTTGTTGGTCGCTGAACTTGAATCGCGTCAGCGGCTGGACTTTTGGAAGTTTTATCAGCGTCGGATCTACCGACTCCTGCCTGCGCTAGCGACGACATCTACTGTTGTCGCATTGGTGGCGATATTCCTTAATCCAATTGGCACTCAGCAAACTACGGCCTTTACTGGTATTGCTGCGTCGTTGTTTTCCGCAAATGGCTTTCTCTACCGATCGGCGCCAGGTTATTTCAGTCCGGGAGCCGAGTTCAATCCAATGCTCCACACATGGTCATTGGCTGTTGAAGAGCAATTTTATTTTCTTCTTCCTTTGCTGCTGGCACTGCCCTGGCTTGCGCTGGGAAAGCGATTTTCGTTATCGCAGCGCCGTCGTCTGGCGGTGTTCCTTGTTGTGGTGTCGCTTGTCGTTTCGTTCGCGTTGTCGTATGCCATGTCATCAGGAAAAACGGTGATTGCAAGTTTGAGTGCGCCCGAGCAATTCGCGTTTTATGCGCCGATTACGCGTGCATGGGAATTTGCGTTGGGCGCCTTGCTGGCGTTTGGTTTCGCTTGGCAGAGTCGCCTGTCGCACCATGTGCCCGTGATCCTTTCGGCAGCGGGACTTTTGTTAATTGGCGGATCCGCATTGCTAATTGATGGCAGCATGCGTTTTCCGGGTCTTGTCGCAATTGCTCCGGTCGCCGGCATTGGGATGTTGATCATTGGCGGGGTCTCTGGTGACCACTGGATAAAGCGGATGCTGTCGAGTCGGCCGATGATCTGGATAGGTGATAGGTCTTATGGGTGGTATCTCTGGCACTGGCCTTTTGTTGTTTTTGCCAAAGCAGTGATGCCGGACTCGTCCTTGGCCCTCGTCCTAGCGAGCGCCTTGTCATTGGTGCCAACGTGGGCATCCTACCGATTTATCGAAGTACCGTTCCGTTCCTTGCGCCACGCATCACACCGGGGCACACTTTTGCTTGCGGGGTATTGCATCACGATTCCGATTTTGGCTTTTGGTTTGTTGATCGTGGCCAACACTGCCATCTTAGGTTCAAGGAGTGCATTCGAGATTGGCGAGGCTCTTCAATTACACGCGGACACCGTTCGTGGCTGCGAGGGGCTAAAGCCACTTGTGACTGACAAAGAGGGGGTTTGCCGCTGGCGTGTCCCCGACGCCCGCGGTCTGGTGGTGTTGCTGGGTGACTCCAACGCGGGCCATCTCACTGAGCCTGTGGTCAAGGCCGCCAATTCTGCGGGATTTGATGCCATTGTCGCCACGATTCCAGCTTGTCCATTCATTGAGCAACTGAGCTACAGCAACGGGGTCGCTAACGAACGCTGCCATGCTTTCGTGCGGGATTCGATAACGGCCTTGGAGTCTTTACGCCCCCATCTTGTTATTCTGTCCACGGCCTCCGACGGCTACATTGAGGCGGCATCGACTACTTTGAGGGCAAATCCTGAAGCGCCATGGGCCAGGACGCCGGATGAAAAAGCCAAAGGCTGGACCCAGGGTCTCGCCCTTGTGTTGGCGCAGTTAAATCGTGTGGCGCCAGTCGTCGTTGTTCATCCAGTTCCGCGCTTTCACACCTGGGCTCTGACAAGTTGCGCAGCTTACAAGGTGTGGCTAAATCCCACGAGTTGCGGCGGTACGACGCCGCGACAGGATGTTGATGCATGGCGCCAACGCACTTTAGAAGCTGAGCAACAAGCCGTGGCCATGAATCCAGCCACAACTTCACTGGATCTGACCGATATCTTGTGCCCCGGTGCTATTTGTTCGGTTTATCAGGACGGAGTTTGGATGTACCGGGACGGCGCTCATTTAAGCGTGCCAGGTTCGCTTCAGCTGACCGCGAAATTTGATCAGGTCATCCGTCGCGTCGCGAGCCCCTGACTCTCTCCAACACTGTGCTAGCCCTACCGAGCGTACCAATATGAAAATTACCTTCATGATTCCGGCAGACGATCTGACCGGTGGCAACCGTGTGGTGGCCACCTACGCCAAAATCTTGCGCGCCCGGGGGCATGAGGTGCTGGTGGTTAGCAATGCCCCGGACCGCCCCAGTTGGCGCGAGCGCTTGCGCGCCTTGCGCCACGGGCAGCCGGGCGCGCTGCGCCCGCCACCTGCTGCCAAACCCGGCCACATTGCCCTGTCTGGGGTACCGCACAAGGTGCTGGAGCGCCCGCGCCCGATCGGGGTGCGTGACCTGCCCGATGCCGACGTTCTGATCGCCACCTGGTGGGAAACCGCTGTCTGGATGCAGGCCATGCCAGCCGCCAAAGGACGCAAGGTGCACCTGATCCAGGGCTTTGAGACCTGGACTGGCGGTGACATCCAGGCGGGCGTGCATGCGGCCTTGCGCCTGCCCAACCTCAAGCTGGCCATATCGGCCGGGCTTAAGCGCGACATTGAGACTGATCTCGGCGACCTGGGCATTGCGGTGGTACCCAACGCGGTGGACCTGCAGCAGTTTGATGCACCGGTTCGGGTGCGCGGCGAGCCGCCTACGGTGGGGTTCATTTACGCCCAGGCCCCTTTCAAGGGCGCTGACCGCTGCTTGCGCGCAATAGCGTTGTCGCGCCAGACCTTGCCCGACTTGCGGGTACTTGCCTTTGGTGCTGATCAGCCCACGCCCGAGTGGCCGCTGCCTGAGGGCACACGTTATGTGTGCTGCCCGGCGCAAGACCAGTTGGCCACCCTTTACGCCGCTTGTGATGTGTGGCTGTTTGCCTCACGGGTGGATAGCTTTGGCCTGCCCATTCTGGAGGCCATGGCGTGCCACACACCGGTCATCGGTGTGCCGATAGGTGCTGCACCCGAGCTCCTGGTCGATGGTGCCGGGTTGCTGGTCGGGGCGGGTGACGCAGCTTTGACCGAGCAGGAACTGGTACAAGACATGGCCCATGCCATCGTGGCGTTGTGCCAGCAACCGGCCAGTGTTTGGCAGCACATGTCGCAGCGCGCCTACGTGAAAAGCCACAGCTACTCGTGGGACGATGCTACCGACCTGTTGTTAAATGCACTTTCTCTGGAGCCTCGCAAAGATGACCAGTAAACCGGAGTGCATGAATCCTGACCATGAAGTTTTGCGCGGACTGGTTTGCAGGTTATGGGCGCGCTGGCTCAAAGATTGCTCAGCTTGCCTGCAGGCGCCGCTGCTGCTGGCGGGCGCACAGTTTGCCGTGGTGCAAGTCCACCCACTGGCGGGTGCAGGCATGCGCAAGACGGTGTCACGCATGAAAGGATTAAATCATGGCTGAAGTGGCGCGTGAAGTCATTTGTTTGTTTGGCTTGCCTTTTGGCGTGGTCACCATGGGTCAAACCGTGCGACTGGTGCGCGAGGCGGTGCACACACGTCAGCCGCTGTTTTTGTCTAAACCGAACCTTAATTTCTTGATTGCTTGCCAGCACGATGCGGCTTTTCGCCAGCCGGTGCTTGACAGCGACCTGAGTGTGGCCGACGGCATGACGCTGGTCTGGATGGCGCGCTGGCTTGGCGTGCCGCTGCCAGAACGCGTGACAGGCTCGGGCCTGTTTGAGCGGCTGCGTGACGAAGTGCCGCCGCCCGGTCAGAGCCCCATCAAGGTTTACTTTTTTGGTGGCCCGCCCGGTGCTGCCGAAGCAGCAAGCCTCAGCTTGAATGCCGATGTGCGCGGCATGGTGTGTGTAGGCTTTGAAACCCCGGGCTTTGGCTCGGTGGCTGACGTGAGCACGCCCGATGTGTTGCAGCGCATCAACGCCAGTGGCGCTGACTTTTTGGTGGTGGCGCTCGGTGCCGTCAAGGGCCAAGACTGGATTCAGCACAATCGCGCGCAGCTTTCGGTGCCAGTGATCAGCCACCTGGGTGCGGTTGTCAACTTTGCTGCCGGCAAGGTCAGCCGGGCACCGGTGTGGGTGCAAAAGAGCGGGCTGGAATGGCTGTGGCGCATCAAGGAAGAGCCCAAGCTGTGGCTGCGCTATTGGGGTGATGCCAAGGCCTTGGTGACCCTGGCGTTGGGTCAACTGCTGCCGCATGCCCGCTGGTTGCAGATCCAGTCTGCCCCCGCGCCAGCTGCGCTGAGTCTGTTGCCCGACGGCCAGTGGCACCGCCTCATTCTGCAAGGGGCTGTGTTTGACCCAATGCCCGCGGCAATGCTGATCACCCTGCGACAGGCTGCCACGGTGGCCACGCCGTTGCTGTTGGATTTGACGCAAGCCACTGGATTTGGCCCTGGTTTTGCTGGGCAACTGCTGCTGCAGAAGGCCATGATGCTTAAAAATAAACCGTTAAAGATCACGCGGCTATCGCCGTTGATGAAACGACTTTTTGGCTGGAATGGCCTGACCACCATGATTTTGTTGTCCGAGGGATGTCAAGCGACAAACGCAAGTTAATCAAATGCACCAAAAAAATGAATGGGTAGATTACGCCAAAGCGATTGGCATTTTCCTGGTCGTTTACGGTCACGTTGCCCGCGGCTTGATGAATGCGGGTCTGCCGCTGGACAAACAATGGTTTGAATTGTTGGACAGTGTCATTTATACCTTTCACATGCCACTGTTCTTTTTTCTGTCTGGCTTGTTCTTTTATGACTCGTTGATCAACCGAGGTACCACGGGCTTGATTGCCAACAAGCTTGACACGATCATCTACCCTTATGTCGTCTGGTCATTGATTCAAGGATTTTCTGAGCTTGTTCTTGCCAACTACACGAACGGTCAGGTCACAGCTTATGAAGTCCTGTCCTTCGCTTGGCAGCCGCGAGCTCAATTCTGGTTTCTTTTCGCCTTATTTCAGATTTTCGTTGTTTGTTCTTTGCTTTATAAATTAGCAAATGATAAGAACGTTTTATTAATAACTCTTTTTTTTGGTTTAATTTATATTTTTAAAACTTTGTTTTTTATCAATGCTTTAACTATCTTTATTATTGACTATGCGGTATTTTTTGCGTTTGGAATATGGTTTAAAGAAATTGCATCATTTTTTGAGGCTAAATCCAAAACGATGAGTCTGATTTTTGGTTTGTTGTTTCTGACAGGTCAATATTACTTTCATTACATTCTGAAGTACAACTACACGGAGCATGGTATTGTTCTTTTGGCGCTGACAATCATCTCCATTATTTTTATTGCTTGTATTTCCATGTTTCTAAGCCAATTAAAAGTTGAGTGGCTGGTCATCATTGGGAGTTCGTCGATGATCATTTATCTGATGCATATTTTGGTAAGCAGTGGCGCCCGAATTATTTTCAGGAAAGCTGGAATTGATTCTGTCCATTTTCATCTTGTCCTTGGAACTTTAGCCGGACTCGGTATCCCGTTAATGATGAAGCCCATCATCAACACATTCAAATTTGACTTTTTGTTAACGCCACCACGCCTTGTTTCGGCAAGTTCTTTGCTCACAAAAATTCGAAACCCAAGAACTGCAGAATGAACAAGGGCCACACAAGGCGACTCTGCATGTGCCTGCACCGTTCTGGGCGCAGGGCACCCTGCCGCTCCGGGCTTCAGTAAATCACCCGCCTGAACCCTGACTTGGTTTGGCTCGATGCCTCAAGTGCATTGGTCGCCAGCATCATGGATTCGCGTCTGTTCTTGATGCTTTCACCCCAGCCCAGCAGCAAGAAAATCATGGGCTCAGTTTGTGCACCCATGTAGACACTGGCAAAGGACAAAAAACACATCAGGTAAATACCCGAAAAAGTGAAGCCTATGGGTGGTTCGCCCACAGCGGCTTTCAAGCCGAACTTGATTTGCGAAATGATCGCGTACAGCAAAATGCTCACGAACAGCACCGGGGCAATCACGCCATGTTGGAGCGCCATCAAAAAGAAGGCGTTGTCGACCGACTCCATGCCCTGGATCTTGGGTACGGTGGTCAGGCCCCAGCCGGTCCACATCTTGTCCATCAGAAAAGCTTGGTACTGCTCGATCATGACTTTGCGGTACAGCATGGTCTGAGCCTCGCCGCTCAGGATTTCGCCTTCGGCCGGGGTGATGTAGGCATCCAGGGCCACCTGGCCACCGACACCGCCGATCAAGAAGCCACAAAGCACAAGGATCAGCCAGCGCTTGCGGTTTTTAAAGTTGCCCACGGCAGCCAGGGCCGCGCCGGCAAAACCACCAATCCAGGGCCCGCGCGAAATTGTCATAAGCGCCATCAGAATCAGCACGATGGAAATCTGGGTGCTGAAGGCAAACGGAAAACGCTTTGCCTGGCGCTGGATCCAGCCCAGCAAACCCGTCTGCGGCTGTTGCCAGACACCGAGCCAGCACAGCCAGCGGTGCATGCGGTAAACCGCAATGATCATGATGCAGGCCAAAATGGGGTGTTCGAAGGTGCCTGCGGTGCGCGCAATGCCCCAGCGGATCGACAGGCCGCTACCGGCGTTCGGGAAAAAACCGCCCAAGAACTTGAACACCGGGCTGACCCAAAACTTGAGTTCAAACAGGAACATCGGGAAAAATATCAAGAATATCAGCACAAACATGCGTGCCGTGGCAATGTCCATGCGCCGGCTGCTGATGACGTAGCGGCCCAGAAGGTAAGGACCGATCAGCGCCGACAGCAGGTAGAAGGCGTAGTTTTGCGCATCCGAATAGCCCCGGCTCAAAAAATCACAAAAAACCCGTACCACCACATACATGGCCAGCAGCACTTCCATGCGACCGAATTGCATTTTGGACAGGTGGTCGCGAAACAGCACAAACAGCATCGGCAAAATGGCTGCCTGCATGAAGTTGGGGTCCGGCAGCCCGGGGATGTTGACCCAGAAGCCCGTGGGCATGAACAGAAAAAACGGAATCCATATCTTTAAAAACGTCTGCTCCAGGCCCCGCTTTGCCAGCATGTGCAAGGACAGCAGCAGGGCAACAAAGACGATGTAGCGGGTCATGGGCGGCTGCGCAACAACTTAGGTGGAGCTTGTGTCTTTGTCGCTCTTGTCTTGGCTGCGACGTGGCTTTTTCCTGAATTTATGCGCCCAGTTCAAACGCAGCAATTCGAACTGCAACTTCAGCCCGGACAGGCTCATGAACTTGTCGATGCTGGTTCTGCTGATGGTTTCAAGAACGGCCTCTTCCATGTAGCCACTGCCGCGGAACATTGGAATCTGGTTGACAAACAAGCCGACCGCTTCGGGGTCGAGCCGTTCCAGCAAGCGCTTGGCTCGGGTCACCTCGCCCTTGCTGATCGATTGCGCCTGCAACACCATGAAAACCTGACCCAGTGCGCCTATCAGCAGTTCAGTGTCGGCGCTAAGCAAAATCGGCGGCAGGTTGATCAGCACAAAGGCATAGCGCTGCTGCCACTGTGCAACGGCCTGTTTCAGCAGGTCGAGGCGCTGGATACCGAAATCGCTCATCCGACCAAAACCGACTGCGTCAAGCTGGCTGTCATGATGCACGATGCACTGAATGATCTGCTCGGGCGTGGCCGCGCCCGACAGGTAGTCGGTCAGGCCTGGCACGGACGCATCGAATGCCGTGCTTGGCACAAAACTGTTGGCATCGACCACCAGCACGGCATGGCCGAGTAATTTCAGCTCCTGCGCCGTGTCGAGGATCACCTCGGTGCATTTTTCACCCGACTTGATGGGGGAGAAGGCAAATACACGCTGGCCCAAGCGCGTCTGGTTGCGGATCAGGGTCGATGCAAAGCGCCGGGTCTGCTCCTTGGCAAAGAGTTGCGTTGCCAAGTCGGTCACTTCGAGCTGCCAGCCGGCGGCCGGGATGCCCATCAGCTTTTCGGCTTCGTTGACGGTGTAAATGCGCCGATCGAGCAGGTCCAGCGCAATCGGTGCGGCCATCGCCAGCCCACTGGCCAGAATCAAAACCATCAGCAGCAGCTTGGTCTTGCCCGCGCCCATCGGCGTGATGGCCGGCAGAGCCGGCGTCACCAAGCGCACGAAGCCAATCGCCTGACTTTCGTTTTGCAGGTAATTGAGGCGGTCGCGCAGGTCCTTGTATTCCTGTTCCCGTTTCTTGATGTCGTTGGTCAGGCGCATGGCCTGCTGGAAATTCCTGGCGTAATCGATTGCTTGACTTTCGATCGACTTCATCTTGAGCTGAACTTCTTGTTCCACCCGCCGGGTCTGCTGCACCGACGCCGCCAGGCGGCTTTTCACGTTGTCGAAGGCGGACGCCTCGAACGCGGACTCGCTCGAATGCAGACGGTTTTTGATGGCATCCTGTTCGGTGAGGGCGGGTTGCTTGGCCGGATGCTTGTTCTCCAGTCCGGCGGTGACGCGGCTGAGTTCTTCTGATCGGTTGATGACTGCGTTGCGCAGGGCTTGAAGTCCGTTGTCTTGCAGCCGCATTTCCAGAATCGAACGGCCTGCCGTGGTGGGTGTTTCTCGCTGCTCTAAAAAGGCCTGCAAGGTGGCCTCGGCCTGCATGCGTTCGATGGCTGCGAAAGTGTGTTTTTCGCGTGCTTGGGTCAGCATGCCGTCAAACGGGTTAGTCGCGTTGTCGCCAAAGGTGGTCAGGCCCAGCGGTTCGGCCAACTGCAGACGTTGTGATTCCAACTGGCTGATTTCCAGGCTCAACTCGTCGCTGGTGGTTTGCAGCGTTTGCATGCGCTCGACCGAGCCAAAAATCTGTTCATTTTTGGTGGTCTCGAGGAAGGCCTGCATGACCGCGTTGACGATGTCGTCAAGCTTTTCTTTTTCAGCACCTTCCAGCCCGATGCGCACCATGTAGGTATCGGAAATCGCGCGCACCAGCAGCAGCTTTTGTAACTGTTCGATGAGCTTGCGCTCGGTCAGGCCTTTGGGCTGGATGTCGATCTGGGTGTCACGCAGCTTTTTGAGTGCACGCTCGATCACGTCGTAACGCCGCACCGTGTTGGACAGGTGGTTGACGTACTCACGGTATTGCGAGTTGGACTGAAATTCGACTTCTTTGTCAGAAGTCAACGTCTTCATGTAGTTGGGCGACACCTGAAACACCGACTCGGTGTAGAAGTAGCTCTGGCCCTTGATCCATGCCACGGGCAGACCGGCGAGCACGACCAGCAGCCAGATCACGATGCTGATACGGTAGTGCTTGCGCAGGCTGAGCAGGGGCTTGATGCCGCGTCCGGGGAGGGTGCTGGTGTCCATAAATGGTGAATAATTTCCAAGACAAGTGCCAAGGCAACATGGCACAGAGTTGAAACAATTCAAGCTCCGGGTCCAATTAGACTGCCTTGGCTGCAGCGGAGTGTTACCAGACTGTGGCTATTCCATCACGACGACGCCCTCTAGAACATGCTTGAATTACTGCTGGCCCTGGCCATGATCCCGTTGGCGCTGCCCGCGCTGTCTTTGCTGACACTCACGTTGGCCGCGCTGGGGCAGGGCCGTGGCGCGCAGACCGGCTTGGCATCGCCGGCGCAAGGCGCGGTGCGTGTGGCCGTGCTGGTGCCCGCGCACAATGAATCGACAAATGTGCTGCCCACCATTGCCTGCCTGCAGCGCCAGCTAAGGCCGGGCGACCGGCTGCTGGTGATCGCCGACAACTGCAACGACGACACCGCTGAACTGGCGCGTGGTGCCGGTGCCGAAGTGGCCGAGCGCCACCATGCCGAACTGCGCGGCAAAGGTTATGCGCTGGCGTTTGGTGTCGACCAATTACGCGCCGACCCGCCTGATGTAGTGCTGGTGGTGGACGCCGACTGCACCGTGTCTGATGGCGCCGTGGCCCGTATCGCCGAGCGCTGCCAGAGCACGGGCAAGCCGGTGCAAATGCTCAATCTGATGCGTGCGGGTGCCGGTGCCGGCCTCAAGCTCAGGGTGCTGGAATTTGCCATGCTGATGAAAAACCTGGTGCGCCCGCTCGGGTCTTTTCGCCTGGGCGGCGCCTGCCATCTGATGGGCACCGGCATGGCGCTGCCCTGGTCGCTGATGTCGACGGCCAGGCTGGCCACCGGCCACATCACCGAAGACATGAAGCTCGGTATTGATCTGGCGGTGGCCGGGTATGCGCCGCAGTTTTTGCCTGAGGTTCGTGTCAGCAGCGCGTTCCCGCAAGATACGGGCGTGGCCCGGGTGCAAAAGTCACGCTGGGAACATGGTCACCTGGCCACCCTGACCCAGGAACTGCCGGGCTTGCTCAAGTCGGCGCTGGGCACCGGCAAGCCGGCCCTGATCGTGTTGGCGATGGACTTGTTGATCCCGCCCGTGGCGCTGTATTTCCTGGTGCTGGGCACGGCTGCCGTGCTGGGCATGGCGCTGGCCCTGGTGTGGCCGGTGTGGCAGGTCGCGATGCTGCTGGTGCTGGTTGCCTGCTTGTGTTTTGCGTTGGCCATCGGACTGGCTTGGTGGGTTTTTGGCCGCCAATTGCTGAGTGCCCGTGAGCTCCTGACAACGCCCTTGTATGCGCTCTGGAAGCTGCCGGTTTACCTGGCCTATTTCCTCAAGAAGCGCTCGGGCTGGGTGCGCACCAAGCGCGAGTCTGAATGAGTTGCGACGCCGGTCAGCACCATCAGACCAGGCACCGCTGTTGACCATGCAGGGCAACATCAACACCTTTTTTGCGCAGGTGGTCATCATCAACCTGCGCTCGCGGCCTGACCGCCGCCAGGAAATGCAAACCCAGCTTGAGCGCATCGGCTTGAGCCTGGACGCACGCCAGGTGACGGTTTTTGAAGCCAGCAAGCCTGATGAGCCCTGCGGCTTTCCGACGCTGGGCGCGCGCGGCTGTTTCATGAGCCATCTGGCGGTGTTGCGTGAGGCACGGGACCAGGGACTGACGTCGGTGCTGATCCTTGAAGACGACCTTAATTTTTGCGACAACTTTGCCGCCAAATTTGGCGATGTGGCGGCTTGCCTTGACCGTAACGCATGGGGTCTGTGGTACGGCAGTCATCACCTGGATGTACCGCCGCCCCCGTCGTCAGCCCCCTGCGTGCGGGTGGCTCCGGCGCTGGCGGTCGGCACCAGCGCGATGCTGGCGGTCAACGGGCCGCACATTGCGCCGCTGGTCCAGTATTTGGAAGCCATGCTGCGCCGGCCCGCGGGCGACCCGGCGGGTGGGCCGATGCACATCGACGGCGCCTACTGCTGGTACCGGCTGGCGCATCCCGAGGCGGCCACCTGGCTGTCCACACCGCCGCTGGGCTACCAGCGCGCATCCCGGACCGACGTGCACGCCTTGCGCTGGTTTGACCGCATGGCGTGGTCCGCGTTCATCATCTCAAGCTTGAGGCGCCTGCAAAATCGTTGGCGCTAAGTTAAAAAAACGGCTTGTGGGGTGTTGCCCACTGTGGGGTCGACTTCAGTCGACCTTGGTGGGCTTGCGCGCCTTGATGACCGCTGGCACGCCCACGGCAATGCTGTTGTCGGGCACGTCGGTGAGCACCACGGCGTTGGCGCCGATCAGCACGTTGTTGCCAATGCGGATATTGCCCAGCACCTTGGCCCCGGCGCCAATGTCGACGTTGTTGCCAAACTGCGGGGCACAGGGGTCAGACACCCGGCTCAAGCCCACCACCACACCGTTGCGGATGCGGCAGTTGTCGCCAAAGCTGGCAAAACCGCTGACCACGATACCGCCGCTGTGCTCAATGACAAAATTTTTGCCAATGGGCACCTCGCAGGGCAACTCGATGCCGGTGATGATCTGCACAAATTTGTAAAGCAACTTGTAAATGAAGGAGAACAACTTGCGCAGCAAGGCGGGCCGCACCCCGTAGCGCCAGCGACCCAAACGGTAAACGAGCAAGGCCCAGAACCCCTGGGCACCCCAGTCGCCCTGGTGGGCACGCAGATCCTGGCGGACATTTTCAAACATCATGTTCCCTCACCTCAAGCGCAGACAACGCAAACAGCCATGCATGACCAGACCCAGCCCGACCAGCTCTGCCAAGCGGCCCAAAGACAGGCCAGCCAGGCGCAGGTTCAGTAGCGCATCAAAGCCATGCGCCGACACCAGGCGCAGCACAAACACCAGCAGCACCAGTGTCAAACCCCAGACCAACGGCTCGGTCGCGCTGTGGCTGGTGCGAAATGTCGCGCGCAGCCGCAGCCAGAGCGGCCAGGCCAGCAGTGCCAGCAAGCCGACCATGGCGTACTGCAGTTCTCGGCGGCCCCCGTACCAGCCTTCCATCTTGGCGATGGCTCGAAGCATATGGGTCAGCAGCACCTCGACTTGCAGCAGGGTGTTGGCCCCCAGCAAACACAGCACGCTTGCCGCCAGAAGCCAGACCTTGTGTGTTTCACCGGCGGCCCGGGCGATGTGCCCGTTCATCAAACAAAACCAGGCCGCCAGCAGGTAGGCCGCCGTGACCAGGCCATGGCTCCAGGACAGCCGCTCAAGGGCCTGCGTCCAGAGGGGGGCCGCGATGTCAATGGCCTGCCGAAAGGTTTCTATGACCGTCATTTCCTTCAGTCGGTAAGTTGGGTGGACACCTCGACATGTCGGCCTTTGGGTATGGTCTTGCTCGATTTTCCCACCAGCAGCAGGCAGGCGAGCCCGCGCAGGGTTTCTACGCGCAGGTTCATGATGCGGGTGTCAGCCAGCGTGTCATACGCACCGTGTTGACGCCATGGTGATGCAGGTAATCCACACAGTGGCAGCTGCTGCGAATGATGGTCAGGCCAAAACCACCTTCGGGAAAGGTGCTTAAATCAGCAACCTCGACCTCGTCCGGGGGCGTGAATTCGGCCCCGATGTGAACGATATCCAGCGTGAAGGCCTCGGTCGTGTCATGCACGATCAGTTCGACCGGTGCGCCCGGCAGCAGGCCTTTTGCGTGGCGGATGATGTTGGTGAATACTTCCACGGCTGCCACCACGAACATGGCGGCGGTGTCTTCCGGCAAACCCATGCGCAGTGCGTTCGCCGCGACAAACTCCCGAAAGTCGCGTAGTGAACCCAGGTCAATGGGCAACTCGCAGCGCGTCTCAAAGTCATGCACCGCGGTGCGCATGAGCAGCACCATCGTGATGTCATCAACCACCTGCACCTCGCCATGCAGGACCTGGCGCCGCAAGCTGTGCAAGGCCGCTGCCGGTGTCGGGTGGGTCTGCACCACCCGCTTCACCGCTTGGTTAAGTGCGTCGCGCCCAACGCGTTCGCTGTTGCCAACGACGGCATCGGTCAAGCCGTCCGAACACAAGAACACGGCATCCCCAACGGCCAGCGGTATTTCGTCCTGGCGGAAATCCTGGTGCTCCAGAATGCCCAGCGGCGGGTGCTGGTTGGGCAATAATTCAAAGCCGCCGAGGCCACGCAGCACCATGGTCTCCTCGTGTCCGCAGCCAATCCAGGTGATCACATTGCGCAGGCTGTCAATGCGGATATAGACCAGTGTCACAAAGGCCTCAAGGGTTTGCAGGTGCCTTGTCATGGCCTGGTGCACAGCGGCCACAATGGCCGAGGGCCGCGGCAGTTCGCCGCCGTCCTCGCGCAGGGTCAGCAATTCGGCAATCGAGCGGCTGAACTGCAATTTGGTGGCCGCACCCATCAGCGCTGCCGGCACGCCCTTGCCCATCACATCGCCGGCCAGAATGTCAACGCAATGCTCACCAATCCGGATCACGTCCAGAAAGTCGCCGTCCACGCCTTTGGAGGCCTGGTTGTAGGCACTCAGCCACAGGCCGGGCAGTGGTTGTGATGGATTGGCCGACAGCAAGGTCTGTTGTATCCGGGTACCAGTTTCCAATTCGCGCAGGCGCGCGTCTTGCAGCGCAATTTCGGTTTCCCGCTGGGCTGAAATATCGGTCTCGATGTTGATCCACTGTCGTGGTCGGCCGTCATCCCCCGGGATCGGTACCAGGGTGCAGGTGGCCCAGTAGGAGCCGCCGTTGCGCCGGCGCATCACCAGTTCACCGTGCCAGATTTGTCCGGCCGCCAGGCTGGCGCGCAGGTCGGCATAGACCGATGTGTCAAGCTGTCGGCGCAACTGGTAATACTTTTTGCCGATCAGCTCTTCGCGTGAAAAGCCCGAGGTCTCGACCAGTTTGTCATTGGCGTAGACGATGGATTCGTCGGCGTTCATGATGCTGACGACCGCGTGCTGATCCAGCGCCATCTTCTGGCGTTCAAGGTCCACACTCAATCTTTTGTAGCGGATCAGCAGGCCGGCTTTCTCGGCCTCGATCAATTTTTTCTCGGTGATGTCGCGCACCGTGGCGGTGAAGAAAACCTGGTTCTCATTGGTCGTGGAAACGATGGTCAGTTCAAGCGGGAAAGGTTTCCCGTCGCGCCGCATGCCCACGGTCTCCATGTGTTTGTTGAGGCGCTTCAGCACCGGGCCCTCATGGTTTTCCACGAATTGCTTCAGGCCGGCCTGATGCTCATGCCGGAGGTGGCTGGGCACCAGGAATTCTTCCATGGGCTGCCCCATCACCTCTGCGCAAGTGCGGCCAAATATTTTTTCGGCAGCCGGGTTGAAGGCGATGATGCGCCCGCTTTCGTCGATGGAGAGCACGCCGTCGATGGACGACGCCAGGGTTGCCCGCAGGCGCGACTCGCTGGCAATGACTGACAAATTTGCCGATTGCAACCGGGCGTTAAGGGCGGCATCGTGGCGCAAGCGCCGGGCCAGCACAAGGGTTGGGGCGAGGATGGCAAGCCAAAGCAGGAAAACACCCGCGAGGGTCCAGTTTCTGATGAGTGTCGCTGCACTCATGGTGGTCTCATACGACTTTTCGACCAGCACGACCACGGGCCAGCGCCGCGTGGTCCGGAAGGAACTGATGACCTCGTCGCCCAGCAGCCCGGCGCCGATGGTGTTGCCCGACTCCTTGAGCGGCAGAAAAGTGGTGAACGCAGGCAGGTGTCGCAGGGAGACGCCGCTTTCCAGCGCCACATTGTCAGTGGCCGTCAAAAGCGCACCCGCGTAACTCAGCAGAGCCACGCGAATGGACGGGTCGGAAAAAATCAAACCGTACTGGGCGCTGAAGTGGTTGATATTGATCAGGGCGACCAGGGTCAATGTTTCGTCGGCGGCGGTGGTGAAGCGTTGCAGCAGGGGCAACACATTGGACTGGCCCACCCCCTTGGCCGCGCTTTGCAGCGCGGACAAATCCCGCCCTTTCAGGCTTGGGCCAAGCACTGCGCCGGTGCTCACCTCGGGCAAGTTGCCCAACAGGGAAAGGTCGACGATGACATCGAGATTGCCTGGCGAAGAACTGTGCAGCACGCGGCCATTGCTGTCCAGCAGTGACAGGCTGCGCAGTTGGGGTCGGCCCTGGATAACTTCCGTCAGACGGGTGGACAGCTGTGGACTGCCAGGTTCAGTCTGAATGTCGATGCGTTGACTGACTGACCTGACGGTGGCCTCGATGGCGCTGATGTCGGCGGAAGTTTGTTGTTCCAGCAACTTGGCATAAAGCGCGATTTGGGTTGCTGCGGTTGTCTTGATTTCGTGGCGCGCATACAGAATGAAGGCGACCCCGACCAGTAGCACCATCATGGCCAGGCCACCGGCCAGCCAAAAAAGTTTGCGCTGGTTGATCCAGCCGGACAACACCGGGCTGCTCGCCGTCGTTGGCTCTGCCATGGCTGCCCTTAGCGCCCCAGCACGATGTTGCCCAGGCCAAAGCGCCTGGCTGCGGCTTCCAGGCGTCCGTCCTGTTTGATCCTGACGACAAAATCGTCCATCAGCTTGAACCACGCCGCGTCCCCTGGTTTGACGGCATAGGCGTAAGGGACTTTGTGGAAAGGCTGGGGTGGTGCCACCAGGCGCGCCCAGTCGGCGTTGTCGAGCAGGCGCCGGCTGTAGGGGTAGTCGGTCATGAAAACATCGACTCGACCGGCTTCCAGTTCCTCCTCGCGCGTGCGTGGCGGGCGGATGACCACCAGATTGGCCTGTTTGAGGGCTGCGGCCATCACCGGCTCCATGAAGGTGCCGGCCTGCACCGCCACCTGAACACCCGGCTTGTCGATGTCTTCCCAGTTCCTGACGAGGCGGTTGCCCTGGGTGGTGATGCCGTAAATGTCGCTCTGCATGTAGGGCTGTGTAAAGCTAAGCGCCTGCTGGCGCTCAGGGGTAATGCCCACGGCAAACATGGCCACGTCGCAGCGGTCCTGGGTGACATCGGCCACCAGCGTCTGAAAGGAAGAGCTGACGTAAACGAGCTTGAACTGGTGGTCCTTGGCAAATGCGGCCGACAACTCGATGTCGACGCCTGTCATCTGCTGGTTGCGCGGGTTCAGGTAGGTGACGCCGTAATACGCGGGCCAGACGCAGACGCGCACGGTGCCCGCGGCCTTGACCCGGTCAAGCACCGGCCCGGCAACTGCCGGACTGCTGGCGAGCAGGCCGAAAAGGCTGAGCAAAACAGCAGCGTGCTGCAAGCCAAACAAGCCTGTTGAAGAATTTTTTTTATACATTGAATAGTCCCTGGTTGCGCTTGTGAGGAAGTTATCAGACAAATGATCTGATGGCTTCCTCACGGCCGTCGTAAATATTGAAAACCCGGTGCATGCGCATGAGTTCAAACAGGGCGCGGACCGTTTTGGACATCGCGCACAGCTTGAAGTCACCTTTTTGACCATTGAGTTGGCGCAAGCAGGAGATCATGGCACCGAGGCCGGAGCTGTCGACAAATTTGACGCCCGACATGTCCAGCACCACACGGGTTTTGCCATGCATGATGGCTTGCGCGGCGTCCTTGAATTCGCGCACATTGCTGGCGTCGAGGTTGTCTTCGCGCAACTCGATCACCAGCACATCGTTGTCGGCCATGGCACCTTTGAGTTCAATCATTTTTTTCATTTCGGTAGAGGGTGGAGGGTGTGAATGAATGAATTACAACTTGAATGGTCTGGCAAAGTGTCACAACACTGTGACTGTCGTCAGCCAAGCTCGGGCGACGGCTTGGCATGGTTGTCTGGCAAGACCGTGTTGATCTCACTTTTCAACAGGCTCAGCGCATGGGCCAGTTCGGCGGTTTGACCCGCAAGGGCCAATTGCTCGGCTTCGCGTGCCAGTTGGCCCAGTCGCCCGAAGCCGTAACTGCCCGCGCCGCCCGCCAGACGGTGCAGCGCATCCCGCCGGGCTGCCCGGCTGCTTGCAGCCGATACGTCCTGCCAGCGCGCGGGCAGGCCTTGCACAAAACGCTGTTGCAATAACTTGAATCTGGCCAGGGTTTCAGGTGAAAGGCCTTCAGTGGGCGCTGCTGCCACGGCCATGCTCCCAATAGATGCGAATGTCTTGCGGCAGCCTGACCGGATCAAACGGTTTGACAATCACCCCGGTGGCACCATGCTGCAACAGGTCTTCGACCTCGTTGGGCATGGCCTTGGCCGTCATGAAAACCACCGGCACCCCCTTCATACAAGGCAGCTGGCGCAAGGCCGCCAGGGTTTCCGGGCCATTGAGCCCCGGCATCATCACATCCAGCAACACCAGGTCGGGCTTGAAGCCGGGTGCCTGGTCAAGGGCGGTCTGGCCCTCGGGGCACATACAAACCTCATAGCCACCCAGTGTGGCCAGGCTGAATTCGACAATCAGGCGGATGTCAGGGTCATCCTCGACACACATCACGCGTTGCAGTTCTTCACTCATGGCAATTAGGGGGTTTTGATTTTCAGAATGGCCTGGCGTGCAGCAGCCAGCAGTGCCTGGCGCCCAGTGCTTGATTTGGGCAGCCAGGCCAGGCCCATGCGCGCAGCAAAAGCCGCATCGACTGCGTCGCTGTAGAGCATCACCGCATGGCCGCCGGCCAGGGGCCGCAAGGCGTTGCAGAATTCTTCTGCCGGGCCCTGGGCCTGCGGGTCGGCCAGAATGATCGGCGTCTGCACGTGCGTAAAAGCCTGCTTCGCCTGCTGCAGGTCGGCAACACTTTCCACCGGGCACAGCGCAGACAACCAGTCGGCGACCCTGGCGCGCGCATCCACGTCACGGTCGATGTGTAACAGCCAGGGTGCGGGCACGGGCACGCTGGCGTCAAAAATCGGAAATTCGACGATGAATGTGGCCCCTTTGCCTGGCACGGAGTCCACGGCCACCCGGGCACTCATGCGATCTGCCAGCAAGCGGGTGATGTAAAGCCCCAGGCCGGTGCCACCTTGAGCGCGCCGGTCCGAACTGTCGGCCTGGGAAAATTTTTCGAACATGCGGCTGCGAAATGCCGGGTCGATGCCCGGCCCCTGGTCACGCACACTGATGCGCAGCAGCGGGCCCTGGCAGTCCACGCTGACGCGCACGGTATCGCCGACCCGGGAGTGCTTGATGGCGTTGGACAGCAGGTTGGCCATGATTTGCAGAAAACGATCTGCATCGACACGCACCAGCGGGTCGACCTTGCCGGGCTCAAAGTGCAGTTTGACGCCGGCGCGCTCGGCGTAACCCTGATTGGCCGTCATCGCTTCGACCATCAGGGGGGTCAGACGCAAGGCGCGTAATTGCAGCAGCATCTGCTTGCCTTCGAGTTTGGTCAAATCAAGAATGTCATCGATCAGCCGACTCAGGCGCTCGCCGTTGCGTTTGGCCACTTCCGCCAGCGGCAGCGCCGCTTTGGGCAAAGCGCCGGCAGCCCCCGAGGCCAGTAGCCCCAAGGCGCCCAGTACCGAGGTCAGCGGCGTGCGCAACTCGTGGCTGACGGTGGCCAGGAACTCGTCCTTCAGGCGCTCGATATGGCGCCGCTCGGTCAGGTCATGCACCACCATGGTGTAGCGCACGCTGTCCGCGTCCGTCCAGGCGCTCACAGCCAGTTCGGCTGGCAACACGGCGCCGTCCGGTTTGCGCAGGGAAATTTCGCGTTGCGCAAGCAGTTCAGCCAGTGTTGCACCCAGGGCCGCCTGGCAAGTCTGCCCCTCCAGCGCAATTGCGCCCGCACCAAACAGGCGCCGGGCGGCCAGGTTGCCCTCGGTGATGCAGCCCGTGTCGTCCAGCGTGATGACGGCGTCCAGAATGTTATTGTGAATGTCGCGCTGGCGCCGGGCCAGCACCGCCAGTTCCGACTGCAGGGCCAGTACCCGGGCGTAATGCCGCAGTTGGGCGGCCAGCAGGCCGGGGTTGATGGGGCGCGTCAGGTAGTCGTCGGCGCCACATTCGAGTGCGTTGATAAAGTGCTCATCGCCTTCCAGAGCAGATGTCACGATCACGGGCAGCCAGCGTTGCGTGACCCGGTTGCGTAGCTGCTGGATGACCTCGATGCCGTTCATGTCGGGCATCAAGAGGTCCAGCAGCACCAGGTCCGGGTTGTGCAGCATGACCAGCTCCAGTGCCGCAACACCACCGGCCGCGCCAAAGACTTCATGCCCCAGGCCACGCAACAGGTCGCAAAGGTGCTGGCGCGAAGCGGCCATGTCGTCGGCCACGACAACTTTCAAGGCGGAGGTTGAAAGCGGTGAATCTCGCATGCAGGGCCGTGCGGCTGGGGGAGTGAAAGGTGGACGGTATCTTAACAAGGAGTTGACAAAGCTGTCACAACTTCAAGGGCCAAAAGACAGATGATCCACGGCATTCAACCTGAACACTTGTCACATGGCCACCACCCAACTCCCCAAACTCAGCACTCCCTTGACCAATCGCCTGCGTGCCCGCCGGGCGCGATTGCTGTGGTGGTGGTCCACGCGCAGCTTTCCCCTGCTCAAGCGCGCGCTGGACATTGCACTGGTATTGCCGGCCTTTGTGCTGCTGACACCCTTGTTCGCGTTGGTCGCCCTGGCGATCAAGCTGCATGACCGCGGCCCGGTGTTGTTTTGGCAGCAGCGCGTAGGGCTGCACGGTCGCCTGTTTCCGTTTCCCAAATTCCGCTCCATGGTGGTCAATGCCGAGGCCGTGCGGGCCGCGCTGCTGGCCAACAATCAGCACGGTGGCGACGGGGTGACCTTCAAGATGAAGCGCGACCCGCGCATCACGCCCATTGGCCGCCTGATCCGGCGCACCAGCATCGACGAGTTGCCCCAACTCTGGTGCGTGCTGTGTGGCGACATGAGCCTGGTCGGGCCGCGCCCGCCGCTGGTCAATGAAGTGGCGCGTTACTCCATGCTGGAGCGCCAGCGTTTGTCGGTGGTGCCCGGACTGACCTGCACCTGGCAGGTGGGTGGCCGCTCGGAGATTCCGTTCCCGCAGCAGGTGCGCATGGACATTGCCTACATTCAGCACCGCTCACTCGGCGCCGATGTCAAGCTGATCGCCAAAACCCCATTGGCGGTGATTCGTGGCCGGGGTGCCTACTGATGCCGGGACCTGATGAAATGAGTGATTGGCTCAGGCCCGACGCGCTGGCCAGCGAGGCTGGCGTTGCGTTTGACGAACGCGCTGACCGGATGCTGCGGCGCACCGACATGCTGCTTGCCCTCCTGGCGCTGGCTTTGGCTGCCTTGCCGATGGCGTTGGGACTGTGCTTTGGCAAACTGCGCGCGCAGCGCTTTTGCGGTGCCAGGC
Organism: uncultured Rhodoferax sp.; assembly: GCA_964538895.1. Taxonomy (GTDB): domain Bacteria; phylum Pseudomonadota; class Gammaproteobacteria; order Burkholderiales; family Burkholderiaceae_C; genus Rhodoferax. The sequence continues at coordinate 36,987 of CAZIGL010000008.1, forward strand.
GCCACGCCTTTCAACGCTGGCAGATCGATCTTTCCGACAACTTCATGGGCCGCGTGCTGGCCAAAACAGGCTTGTCGCGCTGGCCGGTGCTGTTCAGTATTTTGCGCGGTGAGATGGCCTGGGTGGGGCCTGCGCCCACCCCCGAAGACAGTCCCCGGGAAAGCCACCAGGTGCTGGCCCGACTGCGGCCCGGCCTGGTCAATTTGCACCAAGTGCGCCAGCGCACCGCAGTGGACTTCGGCACACAACGCGATGCCGATCTGGAATACGCCGCGCGGCGCGGCGTGCGCCATGACCTGGGGCTGCTGCTGCGGGCGCTGCTGGTGGGCTGGCTGCGGGCACCGGCTGTGGCCGGACGGAAACGTATTGCCGTGGGGGACGTGGCTTTTGATAATGTGAACATGCAGGAGGCCCTGGACCTGATAGCCGGCATGCTCGACGCACCGCAAGTGCAGCAAGTGAGCTTTGTCAACCCGGCCTGCGTCAACATCGCGGCCCGCGACCGGGGCTACCGAAGACTGCTGTCGCGCGCCGCGTTGGTGCTGCCGGACGGCATCGGTATCAAGATGGCTGCTGACTTGCTGGGCGTGCCGCTCAAGCAAAACGTCAATGGCACTGACCTGTTTCCTCGTTTGTGCCAGCTGCTGGAAGCACGCGACGCCAGCCTGTTCCTGCTGGGTGGCCAGCCGGGTGTGGCTGAAAAAGTGGCCGAAGTCATTCGGGGCCAGTGGCCGCGTTTGCGTTTGGCGGGCGTTCGGGATGGATTTTTCAGTGTTGCCCAGGAGGGCGAGGTGGCCGCCGAAGTGCGCGCCAGTGGCGCCGATGTGGTGCTGGTGGCCCGGGGTGTGCCCATGCAGGACGTGTTCATTGACCGGCACCTGCACCAGCTCGGTGTCAAGGTGGCCATGGGCGTGGGCGGTTTGTTCGACTTTGTGTCAGGCCGAATCAACCGCGCCCCGGTCTGGATGCGCGACAGCGGTCTGGAATGGGTTTACCGCCTGATGCAGGAGCCGTCGCGCATGTGGCGGCGCTACCTGGTTGGCAACTTCAGTTTTTTGGGCCGCATGCTGCTGCAGCGGCTGGGTTTGCGCCAGAGCGCCAATGATGATTTCAACGAGGAGGCATCCATGCCATTAGCGACCGATCACGGACCCGAGAGCCTGCGCGCCGTGTTGTTTGCCACCGCCACTGTGGCCAAAGACATCCCGGTGCCAGGCGATTTCCCGCTGGCTTTGTTGCCCTACGGCTGGCGCAGCTTCATTGAGGCCGCGATAGAGCAGTTGTCCGACCTGGGTGTGCGCGATCTTGATCTGGTGGTGAGCTCGCGCCCGGAGGAACTGCGCCAGTTGCTGGGCTTGGGTGAGCGCTGGGGTGTGAATTTGCGCTGGCACCTGGTGAAAGACGCTGCGTCGCCCTACAGCACCCTGCGCGCCTTGGGCCTGGGTGCTGATCAGCGCGTGTTGCTGGGTCAGGCCGGTCGGCTTGTCAGCGAGCGCGCCTTGTCGTCGCTGCTGGCGCAGGACCAAATTGCCGTGCTCGCCGACGACAAAGAGGCGGTGGCCTGGGCCGGTTGGGCCAGCACCCGCGCAGGTTTACTCATGAGCCTGCCGTCGCACAGCGATGAACGCGCCCTTGGCAGTTTTTTGTGCCAACAATCATCACCGTTGCTGCTGCTGGAAGCCGCCGAGTGGGTCAGCGTGAACAACGCCCAGGAGCTGCTGGCGGCGCAAGAACGGACCTTGACCGACGAAGCGCTGGCGAAGCTGCCCGCCACCTGGCTGCAAACACCCTGGGGCGCTTACAGCCCCGATGCCCTGGTGCAGGACGACGCCCTGATGGCACGCCCCACTCTGGTCGGGCCGGGCTGCGTGGTGGCTGCGGGGGCGCGGCTGGGCCCGGGCACGGTGTTGACACGGGATGTCATTGTGTCAAGCGACGCCAGCATCAGCCGCAGCCTCGTGTTTCCAGATACCTTTATCGGCCAGGGTCTGGAGTTGGACGAAACCCTGGTCAATGCGCAAAGCGTGGAGCATCTGCGCCTGGGTGCGCGCATCGTCTTGCCGGCCTCCGAGGGCTTGTTGCTTGATTTGCATGCGTCTGATGTGAATGGCACCTCGTGGTTGTCACGCGCCTTGGCGGCGGTCATTTGTGTGCTGGTCCTGCCCTGGCTCGCTATCGACACCTTGCTGCGCTCAGTGCGTGGTTTGCCGCTGCGCTGGCAGACCCGGCTGGCTGTGGCCGGGCGTGATGCCGATACCGGTGAAGTCCGTATGCAGACGCTGCGCTGCGCCCCCGAGAGCGGCGCGGGCGCGGGTCATTGGCTGGCCCACTACGGTGAATGGCTCGACGTGTTGCAGGGTCGCAGAAACTGGTTTGGCGTGCGTCCGCGCAGCCAGTCGGAGTGGTATGCGCTGGGGCGCGACTGGCAGTTGCTGCTGGCCACTACGCCGGTGGGTTGCCTGCACGCCCCCGCCTGGCAAGAGGATGCGGGTGAAAGCCTGGAGGCCCAGGCCGCCGCCGATGTCTATTTTGTGGCGCGCCAGGGTCTGACTGAAAAAATGCGTATTGTCCGGGCAGTGCTGTCTGGCAACAAGCCAGGGGTCACCTGGTGATGCCACTTGTTTTTGCCTGATCGGCCAGCCAATTTCTTGATACAACAGCGTTCGGAGCCTCAAGTGCAGCGTGTAAACTGGCTTCATTGTTTGTCACTATGGGCTCACGATGCACATTGCCGTACTAGAAGACGATCCGGACCAGCGCGAACTGCTTGAACTCTTGCTTGAGCACGGCGCACACACCAGCCATGGCTTTGGTTTGACAGCAGATTTTGTCGAGGGCGCCAAGAAGGAGCGCTTCGACCTGCTGCTGATCGACTGGATGCTGCCCGACGGCACCGGCGCCGACGTGTTGCGGTGGATTCGGGAAAACCTCGGCTGGGATGTGCCGGTGATGGTGGTCACGGCGCGCGACGACGAAGAAACTGTGGTCACCGCGCTCAAGATGGGTGCGGACGACTACCTGGTCAAGCCACTCAAGGCGCAGGAATTGCTGGCGCGCCTGGACAACGTGGCCCGACGCGTCAAACCGGGCGGTTTGCCGGTCTTGCGACTGGGCTGTTATGAGGTCGATGTGCAGCGCCATCGGCTGGCGATCGATGGCGAGGCCGTGGCGCTGACACAAAAGGAATTCGACTTGTCGGTGTATCTGTTTCAGAACCCGGGCAAGCTGCTCTCGCGGGACCATTTGCTCAACAAGATTTGGGGCATCAACACCGAAGTCGACACCCGCACGGTGGACACCCACATCAGCCGTCTGCGAAAAAAGCTGTTCCTTGACGGTAACAAAGGCTGGAAGCTCACCCCCATCTATGGTTATGGTTACCGGTTCGACCGCGTGGACAGCGCCGCTTGACCCCATGAAAATCACCGTTCTTTATGCCGGACTGGCCTCGCCCCACGCGGGTTGGGTGGCCATTGATGAACTCGCCGAATTGCTGGCCCATTATTTTGATGCCGAGGTGCTGTCGCCCAAGCCCGCTGCCAAAACCTGGCCGATGCGTGCTTTGCGCCCGCACCAGGTCAGTTACGAGCCGCTGCAGACCCGCGGCGGTGACGTGCTCATCGTGGTGGCGCGTGGCCCGGGAGACTTGGGCTTGGTCAACGCCATTGCCAACTGTCGACAGAAGTTCGCCAAAATTTACGGTTTTGTCACCGACTCGTATTTCCAGCCAGGTTTTGTCAGGGAAACGGCGCTGTTTGATGCCATCACCGTTACCGCCCATGAAGACATCACCTTTCCCAAAGAGCGTTTCAACATTCCGGTGCACCAGTTGTACCAAGGTGCCGACTGCCTGACCTGGGTGCCGCGCCAGCGCCACGTGCGTGAAATCGATGTGATGGGGTTTGGCCGCACGCCACCGAGTTACCAGGCCTGCTTTTCCGGGCGCTTTCACCCGGCCAGTTCACCCTGCCTGTACCTGCACTCGCCGCTGGGCAACCTGTCGGGGTCCAGCGTGCATCTGGAGCGCGGCATGTTGTTCAAGCTGTTGCAGCGCACGCGGATATCGCTCGCGTTTCACCTGTACGTGGAACCCCAGGGGGATCGGCCACGCGCCATGATGGTGACCAGCCGCTGGCTGGAGTCGCTGCTGTCGGGTTGCATTGTGGCGGGCCGCCGACCGGTTTCCCGCATGGCGGATGAGATGCTGTTCTGGCACGGGGCCACGGTGGAACTCGCTGAAGACCCGCAAACGGCGTCAGACGAATTGCTGGCGCTGCTGGCGCAAAATGAGGCGCTGGAGGCGCAGCGCCGCAGCAATATTTTTAATACCGTGAGCAGCCATGACTGGCGTTACCGGATCAAGGCCCTGTGCCGATTGTTCAATTTACCGGTACCGGACAAGTTGAACGCCGATCTGGCGCAATTGCAGCTGCTGGCTGAGTCCTTCAAATAAGCAAACTAAAGGAGTTCAAATTGGCAAAAGGCATGATTCTGGCGGCCGGGCAGGGGACCCGCGTGCGCCCGTTGACGCGCGATTTACCCAAACCCATGGTGCCCATTCTGGGCAAGCCGGTGATGGAATACCTGATCGAGCACCTGGCGCGCCATGGCATCACCGAGATCATGGTCAACGTGGCCTGGCACCATCAAAAAATCGAAGAGTACTTTGGTGATGGCCGGCGGTGGGGTGTGCAAATTGGCTACGCCTACGAAGGCGTGCGCGACCATGGCGAGATCTTGCCGCGCCCGATGGGCTCGGCCGGTGGCATGCGGCGGATTCAGGACTTCAGCGGATTTTTTGACGAGACCACGCTGGTGCTGTGCGGCGACGCCCTCATTGACCTCGACATTACCGCCGCGCTGGCCGAGCATCAGGCCAAAGGCGCCATGGCCAGTGTGGTGGCCATGGACGTGCCGCTGGCCGACGTGCAAAACTATGGCGTGGTGGTGGCGGGTGCCGACGGGCGTATTGCCTCGTTCCAGGAAAAACCCAAGCCAGCAGAAGCCAAGTCGACGCTGGCGAGCACCGGCATTTATATTTTTGAGCCCGCCGTGATCGGTTTCATTCCGCCGGGCAAGGTGTATGACATTGGTTCCCAGTTGTTCCCGGACCTGGTCGCGCATGAACTGCCTTTCTATGTGCAAAACCGGCCGTTCCACTGGTTGGACATTGGCCGGGTGGGAGACTACTGGTCGGTGCTGCAGCGGGTGTTGAGCGGCGAAGTGGCCGACATGACCATGCCCGGGCGCGAAATCAAGCCGGGCATTTGGGTCGGTATCAATACCTCGATCCCTTGGCACCAGGTCAACATCGAGGGGCCGGTTTACATTGGCTCCAGTGTGCGCATCGAGCCCGGCGTGTCGATCGTGGGGCCGGCCTGGATCGGCCACGGCTGCCACTTGCGCACCGGCTGCAAGCTGGTGCGCAGCATTTTGTTCGAGTACACCCGCATTGCTGCCGACATGCGCATCAACGAGTTGATCGTGTCGCCTGACTATTGTGTCGACCGCCATGGTGACACGCTCTACCACGACGACGACGCCACCCAGTTGCGCTGGGGTGATGCGCGAGCCTAGCAGCCTGGGCAGCAGAACGCTCCGCCGCCCAACCTCCCATGGGTTAAAACCAGCGCAGCCAGGCCCATACCAGACCCAGCGTCAACAGCGTTACCGGCACGCCCACGCGGGCGTGCATGCGCCAGTCGATCACGACCCCGCTTTTTTGTGCCAGGTCCACCACGATCAGGTTGGCAATCGAGCCCACCAGCAGCAAATTGCCCGCCAGGGTGCTCACCAGTGCCAGCATGACACCCGCGTCCGGACCCTGCAGGTGCGGCAGCAGCAGCATCACGGCGGGCACGTTGGAAACCAGGTTGGACAAGCCGACCCCGACCACAAACAGCACACCGGGGTCGGCCAACTGCACGCCCTGCGCTGCCAGCCACGCCACCGCCTGCACCGCCAGGCCGGTGGACTCGAACGCATGGTTGACCACGAACAGACCCGTGAACAGCACCAGCAGTTGCCAGTCGATGAAGCCCATGACGTCGGACGAGTGCAAGCGCCGGCTCAACAACAACACCCCAGCACCGACCAAAGCCGCGACTTCGCGTGGCCAGTCGGTGAACAAGAACACCAGCAGCAGCGCGATCGCCACCACCAGGCCCTTGGCGGTCTGCCAGGCATCAAACGGCGGGGCTTGCAGCGGGCCATAACCGGTGGGCAGATCGACGGGCATGGCCGCTGACGGTTTGGTCGGCACCGTGGGCTCGGCATGGCCCGGGCTCCACACCAGCCAGGCCCACAACACGCCCAGGCTCAACACCACCGGCGGCAGCGCCTGGCGCACGTAGCCGCCAAAGGGCAGTTGCAGCACCGAGCCGATCAGCATGTTTTGCGGGTTGCCGATCAGCGTGGCTGCCGAGCCGATGTTGGCGGCGCAGGCCAGCCCCAGCAGAAAGGGCACCGGGTTCAGGCGCCGTTGCAGGCACAGTTGCGCCACCACCGGGGTCATGGCGAGGCAAATGATGTCGTTGGAAAACACCGCCGACAAGGCGCCTGCTACAGCAATGAGGGCGCCCAGCAGCGCGTTGCGCCCCAGCGGCAGGGCTGCCACCCGGCGGGTGACGGCGGTGTAAAAACCGCCCAGACGCATCTGCGCCGACACCACCATGAAGGCAAACAGCAACAGCATGGTGGGCAAATCCACGGCGCTGGCCGCTTGTGTCGTGCTCATGGCGCCCAGACCGATCACGCCAATGGCACCCAGCAGCGCCACCCCCGAGCGGTCGAGCTTGAGGCGCGGCAGGCCGCCCAGAATCATGCCGATATAAACGGTGACAAAGATCGCCACAACGCCCCAATCGATCAGGCTGTGCTCAGGTGTCATGGGGTGTGTTTGGCAGTCCGTAGAATTGCACCTAACTTTAACCTTTTTATACTCGCACCATGACTTCAAAACACCTGCAACGTGGCGCCGTGAATGGCGCCACGGTCACCATGCTGATCGCTGCGCTGGTGCTGGGCGGCCTGCTCGTGTCGTCCGCCGTCTCGGGCTATGAGTTGCCCTTCTGGCCGGCCATGGCCGTGATCGCCGTCAACGTGGTGGCTGCGGGCCGCCTGGTCTGGACCGTGATCCAGGCGAAAAAGCAGCGTCAAGCGGGCAAGCAGTAAGGCTGGTGCGCCTGTTTCAGGGCCGCCTGAAACGCCTGCGTCACACGCGCCGGCTGCGGTGAGGTCCGCACGATGCTGAAAAAGCTGCAGTGGTAGGTGAACGTTTGGGGCTGCACCGCATGCATGCGGCCCTGGCGCACAAAGCTCTCGGCATAGTGGTCGGGCAAGAAACCCAAAAAACAGCCTGACAGGATCAGCGTGGCAATCGATTCCTGGTCGTAGCCGGTGGCCGCGCGGCTGAGCTTGACCTGCTGGGTCAGTTCCATATTGGGCGAGTGGTAGCCCAGGCCGGCAAAAGCGTAATCCTGCAGCGCCTCCCAGTTTTGGGGTTGCTGCCTGGTCTCTGGCGCAAACAAGGGGTGGCCCGCGCTGGCATAAAGGTACATGGTCTCGGTAAAGAGCTCGTCATAGGTCAGCACGGCCGAGCTGCGGTGGCCGGGGATGATGCCCACCTGAAACTGGCCGTCGAGCACGCCGCGCTCGATTGCGTTGAGCGGCGCCACATGCAGGTGCAGCCGCACGTCTGGGGCTTGTCCGGCAAACAGCTGGATGGCGGCCCCGATGTGGGCTTGCGGGTTGCTGGCGGTTTTGTCAAAAACGGCAATGTGCAGCTCGCCGCCCATGCGCTGGTGAATCTCGTCGATGCGGCTGCGAAAGGCATCGACCCCGGCCAGCAGGCGCAGGGTCTCGGCATAAATCTGCTCGCCTTCCGGCGTCAGGGCAAAACCGGCGCGGCCGCGCCGGCACAGGCTCAGGCCCAGGCGTGTTTCCAGGTCCTTGATATGGCGGCTCACCGTGGAGGTGCCAATGTTGAGTTCCAGTTCGGCCGCCGCCATGCCGCCGCAGTCCACCACCGTTTTGAACACGCGCAGCAGGCGGATGTCCATGTCGCTGAGCTGCCCCAGGGCAGCACGGGTTTTTACTTGCATTCAGATCAATGCTTCCAGACCTCTGCGTTCAAGCAGATTGAGCAACTTCTGTGATGGACCGCTGGGATGCTTTGCGCCCAACTCCCACTGACGTACCGCCGACAGGCTGGTGTTCAGCAGCGAGGCCAAAACGGCTTGACTCAATTGATGGCGGTCGCGAAGGGAGCGAATCTTCTCGCTGTCGTAGTCGGGTATCGGGTCCAAACAGAGCGCATCGTATTTGCGCATCTTGCGCTGGTCGATAAAACCCAATTTATTAAAATCTGCTGCTGTCTCGTGGACAGCCGCCAAGATTTCGCTTTTAGCCTTGGTCTTTGTTGTCATGGCAAAAATATAACACTTTGTGATGCTCTTTGCAGATCAACGAACCCAGATCGCCACGCCAGCCCACCAGCGGTGCTCATAGACGCGTCCCATCCAGCGTGCGGCAAAGGCGGACTGTTAACCCCGGTTTGCATGTGATTTACTTGCATAAATTGGCAACCAAGTTGTGAAAGTTAAGCATTTATAAGAGTAACAGATCGGCTCACAATGCGCGATCTTCCCGTCATTGCGAGCGTAGCGTGGCAATCCATGCATTTGAAGTCATGGATTGCTTCACTACGTTCGCAATGACGAAGACCAAACAATGAAATTGGAGCTCCCATGAACATGACCGATGCCCAAGTTTTGAACCGCCCCCGCACGGATGCCGCCTGGCTTGACGCGCACTGGATGCCCTACACCGGCAACCGCGACTTCAAGGCGCATCCGCGCATGATGGCGTCGGCCAGTGGCTGTTATTACACCGACATCGATGGGCGCCAGATCTTTGACGGTCTGTCTGGACTGTGGACCTGCGGCCTGGGCCATGGCCGGCCTGAAATTGTCGAAGCCGCCAGCCGCCAGCTGGCCACACTGGACTATTCGCCGGCGTTCCAGTTCGGCCACCCGCTGTCGTTTGCGCTGGCCAACAAGCTGAAAGAACTCACACCGGCCGGGCTGGACTACGTGTTCTTCACCGGCTCGGGGTCGGAGTCGGCCGACACCTCGCTCAAGATGGCACGGGCTTACTGGCGGGCCAAAGGGCAGGCCAGCAAGAGTCTGCTGATTGGCCGCGAAAAGGGTTACCACGGCGTCAACTTCGGCGGCATCTCGGTGGGTGGCATTGGCGCCAACCGCAAGATGTTTGGCCAAGGCATTGCGGCCGACCACCTGCCGCACACCCAGCCGCCCGCCGGTGTGTTCCACCGCGGCATGCCGCCGGCTGACGGACCGCATGGTGTGGTGCTGGCCGAAGACCTGCTCAAGCTGATCACGCTGCACGATGCGTCCAACATTGCCGCCGTCATCATCGAGCCCATGTCGGGTTCGGCGGGCGTGGTGGTGCCGCCGGTGGGCTACCTGCAGCGCATCCGCGAGATTTGCACCGCCCACAACATTTTGCTGATTTTTGATGAGGTCATCACCGGCTTTGGCCGCATGGGTGCGAACACCGGGGCCGAGGCCTTTGGTGTCACGCCCGACATCATGAACGTGGCCAAACAAATCACCAATGGTGCCCAGCCACTGGGCGCGGTGCTGGCCAGCAAGGACATTTACGACACCTTCATGGCGCAGGGTGGGCCCGATTACATGCTCGAATTCGCCCACGGCTACACCTACTCGGCGCACCCGGTGCCTTGCGCGGTGGGCCTGGCGGTGCTCGACATTTTGGAGCGCGAAGCCATGGTGGAGCGTGTCAAAGCCCTGAGCCCGTACTTCGAGAACGCGGTGCACAGCCTGCAGGGGGCCAAGCATGTGACCGGTATCCGCAACTATGGCCTGGCGGCTGGCTTCAGCATCGACGCGTTGCCGGGTGAACCCGCCAAACGGCCGTACCAGATCGCCCAGGCCATGCTGGCCAAGGGCTTTTATGTGCGCTACGGTGGCGATACCATCCAGCTGGCGCCGCCTTTCATTTCAACACCCGCGCAGATCGACAGCCTGATCAATGCCCTGGGTGAGACGATCAACGCCACCGCCTGACGAAACCTTTGCCCGGCGAGGCTGCGGCAATCGCCACGCATCCTTCTTCAAATAACAGAGACAAGCCCATGCAAACCCTGCCCACCCTTCAAGATCTGCCTCAAATTCACCACCTGATCGACGGCCAACTGGTGGCTGGCGGCACGCGTCAGGCGGATGTGTTCAACCCCGCCACCGGCCAGGCCGAAAAGCGCGTGCTGCTGGCCGACAAACTCACCGTGGAGCAGGCCATTGCCAGCGCGCATGCGGCCTACCCGGCCTGGCGCAACACGCCGGCGCTCAAGCGCGCCCGCGTCATGAGCAAGCTCAAAGAACTGCTCGAAGCCAATGCCGACACCATCTGCGCGCTGGTCACCGCCGAGCATGGCAAGGTGCTTGGCGACTCCATGGGCGAGTTGCAGCGCGGCATTGAGAACGTCGAATACGCCAGTTACGCGCCCGAGCTGTTGAAAGGTGAGCACAGCAGGAATGTCGGCCCGGGCATTGACTCCTGGAGCGAGTTCCAGGCGCTGGGGGTATGCGCTGGCATCACGCCGTTCAACTTCCCGGTGATGGTGCCTTTGTGGATGTGGCCGATGGCCGTGGCCTGCGGCAACACTTTCATTTTGAAGCCGTCCGAGCGCGACCCATCCAGCACGCTGCTGGTGGCCGAACTGGCGCTGCAAGCCGGTCTGCCGCCGGGCGTGCTCAATGTGGTGCATGGTGACAAGGAGGCGGTCGATACCTTGCTGACCGACCCGCGCGTCAAGGCTGTCAGCTTTGTCGGCTCCACCCCCATTGCCGAATACATCTATTCCACCGGCTGCGCCCACGGCAAACGGGTGCAGGCCCTGGGCGGCGCCAAAAACCACGCCGTGGTCATGCCCGACGCCGACATTGCCAATGCCGTCAATGCCCTCATGGGCGCGGCCTATGGCTCGTGTGGCGAGCGCTGCATGGCGATCCCGCTGGTGGTGGCGGTGGGGGATGCCACCGCCGACGCCGTGGTGGCCGGCCTCACGGCCGAGATCGCCAAAATGAAGGTTGGCCCCGGCACCAATGCCGCCTGCGACATGGGTCCGCTGGTGACCCGGGCGCATTTCGAGAAGGTCAAGGGCTACGTCGATCAAGGCGTGCGCGAGGGTGCCACGCTGGTGGTCGACGGCCGCGGTGTCAGTGTGCCCGGCCATGAGAACGGCTACTTCATGGGCGCTTGCCTGTTTGACAATGTCAAGCCCGGCATGGTGACCTACCAGGAAGAAATTTTTGGCCCGGTGCTGGGTGTGGTGCGGGTCCAGACGCTGGCTGAGGCGATGGACATGATCGATGCCCACGAGTACGGCAACGGCACCTGCATCTTTACCCGCGACGGTGAAGCCGCCCGCTTTTTCAGTGACCACATCCAGGTCGGCATGGTCGGCATCAATGTGCCGCTGCCGGTGCCGGTGGCCTACCACTCGTTTGGCGGCTGGAAGCGCAGCCTGTTTGGTGATTTGCACGCCTACGGCCCGGATGCCGTGCGCTTTTATACCAAGCGCAAGACCATCACCCAACGCTGGCCGAGTGCGGGTGTGCGTGAAGGCGCGGTGTTCAGTTTTCCGAGCAGCCGGTAAAGCGACCAACGCCGTCCATTGCTCGCGCCAGTGGCGAGGCTTCTTTCGAATGCGCAACCGGCTGGCACTTGCCGGGTCCGTGACGGTATTTTTGACCTCAGGCGTTGATCAGCCTGACCGAATAACCCTCGCCGCAGGCAATGACCGCCAGCAGGCGGTCGATATTGGGGTGATGGCCGGGATGGGCCTGCGCATGCTCCGTGTGCTCGGCAAATAGCACCAGTCCCTCGTGTGCTGCTGCCACGTTGATGCCGCCATGCCGGGCGGCAAGGGCCGCATAAACTGCCAGCGAGCCGGCTTGGCCGGGTTTGTTTTCGATGCTGGCCACCACGGTGCCTGCCGTGTTGACGAGCTGCAGCGCGGCCAGATGGTTCACGGCAGGGAGTTGTTTGAGTGTGTCGGCAAAGGCCATGGGTTGATCCTGAAAACGGGCGCTGCCCAACATGGTGCTTTCAGCTCCGGCTGGGTGGGATGTGGTCCCGGTCAGGCCGTTTGTAGGGGTCCACATGGGTCATCATGTTGATGACCCGGTGGCGCTGCATGACGCGGTCGCGGGCTTCCACGGCAATGTCGTGGCCCTGCTCCACGCTCAGCGTGGCATCGACTTCCAGGTGCGCGTCCACCACAATCATGTCGCCCATTTTGCGGGTGCGCACGTCGTGCACATTGCTGATTCCGGGGGTGTCCACCAGGGTTTTGCGAATGGCTTGCACTTCGGCCTTGTCCACCGCGCGGTCCATCAGGTCATGCAGGGCGTCCCAACCGAAACCCCAACCCATTTTGGCCACCATGAAGCCCACGATGGCGGCGGCAATCGGGTCCAGGATGGGGTAACCCAGCAGGTTACCGATGATGCCCAGGCCCACCACCAGTGACGACGCCGCATCCGAGCGGGCGTGCCAGGCGTTGGCCACCAGCATGCTGCTTTTGACACGTTTGGCCACCGACAGCATGTAGCGAAACAGCAGCTCCTTGGCGATCAGTGCGCCCCCCACCACCCACAGGGCAATGATGTGCACGGTGACGATTGAGGCCGGATCCTGCAATTTTGTGGCTGCCGACCACAGCATGCCCAGGCCCACCACCAGCAACAATGCGCCCAGCACCAGCGATGCTGCGGTCTCGAAGCGCTGATGGCCGTAGGGGTGGTCCTCGTCGGCATCCTTCTGGCTGTGGTGGTTGGCAAACAGCACCACAAAGTCGGACACCAGGTCAGACAGCGTGTGAATGCCGTCGGCGATCAAAGCCTGCGACTTGGCCGTGATGCCTACTGCAATCTGGGCAATGCTCAGGACCAGATTGACGGCCACGCTGACCCAGGTGGAGCGCGACGCCGCCGCAGCGCGCTCGGCGGGGCTGAATTGGCTGTCTTCGTCGTTGTCGGGAAATTGGTTGGAGCGCATGGGTCAGTTCACCAGGTGATGGGCCTGAAGTTTAGGCCACCAGGCGTTGCCCCTGACTGGCGGCCGCGCTTCATACAATGGCGCCATGAATTTTCTAGACACATTGCGCAATGCCGAGCGCCAAAACGGCTCCATGCTGTGCGTCGGGCTGGACCCCGAGCCGGCCAGATTTCCTGCAAGCCTGCAGGGCGATGCCAGCAAGATTTACGATTTTTGCGCCGCCGTTGTGGACGCCACGGCGGACCTGGTGAGCGCCTTCAAGCCGCAAATTGCCTACTTTGCGGCGCACCGCGCTGAAGACCAGCTGGAGCGCCTGATGGCGCACATGCGCCGCACCGCACCAAAGGTGCCCGTCATCCTGGACGCCAAGCGTGGCGACATTGGCAGCACCGCCGAACAATATGCCAAAGAGGCCTTTGAGCGTTATGGTGCCGATGCGGTCACGCTGTCGCCCTTCATGGGGTTTGACACCATTCAGCCTTACCTCAAGTACCACGGCAAAGGGGCTTTTCTGCTGTGTCGCACCTCCAACCCCGGCGGCGACGATTTTCAGAACCAGCGCCTGAGCAGCGTGGCGGGTGAGCCGCTTTTGTACGAGCACATCGCGCAATTGGCGCAGGGGCCGTGGAACCTGAACGGTCAGCTCGGGCTGGTGGTGGGCGCCACTTACCCGGCCGAGATCGAGCGCGTGCGCGCCCTGGCGCCAACGCTGCCGCTGCTGATTCCGGGGGTGGGCGCCCAGGGCGGTGATGCACTGGCCACGGTCAAGGCGGGTTGGCGTGAGGACGGGCCGATCGTGGTGAACTCGTCACGCGCCATTCTGTATGCGTCAAGCGGCGCCGATTTTGCGCAGGCGGCGCGCCGCGAAGCACTGAAAACGCGCGATCTGCTGCAGGCGGCCCGCGTGTTCTGAGACTTTGCGGGTCAGACCACTCGCGTAGCGACGTGCTCTGACCCCAACTGATTAACACGCGCTTCCAGCCGGGCTTTTAAAAAGCCGCCGGTGCCGTAACGCGTGACGCGGCTGTAAAAACGGCGCTTGAGCTGTTGCACCATGCTGGAGTAGGCGTCGATCAGGGCTGGCGCAATGGTGAAGCTGTCGTAGTTCACCACCACGGCCACGCGTTCAACCAGCGGCGACAGCAGCGCGGTGATCTGGGCTTCTATGGCGTGGACGTCGTTCATGTCGTCTACCGCCAAGCCCTCGAAGTTGATGAACAGCAACTGGTGCGCGGCGTCAAGCTCCAGCCGCGTGGCCAGCGGTGTGGCCAGCAGGCGCTGGCGCAGGCCCATGGCTTGGTTGGCGAACAGCGCAGTGTCCATCACCTTGAGTTGCGGGCTGATCAACGGGCAGAAGTCCATCTGCGCCAGCACATCACGCTGCAAATCGACGCCCGGTGCCAGTTCGGTCAGTTCCAGTACCGGTGCTTCCGGTGTGCCTGCGAGCTGAAAGACACAGCGCTCGGTCACGTAGAGCACGCGCTGGCCGCGTCGGCGCGATTCGCGCGCGCTGAAGGTGCGGTGCGCCACTTGCCGGACAAACTTGCGCATGGAGCCTTCGCTGTGAATGCTCAGGCGTCCGTCCTCAACGCCCACCTGCAGGTCGCCAGCGGTGAAGGTGCCAACAAAAACAACGGTCTTGGCGTTCTGGCTGATGTTGATAAAGCCGCCGGCGCCGGCCAGTTTGGGGCCAAATTTGCTGACGTTGAGGTTGCCCTCCGAGTCGGCCTGGGCCAGCCCGAGCACGGCCACATCAATGCCACCGCCGTCGTAAAAGTCAAACTGGCTGGGTTGGTCAATCACGGCCTGCGCGTTGATGGCCGCGCCAAAGCTCAAGCCGCCTGCCGGAATACCGCCAATCACGCCGGGTTCGGCGGTGAGTGTCAACAGGTCGAACACATTTTCTTCGGCTGCCACGGTGGCCACGCCCTCGGGCATGCCAATGCCCAGGTTGACCACGTTGTTGGGTTTGAGCTCCAGCGCGGCGCGCCGGGCAATGACCTTGCGCTCGTTCAGCGCCATGGGTTCAAGGATGTCCATGGGCACGCGAATCTCGCCGGAGTAGGCCGGGTTGTAGGCCTCGGAAAAGGTTTGCATGTGGTGCGCCGGGTTGGTGGCCACCACCACCGCGTCGACCAGCACGCCAGGCACCTTGACGCTGCGCGGGTGCAAGGTGTTGCGTTCGGCCAGCCGCTCCACCTGGGCAATCACAATGCCGCCGCTGTTGCGCGCCGCCATGGCAATGGCGAGCGCCTCCAGGGTGAGGGCTTCGCGCTCCATGCTCAGGTTGCCGTCGGGGTCGGCGGTGGTGGCGCGGATGATGCCCACATGGATCGGAAAAGCCTTGTAAAACAAGTAATTTTTGCCGTCAATCGCCATGCGCTGCACGATGTCTGTGGTGGTGACGGCATTGAGCTTGCCGCCGCCGTGAATCGGGTCAACAAAGGTGTCGAGCCCGACATGGGTGAGTGTGCCCGGCTTGCCGGCGGCAATGTCGCGAAACAGGTGGGTGATCACGCCTTGCGGCAGGTTGTAGGCCTCAATTCGGTTGTCGATGGCCAGCTGTTGCAGCGCGGGCACCAGCCCCCAATGGCCGCCAATCACGCGGCGCACCAGGCCGTCATGGCCAAAGTGGTTCAGGCCGCGGCGCTGGCCGTCGCCTTGTCCGGCGGCATACACCAGCGTGAGGTTTTGCGGTACGCCCTGGCCGGTTTCCTCACGGGTCTGCAGAAAGCGGGCTTCCAGCGCCACGGCAATTTCTTCGGCAAATCCGATGCCGATAAAACCGCCGGTGGCCACCGTGTCGCCGTCATGGATCAGGCGCACGGCCTCGGCTGCGCTGACCACCTTGTTGCGGCGCGCGCCGGTGGCATGCAGGTCTTCGAACTGGGTGTGCATGGTTTGTCTCCTCAGATCGCGTTATTTTGTCAAAGCAGCCGTGCCAGATAACGCCCGGTGTGGCTGGCCGGGTTGGCGGCCAGTTGCTCGGGGGTGCCGACACCCACCACGGTACCGCCGCCGCTGCCGCCTTCGGGGCCCATGTCGATCAGCCAGTCAGCAGTTTTAATCACGTCCAGGTTGTGCTCGATCACCACGATGGTGTTGCCCGCATCGCGCAACTGGTGTAACACCTTGAGCAGCAGGTCGATGTCGGCAAAGTGCAGCCCCGTGGTGGGCTCGTCCAGAATATAAAGCGTGCGCCCGGTGTCGCGTTTGCTCAGTTCCAGCGCCAGCTTGACGCGCTGGGCTTCGCCGCCCGACAGCGTGGTGGCGGCCTGGCCGAGGCGGATGTAACTCAGGCCGACATCCAGCAGCGTGTGCAGCTTGCGCTCGATGGTGGGCACCGCTTTGAAAAATTCATGCGCCACATCGACCGTGAGGTCCAGGATCTGCGCAATGTTCTTGCCCTTGTAGAGCACTTCAAGTGTTTCGCGGTTGTAGCGCTTGCCCGCACACACGTCGCAGGGCACGTACACGTCGGGCAAAAAGTGCATCTCCACTTTGACCATGCCGTCACCCTCGCAGGCCTCGCAGCGGCCGCCGGCCACGTTGAAGCTGAAGCGCCCCGGGCCGTAGCCGCGCTCGCGCGCGGTGGGCAC
The DNA here is from genome assembly GCA_964538895.1 of uncultured Rhodoferax sp. GTDB lineage: Bacteria > Pseudomonadota > Gammaproteobacteria > Burkholderiales > Burkholderiaceae_C > Rhodoferax. Next base: position 53,690 of record CAZIGL010000008.1, read on the forward strand.
CTCGGCCATGAGTTCGCGGATCGGCGTGAACAGGCCGGTGTAGGTGGCCGGGTTGCTGCGCGGCGTGCGGCCAATGGGCGACTGGTCGACGTTGATGACCTTGTCGAAGTACTCAATGCCTTCTATGGCCGCGTGTTCTGCCGCTTCGTCGTGGGCGCGGTAAATGGTGCGCGCCACCGCCTTGTACAGCGTGTCATTCACCAGCGTCGATTTGCCCGAACCCGACACGCCGGTGACACAGGTCAGCAGGCCCACCGGAAAGGCGGCATCCACGTTTTTGAGGTTGTGGCCGCTGGCGCCCACCACTTTGAGCGCCTGCAATTCGCCCTGCGTGGCGTTGTGCTGTGCTTCGCGCTCAGCCCGTTTGACTGCGGCCGGGCTGGGTGCAAAGCGGCTGGTCTTGCCTTTGTTGAACGGCACCGGGGCTTGGGTGGGCAGCCAGGCGGTGCGGTGTTTGGGAACGGCAATGCAGCGCGCGCCGCTCAGGTATTGGCCGGTCAGTGAGTCGGGCGTGGCCTTGATCTGGTCAAAGTTGCCTTGCGCCATCACGCGCCCGCCGTGCAGTCCGGCACCGGGGCCCATGTCGATGATGTGGTCGGCGGCACGCATCATGTCTTCGTCGTGCTCGACCACCAGCACGCTGTTGCCGATGTCGCGCAGGTGTTTCAGGGTGTCGATCAGGCGGTCGTTGTCGCGCTGGTGCAGGCCGATGCTGGGCTCGTCGAGCACATACATCACACCGGTCAGGCCCGAGCCAATCTGGCTGGCCAGGCGAATGCGTTGCGCCTCGCCGCCACTCAGGGTTTCGGCGCTGCGGTCCAGGCTCAGGTAAGTCAGCCCGACATCGTTCAAAAACTTCAGGCGCAGGCTGATTTCACGCACCACCTTGGCGGCAATGTCACCCTTGGCGCCGTGCATGGTCAGTGTTTTGAAGTAGCCAAAGCATTCGGCCAGGGTGTAGTGGCTGAGCTCGAAGATGGCCCGCGCCTGCGCGCCTTCACCAATGCGCACGTGGCGTGCCTCGCGCTTGAGTCGGCTGCCCGCGCAGTCGGGGCAGGGCTGGATGCTGCGCAAGCGCGCCAGGTCTTCGCGCACCACGTTGGAGTCGGTCTCGCGGTAGCGCCGCTGCATGTTGGGGATGATGCCCTCGAACGGGTGTTTCTTGCTCAACTTTTTGCCGCTGGAAGTGCCCGAATCCATGACATAGCTGAACTTGATCTCTTCCAGCCCTGAGCCGTGCAGCACGGCCTGTTGTACGGTTTCAGGCAGGGTTTCGAATGGCTGCTCGATGTCAAACTTGTAGTGTGCGGCCAGGCTCTCCAGCATCGCAAAGTAGTAGGCATTGCGCCGGTCCCAGCCCTTGATGGCACCGCTGGCCAGGCTCAAAGAAGGGAACGCGGCGACACGCGCCGGATCAAAAAACTCCTGCAGGCCCAGGCCGTCACAGCTGGGGCAGGCGCCCACCGGCGAGTTGAACGAGAACAGGCGGGGCTCCAGTTCGGCGATCGAGTAGCTGCACACCGGGCAGGCAAACTTGGCGTTGAACAGGTGCTCGACAGGCTTGTGCTCGGGCTGCAGCGCGGCGCTGTCCATTTCCAGGGCAATGGCGCGCCCGTTGGCGACCCGCAAGGCCGCCTCGAAGCTCTCGGCCAGGCGCTGCTTCAGATTGTCATGGTCGGTGCGGTCGGCGCTGGGATCCAACTCGGGGTGGCGTACCTTGACGCGGTCAATGACGATGTCGATGTCGTGTTTTTCGGTTTTCTTGAGTGACGGCAATTGGTCAAATTCATAAGTCTGGCCATTGACCCGAAAGCGCACATAACCCTGCGCCTGCATGTCGGCAAAGACGTCCAGGAACTCGCCCTTTTTTTCGCGTGCCAGGGGCGCCAGAATCATCAGTCGGGTGTCCACTGGCAGCGCCAATACGGCATCCACCATCTGGCTCACCGTTTGCGACTGCAGCGGCACACTGTGCTCCGGGCAGTAGGGCGTGCCCGCGCGGGCAAACAGCAGGCGCAGGTAGTCGTGAATCTCGGTGACCGTGCCCACGGTGGAGCGCGGGTTGTGGCTGGTGGCTTTTTGCTCGATCGAGATGGCCGGCGACAGGCCTTCGATCACATCGACATCAGGCTTGTCCATGAGTTGCAAAAACTGCCGCGCATAGGTGGACAGGCTCTCCACATAGCGGCGCTGGCCCTCGGCATAGAGCGTGTCAAAGGCCAGGCTGGACTTGCCCGAGCCGCTCAAGCCGGTGATCACCACGAGCTGGTTGCGCGGAATGTCGAGGTCGATGTTTTTCAGGTTATGGGTGCGGGCGCCACGGATGCTGATGCTCTGCGCCTGCAGGGCTGCGCCCAGGTATTTGCCCTCGTTGGCGGGAGGATGGGTGCCGACGTCAGAAGTGTTCAAGGTAGGGGAGGCTCGATAAATGCGGTAAAAATGCACCGGACAACCTGCCATGATAGCCAATGGCTGCGTTAGGCTGACCTTGGGTCGCCAGGGGCAGTTCAAAGTGATGTGGGTGTGATGCCGGGCCAAAGGCTTCAGCACGGTGCGTGCCCAATCAGCCGGGCGATGCGCTTTGCTGCGTGTCCCCCGTCCGCTGCGCGGACTCCGCCTTGACCTCCGCAAAGCGCATCACCCGGCTGATTTGATGCGCTGGTGAGTTGATCAGAGGGGGAATCCCTGCGGGGGGGCCGTCAAACCGACCCGCCACACAGGCGCTTAGGAGCGGGGATTGGGTCATGCGACCGGGCTTTGGGGGCAAAGGCGCGCGCAGACAGCAGGTCGGCGAAAGGCACGCTCTGTTTCGTGCGTGATTTGCCCCCAAAACCGCATGCGCATGGCCCGGTCGCCGCGCCGGGGTCTGCGTTTGGCCTGCTGTTGGAAAAGTTCGCGTCTCACCCGGGCGGCCCGGCATTTGCCCATAATCAGGGACAATGCAGCGCTTGTAGCCCGTCCGGGTTGAGCTTGAAATGTCGGAGAAGCCCTTGTCAGATGTGAACGCGCCACTGGTGTCTGCCAGCGCCAAAACCGGCACCGCCATGACGGCGTTGGAATTGCGCGCCAGTTTTTCACTGGCGTCCATATTTGCCCTGCGCATGTTGGGCCTGTTCCTGATCTTGCCGGTGTTTGCCATCGAGGCGGCGCGTTATCCAGGGGGTGATGACGCTGCCATGATCGGCCTGACCATGGGTATTTATGGCCTGACCCAAGCCCTGTTGCAGTTTTTCTATGGCCTGGCTTCTGACCGCATCGGGCGCAAACCCGTGATTATTTTTGGCCTGCTGGTGTTTGCGGCTGGCAGCCTGCTGGCGGCGTGGGCGCCGTCGCTGACCTGGCTGGCGATTGGTCGCGCGGTGCAAGGCGCTGGCGCGGTGTCGGCGGCCGTCACGGCGCTGCTGGCTGACCAGACGCGCGATGCGGTGCGCACCAAGTCCATGGCGATGGTGGGGGGCAGCATCGGTCTGATGTTTGCCTTGTCTTTGGTGGCGGCTCCCGTGCTGGCGGGCTGGATCGGGCTGGTGGGTATTTTTGCCCTGACCGGCGTGCTGGCGCTGCTGGGCGTGGCTGTGGTGATCTGGTGGGTGCCCGCCGAGCCGGCACAACACAAGGACCAGCCGCGCGGGCGACTGGCTGACGTGTTGCATTCGCCCGCCTTGCTGCGGCTTAATTTGGGTGTTTTTGTATTGCACGCGGTGCAACTGGCCATGTGGCTGGCCCTGCCGGCCATGCTGGTGCAGGCCGGTTTGGCGCGTGAAGACCATTGGCAGGTCTACTTGCCCGCCGTGCTGGGCTCGTTTGTGGTGATGGGCGGCAGCCTGTTTCAGTTGGAAAAGCGCGGTTACCTGCGTGCTGTCTTCCTGACTTCAATTGGCTTGACGGCCCTGGTGCAGCTTGGGCTTTGGTGGCAGGTGGACGCCGCGCCCAGCCTGGCGCTGCTGGGCGGTTTGCTGTTTGTCTTTTTTTATGGCTTCAACGTGCTTGAAGCCAGTCAGCCCAGCATCGTGTCGCGTCTGGCGCTGCCGGCCAGCCGCGGCGCGGCCATGGGGGTTTACAACACGCTGCAGTCGCTGGGGTTTTTTGTCGGCGGCATGGGCGGCGGTTGGCTCATGAAACAGGGCGGCGCCAACAGCCTGTTTGCGGTCTGCGCGGGCTTGATGGTTTTGTTGTTGGTGGTGGCCTGGCCGATGCAGGCGCCGGTGGCGCGCGGCCATTGAAATCCGGCAAAAGGCGGCTAAACTGAAACATTCAAAGGAGCAGGCATGGCCTCAGTCAATAAAGTAATTCTTGTCGGCAACCTCGGGCGTGATCCTGAGGTGCGCACTTTCCCCAATGGCGACCGCGTGGCCAATGTCACCATTGCCACCACCGACAAGTGGAAGGATAAACAAAGCAACGAAATGCGCGAAGCCACCGAATGGCACCGCATCGTTTTCAATGGCCGGCTGGCGGAAATTGTGGAGCAATACCTGCGCAAGGGTGCCCAGATCTATGTGGAGGGCAGCTTGCGCACGCGCAAATGGACCGACAAGGACGGCATCGAAAAATACACCACCGAGATCCGTGCCGACCAGATGCAAATGCTGGGCAGCCGCCAGGGCATGGGCGAGCCCAGCCACGGTGAAGATGACGGCGGCTATGGACGTGCGGCGCCAGCACGCCCCGCTGCCGCGCCCGCGCGTGCCGCCGCTTCGGCTGCGCCTGCCGCCCGCCCTCCGAGCGGTTTTGATGACATGGATGACGACATCCCGTTTTAAATGAGTTGATCGGGCGCTTCAGCCTGGCAAAGCCCCAAAAGCACATTGCTTTCGGGGCTTTTTTGCGGTATTTTGCGGCGCTCCGGGTACTGTGGGGGGTATTCAAATATACTCGCCGCAGTATTTTGAAGGAAGCTTTATGCAACAGTCGTTTTTAGCGCGCGCCCTGATTCAGCCTGCTCATGTCGGTCGGGCACTGCTCGTGCTCATCTCTTTGGTGGTGCTCCCGGTGTCGGCCCAGACGCCGCCACAAGTGAATGTGGCGGCCGTGCAGCTCAAGGCTGTGGGCAGCGGCTTTGAGATGGATGGCGTGGTGCAACCGGTCAAACAGAGCACGGTGTCGGCGCAGGCCTCGGGGCGGCTCGTCACGCTGGCGGTCAAGGCGGGCGACCCGGTGCGTGCCGGCCAGTTGCTGGCCACCATCGACGACCGCGAGACCCAGACCGGCATGCAGCTCAGCCGGGCCCAGACCGCGCAGGCGCAGGCCGAACTGCGTAACGCACAAGCCAACTTCGACCGCACGCGTGAGCTGCTGGCGCAGGGGTTTGTCAGCAAGGCCGCCATGGACACGGCGGACGCCCAGCTTAAATCAGCGCAAGCCGGTCGCGATCAGGCCAGCGCAGGTGAAAAGCAGTCTGGCTTGTCGCAGGGGTTCACGCGCGTGACGGCGCCGTTTGATGCCTTTGTGCTGCAAACGCTGGCGGAGGCGGGTGACCTGGCTTTCCCCGGCAAGCCGCTATTGACGCTGTATGCGCCCTTGCCGCTGCGGGCGGTGGTGCAGGTGCCGGTGTCGCGCTCAAGCCTGGTGCAAGGCAGCGCCGCCGTGGAGGTGCAGGCGCGCGCGGCCGATGGCTCCGCCCAATGGATTCGCCCAAGCCAAACCAGCCGCCTGCCCACGGCCGATGCAGTGTCGCAAACCATTGAGTGGCGCCTTGAATTGCCTGCCAGCGCCAGCCAGGGCTTGCTGCCGGGGCAACAGGTTCGGGTGCGTTTTGCCGCCGGCCAGTCGCAGCGTTTGTTGATTCCGGGCTCTGCCGTGTTGCGTCGGGGCGAGCTGACGGCGGTTTATGTGGTGTCTGGCCAGGGCTTTGCGCTCAAGGCGATTCGCCTTGGCGCTGAGCACGGCGCGCAGGGCGTGGAGGTGCTGGCCGGTTTGACCGATGCCGACCAGGTGGCGCTGGATCCGGTGCGTGCCGGTCTGGCAGGGGCCACGGCCGTTGTCAACCCGGCCAAGTGAGATGAGCATGTCGAACGAAAACCAAATGGGTATTTCCGGGCGCATGGCGAAAGCGTTCAAGCTGAACGCCATCACCCCTTTGCTGGCGCTGGTGGCGCTGCTGCTGGGCCTGTTTGCGGTGCTGGTCACGCCGCGCGAAGAAGAGCCGCAGATCAACGTCACCATGGCCGATGTGCTGATCCCGTTCCCCGGCGCCAGCAGTGTGGATGTGCACAACATGGTGGCGCGCCCGGCCGAACAGGTGCTGAGCCAGATAGCCGGGATCGAACACACCTATTCAGTCGCCCGGCCCGGCATGGCCGTGATGACCGTGCAGTTCAAGGTGGGCGTGCCGCGCACCGAGGCGCTGGTGCGGCTGTATGACGTGCTCAATGCCAATCAGGACTGGTTGCCGCGCGAACTCGGCACGCTGACCCCCATCGTCAAGCCCAAGGGTATTGACGATGTGCCGGTGCTGGCAGTCACTTTATGGAGCAAAGACATTTTGGCCGCGGTTGACCTGGAGCGGGTGGCCAGTACGGTTGAGGTTGAGTTGAAGCGGGTACCGGGAACCCGTGAGGTTAAGACCATTGGCGGGCCGCAACGTGCCGTGCATGTGTGGCTGGACCCGGCGCGCCTGCGCGAGCGCGGCGTTGATGTGCTGTCGCTCAAGGCCTTGCTGGCCGCCGCCAACACCAGCATGCCGTCTGGCGCCGTGCTGGACCCGCAGGTGCCCGGCGGCCAGATGTTGAGTGTCGAAACCGGTGAGTTCTTGCGCTCGGAGCAGGATGTGGGCGATCTGGTGGTGGGCATCAGCCAGGGTAAACCGGTGTTTTTGCGTGAAGTGGCGCGCATCGAGACAGGTGCGCAGTTGCCGCAGCGGTATGTGTGGTTTACGCCGGGGGCGGCACCGCCGGAAGCCCAGGCAGCGGGTGCGGATCAGACGTTGGCACCCGGCGGGGTCTATCCGGCCCTGACCCTGACGGTCACCAAAAAGCCCGGCACCAACGCCGTCGATGTGGCCCGCGCTGTGCGGGCGCGGGTGCTGGAACTGGGCAACACCGTGATCCCCAGCAACATGGAAACCACCATCACCCGGGACTATGGTGAAACCGCCGCTGATAAAGCCAACAAACTGATTCAGAAGCTGGCATTTGCCACCGGCTCCGTCATTTTGCTGGTGGGTTTTGCGCTGGGTCGGCGTGAAGCCGTGATTGTGGGCGCTGCGGTTATTTTGACGCTGATGGCCACCTTGTTCGCGTCCTGGGCCTGGGGCTTCACCCTGAACCGGGTGTCCTTGTTTGCGCTGATTTTTTCGATTGGCATCTTAGTCGATGATGCCATTGTGGTGGTGGAAAACATCCACCGCCATCAAAACCTCTACCCCGATCGCAGCCTGCGCGAGATCATTCCGACCGCAGTGGACGAAGTGGGCGGCCCCACCATCCTGGCCACGCTGACGGTGATCGCGGCGCTGCTGCCGATGGCGTTCGTGAGCGGTTTGATGGGCCCTTACATGAGCCCGATCCCGATCAACGCCAGCCTGGGCATGGCCATCTCCCTGGTCATTGCCTTCACGGTCACGCCCTGGATGGCGCTCAAGGTGATGCGTCAGCACGCACCGGGTCATGGCGCTGCGACCGCAGACACCGGCCTGGGCCCCAAGCTGCAACGCCTGTTTACCTGGGTGCTGACGCCGTTTCTGGAGAGTGCCAAAAAGCGCTGGCTGCTGCTTGCAGGCATTTTGGTGGCCTTGCTGCTGTCGGTGGGGTTGGCCCTGGTGCAATGGGTGGTGCTCAAGATGCTGCCTTTTGACAACAAGAGCGAGTTCCAGGTGGTGGTGGAAATGCCGGCCGGCACGCCGCTGGAAAACACCGCTGCCACGCTGCACGAGTTGGGGGCCTTTCTGGCGCAGCAACCTGAAGTGCTGAACCTGCAGGCCTATGCCGGCACCGCCTCGCCGATCACCTTCAATGGCCTGGTGCGCCAGTATTACCTGCGCGCCGACGCCGAACAGGGCGATGTGCAGGTGAACCTGGTGGACAAACAATTCCGCGATGACAAGAGCCATGCCATTGCCCAGCGGCTGCGCCCGGCGCTGGAGAAAATTGGCGCCCGTCACCACGCCCTGATCAAGGTGGTCGAAGTGCCACCCGGTCCACCCGTGATGTCGCCGCTGGTGGCCGAGGTCTACGGTCCGGACGAGGCCGGGCGCCAGGCGCTGGCGCGCCGGGTGGCGCAAGCCTTTATTGCCACGCCCGACATTGTGGGGGTCGATACCTCGCTCAAGGACGATGCGCCACGCGTGTATCTGCGGGTGCTGCGTCAGCGTGCCGAGTCGCTGGGCATTCCGGTGGCGATGGTGGCGCAGACGGCGGCCATGGCGCTCAGCGGCGTCGATGCGGCCTACCTGCACGATGGCCACACCAAATACCCGGTGCCGGTGCGCCTGCAACTGCCGCTGGCTGACCAGGTGGGTCTGGATGCCATTTTGGCCATGCCTTTGCGTGCCGCCAATGGCCAGATGGTGCCGCTGTCAGAGCTGGTGCAGGTGGAGCAGGGCGTGATTGACAAGCCGTTCTTCACCAAGGATTTGCAAGGTGTCAGCTACGTCTTTGGTGACATGGCGGGCAAACTTGACTCGCCCCTGTATGGCCTGTTTGCCATCCGCGACAAACTGCAGGAGGCGGCGCTGCCGGGCACCGGTGAGTTGGGCGAGTACTGGATCAACCAGCCCAGCGACCCTTACCGCCAGTACTCGGTCAAGTGGGACGGCGAATGGCAGATCACCTATGACACCTTCCGCGACATGGGGGCCGCCTACGGTGTTGGCCTGATCCTGATTTACCTGCTGGTGGTGGCGCAGTTCAGAAGTTATCTGACCCCGCTGGTGATCATGGCGCCGATTCCGCTGACCATCATTGGTGTCATGCCGGGGCATGCGCTGCTGAATGCGCAGTTCACCGCGACCTCGATGATCGGCATGATCGCGCTGGCGGGCATCATCGTGCGCAACTCCATTTTGCTGGTCGACTTTATCGAGTTGCAGGTGGCGCAAGGCGTGGCCTTCAAGGAAGCGGTGGTGCAGTCTGCTGCGGTGCGCGCCCAACCGATTGCCCTGACCGGTTTGGCAGCCATGATTGGTGCCTTCTTCATTCTGGATGACCCGATTTTCAACGGGCTCGCCATTTCCCTGATTTTTGGCATTCTGGTGTCCACCCTGCTCACGCTGGTGGTGATTCCGGTGTTGTATTACGCGCTGTATTGGCGCCGTAACCAGGCGCTCGCTGAGGCGCAGACGGCGCAGGCTGAAGCGCACCCGACCTGATTTTTCCACTGTCCCTTAGGAGTTTTACCATGACCGTACAACGTTATATTTTGGTTTTTGCTGGCATGTTCATCATGATCTCGCTGGCTTTGGGGGTGGAGGGCAGCCCGCTGTTTGTCAGCAAATGGGCGCTGGCCTTCACCGCTTTTGTTGGCGCCAATTTGTTTCAGTCCGGCTTTACCAATTTTTGTCCGTTGGGCATCATCCTGAAAAAGCTGGGTGTGCCTGAGTCAAAAATTGGCTGTGCCAACTGATTGATTGTTTTTTTAACGGGATCGTCGCATGACCGGTTTGACCAACGAAGCCGCCCGCACTGAGGTGCTCAACCGCCTGCGCCGTGCTGAAGGCCAGATCCGGGGTGTTCAACGCATGATTGAAGAAGGCGAAAGCTGCCTCAAGATCGGCCAGCAATTCTCGGCAATGCGCAAGGCCCTCGACAGCACCTATTTGCGCATGACCATGTGCTTCATGGAGCAGGAGTTGGCTTCCTGTTTGCAGCCGGACCCGAGCCAAAAAGAGTCCATGGACACCATGCTCAAGGACATGGAGAGCCTGCTGTCACGCATGGGTTAGGCGGCGATGATGCCGCCGCCCAGGCAGACTTCGCCGTCGTAAAGCACAGCGGATTGTCCGGGCGTGACGGCCCATTGCGGCGCTGGAAATGTCAGGCTGAAAGCGTCCAATGACTGCATGGTCAGGTGGCATGGCGCATCTGTCTGGCGGTAACGGGTTTTGGCCGCCAGCGCCTGGCTGGCGGGTGCATGGCCCGCAACCCAGCTGGCATCCTGTGCCGAGAGTTCGTTTGACAGCAGCCAGGGGTGATCGTGGCCCTGCACCACCCACAGGGTGTTGTTGGCCATGTCTTTGCGCGCCACAAACCAGGGCGCATGGTCGCCGCCGCCTCGTGGTGCGCCTTTGGCCTTGAGGCCGCCAATGCCCAGCCCCTGGCGTTGCCCCAGGGTGTAAAAGCTCAAACCCACATGCGCGCCAATGGTGTGGCCCTTGTCGTTCTTGATCGGGCCGGGCTCTTGGGCAATGAAGCGGTTCAAGAATTCGCGAAACGGCCGCTCACCAATGAAGCAGATGCCGGTGGAGTCCTTCTTTTTGGCGTTGGGCAGGCCGATCTCCAGCGCGATGCGCCGCACCTCGGTTTTCAGCAATTCGCCCACCGGAAACAGGGTGTTGGCCAATTGCTTTTGATTGAGCCGGTGCAGGAAATAGCTTTGGTCCTTGGCTGGGTCCAGGCCCTTGAGCAATTCATGCTTGCCTGTGCCGGCATTGCAGCGCACGCGGGCGTAATGCCCGGTGGCTATTTTGTCAGCACCCAGGCGCATGGCATGGTCCAGGAAAGCCTTGAACTTGATCTCGGCGTTGCACAAAATGTCGGGGTTGGGCGTGCGCCCGGCGCTGTACTCGCGCAGAAATTCGGCAAACACCCTGTCTTTGTACTCGGCGGCAAAGTTGACATGCTCGATCTCGATGCCGATCACGTCGGCCACCGCTGCAGCGTCGATGAAATCAATGTTGGACGAGCAGTAGCGACTGTCCTCGTCCGAGGTTCGATCGTCTTCTTCCCAGTTCTTCATGAAGATGCCAATCACCTCATGGCCCTGCTGCTTGAGCAGCCAGGCGGTCACCGCAGAGTCCACGCCGCCGCTCAGGCCCACCACCACGCGCTGCGCTGTGCTCATGACTTGTCGCCTGCGGCGAGGGGGTGCGGGTCGATGACGTGCGTGTCGGTATGAATCAGCGACAGCGGATAACGCTGGCCCAGCAGATAGTCTTCCATGCATTGCAGCACGAGCGGGCTGCGGTGGCGCAGCGCACTGGCGCGCAGCTCATCCGGGCTCAGCCACAGGGTGCGCACGATGCCGGTATCCAGGCTGCACCCGGCTTGCAAGGCGCCCAGGTTGCCGCAAAAGGCAAAGCGCAGGTAGGTGATGTCTTGCGCGGCCAAGTCGGCGCTGGCCGGACGTTGGAAGCGCGACATGTAGATGCCGAGCAAATGCGTTGGGGTGAACACATGCATTGTTTCTTCGAGTGCCTCGCGGGCACAAGCCTCGACCAGGCTCTCGCCTTCGTCGAGATGGCCGGCCGGATTGTTCAGGCGCAGCCCCTCGGGCGTGTGTTCTTCCACCAGCAAAAATTTGCCTTGGTGTTCAATGATTGCGGCCACGGTGGCGCTGGGTTTCCAACGGTTTGTCATGGCCGGATTATCGACAACTTGCCGATTTGCCGGCAGACGGCGATCGCCTTGTTAGTTTGAGTTGGATCAAGTAGACAGCTTTTAAGAAGCCAACAAAATTTAAAACTGAGGTAAGCTCGCGCGGTTTAAAGAACTAGCCAAAAACCATACGAGGAGACGCTTCATGCAAGCTGGCGCTACGACTCAAGACGCATCGAACCCAACAGCCGTTCCACCGTCATCCATCCACACCTGCCAACGCATTGGTGTGCCGCGCGAAGTTTTTCCGGGTGAAAAACGCGTGGCCACAGTGCCCGAGGCCGTCGAAAAGCTGATCAAGTTAGGCTTCTCTGTCGCAGTCGAAACGGGTGCTGGTGATGCCGCGAATTGCTCCGACGACACCTACCGTGCCGCAGGCGCCACGGTGGCCGACTCGGCTGCCGGCTTGTGGTCGGGCTCAGACATCGTGTTCAAGGTGCGCCCGCCGTCAGCTGACGAAGTCGCGCTGATGCGCGAAGGGCAAGTGCTGATCGGTTTCATCTGGCCGGCGCAAAACCCCGATCTGATGCAGCAACTCGCCGCCAAAAAGGTGACTGTGCTGGCCATCGACGCGCTGCCCCGCATGCTCAGCCGGGCCCAAAAGATGGACGCCCTGACCTCGCAGGCCGGCGTTGCCGGCTACCGCGCCGTGATCGAGGCCGCCAACGCCTTTGGCCGTTTCTTTAACGGCCAGATCACGGCCGCGGGCAAGGTGCCACCAGCCAAGGTCTTCATCGCCGGCGCGGGTGTGGCCGGTCTGGCCGCTATTGGTACCGCTGCTGGCTTGGGCGCCATCGTGCGCGCCAACGACACCCGGGCCGAAGTGGCCGACCAGGTGGTGTCGCTGGGAGGCGAGTTCGTCAAGGTCGATTTTGAGGAAGAAGGCTCGGGCGGCGGCGGCTACGCCAAGGTCATGAGCGAGGGCTTCCAGCAAGCCCAGCGCGCCATGTACGCCAAGCAGGCGCGCGAGGTGGACATCATCATCACCACCGCGCTGATTCCCGGCAAGCCCGCGCCCAAACTCATCACCGCCGAAATGGTGCAGAGCATGAAGCCCGGCAGCGTCATCGTTGACATGGCGGCCGAGCAGGGCGGCAACTGCGAGCTGACCGAGCCCGGCCAAGTGGTGGTCAAGCACGGCGTCACCATCGTCGGTTACACCGACCTGGTCAGCCGCCTGGCCAAACAATCGTCGACACTCTACGCCACCAACCTGTTTCGCCTGGCCGAGGAGTTGTGCAAGACCAAGGACGGCATCGTTGATGTCAACATGGAAGACGACGCCATCCGCGGCCTGACCGTCATCAAGAACGGCGAAGTCACCTGGCCCGCGCCGGCACCCAAGCAGGCGGTGGCGCCCGCCCCGGCCGCCGCCAAACCGGCGGCCGCACCCGCAGCCAAAAAGGGTCATGGTCATGGCGGGGGCGACGCCGAACCCATGGCTGGCAGCAAGCTGGCCATCATGTTCGGCGTTGCTGCTGCCTTGTTCTGGCTGATTGGCTCAAGCGCACCGCCGGCCTTTTTGTCGCACTTCACCGTGTTCGTGCTGGCGTGTTTTATCGGTTACATGGTGGTCTGGAACGTCAAGCCCGCCTTGCACACACCGCTCATGAGCGTGACCAACGCCATCAGCAGCATCATTGCCATCGGTGCCTTGGTACAGGTGTCGCCTTGGGCCAATGCGCCCGATCGCCCCAACGACCTGATCAGCTGGGTGGCCGCGGCGGCGATCGTGCTCACCGCCATCAATATGTTCGGCGGCTTTGCCGTTACCCAGCGCATGCTGGCCATGTTCCGTAAATAAGAAAAAGGAGCCAAGAGCATGTCTTCAAGTCTGGCCACGGTTGCATACATCGGCGCAACCATATTGTTCATTCTGAGCCTGGGCGGCTTGTCCAACCAGTCCACCGCCTTGCGCGGCAACCTCTACGGCATGATCGGCATGACGCTGGCGGTGCTGGCCACGGTGTTCGGCCCCCAAGTGACGTGGGCGGGTATTCCCTGGATCATCGGTTCCGTGCTGATCGGCGGCGCCATCGGGCTGTATGCAGCACGTACCGTGCAGATGACGCAAATGCCCGAACTGGTGGCTTTGATGCACAGCATGGTGGGTCTGGCCGCGATGCTGGTCGGTGTTGCCACTTTCATCGATCCGACGGCGTCCTTCCATTGGGCCGACGGCCAGGGCACCCCCCTGACTTCGGCCGAAGAGACGATCCACAAGATTGAAATCTATATTGGTATCCTGATTGGCGCGGTGACTTTTTCAGGTTCCGTGGTGGCGTTTGGCAAGCTTTCCGGCCGCATCGGTGGCAACCCGCTGTTGTTGCCGGGACGCCATTGGCTGAACCTGGTGGGGCTGCTGGTGGTCATTTATTTTGGTCGTGAGTTCGCCAACGCCCACACCATTGCAGACGGCACGTTGCCCTTGATCGTGATGACCGTGATTGCCCTGTTGTTTGGTATTCACATGGTGATGGCCATTGGGGGTGCGGACATGCCGGTGGTGGTGTCCATGCTCAACAGCTACTCGGGCTGGGCCGCTGCGGCCACCGGCTTCATGCTGTCCAACGACTTGCTGATCGTGACCGGTGCCTTGGTCGGCTCCAGTGGCGCGATCCTGTCCTACATCATGTGCAAGGCCATGGCGCGCAGTTTCATCAGCGTGATTGCGGGTGGGTTTGGTACCACCAGTGCCGCGCCGAAACCGGCCGGTGACGGGGCCCAACCGGCCGGCGAAGTGACGCCGATCAGCGCCACCGAGACCGCTGAATTGCTGCGCGAAGCCAAGAGCGTGGTGATTGTGCCGGGTTATGGCATGGCGGTGGCGCAGGCCCAGCACACGGTGTTCGAGATCACCAAGCATCTGCGCGACAAAGGCGTCAACGTGCGCTTTGGCATTCACCCGGTGGCCGGCCGTATGCCGGGGCACATGAACGTGTTGCTGGCTGAAGCCAAGGTGCCTTATGACATCGTGTTCGAGATGGATGAGCTCAACGACGACTTCCCCAAGACCGATGTGGTGATGGTGATCGGCGCCAATGACATCGTCAACCCGGGGGCGCAGGACGACCCCAGCAGCCCGATTGCCGGTATGCCGGTGCTCGAAGTCTGGAAAGCCAAGACCTCGATCGTCATGAAGCGCAGCATGGCCTCCGGCTATGCCGGCGTGGACAACCCGCTGTTTTACAAAGACAACAACCGCATGTTGTTTGGCGATGCCAAGAAGATGCTCGATGAAGTGCTGACTGTCCTGAAGGCTTGAGTCAGCCACAGAGTTCTCTTGAAGAGGCCCTCGGGCCTCTTTTTTTGAGATTTTTCGAGAATCCCAACCGCCCTGGAGTTTTCTGTCAAATAAGGGAAAACACAGCTTACAGAAACTGACAATCGGTTGAGAATCCAACCTTATGTTCAAAACCTGGAGTGTTAACAATGACTGATCGCATCTGGCTTAAAAGCTATCCACCGGGCGTTGCGTCCGACATTGATGTGACCCGATACAGCTCCATGGTGGCCATGATGGAGGAGAGTTTCAAGAAGTTTGCCGACCGGCCTGCCTACAGTTTCATGGGCAAAGAGCAAAGTTACAAACAGGTTGACGAGTTGAGTCAGACCTTTGGTGTTTATTTGCAAAGTCTGGGTTTGGCCAAGGGCGATCGGGTGGCCGTCATGATGCCCAATGTCTTGCAGTACCCCATTGCCGTGGCTGGCATCTTGCGCGCTGGTTACACCCTGGTCAACGTCAACCCGCTTTACACGGCGCGCGAGCTGGGGCATCAACTCAAGGATTCGGGCGCCAAGGTCATTGTCATCCTCGAGAATTTTGCCGCCACCCTTGAGAAATGTCTGGCCGCCACCCCGGTCAAGCACATTGTGCTGTGCGCCATGGGCGACCAATTGGGCCTGCTCAAAGGCACATTGGTGAACTATGTGGTGCGCAACGTCAAAAAAATGGTACCGACCTTCAGCCTGCCCACTGCGGTGCGCTTCAACGCGGCGATTGCCAAGGCCAGCAGCGGTACCCTTAAAAAACCAGTCATCAAGCCCGACGACGTGGCGGTGCTGCAATACACCGGCGGCACCACCGGTGTGTCCAAAGGCGCCGTGCTGCTGCAGCGCAACCTGGTGGCCAACCTGCTGCAAACCGACGACTGGTTTGACCCGGCTCTGAAAAAAATTCCGCAGGGTGAGCAACTCAATACAGTGTGTGCCCTGCCGCTGTACCATATTTTCGCCTTTACCGTGGCCATGATGCTGTCGCTGCGCATTGGCGGCAAGCTCATCCTGATTCCCAATCCGCGCGACTTTCCGGCGGTGTTGGCCGAGTTGGCCAAGCACAAGGTTCATTTCTTCCCGGCGGTCAATACGCTGTTCAATGCCTTGGCCAACCACCCGGATTTCAATAAGGTGAATTGGAGCCATTTGCTGGTGTCGGCCGGGGGCGGTACGGCGGTGCAGAGCGCTGTGGCCAAGCTCTGGCTGGAAAAAACGGGTTGCAGCATTGCCGAGGGCTATGGTTTGAGCGAGACCTCGCCGATTGCCACCGCCAATCCGGTGGTCGGCGCCGAATTCTCCGGCATGATCGGTCTGCCGGTGCCCGGCACATGGCTCAAATTGCTCGACGACAGCGGCAACGAGTTGCCTGTGGGCCAGTCGGGCGAGATCGCCATCAAGGGGCCTCAAGTGATGGCCGGCTACTGGCAGCGCCCCGATGAGACCGCCAAGGTCATGACCGCCGATGGTTATTTCAAGTCGGGCGACATTGGCGTGATGGACGAGCGCGGCTATTTCAGAATTGTCGATCGCAAGAAAGACATGATTCTGGTGAGCGGCTTTAACGTCTTCCCCACCGAGCTTGAAGACGTGGTCTCGCAAATGGACGGCATCATGGAGTGTGCTTGTGTGGGCATGCCCGACGACAAGACCGGTGAGGCGGTCAAACTGGTCGTTGTCAAAAAAGAACCCGGCCTCACGGAAGAGCAGGTGCGCGCTTATTGCAAGGAAAACCTCACCGGTTACAAGCAGCCCAAAGTGGTTGAGTTCCGCGCCGAGCTGCCCAAAACACCGGTGGGCAAGATTTTGCGCCGTGAGCTGCGTGGCAAATAACAGCATTGCAGGACGGCGAACTTGACGCTGGCCATCATGAGCGCCCTGCTTGATGAGCAGCGGGGCCTGCTGGAGCAACTGGTCAATCCGCAGCGTGTCAAGCGAGCCGGGCGCACCTTCTGGTGCGGTCAGTGGGCTGGGCAGGACGTGGTGCTGGTGCTTTCCAAGGTTGGCAAGGTGGCAGCGGCTACCACCACCACGGCGCTGATCGAGGCCTTTGCTGTCAAGCGTGTGGTGTTTACCGGCGTGGCGGGGGGCGTGGGTGCTGGCGTCCGGGTGGGCGATGTGGTGGTGGCAAAGGCCTTCATCCAGCACGACCTCAACTCTGCCCCGCTTTTTCCAAGGTATGAAATACCGCTGTACGGCCGCGCCACGTTCGACTGCGACCCGGCGCTGTCCGCGCTGTTGCTTGACGCCGCGCAGCTTGGCCTGGCTGGCGTGGGCAATCAATTTCACCGCAGCCTGCCGCTGGAGGCGCCCAAAATCCACAGCGGCCTGATCGCCAGCGGTGACCAGTTTGTCTGCGACCCTGCGGCAGCCGCGCTGATGCGCGACGACTTGCTGGCAGCCGGCCATGAGGCGCTGGCGGTCGAGATGGAAGGCGCCGCAGTGGCCCAGGTGTGTCACGATTACGGCGTGCCCTTTGCCGCCATGCGCACCATCTCAGACCGTGCCGATGCCCAGGCGCACCTGGACTTTTCGGCTTTTGTGAGCCAGGTGGCCAGTCCTTATGCATTGGCTGTGCTTGCCCAGTTCATCAGGCTGCAGCCGAACCCGTAATTACTTGAGCCAGCCGCGTTTTCTGAAGTACCACATCGGCACCAGCGCGCTGGCCAGCATCAGCCCCAGCGCATAGGGGTAGCCCATGGCCCAGTCAAGTTCTGGCATGAATTTGAAGTTCATGCCGTACAGGCTGGCGATCAGCGTAGGCGGCAGCAGCGCGACGCTGGCCACCGAGAAGATCTTGATGATCTTGTTCTGGTTGATGTTGATGAAACCGACCGTGGCGTCCATCAAAAAGTTGATCTTGTCAAACAAAAAGGCCGTGTGTGAGTCGAGCGAGTCGATGTCGCGCAGGATTTGCCGCGCATCTTCAAACTGTTCGCTGTTGAGCATTTTGGTGCGCATCATGAAGCTGACGGCGCGCCGGGTGTCCATGGCGTTGCGCCGAATGCGGCCGTTCATGTCTTCGTGGCGTGCGATGGCGCCCAGCACCTCGCCCGCCAGCGCATCGGTCACGTCGCCCGACAACACCTTGGCGCTGGCTTTTTCCAGCTCATCGTAAATTTCTTCGAGCGTATCGGCTGAATACTCGGCGTCGGCGTCAAACAGCTTGAGCAAGACCTCTTTGGCGTCTTCGATCAGGCCGGGTGCACGCCGGGCGCGCATGCGGAGCAAGCGGAACACCGGCACATCCTCGTCGTGGATCGAGAACAGCACGCCCTTGCTTTTAAGCTCGTCGTTGACCAGGTTCAGGATAAACGCCACCCGAACCGTGTGCGGGTCATCGTCGTCAGCCACCAGAAAGTCGCTGCGAATGTGCAGCTCGCCGTTGTCTTCCTTGTAAAAGCGGGCCGATTCCTCGATGTCCTCGTCCATCGCGTCTTCCGGGATGGAAAGGCCAAAATACTGTTTGATCCAGCGTTTTTCTTCGAGCGTGGGTGATTCCAGGTCAACCCAGATCGGCTGGAAGCGTGACAGCTCTTCGAGAGATTCGATCTCTTCCTGGATCAGGCGACCGTTGGCAAGGGTGAAGATATTGAGCATGCGCTCACTCCCAAAAGAGGTAGATCATGACGCGTTGGGTTGGCAGAATGGCTGCCCGGCCCAAGGGCGCTCTGGTGTCTTGAAAACCAGTGAATGGGCGGCATTTGTGGGCAGTGGGTCCGGTCAAAATGCAATCATTCAAGCGCAAGGATTATCGCATTGCAGCAGTCCTTGCGCCTGTAAACCCGTCTTCAAGGGCACATAATGCTGCATCGCATCAAAAAAAATAATTGCAAATTGCCCCAAGGCGGTGCATAGTTGAGACCATGGTTTGCGTATTTATTTTTTCTGCTGCCGGCGTGGCTGGCGGCTTTTCACCCAAGAGCTTAGGAGGCTTTTATGAACTTGACGATCAGCGGTCACCATTTGGAAGTAACCCCTGCCTTACGCAGTTACGTAACCAACAAGCTGGATCGGATCAAGCGACACTTTGACCAAGTCGTGGATGTCAAGGTGTTGCTGACTGTGGAAAACATGAAGGAAAAAGAGCGCCGACAGAAAGCCGAATGCAATATTCACATCAAGGGCATCGAGTTGTTCGCCGAAAGCGCGCACTCCGACTTGTACGCCGCTGTGGATGAACTGGTTGATAAACTCGACCGGCAGGTGGTGCGCCACAAAGACCGTTTGCAATCCCACCATCATGACGCGCCCAAGCGCTTGATGTAATTTAAAATCCGAGAAGCCGCTCGCAAGTGCGTGCGGCTTTTTTTGCGCGAAATTTTTATCGCGTGCTTTCAAAGAACATCATGAATCGACTCGCTTCCATCCTCTCGGCTGAACAAGTAATGGTCCAAGTGGACGTTTCAAGCAAAAAAAGAGCTTTTGAAGAGGTTGGTTTGCTGTTCGAGAACTTGCACGGTCTGAGTCGCGCCCTGGTTACCGACAGCCTTTTTTCAAGAGAGCGTTTGGGTTCCACCGGCTTGGGGCATGGTGTGGCCATTCCACATGGCCGCATCAAGGGACTCAAGGCGCCCATGGCGGCCGTGATCCAATTGGCGCAGCCCATTGGCTTTGATTCCCCAGATGAGCAGGCCGTTGGTTTGATGATCTTCTTGTTGGTGCCAGAAGCAGCCACCCAAAAGCACCTGGAAATTTTGTCAGAAATTGCTGAAATGCTCAGTGACGCCGCTTTGCGCGAACAACTCCTCACGATCAAGGATGGCACCGAACTGTACCAGCGCATTGCCAACTGGCAGTCAGCCTGAGCCCTTGGCCGCCTTTTCCAGATTCAACTGAGCCAGAGCGCCTGCCATGAAGCCCAACTTCATCAGCGCCGACGTTCTGTTTGAGGCCTTTCGCGCCAATCTGCGCTGGGAGTGGGTGGCCGGCCTGGGCGCTTCCGAGCGGCGCTTTGATGAGGTTGCGGTGCGTGCGGCACGCTCCGGCGCTGATCTGGTGGGCTACCTCAATTACATTCACCCTTACCGGGTACAAATACTGGGTGAGCGCGAGGTGGCCTACATGGTCAACGCCACGCCTGACGATTGCGCGCGCCGCATTGCCCGCATCGTGACCTTGGAGCCGCCGGTGCTGGTGCTGGCCGACGGGCAATCGGCACCAGAAGGGTTGACCTCGATGTGCGAGCGTGCCCAGATTCCGATGTTTGCCACCGAAGGGTCATCGGCTTTTGTCATTGACGTGCTGCGCGCTTATTTGTCCAAGCATTTTGCCGACCGTTGCACCATGCATGGCGTGTTCATGGACATTCTTGGCCTGGGCGTGCTCATCACCGGTGAATCCGGCCTGGGTAAAAGTGAGTTGGGCTTGGAGTTGATTTCGCGCGGCAACGGTCTGGTGGCTGACGATGCCGTGGACCTGTACCGCATCAACCAGGACACGATCGAGGGGCGCTGCCCCGAGTTGTTGCTCAATTTGCTCGAAGTGCGCGGCATTGGTTTGCTCGATATTCGCGGTATTTTTGGCGAAACTGCGGTGCGCCGCAAAAAGCGTCTGCAACTCATCGTTCATTTGGTGCGCCGCGAGACCATGGAGCGCGATTACGAACGCATTCCCTACGAACCCCTGACGCAGGATGTGCTCGATGTGCCGGTGCGCAAGGTGGTGATCCAGGTGGTGGCCGGGCGCAATATCGCCGTGCTGGTCGAGGCCGCCGTGCGCAACACCATTTTGCAAATGCGCGGCGTTGACACTTACAAGGACTTCGTCGAACGCCATCGTCTGGCCATGAACGAGCCCGGCTGACAGCAGGGTGCACGAGGCGGGTCTGGCGCTGAAGGCCCGATGGGGTAGCCAGTACAATGGTCCGATTATTCGTTACCCACTTAGCCCATGTCCAAGTCTCTACTTCATTCTTTTCGCTTGAGTTTGTTAGGCTTGTCGCTGGTCGGTTTGGCCGGGTGTGGCAGCCTGGATCAGGCCAGCAACCGCATGATCGGTGTTGTGACACCCTACAAAATTGACATTGTGCAGGGTAATTTCGTCTCGCGTGAGCAAGCTGCAGCCTTGAAGGAAGGCATGAGCCGCGTGCAGGTGCGCGATATTCTGGGCACGCCCTTGTTGGTCAGTATTTTTCATGCCGACCGCTGGGATTATGTGTTTACCTTCAAACGCCAGGGCGCTGAGCCGCAGGCCCGGCGGGTGACGGTGTTTTTCAATGGCGCCAATCTGGCCCGGGTCGACGCGGATCCCCTGCCAAGTGAGGCAGAATTCGTGGCCTCGCTGGACTCTGGCCGCAGGACAGGTACCGTTCCGGTGCTTGAAATGTCTGAAGAGAGCCTCAAGGCCACGGCGGTAACCGCGCCAGCTGCGCCCAAGCCCCTGGCGCCCCTGCCAGCGAGTTATCCGCCGCTGGAAACCAGCGCCAACTGATTGCTTCCCCTGATATGACTGACTCTTCACTTCACCGCATTTGCGTGGCGGGTGCCAGCGGCCGCATGGGCCGCATGCTGATCGAGGCCATTTGCCGTTCTGACGATTGCCAGCTCAGCGGCGCCCTCGATGTGGCTTCCAGCCCGGCAGTGGGTCTGGACCCCGCTGCCGCCATGGGCCTGAGCAGCGGCATTTCCATCAGTGCTGACCTGCCAACGGGCTTGAGCCATTCCCAGGCCCTGATCGATTTCACCCGCCCCGAGGGCACCATGGCGCATCTGCAGGCGTGTCGTGAATTGGGTGTGAACGCCGTCATTGGAACCACCGGTTTCAGCGAGGCCCAAAAGCAGCAAATTGCCGAGCTCGCCAAAGACATTGCCATCGTGGTGGCTCCCAACATGAGTGTGGGTGTCAACGTCACGCTCAAACTGCTTGAAATGGCAGCCAAAGCCCTCCATACCGGTTACGACATTGAAATCATTGAGGCACATCACCGCCACAAGGTTGACGCGCCCTCGGGCACCGCCCTGCAGATGGGCGAAGTCGTCGCTGCGGCGCTCAACCGCAACCTGAACGACTGTGCCGTTTATGCGCGTCATGGCGTCACTGGCGAACGCGATCCGTCCAGCATCGGTTTTGCCACCATCCGCGGTGGCGACATCGTGGGCGACCACACCGTGCTGTTTGCCGGCACCGGCGAGCGCATCGAGATCAGCCACAAGTCCTCCAGCCGGGTGTCCTATGCCCAGGGCAGCCTGCGCGCCGTGCGTTTCCTGCGTGGCCGCAAAGCCGGGCTGTTTGATATGAGCGACGTGCTCAATCTCAAATGAATTTGGCGCAGTTATTCTTGCAAGGTGATGCCCTGGCGCGCGGGGTTGCGCTGCTGTTGCTGGCCATGTCGGTGGCGAGCTGGGTCGTCATCTTCTGGAAAACCTGGTTGCTGCATCGTGTTGGCGGCGATATCGCACGTTGTATTGCGGCTTTCTGGCAGGCCGGTTCGGTTGCTGATGCCGTACAAAAGGTCAAGGCATTTGACCGCGAATCGCTGGTCTTGCCCATGGTGATTGCGACCCGTCTTGAAACCGGTCAAACCCTGGCCAGCGCTGGCGACCGCGCCCAGCAACTCACCCGCGTGCTGCGCAATGCCCTGCACGCCGCGCTCGCCAGGCTTCAGCACGGCCAAGTCTTGCTCGCCACCATTGGCGCTACAGCACCTTTTGTCGGTTTGCTGGGCACGGTATGGGGCATTTACCATGCCCTCATCGGTATTGCCAGCGCGGGCCAGGTCACCATTGACAAAATTTCGGGCCCGGTGGGTGAGGCGCTGATCATGACGGCGGCGGGTCTGATGGTGGCCATTCCGGCCGTGCTGGCCTACAACGTGCTGGGCCGTGTTGTGGCGCGCCTCGAGGCCGAACTCGAAGGCTTTGCCCGTGACCTGCGCGAACTCGGCAGCACTGGCGTGGCCGCGTTCCAGGCCTAGCCATGTCGTTTGGCCGTCTGGACCGTTCCCTGGGCGCACAGCCCATGAGTGACATCAACATGACGCCGCTGATCGACGTCATGCTGGTGCTGGTGGTCATCTTCATCATCACCGCACCGTTGCTGGCCAGCTCCATCAAGCTCGATTTACCCACCTCCGAGGCTGCCCGTGCAGGCGATGCGCCAAAGTCGGTGACCGTGGTGGTGGATGCTGCCGGTCAGACTTACCTGCAAGACCAGGTGGTGGCACAGGACGAACTGGTGCGTCAGCTGCAGTTGTCGGCCCAGGTCAATCCGCAGACCGAAGTCCTGCTGCGTGCCGACAAGAGCGTGCCCTATGGCCGCATCGTCGAAGTCATGGGTGCAGCCCAGACTGCCGGTTTGAACCGCATTGGCTTTGTGGCCGATGCGCCTGCAGCGGCAGTCAAACCCTAAAATCAAGTCCCATTTCATGCCATCGCGGCCCTTACGCCGCTGTTTCAGAGCCTTATGCAAGACAAATACCAGCACCTTGAAGTTGAAGCCGCAGCCCAGGCCCATTGGGGCGCAGCCGACGCCTACCGCGTGACTGAAAACGCGGTCGATGTCAATGGCAAGCCCAAGAAGAAGTTTTACGCCTGCTCCATGCTGCCGTACCCCAGCGGCAAGTTGCACATGGGCCATGTGCGCAACTACACCATCAACGACATGCTGACGCGCCAATTGCGCATGCAGGGTTTTAACGTGCTGATGCCGATGGGCTGGGACGCCTTTGGCCTGCCGGCAGAAAACGCCGCTTTAAAAAACGGCGTGCCGCCGGCCCAATGGACGTTCGAGAACATTGCCTACATGAAGCAGCAGATGCAGGCCATGGGTCTGGCCATCGACTGGAGCCGCGAAGTCGCCACCTGCACGCCCGAGTACTACAAGTGGAACCAGTGGCTGTTTTTGAAGATGCTGGAGAAAGGCATTGCCTACCGCAAGACCCAGATCGTCAACTGGGACCCGGTCGACCTGACCGTGCTGGCCAACGAGCAGGTCATTGACGGCAAGGGCTGGCGCACCGGCGCTATTGTGGAAAAGCGCGAGATTCCGGGCTACTACCTGGCCATCACCCAATACGCTGAAGAATTGCTGGCCAACGTCACCGGCGACCGCATGCCGGGCTGGCCTGAGCGCGTCAAGCTGATGCAGGAAAACTGGATCGGCAAGAGCGAGGGCGTGCGTTTTGCCTTCACCCATGACATCAAGGACGCATCCGGTGCGCTGATTGGTGACGGCCGCATGTACGTGTTCACCACCCGTGTCGACACCATCATGGGCGTGACCTTTTGCGCGGTGGCCGCCGAGCACCCGCTGGCCACGCACGCAGCAGCCGGCAAGCAAGACCTGGCGGCCTTCATCCAGGAATGCGCGCACGGCGGCACCACCGAGGCCGAACTCGCCACGCAGGAAAAAAAGGGCATGGCCACCGGCCTGTTCGTCACCCATCCGTTGACCGGTGAGCAGGTGGAAGTCTGGGTCGGCAACTACGTGCTGATGAGCTACGGTGACGGCGCCGTGATGGGCGTGCCGGCACACGACGAGCGCGACTTTGCCTTCGCCCTCAAATATGACTTGCTGATCAAACCGGTGGTGCGCGTGAACTCGGAAAGTTTTGACGCGACCGTCTGGCACGACTGGTATGCCGAAAAGGGCAACGGCAGTGCCGTCAACTCGGGCAAGTATGACGACCTGAATTTCAAGGCGTGTGTTGACGCCGTGGCGGCCGACCTGGTCACTCTGGGCCTGGGCGAGAAAAAGGTCACCTGGCGCCTGCGCGACTGGGGCGTGAGCCGCCAGCGCTACTGGGGCACCCCGATCCCGATCATCCATTGCAGCGAGCACGGTGCGGTGCCGGTGCCCGTGCAAGACCTGCCCGTGGTGCTGCCGCAAGACTGTATTCCAGACGGTTCCGGCAACCCGCTGCACAAGCATGAAGGTTTCCATGCCGGAGTGGTGTGCCCGCTGTGCGGCAAGGCGGCGCGGCGCGAGACCGACACCATGGACACGTTCGTGGACAGCTCCTGGTACTTCATGCGCTATTGCGACCCCAAAAACAGCGATGCCATGGTGGCTGACGGTGCCGATTACTGGATGCCGATGGACCAGTACATCGGTGGCATCGAACACGCCATCCTGCACCTGCTGTATGCGCGCTTCTGGACCAAGGTGATGCGTGACCTGGGTCTGGTCAAGGTCGACGAGCCCTTCACCAAGCTGCTGACGCAGGGCATGGTGCTGAACCACATCTATTCGCGGCGCACTGACAAGGGCGGCAAGGACTACTTCTGGCCCAGTGACGTCGAGCACGTGTGCGACGAGGCTGGCAAGGTCACCGGCGCGCGCCTCATCAAGGCGGTGGGCGATTTGCCCGTGGGAACCGCCATCGATTACGAGGGCGTGGGCACCATGTCCAAGTCCAAAAACAACGGTGTCGACCCGCAGGACCTGATCGAAAAGTACGGCGCCGACACGGCGCGCCTGTACACCATGTTCACCGCGCCGCCCGAGGCCACGCTGGAGTGGAACGACGCCGCCGTGGAAGGCAGCTACCGCTTTTTGCGCCGGGTCTGGAACTTTGGCGTCAAGCTGTCGGCCACTTCTGCTGCAACGATCAGCGCCAGTTTGGTGTCGGCGGGGAGTCCAAAAACGGCCACATTTGGCAAGGAAGCCAAGGCCTTGCGCCTGGAGATCCACACGGTGCTCAAGCAGGTGGATTACGACTACCAGCGCATGCAGTACAACACGGTGGTCAGTGGGGCCATGAAAATGATCAATGCCTTGGAGGACTTCAAGGCGGTCGATTCTGAAGGGGCCCAGGTCGCACTGATTGAGGGTTTTGGCATTTTGCTGCGTGGCCTGTATCCGGCCACGCCGCACATTGCCCATAGCTTGTGGTCCGGGCTGGGTTATGCCGCCGCCTTGGGCGATTTGCTCGATGCCCCCTGGCCCCAGGTTGACCCTGATGCCCTGGTGCAGGACGAGATCGAGCTCATGCTGCAGGTCAATGGCAAGCTGCGCGGATCGATTGTGGTGTCGGCCGGTGCTGACAAGGCCGCCATCGAGCAGGCCGCGCTGGCCCACGAGATGTTCCAAAAATTCGCCAACGGCGCGGCACCCAAAAAAGTAATTGTGGTGCCCGGTCGTCTGATCAATCTGGTGTTGTAAGCCATGGCCAAGCACGTCCCCTTGTTTGCCTCCACCGTCACGTCGCGCCGGAGCGTGCTGCAATTTGCGGGCATGACGCTTGCAGGCGCTGGTCTGGCAGGCTGTGGTTTTCGCCTGCGTGGCAGCCAGGCTTTTGCTTTTCAGCGGATCGCCATTCAACCCCAGCCGGGCGGTGCGGTGGCCCAGGAACTGCGCCGCAGCTTTGGTTCGGCAGTCCAGGTGCTGGCAGACAATGCGCCGCTGACCCAGGCGCAACTGGTATTGACCGTGGCCAACGAAGCGCGCGAAAAAGTGGTGGTCGGCGTGAATTCTTCAGGTCAGGTGCGTGAGCTGCAGTTGCGCATGCGGGTGCGGTTGCAGCTGCGCACGGCCCAGGGCAATGAAATCATTGCTGGGGATGACATCGTGCAACAACGCGACATCAGCTACAGCGAGTCTGCCGCGCTGGCCAAAGACGCTGAAGAAGCCTTGTTGTACCGCGACATGCAGTCGGACATCGTGCAGCAAATCCTGCGCCGCCTGGCCGCCATTCAGTCGGGTCAGCTGGACTGACGCGTTCCCATGCAAATCCAGTCTGCATCGCTTGCTGGGCACCTGCAAAAAGGCCTGAAAAGTCTCTACACCCTGCATGGTGACGAGCCGCTGTTGATCCAGGAGGCGCTGGATGCCATTCGTGTGGCCGCCCGCGCCCAGGGTTTTTCCGAGCGCAGTTCCCACACCGTGTCGGGCGCGCATTTCGACTGGAGCGAGGTGCTGGCGGCTGGTGGATCGCTCAGCCTGTTTTCGGACAAACAAATTCTTGAGCTGCGCATTCCGTCCGGTAAACCCGGCAAGGACGGCAGCGTCGCCTTGCAGCAGCTGGCGCAAGCCGCGCAGGGCAACGACAGCGTGCTGACGGTGGTGATCCTGCCGCGGCTGGACCGCGCGACCAAGGCCAGTGCCTGGTTTGTGGCGCTCGAAGCCGGTGTCACGCTTGAGGTGAGCCCGGTGGAGCGCGCTGCCCTGCCGCAATGGATTGCCCAGCGCCTGGCGGCCCAGGGTCAGCGCGTGGTGGCCGGTGTGGAAGGCCAGCGCACATTGCAGTTTTTTGCCGACCGGGTCGAGGGCAACCTGCTGGCTGCGCACCAGGAAATCCAGAAACTGGCGCTGTTGCACCCGGCGGGTGAACTCGGTTTTGAGCAGATCGAGGGCGCAGTGCTCAACGTCGCCCGTTTTGACGTCTTCAAGCTCAGCGAGGCGGTGCTGGCGGGGCAGACTGCGCGTGTGCAGCGCATGCTTGAGGGGCTGCAGGCCGAAGGCGAGGCCGAGGTGCTGGTGCACTACACGCTGGCAGAAGACATTCGCGCGCTGAAACGTGTCAAGGATGCGATTGAGCGGGGCAGCCCACTGCCGATGGCCTTGCGCGAGCAGCGCGTGTGGGGCAACAAGGAGCGGCTGTTCGAGCGGGTCGTGCCGCGTTTGAGCAGTGCCGCACTGGCGCAGTTCCTGATGGATGCCCATCAGGTGGATGGTGTCGTCAAAGGACTCAAGCGGCCAGACTGGCCGGTGGCGCCCTGGCAGGCATTGCAGCTGTTGGCGCTGCGCCTGTGCCGCGCCTGTGTTGCGCAAAAACCCGCTTCGTCCGCGTGATTGCGTCCGTCAGCGCCGTGTCAACCAATGGTTTCCATGATGCGCCGTGAATTGGCGCTCCCGTCGGGGGTTTGTTGTTCACGTTTTAAGGAGGCATCATGAGAAAGTTTTTGACACTATTGGGTTTAACCCTGTCACTGGGTCTGGCCCAGGCGGCCAGCCCGGCCAGCCCGGCCAACGCAGCCAGTGCCGCAACCCCGGCGGTTCCGGCAGCCCAAAGTACCCAGCAAAACAAGATGAAAACCTGCAACAAGGACGCCGCTGACAAGATGCTCAAGGGCGACGAGCGCAAAGCCTTCATGAAATCCTGCCTCAGCAACAAAGGCTGAGCCACCGGATCAAGCCGCTCCTGAAAGCGGCCTGCGGCCCCCTCAAACCCAAAAGGTTCAGGGGGCTTTTTCACGACCTCTCTCGGTTAATGTCTGAAGCGAAAATTTTTTCAAACTATTTTGTCCCGGTTAATCTTCCGCTAATGCTGGCCTGCCAACATTGGCGCCATGACATTCATTTCTGACTTTTCAAATCTGGCGCGGCGACGCCTTGAGCTGGTACCCCTGATTGAGGAGGCGGGCCAGCGCGCCGCAATCGACTTCATCCGGCGCCGTTTCAACCAAGCGCACCGGGCGCAGGTGTCGCACTTCATGCCGCAGCTGTTTGGCTTGCAGTCCGAGGACGGCAGCTTGCACGGTGCGGCGGGGTGCCGTCGGGCCGACAGTGGCCCGCTGTTTCTCGAGCGTTACCTGGATGTCCCGATCGAGCAGGCCATCTTCGAGCGCAGTGGCGTCGAGGTGGCGCGCCATCAGATCGTGGAGGTGGGCAATCTGGCGGCATCAGGGCAGGGCACGGCCCGCGCCCTGATCGTCAAGCTGACGCGTCAGCTGGCGCTGCAGGGTTTTCGCTGGGTGACTTTCACCGGCACCCAGGAAGTGCTCAACAGCTTTCACCGACTTGGCCTGGCCCCCCAATCGCTGGGACTGGCCGACCCCGCGCGCATGGGGGAGTCGCTGGCCGACTGGGGTCGCTACTACGACAGCGCGCCCCAGGTGGTGTTTGGTGAGATTCTGCCGGCGCACCGGCAACTGCTGGACGCGCAGCCAGCCTCGGACCTGTCCCAGTTTCGTATCGCGTCAAGCGGACTACAGCATGCAGCCTGAACTCGGCGCTTTCCGGCAAGCGCTGGCGGCCCACGGCAACCGGGTCGCCTTGTCCGATGGCTGCCGAACGCTGTCCTATGCCGAACTGCTGGTTGAGGTTGAGCAACGCTTGGCACAGCTGGCCGGGCGCAAGGCGCAACGCGTGGCGCTGTGCCTGGACAACAGCATCGGCTGGGTGCTGTGGGACCTGGCCTTGCTGTTTTCCAGCCGGGTCTGCGTTCCAGTGCCCGACTTTTTTTCTGACAGTCAAAAAGTGCACGTGCTCGACAGCGCTGGCGTCGACACCCTGATCGGCGGGCCCGCCGCCCTGGTCAGCAGTTGCGGCTTTGTCGCACGCGGCCCCGACATCGCGCAGCGCTCAGTGACCGCAGTGCCGGCGCTGCCCGACGGCACCCAAAAAATCACCTACACCTCGGGCACCACCGGTCAACCCAAGGGCGTTTGCCTGGATGCCGGAGTGCAACTTGCCGTGGCCCAAAGTCTGCTGCAGGCCACCGGCGCTTGCGCGTCTGATCGCCATCTGTGTGTGTTGCCGCTGGCCACGCTGCTGGAAAACATTGCTGGCATTTACACCCCGCTGCTGGCCGGTGCACGCATTGAGCTGCGGGGCATGGCCGACATCGGACTGCAAGGCGCCAGCGGTCTGGACTTGCCGCGTTTGCTGGGTCATGTGTTGACCATCGCGCCGAGCAGCCTGATTCTCGTGCCGCAACTGCTGATGGCGCTGGTCAGCGCGGCCGAGCGCGGCATGGCCTTGCCCACCAGCCTGCGCTTCGTCGCCGTCGGCGGCGGCCGGGTCGCACCGCAACTGCTGCAGCGGGCCGATACCCTGGGCTTGCCGGTGTTCGAGGGTTATGGCTTGTCGGAATGTGCCTCGGTGGTCTGCCTCAACACGCCGCAACACCGACGCATCGGCGCCGTCGGGCGGCCTTTGCCGCACCTGCAGGTCAGCCTGGCATCGGACGGCGAAGTGCTGGTGCGTGGCGCGCGCATGCTCGCTTACCTGGGGGACGCCGCCCTGAAAAATGACTGGCTGGCCACCGGCGACCTGGGGCATTTCGAAGACGGTTTTCTGGTGCTGCACGGGCGCAAGAAGCACCAGTTCATTACCGCCTATGGCCGCAACGTGAACCCGGAATGGGTCGAAGCCGAGCTGACGCAGCAAGCCTCAGTAGCCCAGGCCTGGGTTCATGGCGAGGCGCTTCCCGGCAACCTTGCGGTGCTCGTGCTGCGTGATGCTGCGCTCAGCGACACTGAACTGGCCGCTGTGGTCGCGCGGGTGAATGCCGGACTGCCGGACTATGCCCGGGTGCAGCATTGGCGGCGCGCCGACCACGCTTTCAGCCCGGCCAATGGCCTGACCACCACCAACGGCCGCTTGCGCCGTGCCGCGCTTTGGGCGCACTACGCGGGGCATTTTGCCGCCACACCTGTCACCCATTAACCCCCTGAAATTCATGAACTTTTTCGATCAAATCCAGACCCAATCCACCACGGAACGTGAGTACCTGCTCGCCGCTCCCATCATTGCGCAAGCCATCAACGGCCAGGTCAGTCTCGACAGTTATGTCGCTTTTCTGACCCAGGCCTACCACCACGTCAAGCACACCGTGCCCTTGCTCATGGCCTGCGGTGCGCGCCTGCCGGACCGACTCGAATGGCTGCGCGCGGCCGTGGCCGAGTACATCGACGAGGAGTACGGCCATGACGAGTGGATCCTCAACGACATTGCCGCCTGCGGAGCTGATGCCAACGCAGTGCGCCGCAGTCTGCCAGCCATGCCCACCGAGCTGATGGTGAGCTATGTCTACGACCGCATTACCCGGCACAACCCGGTCAGCTTCTTTGGCATGGTCAATGTGCTGGAGGGCACCAGCATCGCCCTGGCCACCCGCGCCGCCGGTATGCTTCAGACCAGTCTGGGGCTGCCGAACAAGGCTTTCAGCTACCTGGCCTCGCATGGCAGCCTCGACCTGGCGCACATCAAGACGTATGAAAACCTGATGAACCAGCTTGACCATGAAGACGACAAAACCGCCGTGGTGCACACCGCCCGGGTCGTCTACCGCCTCTATGGCGACATGTTCCGCACCTTGTCGGTGTCACACTGAAAGACCCGCCATGCAATTGAATACCTCCCGTTTTTTGATGACCGGTGCCAGCGGCGGCATCGGTCAGGCCATGGTGGCGCAGCTCTGCGCCGGTGGTGCCCATTTGCTCCTGGTGGGCCGGCAAAGCGCGGCGCTGCAGGCGCTGGCGCAAAAATTTCCGGGCCAGATTCAGCTGACCTTTGCCGACCTGTGCGAGCGCCAGGGGCGTGACGCCGTGCTGGCGGCGGCCCGCAATTTTGGTGGCTTGAATGGCCTGATCAACCTGGCTGGGGTCAACCAGTTCGCCCTGCTTGAATACCAGGACGACGAGGCCATCGCCGACATGGTGGCGCTCAACGTCACCGCCACCCTGCAACTGACCCGTCATGTGTTGCCGCTGCTGCGGCAGCAACCGAACGCCTTGCTCGTTAACGTGGGCTCCACCTTTGGTTCGATCGGCTATCCGGGCTTTGCCGCGTATTGCGCCACCAAGTTTGCGCTGCGGGGTTTTACCGAGGCCTTGCGCCGCGAGCTGGCCGACACCCACGTCAAAGTGCTCTATGTGGCACCGCGCGCCACCCGGACCAGCATGAACGCCGCGGCAGTGGTCGAGCTCAACCGCCAGCTCAAGGTCAGCATGGACGATCCGCAGGCGGTGGCGTGCCAGATCGTGCGGGCCATTGAGCGCGAGCGCGAGGAACTCTACCTCGGCTGGCCCGAAAAACTTTTTGTGCGTCTCAACAGCCTGTTGCCGCGCATGGTCGATCAGGCGCTGCGCAAGCAGTTGCCGCTGATCCAGCGTTTTGCCCGTATTAAACCCTAAGGAAATCGTCATGAAATTCAGTCACCGTCTTCTTCTGTCCCTGTTGGCGCTGAGCAGCCTGCCGGCGCTGGCGCTCAGTGACGCCAGTCGTTTCAGGCTCGAGCAAATCCAGAGCCGCTGGGCCGAGGTCAACTACCAGCTCCCGGCCAAACAGCGCGAAAGCGCCTTTGCCGACCTGGCCAAACTCGCCGCCAGTGCCGTGAGTGCCGAGCCTGCGGCAGCCGAACTGCGGGTCTGGCACGGCATTGTGCTGGGCACTTACGCCGGGGCCAAGGGGGGCTTGGGCGCGCTGGATCTGGTCAAGCAGGCCAAAGGCGAGCTGGAGCAGGCCATGACGCTGGACGCCAAGGTGCTTGGCGGCTCGGCCTACACCAGCCTGGGCAGCCTGTACTATCAGGTGCCAGGTTGGCCACTTGGTTTTGGTGACGACGACAAGGCCGAGGCCTTGCTCAAACAGGCGCTCGCGCTCAATCCCAACGGCATCGACCCCAACTATTTCTATGGCGACTTCCTGCAGCGCCAGAAGCGGTATAAAGAGGCCAAGACCTTCCTGGAAAAAACCTTGGCAGTGGCCGACCGGCCCGGCCGGGCAATGGCCGACGAAGGCCGTCGTGCCGAGACCCGTGCGCTGCTCAAGGTGGTTCAGGAAAAGCTCTGAAGACCTCAATAGAACGGAATTTAATGCGCATTTTGCTGGTGGAAGATGACGTCGCCCTGGGCGAGGGCATACGCATCGCCCTCAAGCCCGAGGGTTACACCGTGGATTGGCTGCAGGACGGCGTGAGCGCCTTGCATGCCCTGACGCACGAAAGCTTCGACCTGGCGGTGCTTGACCTCGGACTGCCCCGCATGGAAGGCCTGGAGGTGCTCAAGGCGCTGCGTTCTGCGCACAATCCGATTCCGGTGCTGGTGCTCACCGCGCGTGACGGCACCAGCGACCGCATTGCCGGACTCGACGCCGGCGCCGACGATTACCTGGTCAAGCCCTTTGACGTGGACGAGCTTCAGGCGCGTATGCGGGCCCTGTTGCGGCGCAGCTTTCAACGCGCCCAGCCGCTCATCGTCCACGGCGAAGTCAGCCTGGACCCGGCCAGCCACGAGGTGTGTTACGCCGGGCAGCCGGTGCTGCTGCAACGCAAGGAATACCTGCTGCTGCACCAGATGCTGTGCCAGCCGGGCAAGGTGCACACGCGTGACAAGCTGGTGCAGGTGCTGTACGGCTGGAACGAGGAGGTGGAGAGCAATGCGCTGGATGTGCACATTCACCACCTGCGCAAGAAGCTGCATCCCGAGCTGATTCGCACCGTGCGCGGGGTGGGCTATATCGTGGACAAGGCGGCATGAACTCGATCCGCCGGCGCACCCTGCTGCTGGTGCTGGGGTTGCTCGGTTTGACCTTGTCCTTTATTTCCTACTGGAGCTACAGCGACGCGCGCCATGAGGTCGAAGAAGTGTTCGACGCCGAGCTGCTGCAAACCGCGCGGCTGGTGGCCGGTCTGGTGGGCCGTGACATGACTGTTGCCCAGCGCCAGGCATTGCAGGCCACGCTCGACGAAGCCATCAGTGGTCAGGACAGCGTTGGCCAGGCTGGGTTTGACGCACACCAGTACGAAGGCAAACTGGGTTTGCTGGTGATGGACGGGCAGGGTGCTGCGCTGCTGCATTCGGCCAGTTCACCGGTCGCCGCTTTTGACCAGCTGCCGCTGGCGCAGTTCAGGGCGGCAACACTGCCCCTCTCGGTCACGGGGGCTGCGCTGCCAACCCTGGCGGGTGTTGCAGCAGGCTTTCGTGATGCCGAACTGAAGCAGCAAGCCTGGCGTTTGTTTTTGATGCACGACCGGGCTGACGACCTCTGGATTCTGGTGGGCGAACGCGCCGATGTGCGCGGCGAGCTGGCGGCCAAAATTGCGCTGCGCAGCCTGGTGCCCGACCTGCTGGGTCTGCCCTTGGTGGCGCTGCTGGTGTGGCTGGCCGTGGGCTGGGGCCTGAGCCCTCTGGCGCGCATGGTGCGTTTGCTCAAGACACGGGCGCCCGACAGCCTGTCGCCGCTGGTGGTGGGGCCGGTGCCCATCGAACTGGAGGCCATGGTGGCGTCGATCAACCGCCTGATGGTGCAGGCCAACGAATTGCTGGCCAGAGAAAGGCGCTTTTTGGCCTATGCTGCGCACGAGTTGCGCACCCCGCTCACGGTGCTGCGAATCCAGGCCCATAACGCGGCCCATGCGCCCGACGCCACCGACCGCGGCGCGGCCCTGAAACAACTCGACAGCAGCGTGTTGCGCGCCACCCGCGTGGTGGAACAACTGTTGACTCTGGCACGGTTGGAGCCCGGCGCGGCTGAGTTGGACCTGCAGCCCATCAACATGCTGGTGCGGGTACGCGAGCAACTCGCCGAATTGACGCCGCTGGCGCTGGGTCGCCAGCAGGAACTGACGCTGGAGGCGTCCGCAGAGGAAGACTGGCAGTTGCTGGTGGACGCGCATTGTCTGGATGTGCTGCTGCAAAACCTGGTCAGCAATGCCGTTCAGCACACGCCACAGGGCGGTCAGGTGGTGGTCTGTCTGCAGGCCGAACCCGATGCCTTAACGCTGTGCGTGCAAGACAGCGGCCCCGGCGTGCCGACTGATCAGCGCAGCCAGGTCTTCGAGCCTTTCTTTCGTCAGGGACCGGCACAGGGGGCCGGGCTTGGCCTGGCCATTGTGGCGCGCATTGTTGTGTTGCACGCCGCACGCATCACCCTGGGCGACAGCCCGCAGGGCGGTTTGCAGGTGTGTGTGCGCTGGCCCAGGGCGCAATGACCCCATCGCAGCAGTTCCATCTTGGCGGGCATCATGCGGGAACTGAATCTGCAGTCGCTACACCGCTGTGGGAGCGGCGCCCCGTGGGAGCGGCGCCCTCGCCGCGATTGACTTCCAACAGCCATCGGCCCGAGGGCGAGCCTCCCACAGGAAACCAGCAGCCATCGGCCCGAGGCGACCCCCGGTCGGCGCTGCTGTCAGGCGTAGCGCTTGCTGCGCAGGTTGTTCTTCATCTCGCGCAACAGCGGCTGCAATTTGTCACTGCCAATGCGCAGTGCCATGCAGGTGGCCAGGATGTCGATGATCATCAGGTGCAGCAGGCGCGACACCATCGGGCTGTAACGGTCGTAGCCTTCGGGGTGGTCGGCCACCACGTGAATGTCGCCCGCTGAAGCCAATGGTGAGCCACTGGCGGTGATGACGATGGTGGTGGCGCCATTCTTGCGGGCAATGTCGCAGGCGTCCATCAGGTCGCGCGTGCGCCCTGAGTTGGAAATCACCAGCACGCAGTCGCCCGGCTGTAACAGCGAGGCGCTCATCACCTGCATGTGGCCGTCGCTGTAAGCCACGCCGTTGATGCCGAGCCGGAAAAACTTGTGCTGTGCATCCTGTGCCACGACGCCCGAGTTGCCAACTCCAAAAAACTCGATGCGGCGACCCGCGTGGTAGGCCTTCAGCAGGGCATCGACCGCCTTTTCAATGGCGCTGGCCGAGGCATCGTTGCGGTATTTCAAAAATGCCGCCACGGTGTTGTCGATCACCTTGACCATGATGTCGCTGGTCTTGTCGTCGACGTCGACGCTGCGGTGGATAAAAGGCACGCCCTCACTGACGCTGCCAGCCAGCTTCAGCTTGAAATCGCTCAGGCCGTCATAACCCACGCTGCGGCAAAAACGCACCACGGTGGGCTTGCTCACATGGGCGCGGTCGGCCAGCTCGCTCACCGGCAGCAGGGCAAAACTGCGCGGGTCGCTCAATACCAGTTTGGCCACGCGCTGCTCGGCGGGGGCCAGCGAGGGCAGGCAGGCTTTGATGCGGTCTAGCATTCTTCGCTCCAGCAAAAACCGTCGCGGGCAATCATGGCACTGGTGGCGCTGGGCCCCCAGGTGCCGGCGGCGTAAGGGCGCGGACCCGCGGCGTCGGCCTGCCAGTGGGTCAGGATGGGTTCGACCCAGCGCCAGGCTTCTTCCTGTTCGTCGCTGCGCACAAACAGGTTCAGGCGGCCGTCGATCACGTCCAGCAGCAAGCGCTCGTAGGCGCCCACGCGCTCGCCACCAAAGCGCTTGTCAAAGTCCAGGTCGAGTTGCACCGGCGCCAGCGTGTGGGAATTTTTGCGGTTGTCCTGGCCCTGCGCCAGCAGGTGCAGCTCCAGCCCGTCTTTGGGTTGCAGGTTGATCACCAAATGGTTGGCCATGCCGATCTGTGAGTTGAAAATGGCGTGCGGTGTCGGCCGGAAGTTGACCACGATGCGCGCATCGCGCCCGGCCAGGCGCTTGCCGGTGCGGATGTAAAACGGCACACCGGCCCAGCGCCAGTTGGAAATCTCGGTGCGCAGTGCGACAAAAGTCTCGGTGTGGCTGGCCGGGTTGACCCCCAGTTCATCCCGGTAGCCAGGCACGGCTGCGCCGCCAATGGCGCCGGCGCCGTACTGGCCGCGAATCACATCCTGCGCCAGGGTTTCGGGCGTCCATGGTTTGAGCGAACGCAGCACCTTGAGTTTTTCGTCGCGAATGGCATCGGCGTGCGAGTTGATCGGCGGCTCCATGCCGATGGCGCACAACAGTTGTAGCGCGTGGTTTTGCACCATGTCGCGCAGCGCACCGGTGGTCTCGTAAAAGGCCCCACGCTTTTCCACGCCCAGTTCTTCGGCAATGGTGATCTGGATGTTGGCAATGTGTTCACGCCGCCACAGCGGCTCAAACAAGGCGTTGCCAAAACGCAGCGCAAACAGGTTTTGCACCGCCGGCTTGCCCAGATAGTGGTCAATGCGGAACACCTGCTTTTCGCTGAACACCTGGCCCACGCTGCGGTTGATGGCGCGGTTGCTGGCCAGGTCGTGGCCCAGCGGCTTTTCCAGCACCACGCGGGTTTGTGGCGTGTTCAGGCCGGCTGCCGCCAGTTGTTCGACGATGGTGGTGAACAGGGTGGGCGCGGTGGCCAGGTACATGACCACGGTGTCGACCTGGCGTTGTGCCAGCTTGTTGCCAAGGTAGGCGTAATGCTCGGGTTTGGACAAGTCCATGCTGACGAATTCGAGCAATTGGGAAAAGCGTTCGAACTCTGCTGGACTCGGCCGTTTGGCCAGCTCCACCTGCTCAAAGCGGCTCAGGATCAAGGCGCGGTAACGCTCGTCGCTAAGGTCGTCACGGCCAACACCGATGATGCGCGCGCCGTCCGGCAAGGTGCCGTGCTTGAAGGCTTGAAACAACGCGGGCATCAATTTGCGCCACGACAGGTCGCCGGTGCCGCCAAAGAGGACAAGGTCAAAGCTCATGTGAAAAATCAGAGGTGGGTTAGAAAACGGGTCAAAAAAAGAATTCGTAATGTAACTTAGTTTCATTAATTTCACAAAATCTGGTAACTGATGCGTCTTAAGCAACCGTCAATGTGATTTGTTCGGTGCAGGCCGAGTGGTGCAACATGATCGGCACGGTCTATGCGCGCACCACCGGCACCAAGATCAATATTTCGATGAAGGGTTCGGGTGAGGCGCTGGCCCAACTGATCGCCGAAAGACAAAATCCCAAAACCGACATCTGGTTTGGCGGTACCGGGGACCCGCATTTGCAGGCCGCCGAGCAAGGCCTCTCACTCGAGTACAAGTCGCCGGCTTTGCCCCAGTTACAGGGTTGGGCACAACAGCAGGCTGCGCAGTCGGGCTACCAGACGGTGGGCATTTATTCCGGCCCACTGGGCTTCGGTTACAACACCGAGCTGCTCGCCAAGAAAAAAATCCCGATTCCCAAAACCTGGAACGACCTGTTGAACCCGGCTCTCAAGGGCGAAATCCAGGTGGCCAACCCGGCCTCCAGCGGCACCGCCTACACCATGGTGGCCACGTTGGTGCAGATGATGGGTGAAGACCAGGCCTTCGAGTACATGAAAAAGCTGCACAAGAACATCAGCCAGTACACCCGCAGCGGCACCGGTCCGATCAAGGCTGCCGCGCGCGGCGAAACCACGGTGTCGATCAGCTTTGTGCACGACGCGCCGGGTGAAAAGCTCAACGGTTTCCCGGTCGACGCCATCACCCCGACCGATGGCACCGGCGCTGAAATCGGCTCCATGAGCATCATCAAGGGCGCGCGCAATCTACGACTATGCCAAGTACGGCGCGTCGGCCGAGCGCAAGCGCCTGATCGCCAAGTGGGAAAAAGAGGTCAACTCGCTGCCGCGCTGATTTGCTGTTGTCTGTGGGGTCGAATTCATTCGACCATGGCAGACTGAAGTCTGCCCCACAAAACCATGAACAAAAACCCCAACCTGGCCATTCGCCTCTGGCGCATCACCGGCCTGCTGGCTTACCTGGTGCTGCCCTGGTATGCCATCCAGGACACCGCCTGGTACAGCGTGCTGCCGCAGATATTCGGCGGCACCGAGACCGCCAACGGCTTGCTGCAGGCGCTGCTTTACGGCCGGGTCTGGCTGGCTTTGGGCCTGGCCGGGTTGGGCATGGCCGCCATGGGCCTGATTTGGCTGTTTGGCCGCGCTGGCGTGGTGAACCAGTTTCTGGCGTACGCGTTGGGCATCCCACCCACGCGCTGGTTCTACGGTTTGTTCGGCATCTGGATCGCCCAGTTGTTTGCCTTCACGCCGATTGCTTTCATGATCATGCGTGGTGTGGTGCAGGGTGTGGCCCCCAGCATGGAAGAAGCCGCGCAAACCTTGCGCGCGAGCCGCAGCAAGACATTTTTTACCGTCACCGTGCTGCGCATGATTGCCAGGCTGCAAACGCCCACCAGCGGCCAGATCCTCATGGATGGCAAGGAGGTCACCACGCTGGGTCCGGCGGATCGCAATGTCAGCATGATGTTTCAAAGCTATGCGCTGTTTCCGCACATGAATGTGCTCGAATCATGGGCGAGGCCATGTTGTTCCCCGGTGTCGCTGATGCCGCGGGTGTGGTGCAACTGGGGCCACTGTCGATCACCTCGCGCCAGGCGGTGGCAGTGGGGGCGGTCAAGGTGGCGGTGCGCCCGGAGGCCTGGCATATTCACCGCGATGGCACCGGCTTGGCGGCGAGCTTGCGCAAGCTGGCTTACCTGGGCAACGAGGTGGGCTTGACACTGGCCGACCATGGCGTGTCGGTGGTGGCGGTGGTGTAACCGCCCGGTACCGGGGCGGCCGCTTGTCGCCTGATAATGTGTGCATGAACCAACTTGATGCCCTCAAACAATTCACCACCGTGGTCGCCGACACCGGTGACTTTCGGCAAATTGAAGCCTTTCAGCCCACCGACGCCACCACCAACCCGTCACTGATCCTGAAAGCGGTGCAAAAGCCCGAGTACCGCTCGCTGCTCGACGAGACCGTGGCCCAGTACCGTAACCGCGCGCTCGACGAGATCACCGACCGGCTGCTGGTGCGTTTTGGCTGCGAGAATTTGTCGCTCATTCCGGGGCGCGTCTCGACCGAGGTCGACGCGCGTTTGAGCTTCGATGCCAGCGCCACTTACAGCCGGGCCGAGCGGCTGATCGAGCTGTACCAGGCGCAGGGCATTCACATCGACCGCGTGCTGATCAAGGTGGCCGCCACCTGGGAGGGCATTCAGGCGGCGAGCCGGCTGGAGCAGCGCGGCATTCACACCAACCTGACGCTGCTGTTTTCGTTCTGCCAGGCCGTGGCCTGCGGCCAAGCCAAGGTGCAGCTGATTTCGCCCTTTGTCGGGCGCATTTACGACTGGTACAAAAAATCTGCCGGCGCGGCCTGGGTCGAAGCGGACCACATTGGTGCCCGTGACCCCGGCGTGCAGTCGGTCACCCAAATCTTCAACTATTACAAAAAGCATGGCATTGCCACCGAGGTCATGGGCGCGAGCTTTCGCAACGTCGGCCAGATCACGGCGCTGGCCGGCTGCGACCTGCTGACCATCAGCCCAGACCTGCTGGCGCAGTTGGCTGACAGCAAGGCCCCGTTGG
Organism: uncultured Rhodoferax sp.; assembly: GCA_964538895.1. Lineage (GTDB taxonomy): Bacteria > Pseudomonadota > Gammaproteobacteria > Burkholderiales > Burkholderiaceae_C > Rhodoferax. The sequence continues at coordinate 93,226 of CAZIGL010000008.1, forward strand.
TACGCGCCTTGGACGCCGAAACAGCCCAGGCGCTGGATCTGCCTTTTGTGACCTATGACGAATCAGCTTTTCGCTTTGCACTCAATCAGGATGCCATGGGCACCGAGAAGCTGGCCGAGGGCATTCGCGCGTTTTGTGTCGATGCCGGCAAGCTCGATCAGATGTTGCTGGCGGCAGCTTGACCTTGGGCGTGGAGAATCAAAAGTGGTTTGTCATTGCGAGCGAAGCGCGGCAATCCAGGACTTCTGAATACATGGATCGCCGCGCTTCGCTCGCGATGACGGGCGGCTATTATTTTTAACCGGAATGAGATTGTTTATGAACCGAATTCGTTGTGACCGCAGCCCCGCCTGGGGCCAATTGCAGGCCGCGTTTGAGGCCACTGGCCGCACCTTTGATGTGCGCCAGGCGTTTGCCGCTGACCCCGCACGCTTCGAGACCTTCAGCCAAAGCGCGCCCCATGTGTTTGCCGACCTGTCCAAAAACCGGATCGACGCGGCCACCGAAGCCTTGCTGATGGAACTGGCGCAGCAAACCGGGCTGGCGGCGCACCGCGACGCCATGTTTGCCGGCGAGGCCATCAACACCACCGAACAGCGCGCCGTGATGCACTGGCTGCTGCGAACGCCGCCGCATGACCCCGCCATGCCGGCGCAGTCGGTGCACCGGCACATGGCTGAGACGCTGCACGAGGTGCACACCACGCTCAACGCCATGCTGTCGTTTGCAGAAAAGGTGCGTGCCGATGGCGCCATCACCGACATTGTCAATATCGGCATTGGCGGCTCCGATTTGGGGCCGCAAATGGCGATGCTGGCGCTCGACGAATGTGTGTTGCCCGGCAAACGCTTTCACTTTGTCTCGAATGTGGACGGGCATGAACTCAATGCGGTGCTCAGAAAGCTCAAGCCCGAGAGCACGCTGTTCCTGGTGGCCAGCAAAACCTTCACCACCATCGAGACCATGACCAACGCGCAGTCGGCCAAGAGCTGGTTCGAGGCTCAGGGTGGCACCGACATTGCACGCCATTTTGCGGCGCTCACCACCAACGTGGCGGCCGCCAAGGCCTTTGGCATCAGCACCACCTTCGGTTTTTGGGACTGGGTGGGCGGGCGTTATTCGGTGTGGTCGGCCATCGGCCTGCCGCTGGCGATTGCCATTGGTGCCCAGGGCTTCAGGGAATTCCTGGCGGGCGCGCATGCCATGGACGAGCACTTTCGCAGTGCGCCGCTGGCGCAGAACCTGCCGGTGCGGCTGGGCCTGCTCGACGTGTGGTACCGCAACTTTCATGGCTTCACCAGCCGCTCGGTGGCGCCTTACCACTGCGCGCTCAAGCGCTACCCGGCCTACCTGCAGCAACTCGAGATGGAGAGCAATGGCAAACGGGTGGATGCGACTGGCGCCGCCTTGCCCTATGGCACCTCGCCGGTGATCTGGGGCGAGCCCGGCACCAACGGCCAGCACGCCTATTTTCAGATGCTGCACCAGGGCACCGACGTGGTGCCGGTGGAGTTTGTCGCGGTCAAAACCCCCCGGCATGACTTGCCCGGTCACCACGCGCTGCTGCTGGCCAATGTGCTGGCGCAGGCGCAGGCACTCATGCTGGGCAAGGCAGACGCCGGTGGCCACAAACACTTTAGTGGCAACCGCCCCAGCACTTTTTTGTTGCTCGATGAACTCAACCCCGCCAGTTTGGGCGCGCTGATTGCCTTGCAGGAGCACCGTGTCTTTGTCAGCGGCGCGGTCTGGGGCATCAACAGCTTTGACCAATGGGGTGTGGAGTTGGGCAAGGTGCTGGCCAAAGATGTGGAAGCACGTCTCAGCAGCGGCAACGCTGTGGGGTTGGATGGCTCTACCGCGGGTTTGCTGATGCGCTTGCGTTGATGAACATTGTTTTTGATTTTGGTGCGGTGCTGTTCACCTGGCGGCCCGGGCAGTTGCTGCAGGAAGCATTTCCGGCGCTGCATCACGAGCCGGATCAGGCCGCCCGGCTGGCACACCAGATTTTTGGCCACCCGGACTGGCATGATTTTGACCGAGGCGTGCTGACGATGGACGCGGTCATTGCCAACACCGCCACGCGGCTGGATTTGCCACTGGCGGCTTTGGGCGCCATGGTGCGCCGCATTGGGGCGCACCTGACACCCATTCCGGCTAGTCTGGCCTTGCTCGGCGAACTGCACGCACGCCGCCAGGTTGGGGCTGGGGTTACGGGCTTGTTCTTCTTGTCCAACATGCCCGAGCCCTACGCCCGCACCCTGCAGCAGAAATATGATTTTTTAAAGTGGTTTGACGGTGGCATCTTTTCGGCTGATGTTCAGCGCATCAAACCTGACCCGGCCATTTACCAGTTACTTCAAGACCGCCATGCACTGGTCCCTGAACGTACCTTGTTCATTGATGACCTGAAAGCCAATGTGCATGCGGCGCAGTCACTTGGCTGGCATGCCATCCATTTTGAGTCGCCGCTGCAACTGCAGGCACAGTTGATGCGCAGTCTTCAGCCGTATCCACATCCTCAAACACCGTTTCCAGGCTCAGCGTCAGCTTGACGCTGTCAAAGCGGCATGCAGGCTCGCCGGCGTCGTCATGCAGCACTTCCACAATCCGCAGCGGGTATGCTGTGAACAGGTCAGCCCGGCGGTCCTGGGGGTTGCAGGTGACCATCACATCCGGGTAAAAACCGCATCTACCGGCTCGACGCGCAACTTCATGTCGGCAGTGAACGCCAGGCAGGGTGTGCCGCGCAAATGTTCCCGCAACGCTGCAAACACATTGCCCGCCACAGTAGCGTGCACGCGTCGCACGCCCACCATGGCAAACACCTCGCCGTCCATGTATTCAGACCGGTCGGCTTGCTACGACTCCCAGTCCAGGTAAGCCTGCGCATCAAGACGATCATTTTTTGGGGGTAAGCCCATTTGGTTCACCTGAGCGCGAGGGTGTGAATGAAAGACTTCACGATGTGTTTGTTTTGTAGTGACTTTCCATGACAACCGCACCATAAGTGCCACTACCCCGATTCGTGCGCACAGACGTCGGGCGACGTCCCTGCCAACGGCAGTTCCAACAAAAACTCCGCCCCGCCTTCTGGATGGTTGCGCGCGCTCAAGACCCCGCCATGCTGCTCCACAATGCCGTAGCTGATCGACAAGCCCAGGCCGGTGCCCTGGCCTACGGGCTTGGTGGTGAAAAACGGATCGAAGATGTGCGACAGGTGTTCTGGCGCGATGCCGGGTCCGTTGTCGCGCAGGCGCAACTGCAAATGCGTGCTGCCCGCGTCGGTGTCTATCCATACCACTGGGTGGGCGCGGCCTATGCCGGTGGCGGCATCCAGCGCGTTTTGCAGCAGGTTCATCAGTACTTGCTGCAACTGGCCGGCGCTGTCGGTCACGTTGCAGGGTTCGCCGGGTTGCCATTTCACCTCAAAGCCGGGGGCTGCGCCCTTGCGCAACCAATGGATGGCGCGCTCGATCACTTCGTTTAAATTCACAGGTCCGCTCACCTGCGGGGCCATGGCGGAGAAGCGCTTGAGGCCGTTGACGATGTCGGCGGTGCGCTGCGCGCCTTCGAGCGTGCCTTCAATCAGCGAGGGCAGGTCGTCCAGCAGGTTATCAATTCGTAATTTGCTTCGCAGTGCGTCAAGCTGCTCGGCGGGTTCGCTGGCATGCACGGCCGCCAGGTAGCGGCGCAGGCGTTCGCAATAGCGGTTCAGTGCATGCGCGTTGCCCAGCACAAAGCTGATGGGGTTGTTGAGCTCGTGCGCCACGCCGGCCACCAGCCGGCCCAGCGAGGCCATTTTTTCTGAGTGCAGCAACTGTTGCTGCGCGAGTTTGAGCGCATCGTGAGCGGCACGCAACTCATGGTAGGCGCGCTTGATCTCGGCCGTGGGTCGCGCCACAAACACGGTGCCGACCCGGCGTCCGCTGGCGGCCACGCGGGGTGTACAGTTGGCATCCACCGGCACACTCTGGCGCTGGGCATCGAGCAGGTTGAGCTCGAGCCCTTCACCGCGGCGCGGCGGGTTGAGGTTGTCCAGCACGGTGCGCGCACGGTCCGTGCTCTGGGGATCGGCCAGCAGGTCATAAATCGAGGTGCCGCGTAACTCGGCGTCGTTGCGGCCCACCAACTCGCACAGCGCGGCATTGGTTTCCTCGATCATGCCGCGCTCATTGCATACCAGCAGCACGTCCGACATGGCCGCGAGCACGCTGAAGATGAACTGCTGTGATTGCTCGAGCTCGGTGTTTTTCTTCTCCAACTCGATCTCGTCATGGATCAACTGCGAGTACACCTCGTCCATTTTCTGGATCACATCCATCCAGGTGGACTCGTCCACGCCTTCCATGGGGCCGCTTGGCATCAGCCGTTCCAGGCCTTGGGGGCGCGGGGTTGGCGTGTTCGCAGGCAACGGGTTAACCATGGTGTAAACAGGCCGAGTCATCAATGCACGGTGCACACCATGCAGGGATCAAAGGAGCGCACGATGTGCTGCACCGCCACCGGCGTGGTTTCCCCATCCTGCACCGGGGCGCCCACCAGCGCCTGCTCCAGTGCGCCGGGCGTGCCGGCGGCGTCGCGCGGCGAGAAGTTCCAGGTGGTGGGTGCCACGATTTGGTAATTGGCAATGCGTCCCCGGCTGGCCACCACCCAGTGGCCCAGGCTACCGCGCGCAGCCTCGCTCAAGCCAATACCAACACCTTCGGTGAAAGCCGGGTTAGGCACGCAGTAAGCCTCGTTGGGTCGCAGTTGTAGCAGCCAGTTTTCCATCATTGGCACCACCCGCGCCAGCTCCAGCAGGCGCGCCAGCACCCGCGTGTAAACGGTGCCACCCTGGCGGCCCACGGCGTCCAGCACCAGCGGGTTTGCCGCAGCCAGTTGCCGCGCAATGGCGCCGGTCTCAATCACCTCGCCGGCCAGGCGGGGCGCCTTGTTCCAGGTGTAGGCGGCGGTCTTGTCGGCATCGGGCAGTGTGATGCCTTCGATCGGGTGCCGTGGCCCCGCCGCATCGGACAGCCAGGCGTAGGTGGCGTCTTCACGGATGCCGCGCTCATCCAGTGGCGCCAATGCGCCGGTGTTCGCGTGCCACACGCCGTCGCCAAATTCGAAGCCGCCTTGTGGCTGCGGATAAGCACCGTAACTGAGGTAGCGGCCTGGCCCCGGCCCCAGGCGGGTCAGCGCGGTGTCTTGCACCATGCTCAAAAACAGGCGGAAATCACCGCTCCAGGGGTCTTGGGCATGCCAGGCCCACAGCGCGTCTTCGCTGGCCAGTTCACTGATCTGCTCCAGCGGTGCCGCAAACAGTTGGCGCTCCAGAAAGCTCCGGAACTCGCGCACCTTGGCCAGCAGGCGGATGCGCTCGGCGAGTTCGATCGGGCGCGTCGAGCCGCCGGGTTCGATGCTCTGCGTGTGCGGCCACTTGCCGGCCAGTGTGCCCATGAGCGTGAACCAGCGCTGGCGTGCCGCAATCGCCGCGCGCGTTTGCTCGCCGGTCTGCGTGGCAAAGCGGCGTACCGCTTCCGCGTGCCAGGGCTGCTGCGCATACACCGGCCGCGTGAAGTCGGGCATGAAAAAAAGATAGAAATGCGCGAGGTGGTCGGCCAGGTTTTCGGTAGCCAGAATCACATTGACGACGTGCTGGCCGTTGGGCGGCATGGTGATGCCAGCCAGGCTGGCCAGTGCCCGCGCGCAAGCGACCGACTGCGACACCGAGCAGATGCCGCAGATGCGCGGCACATACACCAGCGCATCATGCGGATTTTTGCCTTGCAGGATATGCTCGAAACCCCGGTACATCGGTGCATTCACGTGGGCTGAGGAGACCCGGCCGGCCTCGATGTCGAGCGTGACTTCGAGGTCGCCCTCGACGCGGTTGAACGGGCCAACAATCAAACGGGACATGGCAGGCGATTCATTTGAGACGGGTTTTGCGCGCCACCGGCGCCACCACCAGGTGGTCGGCCACGGCGTTGAGCTTGATGCGCCGGGGCGTGGCGGACTTGGACAGCGAGGTCAGGGCCACAAACCAGGCTTTGGGCATGTCAGTGGGCAGGCCAATCGGAATGCCGGCGAACTTCGGCGTCTCGTGGAAAGGGTGGCCCGGCTCCTGGAAACCGGGTTCAGTGCAGGCAATGCAGGCGTAGCCACCGCGCGTGCACGAGCCGTCACCGTTCCACAGCCGGGTGTTGCAGTCGGCGTGTACCTGCGTGCCCTTGCAACCCATGTGTTCCATCATGCAGCCCAGATCGGACGGCTTTTCGGCGCTGGCCTTGTATTCGTAGTATTCGTTGCGCGTGCAACCGTGGTGCACCAGTTGGTCGGCGTAAAAGCGCGGCCGGCCCAGTGTGTCGAGATCGACCGCACCAAACGTTTCGGCGGCCAGCGCCATCAGGCTGTCGATCACCCAACTGGGGTGCGTGGGGCAGCCCGCGATGTTGATCACCGGCAAGCCACTGGTCGAGCGGAACTCGGCCCCGAGCAGGCCACCGATGTGATCGTCCTCATACTGCAGGCCGCAGGCATCGGTGGGGTTGGCGCCGCCTGCCGTTACCCCGCCCCAGGCGGCGCAACTGCCGACCGCCAGCACATGGCGTGCCCGCGCGGCCAGTTGCGTGACCCAGTGAATCAACGGTATGCCAGTGCCGGCCAGCACATGGAAGCGGCCGCTGTTGTGCGGTCCGCGCAGCTGTGAGCCTTCAATACACAGGGCATCGAGCCGCAAGCGCCCGGCCACGATGTCCTTCAGCATGGCGATCAACTCGTGGCCGCTTTCCAGCGAGAGGGACGGGTGCCACATCAGGTGAATGCCGGCGTCGCGCAACTGGCCGTGAAGGTCGGTGGTGTCGGCACACAGCAGCGACATGCTGCAGCCGCCACAGCCGCCGGATTGGAGCCACAGGACGTTGAACGCGGCGTCTGGTTTTACAGAGCCGTCCATATTCAGCCTTCCAGCCCGAAGCGGGCCATCTTGCCGCGCAAGCCGACGCGCGACAAGCCCAGCTCAGTGGCGGCGCGCGTCTTGTTCCAGCGGTGGCGCAGCAGGGTTTCACGCAGCACCATGGCTTCGATGGCATCGAGCCGCTCACCTAAAGTGCCACTGCGCGGTAGGGCCGTCCCTTGCGCCCCCGCCTGTCTGGCGGTCGCCAGGCCGGCCTGACCGTGCAGCACGCGCAAGGAGAAAGACTGGGCGGCGATCACAGCGCCATCGCTGAGCGCGATGGCGCGCGCAATCTCGTTGCGCAATTCGCGAATATTGCCGGGCCAGGGGTAGCCCATCAGGCAGGCCAGGGATTCATCGCTGAGGGTGACCTCGGGGCGCCCGAGCTCGGCGCCCACCTCCTGCACCAGACGCCGGGCAATCGGCGCGATGTCGCCCGCACGTTCGCGCAGCGACGGAACGGTGATCGAGACGCAGGCAATGCGGTAGTACAGGTCTTCACGAAACAGCCCTTCACGCACGCGCTGCTCCAGGTTGCGGTGGGTGGCCGCGATCACGCGCACGTCCACCGGCACCGGGTGCGCGGCCCCTACCGGACGCACTTCTCTTTCCTGCAGCACGCGCAGCAGTCGCACCTGAAACGCCGGTGAGGTTTCGCCGATTTCGTCGAGAAATATCGTGCCGCCGCTGGCCCGCTGGAACAGGCCGGGGTGGTCTTCATAGGCCCCCGTGAACGCGCCACGCTTGTGGCCGAACAGTTCGGACTCAAGCAGTGTGTCAGGGATGGCTGCGCAGTTCTCCGTCACGAAGGCGCCACCCGCACGCGAGCTGGCGTAGTGCATGGCACGCGCCAGCAGTTCTTTGCCCGTGCCGGATTCACCCAGCACCAGCACGCTCAGGTCGTAGCGGGCCACGCGCACCGCCACTTCGCAGACGGCGTCCAGCGGACTGCCGGGCGCACGCTCAATGCGGCCGAAGTCGAAGATGCTGCGAGCCTTTGTGAGCTTGGCCGTGGCACGCTGGCGCAGTACCGGCGTGCTGGTGCGCAACTCAAGGTGCAGCCGGTTGGTGTCGCGCTGCAGCGTTTGCGCATCCACGGCATTGCGCACGGTGGCCAGCAGGTGGTCGGGGATCCAGGGTTTGAGGATGTATTGGTAAATACCCGCCTCGTTGATGCCGGCAATGATGTCTTCAGAGTCGGTGTAGCCCGAGATCACAATGCGCACCGTGTCGGGCCAGCGCTCACGCACTTCCTTCAGGAACAGCACGCCGGTCAGCCCGGGCATGCGCTGATCACACAGGATCACGCTGATGTCGGTGCGCTCCAGCCGCTCACGGGCCTCTTGGGCATCGCCGGCGGTGTAAACGGTGAAGTCTTCGTCAAGCGTGCGGCGCATGACCTCTTGCGAACGCACTTCGTCGTCCACCACCAGAACCGTCGGCAAGGCATCAGCCAGCTTCATGGCCGGTGAATGGCCAGATGCCGTGGTGTCCAGGCGTGGGGCAGCTTGTGCACAAAGTGGTAGCGAGCCACGTGGTAGCTGGGGTCGAAGCCGTAAAAATTGCGGTACATGCGAGACAATTCTACTTTGCGGTAGTCAGCCAGCGGCCGGGTGGCCTCGTCAGCGGCGCGGAGCCGCTGTTTTTGCAGGATTCTCTGCGGTAAATTGGAGGTGAGCGCCAGCGCCAGTGCATCAGGGATAACGTCACGTTCGAGCGCTGCAGGGGCGCTGTCCAGGCAGCGGTCCACCAATCCCATGCGCTGCGCGTCTACGGCCAGCAGGGGCAGGCGCTGCGTCATCAGCGTGCGTGCCCGCTCTGGCCCCAGACGCCGCGGCAACAGATAAGTCCAGTACTCCGAACCGTAGAGGTTGCCCATGTTGCGGTAGTGGGGGTTCAGCACCGCGCCCTGGTGCGCCCACACCTCGTCGGCCGCCAAAGCCAGAAACACGCCGCCCGCTCCGGCATTGCCGCGCAACACCGCCACCGTGATCCGGTCTGTGGCTTCAATGATCTCCTGTGCCACATCGTTCATCGCGTTGATGTTGCGCCAGGATTCGTCGGCGGCGCTGCTCAAGGGCCGATGCGCTGCGGCCTCGATGCAGTTCAGGTGGATGCCATTGCTGAAGAAGTCGCGCCCGCCGAGCAGCAGCAGCACGCGGGTGTCACGCTGTTTCGCATGTCGTATGGCAGCCAGCAGACGCACGCACTGCTCGGTGGACATGGCGCCGTTGTAGAAGTCAAAAGACAGACAGCCCACGCGAGCGAGCGCAGGCCCCAGCTCCCAATAACGCAACTCGGCCCACTCATCGTCTTCGCGTTCGAGTGGCGCGGACCACACTGGCAGCGTAGCCGCCTCGGCTGCAAATGCCAAAGTGGCCGACAGCTTGAATGCTGCTCCGTCACCGCAGGCCCGGGCCAGGCGGACCTGTCCAATCCAGACGCCGCCATCCACGGTGCGCCGCAGCAGGGCGCCATCGCGCTGGGCCACCACTGCCCCCGCAGCAGCACCCGCCAGCGCCTGCAGGGACGTTCCGGTGGCAGGATGAGCGTCAAATAAATGACAGGGGAGGCCAAACAGTTCATCGTGCACGCCCGGCTGGCCGTCGGCGCTGCGCAGTCGCGCCAGTACCTCGGCGGTGGTGTTGCGCAGCCAGTCGATGCGGCGGGCTGCTTGCGGCACGGCGGGCCGCCAGTGGTCGCAAGATGGGTCCGGGCTGGCTGCATCTGCCGCGGTTGGTGGCACCAGCGGCTCGTTGACGCCAAATCGTTCCACCGCGCGCAGCTCCGCCACCACGGCCGCCTGGGTGACCTCGGCGCGGTAAAGACTCCCCTTGCTCGCTGCACGCATCGCAAAGTCAGCGTGGGCCCAAACCGGACCCGCGTCGAAATCGGCATTGGCCTGCAACACGGTGACGCCCCAGTGCGGCGCCTGCTCCAGCACCGCCCAATCCAGCGCGGCCGGCCCGCGGTCCCCCGGCGGGCCAGGGTGCACCACCAAGCACACCACCGAACGCCAGACCGATTCAGGGATGCGCCGCTTGAGAAACGGCGCAATCAGCAGATCAGGTTGGAACAGGGCACAGGCTTCTTCGGTCACGGAGTCCGAAATGTCCAGCTCCACAGACAGCTGGTGCCCCAGTGCTTTCAAGGCCGCGAACAGCCGTTGCGAAAGACTGTTGAAGCTGTGGCTGAGCAACAGAATGCGCATGGGGTCAGCAGATGCGGGGCAGCTGCTCTCCGCTGAGCCAGTCCACCACACGACGGCCCCCAAAATGGGTGTTCATCTGCACAAAATGGTGCGGGTCCTCGGTCACAGTCCCTATGCGCGCAGCCTGAGCCCCCAGCGGGTGGGCCCGCATGGCCAGCAACACGGCATCGGCACTCTCGGGGCTGCAAATTGCTATCAGCTTGCCTTCGTTGGCGATGTACAAGGGGTCCAGGCCCAGCAGTTCGCAGGCCGCATCGACCTGCGGCAGCACCGCAATAGCGGCCTCTTCCAACACCATGCCCACGCCAGACTGGCCTGCGATTTCGTTGAGCGTGGTGGCTAACCCACCGCGCGTCGGGTCGCGCAGCACGCGCACACCGCCGGGCGCGGCCTGCAGCATCGCCGCCACCAGAGTGTGCAGGGCCGCTGTATCGGACTCAATCGTGGTTTCAAACTCCAGCGACTCGCGTTTTGACAGAATCGCCACGCCGTGGTCGCCAATGGTGCCCGACAACAGGATGACATCGCCCGGGCGCGCATTGACCCCTGCTACGTCAACCCCTGGCGCCACCACGCCAACGCCGGTGGTGCTGATGAACACGCCATCGCCCTTGCCGCGCTCCACCACCTTGGTGTCGCCGGTAATGACCGGCACGCCGGCTTCCCGCGCAGCCGCCGCCATGCTGTCCACAATGCGCTTGAGGTCGGCCAGCGGAAAACCTTCTTCAATGATGAAACTGGCCGCCAGGTACAGGGGCTGTGCCCCAGACATGGCCACGTCGTTAATGGTTCCATGCACGCTCAGACAGCCAATATTACCGCCCGGGAAAAACAGGGGCGACACCACGTGGCCATCGGTGGCCATCACCATGCGCGCCCCCAAGGGCATGGCAAACGATGCGCTGTCGTCGCCCTGGCGCAAATAGGGGTTGTCCAGCGCGGCCAGGAACAGCTCCTCAATCAGCTGGGCGGCGGCACGCCCGCCGGCGCCGTGGCCCATGTCGATGCGGCCATTTTTGATGTCGAGCGGGCGAATGTAGTTTTTCTTGGCCATGCTTGCTATGCTGTTTCTGCCACGATGGCGATGTCGCGAAAGCGCCCGTAGGAATAGTGGGCGGCACAGGCGCCCTCACTGGAGACCATGCAGGAACCGACCGGGTTTTCCGGTGTGCAGACCGTGCCGAAAATCTTGCAATCTGTGGGCTTCTTGACGCCGCGCAAAATGGCACCGCACTCGCAAGCCTTGTTGTCAGCCACGGGGCGGTAGGCTAGCTCAAACCGGCGCTCGGCATCGAACTCGGCAAAGGCGGGGCGAATTTTCAGGGCACTGTAGGGAACCTCGCCCAGGCCACGCCACTCGAAACTGGTGCGCAGCTCGAACACCTCGGAGACCAGTGCCTGGGCGCTGAGGTTGCCGTCGCGGTCAACGGCGCGTGTAAATTCGTTTTCAACTTCACAGCGACCCTCGTTGACCTGACGCACCAGCATCAGCACAGCCTGCATGACATCGAGGGGTTCAAACCCGGCAATCACCACCGGCTTGCGGTACTCCTCGGAAAAATGCTCATAGGGTCCTGAGCCGATGATGATGCTCACATGCGCCGGGCCGATGAAGCCGTCAATCGGCACCGTGCCGTATTGCCGGACTTCAGGCGATTCCAGGATGTGCGTGATCGCCGAGGGCGTCAGTACATGGCAGCACAGCACGGTGAAATTTTTCAATCCCTGGCGCTGCGCATCACGAATCGCCAAAGCCGTCGGTGGCGTGGTGGTCTCGAAGCCGATGGCAAAAAATACCACCTCGCGCTCCGGGTTCTGGCGCGCAATGGTCAATGCATCAGCGGTGCAATACACCATGCGGATATCGCCACCCCGTGCCTTGGCCTTCACCAGTGACAGGCCGTCAGACGCTGGCACGCGCATGGTGTCACCATAGGTGCATACGATGACATTACGCTCCAGCGCCAGCCCGATGGCCAGGTCGATGCGGCCAATCGGCAATACACACACAGGGCAACCCGGCCCGTGAACCATGCGCACGTTCTTTGGCAGCAGTTCGGCTACGCCGTAGCGCGAAATTGCATGGGTGTGACCACCGCAGAACTCCATGAAGCTGTAGTGCCTGCCGGGCTGCACCTCGGCGGCCAGACGCTCGGCAATTTTCCGGGCGATGGCGCCATCGCGGAATTCGTCGATGTATTTCATGGGGCAAGCTCTGCCTGCTGGGCTTCGAACTTCGCAATCTCACCAAAAAGTTCCAGCGTGCGTTCGGCTTCTTCAGGGTCGATGCGCCCAATGGCGTGACCGACGTGAACGATGACGTAATCGCCGACCGCAACACCTGGCACGAGGACAACGGAAACTTCTTTGCAGATACCGCCCAAATTGATAATGGCCTGGTCGTTGGCCAGGAACTCGACGAGTTTGGCAGGGATGGCTAGACACATGACAGGCTTTCGGTTTCAGTGTGAGTAGGGTGACCGGCCACAACCTGATGCGCCGCGACCCAGGCCTGGCCCAGTGCCAGCCCCGCATCGCCGCAAGATTGAGGCAGCAGGACGCGCAGGCCGCGCTGTTGCAGGCTGGCCGTGACACGGCTCGTGAGCAGTTTGTTTAAAAAGCAGCCACCGCCCAGACACACGGTGCGGGTGCCCGTCTGTTCAGCGGCCAGTGCCGCCCAGTCTGACAGCGCATCGGCCAAGGCCAGATGAAACCAGGCCGCAGCAGCGGGCACGCCATCGCCATCCGCAGGGGTTTCAAGAAGTCGTGTCAGCAGGGGCCGGATATCGAGTTGCTCCATGGCCTGTGTGTCCACGCCGTGAAAAACAGTTGGCGTGTGGTTTTGCGCCAGCCATGCGGTTGCCTGTTGCTCCAGCGCCATCGCGGCTTCGGCCTCATGGGCCTGGTGCACGCTGAGCCCCAAGGCCCCGGCGGCGGCATCAAACCAGCGCCCCGTGCTGCTGGTGGCTGGGCAGTTGATGTCGCGCTCCAGCATGCGCTGCACCATGTGGGCTGCGCTTTCCCCTGCTACCGACGAAAACCGTGAGCCCACTTCATGGGTGCGGCCCAACGCGTGCAGCGCCGCAGCGGCCATGCGCCAGGGGTCGCGTGCCGCCACATCGCCACCGGGCAAGGCCAGTGGCCACAGATGGCCCATGCGGCGCCAATCGGTTTGATCCACCCACAGAAGTTCGCCGCCCCAGGCGGCGCCGTCCGTACCCAGGCCCACGCCATCGAGCGCCAGGCCCACCACCGGACCCTGCACGCCATGTTCGGCCATGACGGTGGCAATGTGCGCATGGTGGTGCTGCACGCCGATGGCCGGTACACCAAGTTCATGCGCCAGTTCAATGGCCAGGCGCGAACTGTAAAAATCAGGATGCAGATCATGCGCCACCGCCACTACCGGATGCTGCGCATGGTGCAGCAGTGCACGCGCTGACACTTCCAGCGTGCGACACGCGTCGGGGTGGCTCAAATCACCGTGCAGTACAGACCACTGGGGCTGCCCCGACGTGAGCAGACACGCCGCATTTTTGAGCCACGCACCGCAGGCCAGCACGGTGGGCAAGTTGCCAGGCTTCATGCCGGGTTCATGGCTGAGTCAAGCCAGTTCAGCCATGTACCCATGCCCTCGCCAGTGGTGCCAGAGAGTTGAATCACCTCAATGCTCGGGTTGACCCGACGCGCGAATTCAATGCAGCGCTGCACGTCGAAGAGAACATGGGGGAGCAGGTCGATCTTGTTGATGATCATCAGCTTTGAAGCGGCAAACATGTCAGGGTATTTGAGCGGCTTGTCCTCACCCTCGGTCACCGACAAAATAGCCACTTTGGCCGCTTCGCCCAGGTCCCAGACAGCGGGGCATACCAGGTTGCCCACGTTTTCGATGAACAGCAGGCTGCGTGCGTCTGCATGCGCATGATCATGGTGGTCTGCATCGTGGTGCTGGTGCTGGTGCAGTTGCGTAAACGCTTGTGCCACCATCGGCGCGTCAAGGTGGCAGCCTTTGCCCGTGTTGATTTGCACGGCTGGCGCGCCGGTGGCGCGAATGCGGTCGGCGTCAAAACTGGTTTGCTGGTCGCCTTCGATCACCGCCACATGCAGGCCTGGGGCACGGACCTTCAGCGCTTCAATGGTGGCGCACAACAAGGTGGTTTTGCCCGAGCCGGGGCTGGAGACCAGATTCAGGGCCGTGACGCCATGCGACTCGAAGTGGTGACGGTTTTGGCTGGCGATGCGGTTGTTGGCACCCAAAATGTCAGTCTCGAGTTTGATGGTTCGCGACTGGCTCATGCCAGGCACCGAAACCCGTGCCTGACCTGCACCAAAATGCAGGTCACCGCTAACGGGATCGATGTGGCCGTGGCCGTGGCCGTGGTCGTGGTCGTGCCCATGCTCATGGGCATGTTCGCGGGAATGATCCCCCTCGGGACCGTGGGCATGCCCGTGCGCATGGCCGGGTGCCTGCACCACAGCGTCAGCCGTACCGGTGTCGGCGCAACCGCAAACTACACACATCTTGCTGTCTCCTTGTTTGTCATGTCAGTCATCCACCAGCAGCTCGACCACGCGCAGCTCAGTGCCCCCCGTGGCCTGCAACTGGTAGTGGCCGCACAGAGGGCAGGCGTCGCCGCGCTGCTTGATCGCGATCGTTTCGCCGCAGGGCAGGCACCAGGCCTGGCCTGCGGGCTCGTCAATGTCAATGCGTGCCTGCTGCAGGCAGGTCCCTGGCGCCAGGGCTTCCAGGGCAAACCGCAGCGCACGCCCTTCCACGCCGGCGAGTTGCCCCGCCTCAATCCGCAGCACGGTAACACGGCGAAACCCTTCGCGCTGCCTGATGTCCTCCACCAGCTTGAGAATGCCTCCCGCGATGCTGGCCTCATGCATGGCAGCCCTGCGTCGGGTTAGCGTCAAGGGCGTGCGCCAGGGCAACTCCCATGACCGTGCCCCAGCTTGTCAACGCAGATCCGCTGCAAAGCATCCCTGCGACAAGCACTTCCAGCATCCGTAAATACATCCCAATATCCCGTTGTGTATGGTATCGGCTCTGAATATCCGGGCTACGGACGCGGCAAATGATTACAACCGACCTCGGCCACCTGTCTGGATGTAGGTCAGCAGTTCGGTTTGCTGACGATTAATGGCTGTTAATGTACTGTGAACACGTTTGATGACCGCCTGCATGAAATTGAACATGAGCTCCGGGTGGTCTTTGATTAATGGCGTGATGTCAGTTTTGTTGAAGCTGATAACACCGGAATCCCCCAAAGAACGCACTGTATCAGCATGTGGAGAGTCATCAATAAAACTCAGTTCACCGACCAGATCACCCTTTTCCAGTATATGTAAAATGGTCGGAGATGGTTTATCCTTTGTTTCAGTGGTGATGGCCAGGCGCCCTTTTGTCACAATATAAAAACAATTGGTAGAATCGCCTTTTGCACACAGGACCTCATTATCTTTCAAGTCAAACTTCTGTGCCGCGTGCTCCGCAAGTATCTTTGCCCCAGTTTCACCAATGTATTGGCCAATAGGTGCGTTATAGATTAATGTTGCAATTTCTTCAATATTAGTTTTCATTATTTAACTCCAGTTATTTCATCAAGTTTGGAAGTGATTGTGAGTCGATATTGACTACTGCAAACAATAGTCGGTCTTTGCAGTCGGCGCCGTTGCAGTGCGATAGAGGTGGGCGCTCGCCAGATCAAGATTGCATTTAGCCTGTTCCGTCAGGCCGATTTGCAACTCCCATTCATAGCCTCTGATGGCCAGCACATAGACTTCAGGGATTTTTTCAAAACACATCTGACAGGTTGCCATAATGGTTTCTATGGACATGGCATGCGAGGTAAAACTGAAATCCATTTTTGACTCAGCTTTATACAAGCGAAAGCTGTTAACTGCCGTGTCCTTTGAGGCATCGACAAACAACACCCGCTGCTTATGGCTGATTAAATCTGCATCTTCCAGATTGAGCTGATAAAACTTAACCATCTCCGCGTTGGCACAGGCCGATGTGCTTGCCAGCCAGTCAACAAAAGCCCAGCCAAGACCATCATCCTGGCGGCCGATATTGCCTATGCCATAGATCAGGGCTGAATCATCATTGAAATAATCCAATGTGAGATCACTTTCTGCGTTCATCAATTTGATTTCCTTTCGCGTCAAGCAAGGTCACCTCCAGAGGCATTTCACCCAGGGCATGGGTGGCACAACTCAGGCAAGGATCAAAGGCACGAATACCCACTTCGATTGCATTCATCATGCCTTCGGTGATTTCGGTCTGCCCGTCCAGGTATGCTTCGGCCACGCTGCGCACGGTACGATTCATTACCTGGTTATTTTGTGTCGTGGCAACAATCAGGTTGGCGAAGGTAATATTACCTTCCTTATTGGCTCTGTAGTGATGCAGCAAGGTGCCGCGCGGCGCCTCCACCACGCCCACGCCTTCGCCTGTCCACATGGCTTGCGTGGCGGTGACGACCAACTGCTCTTTTTGCAGGTCTGGATCGTTCAGCAACTCTCTGATCAGTTCGGCTGAATGAATTATTTCAATTGCCCTGGCCCAGTTGGTGTGCATGGCTTTGGTGCTGGACTTGCCTTTGTTATAAGCATGAAATTTTTCCAGAGCTGCTTGCGCCAGTGGCGTTGAATATGATTTTGTAATATTCACCCGCGCCAGTGGCCCCACTCGCACCGATCCTTTTTCTCGGCCCAGCTCCTTCAGGAACGGGAACTTCATGTAACTCCATTCCTCGGTCGCTTCAGAGAAATGGTCAAGATAATCGTGATAATCCAATTCGCGAACGACTTTCTTGTCGTTGTCGATAATGCGCAACTTGCCATGGTAATAATCGACATCACCATTATCGTCAACCAGACACATATCCAATGCCGGCGCATCCCCGAAGCTATCGACCATGACGCGGTTCTTTTCATGGAAGTCATAAAAGAGCTGCAGGCCTTCTTGAGCATAGTCGAGCATCTGATCCATGCTGGGGATGGTCGCGTCACCTTTGATGAACCGATCTCGTACTTCAGCCGTTAAATTGTTATTCACACCACCCGGAATGGCGCTGATCCCGTGCATTCTCTTGCCCAGTACTGCCGTGATCAGTTCCTGCCCCCATTTGCGCAGCATGATGACCCTTTTTACCAGCTCCGGATTGGCGACCGCCAAACCCAGTACATTGCGCTTTTCGGGCGCAGCATCCATGCCAAACAGCATTTCCGGCACGAGCAAGTAGAAATAAGCCGTTGCGTGAGACTGCAGTTGCTGTGCGTAATGCCCTAGTCGACGCATCTTCTCCGCAGTAGGTGTAATCAGATTATGGGTCGAATAGCCGACGCCCACCATATCATCCAGTGTCTTGGCTCCGCACAGGTGATGGCTGACAAAACAGATGCCGCAAATACGCTGCAACAGCATCGGTGCTTCCCAGTAAGGGTGCCCCTGAATGAATTTTTCAAAGCCACGAAATTCAACCACGTGCAATTTCGCATCAATGACCTTGTTGTCATCATCAAGCTGGATGACGACTTTTCCGTGACCTTCGATACGGGTAACGGGGTCGATAATCAGTTTCCTGCTCATATTAGATATCCTTTTAATCGTAGCGATTGATCGATGTCGGCAGATTCACTGGACGGCCATTTACCAGGTCATCGAGTACCTTGAAGATGGCGTCGCCATCGGGTGGACAACCGGGGATAAAGTAATCCATCTTGACCACGTCATGGCATGGATAAACTTTGGTCGTCAACTTGGGGATATCAGGATGATCGGGAATAATGGGAATGACACCCGGTACGACTGTGGGAGAGCCGATATAGGCTTCGGCAAGACAATCGCTGAGCGACTCTTGGTTGCGCATGGCAGGCACGCCTCCCCAGATCGCGCAGGCACCGACCGAGATCAGAATGTCGCAATTCTCGCGGAAATGTTCCAGTGTCTCGATGTTTTCTTCATTCGCCACGCCGCCTTCAACAAAGCCGACGACACAGCGTTCCGGAATGCGCTTGATGTCGGTCAGTGATGAGCGCAGAATGGTGACCTTATCCAAGAGGCCCAAAATCCGTTCATCCATATCAAGCAGCGACAGCGTGCAGCCCCAGCAGCCGCACAAGCCTATCATCGATACCTTGATTTTTCCTTCCTGACTTGCCAGGAATTCTGCATCCACAGGGGTTCTGGGCAGATCGTGACTGTATATTTCATTAATAGCAGAATCGGCTTGCTTCACAGCATGGTTACTCATTTGGTGTCTCCTTCCAATGCGCGCTCGCGTACCGACTTGATATCGAATTTTCGTTTACCGATCGGATCATTGAAGCCGACGCCTTTTTCAACAATTGTGCCGACCGGACAGAGATTTACCGCACGGGTAACTTGCTCGGCAGTCATTTTATTGGCGAATTCCACATTGATTTCAATGCGGGAGTCAGCACCACGGCCGCTGATACTGAATATTTTTTGACCGGTTTCTTCATCACGAACAAAGTCCACGCAACGCTGACAAAAAATGCAACGATCTCGTTCGAGCAGAATCTTGTCTGATGCGTAATCTCTTTGCCGTGGCGTGAATCGATACTCGAAGCGAGACACCATCATCCCAACCTCATAGCCCACTGCCTGTAAATCACAGCGGCCACTTTTTTCACAGCTTGGACAATTATGAGTGCCCTCAGCAAACAGGCATTCAACCAGCGCTTTGCGCATATCCGTGACTTCTGGCTCATTGACTTCGACTTCCATGCCGTGTGCCACCGGAACGGTACAGGCAGCGGTGACAACACCACCCACTTTCACCGAGCAGACTCGACAGGTGCCCAGACACGCTTGCCCTGACGTATAACAAAGAGTCGGAATATAAATATCGTTCTTCAAGGCAACATCCACCAACGATTCGCCTTTTCGGGCGTTGATGTTTTTGCCGTCTATTTTGAGTTGAATCATCATGAATCTGTGCTCCTGTTATTTAATGTGGCGACCGCTTCCAGGTATCCCCTGCGGCTTTCAATCAGGTCAAAGGACGGCAGTAGCGGGCCAACCTGCTTTACCAGTTTTGCCTGGTATATTTCAGGGAACTTCTCTAGTGTCGTTAAAATGGGTTTGGGTGAGGTGCCCCCAAGTCCACACCGGCTCGTCTTGCGCACCAGTTTGCCCCAGGCAATGGCCTCATCAATATCTTTTTGACATGCTTTATTTTCGATGACGCGGTTTATTTTTTTCAATAAATCGATATTGCCAGAGCGGCACGGCACACAAATTCCGCATGATTCATTCACAAAGAACTGCATAAAGTGTTTGACGATAGCCAGGAGGTCACGAGAACTATTAAACACCATGAATGAACCGTTACACGAGAGGTCTTCCAAAGCGATGGCACGGTTACCATCTTTTTGTACCGAAACGCAATCTCCTGACGGACCGCTGACTTGAACTGCCCAAGCATCCTTGGCTCCTGCCTTTTTCAAAACCTCATTTAGCGTGACGCCCCATTCAATTTCGTAAATTCCTGGCGCATCGCAATCGCCGGAAATACTCAATAACCTGGTACCTGTTGACTCAGCTGTACCCATGGCCTTGAACCAGAGTGCACCTTCTTCCATAATTCGAGTGACGGCAACAAAGCTTTCTACATTATTGACACTGGTTGGTTTGCCCAGATAACCCATATTGACAGGATAAGGAGGCTTGATACGTGGCGTGCCGCGCTTGCCTTCCATGGATTCAATCAAGGCAGTTTCATCACCGCAAATATACGCGCCTGCACCCATTTGGATGCGAACGTCGAAATTGAATTCCGGCTTTCCGCCAATGCACTTGCCCAGCAGACCCTCTGCACGGAAGTCTGCCAGCTGCTTCTCAAGATAGTCCTTGAGGTAGTAGTATTCAGAACGCAGATAAATAATTCCTTCCTGCGCACCAATCGCATGACCGTTAGTGATCATTCCGAAAATCACCTCCTTGGGTGACTCCATCAACAAAACTCTGTCTTTGAATGTGCCTGGTTCACCCTCATCAGCATTACAGATGACGAATCTTGTTTTTTCATCATTATCAGAGCACAGGCGCCATTTCAAACCCGTTGAAAAACCCGCGCCGCCGCGTCCTCGTAATCTGGATTCTGAAACAATGTTAATAACCACCTCCGGGCGGGTATTGATAACCTGATTAAGCAAGGCTTTGAAATCAGTTTTGTTCTGGAAAAATACAGCGCCTTTGCTACGAATTCCAGACTCCACCATCGTGTTGATGTAAGCCAGCGTGTCACTTGCCACACCATCGGGATTGACAATATCGGTCGGGGAGTCACCACTTTTCAAACGACTGATAATCTGCGAAACCTTTTCAGGTGTTAATCGTGTAAAGACCTCTTTGCCAATCAGCATCGCGGGTTCTTGATCGCTTAGGCCGATACAGGATGTTGTTTTCAGGCCAAATGTGTCCGTGACATCTTTTTCACCAAAGACACATCCGGTCTCTTGTTCAAGTGCATCGTAGACCGCCTGATAGCCATGCATTCTTGCAATGACCGTGTCACTTAAATATATCTGATGCTTGGCGGGAGGTTTGCCAAGAAAGAAATGATAAAAAGAATAGGTCTCCCGAATATCTAACTCAGTCAAACCGAGTTTGTCCGCCATTTCTGGCAGAATCTCATCGGGAATGTAACCCCACTGATTCTGAATATCCCAAAGAATATCCATCAAGCGGGTTCTATCCGAATTGTGATGCTCAAGTATTTCGTGGATCTTTTTCATGAAATTTTCCGATTAATTATCACACCCGGCACTCAAAGACGTGTCGCCAGCATCAGCAGGCCAGACGCGCCCAGCAGCGTGGCGACGCTACGGCCGACCCACACGGGCAAACGTTGCAGAACAACACCCGCACCAAGACCTGCGCCATGCAGTGCAGCAGACCCGAGCATGAAGCCCGCGGCATAGGCGGCAAACGAATGACCGGCGGCCAATTCGGCGCCATGGGCGAAGCCATGGAACACAGCAGCGACCGCCACAATGGTGAGCCCTGCCGCAACACCAATTCGGCGCGCCATCAGCAGCATGGCGCCCAGCACGGCTACGCTGACAGCAATTCCCGACTCCACTTGCGGCAGTAGCACGCCCGCCATGGCGGTAAGAGCCCCCACGAGCAGCATGGCGATGAACACCATCGGTCCCGCGAAGCGAAAGGCCTTGGGCAACACGGCCATAGACCAGATGCCCACGGCCACCATGGCCAGCAGGTGGTCCAACCCCATGAAGGGGTGGGCCAGCCCGGCGGCAAAACCTTCCGTGCCATGCCCCGTGTGCGCCTGCGCAGAGGCTGTGGTGAGCAGCAGGGCGACAGCGCCCAGTGACTGCAGAAAGTTACTTTTTTTCATCCTGAATGTCTCCTTAAAAAACGTGGATCTTTAGCCCGCGCAGCCAGCGCATGAGTAATGCGGATTGATTTTCATGGGGTGCGCAATCTGCCGCACAAAAGGCGGCGCCAGTCCCAACAACGTGGCTGTTGGCTTTATCAGTGCTTGTGAAATGCCATGACGGCGCATCACCGCGTTAAAGGTCTTCATCGTGAAATGTCTCCAATTGTTTTCTTTATTCATTCCGACTACTTTGCTGCCCAAAGCATTCGGGGCTTAGGTCCTGCTTTCATGCGCAGTGCTATCAGATAAAGCATTTAACGCACCAACTTGGACATGACCCTGGGAAGACCCTTGCTGGCTGTTTTAAGTGTCTGTTTTTGTTGGCTAAATTAGATCGCCAAAAATCGGGCAACTGGGCCACAGACATTGTCATGGAAGGTCAGCTTGCGGTTGTGAGTGACTTTCGGAAGATGTGCGACATGCCGCGCTCCTTCACGATCGCGTGCGCGACGGCAGCTCGCGCACCTTGGGGTCATGGCACGGATTCTTGAGTTCACGCCAGCGCCGAACCGTTCGCGCGTCGCTCAGGTTGGGTGTCAAACGCAATCTCCTTGGCCTGCCGGGCTGGCGCTGGCTAAACAAACGCGATTCGTATCCGCCTGCGGGACTTTGTCTTGAACCGCTGAAGACGCCGTGATGCGAATGCATTTTTCTGATTCGTGCGGTGCCTGGTCTGACTGCTGAGCAACACAGACGCAAAAAACCCCGCAGGACTCGCGCCCTGCGGGGTTTGGCTGAAAAATACGGGGTCAGAGCCCGAGTTTCGCTGGCGCGAAATCGTGATCCGACCCCAATTTTTTTACATGCCCATGCCGCCCATGCCACCCATGCCGCCCATGTCGCCGCCACCCATGCCGCCGCCAGCTGAGTCGTCTTTTGGCGACTCAGCCACCATGCACTCGGTGGTCAACATCAAAGACGCCACAGACGCTGCGTTTTGCAGTGCGGTGCGGGTCACTTTGGTGGGGTCCAGGATACCCATTTCGATCATGTCGCCGTAGGTGTCGTTGGCAGCATTGAAGCCGTAGTTGCCGGTGCCGGCCATGACAGCGTTCACCACCACAGAGGCTTCGCCGCCGGCGTTGTAAACGATCTCGCGCAGCGGGGCTTCGATGGCTTTGAGCACCAAGGCAATGCCGTGGTCCTGGTCAGCGTTGTCGCCCTTGATGACGCCTGCGGTTTGCTTGGCGCGCAGCAGAGCCACGCCGCCGCCAGCCACAATGCCTTCTTCCACTGCAGCGCGGGTCGCGTGCAGGGCGTCTTCAACGCGGGCTTTCTTCTCTTTCATTTCGACTTCGGTGGCAGCGCCAACCTTGATCACG
This sequence comes from uncultured Rhodoferax sp., assembly GCA_964538895.1. Taxonomy (GTDB): domain Bacteria; phylum Pseudomonadota; class Gammaproteobacteria; order Burkholderiales; family Burkholderiaceae_C; genus Rhodoferax. The sequence continues at coordinate 116,131 of CAZIGL010000008.1, forward strand.
GCAACACCGCCGGCCAGCTTGGCCACGCGCTCTTGCAGTTTTTCGCGGTCGTAGTCAGAAGTGGCTTCTTCGATTTGCACGCGCACTTGTTTCACGCGGGCTTCGATGTCAGCAGCCGGGCCGGCACCGTCGATGATGATGGTGTTTTCCTTGCTCACTTCGATGCGCTTGGCAGAGCCGAGGTCAGCCAGGGTCACTTTTTCAAGTGTCAGGCCCACTTCTTCAGCAATGACCTTGCCACCGGTCAGGATGGCGATGTCTTCCAGCATGGCCTTGCGACGGTCGCCAAAGCCCGGGGCCTTGACCGCCACCACTTTCAGGATGCCACGGATGGTGTTGACCACCAAAGTTGCCAGGGCTTCGCCATCGACATCTTCAGCAACGATCAGCAGCGGACGGCCCGACTTGGCCACTTGCTCCAGGGTGGGCAGCAGGTCACGAATGTTGCTGATCTTCTTGTCGTACAACAGCACAAACGGGTTTTCCAGCAATGCGGATTGTTTTTCAGGGCTGTTGATGAAGTAGGGTGACAGGTAGCCACGGTCAAACTGCATGCCTTCAACGACTTCGAGTTCGCTGTCCAAAGACTTGCCGTCTTCTACCGTGATCACGCCTTCTTTGCCCACTTTGTCCATGGCATCAGCAATGATCTTGCCAATGGTTTCGTCCGAGTTGGCCGAAATGGAGCCAACTTGAGCGATTTCCTTGGAGGTGGTGGTGGCTTTGGAAGCTTTTTTGAGCTCGCTAACCAACACGGTCACAGCCTTGTCGATGCCGCGCTTCAGGTCCATCGGGTTCATGCCGGCGGCCACATACTTCATGCCTTCGCGCACGATGGCTTGCGCCAGCACGGTGGCGGTGGTGGTGCCGTCGCCAGCGATGTCAGAGGTTTTGGAAGCGACTTCCTTGACCATCTGCGCACCCATGTTTTGCAGTTTGTCTTTGAGTTCGATTTCCTTGGCCACGGACACACCGTCCTTGGTCACGGTGGGGGCGCCGAACGAGCGCTCCAACACCACGTTACGGCCTTTGGGGCCGAGCGTGACTTTGACCGCGTTGGCCAAAATGTTCACGCCTTCAACCATACGAGCGCGGGCTTCGCCGCCGAAAATTACGTCTTTTGCTGCCATGTGTGTTTCTCCGAATTCAGTTAATTAATTACTTTTCAACGACTGCGAACAGGTCGTCTTCTTTCATGACGAGCAACTCGTTGCCATCAACCTTGACGGTCTGGCCGCTGTACTTGCCGAACAACACGCGGTCGCCAACTTTGACAGCCATCGGGCTGATTTCGCCCTTGTCGTTCTTTTTGCCAGGGCCAACGGCCAGCACTTCGCCTTGATCAGGCTTTTCTGCAGCGCTGTCAGGAATGACAATGCCGGAAGCGGTGCGGGTTTCGTTTTCTACGCGTTTGACAATCACGCGGTCGTGCAGGGGACGAAGATTCATGGAGACTCCTATAAAGTTTGAAACAAGGGTTAAAAAAAATTACCAGCATGAACATGCTGGCAACTTGTAACTGGCGGACCAAGTACCAAGCAATTTGTTAGCACTCATATCCAGGGAGTGCTAATGATAAGGCCGTTTGAAAGTCTTTCAAGAGCTGGGGGCTTAATTTTGTCAATCTGTTTCCTGCGGCCCTGCCACTGAGCTGATTTTTGGTTCGTTTGCAAGCTCAAACCCAACGACCTGTCATGATGAAATGGTTTGACAAATCAGGCACACTCTGCCTCCTGACCATCCTAATAAACTTCTCAACATGCTCTACCTAAGCCTTAAAACCCTGCACCTGCTGGCCATCATCGTCTGGATTGGCGGCATGGTGTTTGCCCATTTCTTTTTGCGCCCGGCACTGCCAGCGTTTGAACCCGCTGTGCGTGTGCGCCTGATGCATGCCGTACTTGGCCGGTTTTTCAGTGCCGTGTTGGCTTCCATGGCGATTACGCTGGTTACCGGCGTCTGGATGATTGGCAACCTGGCCAAGCAGGTGGTGCAGGCTGGCGGTAATTTCAATATGCCGCTGGAATGGACCCTCATGGCCACGCTGGGCATTGTGATGATGCTCATCTTCGGCCACATTCGTTTTGCACTTTACAAGCGCTTGGGCCGTGCAGTGCAAGCCGCTGACTGGCCCGCCGGTGCGGCGGCGCTGGCGCAAATCCGCACCTCAGTGCTCGTCAACCTGGTCTTGGGCGTGCTGATTGTGGTGATCACCCTGCTTGGCGTGCCCGGCTAAGGCGGTCATTGAACCCTGACGCAAAGCAGCTGTGGCTGGCGCCGCGCTGGGCGCTGGCCGTGTTGCTGGCCACGCTCGGCATGCTCGGGCCGTTTTCCATCGACACCTACATCCCGGCGTTTGCCGGCATTGCCAGCTCACTCAACGCCACGCCGCTGCAAATGCAGCAAACCCTGTCGGCCTACCTGTTTGGCTTTGCCTTCATGAGCCTGTTTCATGGCGCCCTGTCTGACAGCGTGGGGCGACGGCCCGTGGTGCTGTGGGGGCTGGCGGCTTTCACGCTGGCATCGGTAGGGTGCGCGCTGTCACAAAGCATTGGCCAACTGGTGTTTTTCCGGGCGATGCAGGGCCTCACCACCGGGGCCGGCATTGTGGTGTCGCGCGCTGTGGTGCGCGACATGTTTGCCCCGGCGCAGGCGCAGCGCGTGATGAGCCAGATCACCATTTACTTTGGTGTGGCCCCGGCGGTGGCCCCGATGATTGGCGGTGTGCTGTTTGCGCTGCTGGGCTGGCACAGCGTGTTCTGGTTTTTGGCCGGCGTGGGGGTGGTGCTGTGGGCCGCCAACTACAAACTGCTGCCCGAAACCCTGCACATCTCACAACGCCAGCCGCTCAAGGTCAGCAACCTGCTGCAGGGGTACTGGAAACTGGGGCTGGACCCGCGCTTTGTGCTGCTGGCCTTTGCCAGCGGTGTGCCGTTTAACGGCATGTTTCTGTATGTGCTGTCGGCGCCGGTGTTTTTGGGCGAGCACCTGGCTTTGGCGCCCACGCAGTTCTTCTGGTTCTTTGTGCTCACCATCAGCGGCATCATGGGTGGCGCCTGGGTCAGTGGCCGCATGGCGGGGCGCCTGGCGCCCAAACAACAAATCAAGTACGGGTTTTTGATCATGCTCGGCATGGCGCTTGTCAACCTGCTGGCCAATGCGCTGTTTGGCGCGCATGTGTCATGGGCCATGCTGCCGATCGCCTTGTTTGCCTTTGGCTGGGCCATGATGGTGCCGGTCATCACGCTGCTGGTGCTCGACCTGCACCCCGACCGACGCGGCATGGCCTCAAGTTTGCAAGCCTTCATTGGCGCCAGTGCCAACGGCCTGGTGGCCGGTGTGATTGCCCCGCTGGTGATGCACTCCACCGTGGGCCTGGCGGCCACGTCGCTGGCCATGCTGTCGGTGGGCTTGCTGGCCTGGTTGTGGCTGCACCGGCGCTGGCCCGAAATTGGCCGGGTCATTGAGCACCCGGTGGGCTGACTAGGAGCCTGGGCGGCAGAGCGTTCTGCTGCGTGTCCCCCGCCCTTCGGGCTCCTCCTTTTACCTGCGCAGAACGCTCTGCCGCCCAGGCTCCCAGCTGGGTCAGGTCGCCGGGCTTTCCAGCGGCAGCCCTTGCATGCGCCTGGCTACAGCCGCTTCGATGTCATACAGCACGTGGGCTTGCACCCGATCAGCAAAACGCTTGCGACGTTTGTTGGACAGCTTGCCGTTGTTCTGGTGTGTCGTGACGATCAGGGTGGCCAAATCGCTGCTTCGAAGATCATGACGGTTGTTGATGTAGCTGGCGACATCATCAAAAATGGCCAAAAATTCGACCTCGTTTCGCAAGTGTGTGTCCAGCGCGGCTTGTGCCATCTCTAGCGTGAACGCCACGCACTCGGTCAGATCCATGTAGCGAAACCAGATGTCCGCCCCCAATGACCATTTGTAACTGTAGTGGTCATCGCCTGACCACAGCACTTGGCACAAGTCCCGGGCCGGCTTGCTGAAAGACTTGAGCGCCTGCAGGTACTGATCCTCGTGTTTTTTCATGGCCACGGAAATGGGCAATAGGAAGCCTGCGGGCAAGCGGCCGCACTGCCCCAGTGTGTGATGCATCAGGAATCGTGACAGGCGGCCATTGCCATCCATGAAGGGGTGGATAAACACAAAAGAAAAAGAGACCAGCGCCGCGTGCACCAAGGGGTCCAGGTCTGGCAGCTTCCGGTTGCCCAACGCCATCACGTGTTGCATCAATGCATCACAGAGGTCCGGGCCTGGTGGCACATAGGTCACGCCCGCGGCGCCCATGGTATCGCCCTGCAGCCGGTTTTGTTCAATGCGAAACTGCACCGCTTTGTCATAAGGGTTGGTGATAACCGCGTTCTGCAATTCCACCAGGTAGGCTTCTGTCAGCGGGCGCTGATCATGGGCTCGCTTCAAAAGTCGGGCAAACAAGCTGGCCTTGTCCTGGCTGGGTGTTTCACCTTCGATAGCGAACGAGCCCTCTGTTTCGCTCAGGTAGGCCAAGGACAGTGTGCGTTCCAAGGTGCTGGGTCCTATCGATTCAGCGAACGCCTTGGCTTGGGCAAGAACATCGCGCTGCAGCAGTTGTTTCAGCCGGTCCGTCTTTCGCACCACAGGGCAAAAAGACAGCTCACCAAGTCCATTGAAGTCGACGCGCCAGCGGGCGTTGCGGCGGGATTCGCCCACCGCGTAAGCTGCTGGATCGAACATCTTGACGTAGGCGGCAGAAACCGAATTCTCTGTCACCGCACAGATCTTGCGCTGGTTGAAGACCTCCCACAGAAAACAAATTTTTCGGATATAGGCCCCGTTGGGCGTCTTGGTGAACTCTGCCTGAACAGACTCCTCCGATACCTGGCGCAAGGCAGCCGCCAGATAGTCGAGTCGCACACCTTCGTGCCTGATGGCAAACAGGGCATGTTCCAGGTGGCTACCACCCGGCGCCAGTTTGGTGGGTACCAGCAACGACCCCTCGGCAATTCTGTGAATGCGGTTGACAGCGGCGAGTCGCGCCTTTTCAGTTCCCAAAAAATCAGGCACATCGAGCGCATCCTGGATCCAAGCGTAACCAACAGCGTTGCTCATGTCATAAGACCTTGAGGTTTAAGGAAAATTTTCAGTGACAGGAATTATCCTCAGTTTTTCTATTTTCTCTAATATTTTTCTCAGTTAAGCCAGCGCCGCCACCGCTGCAGCGGTTCACGCCCTGAGGACATGCAGCTTAAGCCGCTTGATGGCTGAAAAGTGTTCGTCGCGACGCTTTAGAACAGGTCGCTGTGTGTTCCTGTTCGAATGAGCTTGAGTGCGCCAGCGTTTGCACTACCCTCCTTGTCGTAGATGAGGAGCCAGTCCGGTTCGATGTGGCATTCACGGACACCATCGTACTCACCGGACAGGTCGTGGTCTCGGTGCTTCTTGTCCAGTGGCCGGTCATTTAGGAGATCTTTGACGACCATTCGCATCTTGTCCCAGTCGTAGCGGCCAGATCTTTTGATGCGTTTCTTGTCTGTCTTGAATTGACTGGTTTCCTTGAGCGTTCTGGGCATGCTACGACTCAGAAATCTTCAAGAGATACTTCAGTCACCTTGTTGGCTTTTGCTGCCTTGATGGCCGCAAGTGTCTTGGCGTTGGGACGAGGCACCTCTATGGGTAGACCGCCGCTATCAACAACACTGCGAAGGAATAGGCGAATGGCAGTACTCACGTCCAAGCCCACAGCGCTTAGCACGGCCGTGGCCTCTCGCTTAAGCTCGGGCTCGACTCTGGAACGAACATCTACAGTCAACATGGCACACTCCTTTGGATCGCATTCAGACAGTATTGTAGCTACGTTGTAGCGCAAGAGAAGCCGAGCTCCAGTAACGCCTCAAACCTAATCGCACCGTGCGGGCAAAGCGGAAACCGCGTAAAACCTCACTGGCGTGACTCAATTCAAGCCGCCAGGCGCTGCACCTTGGGCAGGCCGGTCTGGCGAACCTGCCACAGGTCAAACGCTTGCTGCAGGCTCAGCCAAAATTCAGCGCTCACGCCGGCTTTGCCGTTGAGAAGTTTGAAAAAAGCCTGGCGCGAAACACCAAGGCGCAGCGCGACTTCTGTCACCGACATATTCACAGGCAAATTCTCGCGCAGGACGTCACTTGGGTGGGGGGTTATGCAAGGTCGTCATGGCGCGATGAAAACCGGGGAACGTGGGATCAAAAACTGCTTGTAAAAATTGGCCGCCTAATTCAGTATTTTTTTCAAAACGGCAAAGATACCCTCATCATCTGCACCCAGCTTTCGAAAGGTTTTAAAAACAACGGCTCACACCCTGAAAACCCGGAGCTTGAGCCCCTTGATGGCTGAAAAATGTTTGTCGTTGGCGCTTAGCAAAACCAGGTCGTGCGACAAGGCTGTTGCGGCAATCAGCGCATCAGCCAGATAAAGGCTGTGCGACAAAGCGTACTGCTCAACCAATTCAACGGCCAGATCACTGATCTCATGGGTCACCGGCAGCACGTCATGGTGGTTTGACTTGAACACCCTTTGCATCACCTTGAGTTCTGTCTTGTTGCGACACCCCTGTACCAACTCCATGTAGGACACAGCAGAAATGTAGTTGTCAGTGAGGGTGTTCAAGGCGGCAGCAGCTTGCAGGTTGCCGCGCGCAAACCAGATCAGCACATCAGAGTCGATAAGCACCCCATTGGCGGCTAACAGCGTACTCGCCATTAGAAGCGCGGCCTGCGCAGCGCTTGCACATAGCCAGTGGGGTCGGCCATATCCTCACGGTCAGCCCACAAGCCTGCCAGTTCAGCCAGGCGCTGGGTTTGGGTGGCAGCGCTGGTTGGGGGCTGCTGGTCCAGAAACTGGTCCACAGCCATGCGGATCAATTCACTTTTTGAAACCGCGGCCCGCCGCGAAGCATCTGACAGCCTTTTTTGCTGCGCCTCGGTGAGGTAGATTTGCGTGCGTGCGAGTGTTTGATGGGTTTGCATGATGTATAAATTGTACATCGTTAAGAGGTTGTGACACCCAGTTAGCCGCAAATCTCGGGCTGATCAAACAGGAACAAGTGAAACGCTGGCCTGCAACTCGTCCCACGGTGCTGTCAGCTTTCTGCCATTGCGTTGCAACAGACCAGCCGCCTCAAGGGTGGCCACATCCTGGTGCACATTTTTGTAGTCGCGGCCCAAAGCTTGGGCCAACTCGCGTACATTGCCAGCACCGTGTTGCCGCACATGGCGCAGTAGTTCAAGGCGGCGCGGGGACAATGTGTCGAGCATGGTCTGCACGTCGAGAAAGGTGACGTGCGTCTCTCCAACAGTTTCACCGGCGGTGGCGCGGTTCCATGCGCCCACGAACCGCTTGCCCATGTCGGCCAGGTTGCCCACACTCACTTGAACTTTATTCGTCATCTTTTGTCCTTTCAACGTCGTTCAAAAAGTCGGCCACCATCTTTTCCACGCTCACGAATTGGTAACGGGACTCCACATCACGCAGGTGCTTGTGGTCTCCCTTTCCGAGTTCGTTGTCGTAGCCAACAATTCGTTGGCCATCTCGGCCATAAAACAGGCTGTACTTCAGGCCGTGCGGTCGCTCGGTGGTGATGTATGGCAACTGCCAAATGACCATTTCAACGACGGCACCATCAGGCAGAACCGCTTTGTCATAAAAAATCCGCTTGGCCTTCATATGGTGACTGTAGCCATAATCTTAAAAGTCGTCAACGTCAGGAATCAGCCCGTAGCCCGGATGCAGCGCAGCGGAATCCGGGAATGCAACAAGAACACCGCATGGCTATCCCGGCGTGATGGCGTTAAAAAACCCCGCCGGGTTGCCCAGGCGGGGTTCTTGAGTTTTAACCGACAGCTGACTTACGCCAGCGTTGGCTGAGAAGTTGGTGGCAGCAGATCAAAAAAAATGCTTGGAGAAATTGGCTACCGCTATTGCTATCAAGGCGCCCATCATCCATTTCAATAAATTCAAATCTGCTTTGATGGGGGAAAGCTCAAGTTGCAGATCTTTTTTGGTCACCAATTCTGACTCGTCAATGGCTGCGCACAGCGCAAAGCGCTCGTCGCCTTCAGGTTTATCCACAATCAATTCAAGCCGCCAGGCGCTGCACCTTGGGCAGGCCGGTCTGGCGAACCTGCCACAGGTCAAACGCTTGCTGCAGGCTCAGCCAGAATTCAGCACTGGTCTGCAACGCAGCAGCCAGCCGACAGGCCATTTCTGCACTCACGCCTGCTTTGCCGTTGAGAAGTTTCGAAAAAGCCTGGCGCGATACGCCGATGCGCATGGCGACTTCTGTCATCGACATATCCGCAGGCAAATATTCGCGCAATACTTCACCTGGATGGGGTGGTTTATGCATGACGGTTCTTCATGTCGCCCCGTGGCGAGTGCACGTGCAGACGAGTTGCATGAGTCGTCTGAATCCCCCCCTTTTGTGCTTCTGCGAACGCCTGTGCGTTGCTCATGCCGACTGCACCGTCAGCTTGAACCCCAGTGCTTTGAGAACCTTGAACAGGGTGTCTGTGCTGGGCGCTCGTTCACCTGACAGGCTTTTGTACAGTCCCTCGCGCGAAAGGCCGGTGCTACGCGCAAGATCCGTCATGCCCCGCGCGCGCGCGATAGCCCCTAGCGCAGCACCTAATTCGGCAGGATCACCGTCTTCAAGGACCTGGCGCATGTATTCCGCAATGTCGTGCTCGTCATTGAGGCAGTTGGCAACATCGAATGGTCGGGTTTTGATTTTTTTCATCTCAGTTCCTTCGCCATTTGAATGGCATGTTGAATGTCTTTTCCCTGGCTGGACTTGTCGCCACCGCCGAGCATAAAAATAATTGAACCCGATTGCTCCAAGTAATACATACGCCAGCCGGGCCCGAAGAACTCACGCATCTCAAATACGCCATCGCCCACGGGTTTGATGTCTCCCAACGTGCCGCGTCGAGCCTTATCGAGTCTCCGGTTGAGTCGTATTCGTGTAGCGCGATCTTTGATACCGGCAAGCCAATCGCTGAAGTCTTCGGTTTCGATGACGCTGTACATAAAATTATTGTAGCCAATCTACTACAAGTCGTCAAAAGTCAAATTAAGTAGCCAGATGTTGGGCCATGCACATGTCGCCCATATGGCCCGTAGTCCGGATGCAGTGCAGCGGAATCCGGGTCGGCAGCAAGACCACCGCAAGGCTATCCCGGCGTGATGGCATTAAAAAACCCCGCCGGGTTGCCCAGGCGGGGTTTTCAGGTTTTAACCGTCAACTGACTTGCATCAGCCAGCGTCGACACGGCGTGGTGCCAAAAAAGAAACCACACGATCTAAAAAAACTGCTTGGCAAAATTGGCAATGGCCACCGCCAACAATACGCCTACCATCCACTTCAGCAGTGATGCCTCGTGGTCAAGCTTGGCTTCCAGGCGCGCCACGTCGACCTTGGTGGTCAGCGTTGTATCAAGCGCTTCGGCAAAAACATCCTTTTGTGCTTCTGCGAACGCTTGCGCTTGCGCGTCACTCATACCGGCACTTTTGAGCCGATTGGCGAACTTCAAGGTGTCGAAGGTGATTGAGCTCATGATGCGCAGTTTAACAACCAGAAAAAAGCATTGCATCTTCATCTGAAGTAAAAAAACAGCAAATGATCCAGGCGAGGTTTTGAGTTGTGCCGCCAGCGGACTTCCTTCAGCGTTGGAAAACCGTGTCACCAATACATACCCGTAGCCCGGATGCTGCGCAGCGGTATCCGGGAAGGCAGCACTACCACGGCATGGCCACACCGGCGTGATGGCATTAAAAAACCCCGCCGGGTTGCCCAGGCGGGGTTTTTGGGGTTTTAACCTTCAGCTGACTTGCGCCAGCGGCAGATTAGAACGAGTGGCGAACACCCATATTGAACTGAGCACCAGTTTCGCCTGCCTTCGCAACTCTAACGCTCGAGCCGTCGTCATTTCTAACTTGACCGTAGCTTGTGTACAGTGCTGTGCGCTTGGACAAATCGTAGACGTAGCCGATACCGAACTGCTCTGCGTCAGCGTTAGCTGTTTGATCGTTTTGACGCGCGATGTAAGACAAAATCAGCGTGCCGCCACCCAGGGGAGCAGTTGCGCCAACGAGCCAATGGCTCCTGTCCACATTAAGGAAGCCTTCTTCTTTGTTGTAGGTCAAGAACGCTTTGGCAACGCCAAAGTCGTAGTTACCACCAATCACCATCACTTGCTCATTGTCGGTGTCAGTAGCATTGGCCTTGTCTTCATAGGTCAAAACAACATCGATCGGGCCAGCCTTGTAACCGACGAAGCCGCCGATCATGCTGCTGGCTCCGCTGTCACCAGCGACTTCACCAAAAGCGTATTGGAGTTCACCGCGAAAGCCACCGGCAGCGTAGTTGTAAGAGACCGTGTTATCGGTACGGCCGGTTTGGTAGTTAAACAAACGGCCGGAGTCGCCCGCGAGCGAATTGCCAAACGGATCAAACGTGCCGGAATTCGAAAAGATCGGATTCATTTGACGGCCGAGCTTGACCGTGCCAAACCCACCAGCGAAGCCAACGAAAACTTGGCGGTTGAACAGCTTGGCGCCATCGGCTTGCGCGCCGGTATCCAGGCTAAAACCGTTTTCCAACACGAACATCGCTTTCAGACCGTTGCCGAGGTCTTCAGTGCCCCGCAGGCCCCAACGGTTGCCATTGCGGTTACCCGAATCCATCGAGGTAGTTGTGTCTACACCGTTGTCCGTAAAGGCGAGGCCGACGTCGGCAATACCGTACAAGGTAACAGAAGATTGGGCCATTGCGGCGCCGGTGGTGGCCAAAACGGCCAATGCGATCAGGGATTTTTTCATTTCAAATTTCTCCAAGGTTAAACATGAGGCCCTGAAACCAACGAGTTTCAGAACCCAGAGCCAACCTCCTGTTTAAGGAAGTTGTCGCTATTGAAACAGACGCCTGGTGTTTTTGGTCTTCCAGTGCCCAAGAAATTGACCCAGCTTGGTGCATCTGTTGTGATTCGGCAACAAGTAAATTAGAGTGGGAGAGCGCTTCACTGGTGATCGCTTCCAATGAAAAACCCCCGCCGGGTTGCCCTGGCGGGGGTTTGGGG
>CAZIGL010000009.1:0-120220 GCA_964538895.1 uncultured Rhodoferax sp.
CTGACGCATAGAATGATTCTCAAATACAAATTTTGACAAAGTCAATCCATGCTGTCAGCAGCCCTTGAGCTTACCTACAACATGGCCATTTTGGTGGCCATGGTGTTCGCTTCTGGCGTGATCAGGCGCAGTCAGGAATCCGCCTTGCGGCAGGCCATGTGGCAGGGCCTGTTGTTTGGCGCTGCGACCCTTGTCAACATGCTGGCGCCAATGCCCCTGGGTCCGGGCCTGATTTTTGACCCACGCACCGTCACCCTGAGTCTGTGTGGTTTGTTTTTTGGCCCGTTGGCCGCGGGGGTGGCCGCGAGTGTGGCGCTGGCCTACCGACTGCCGCTTGGCGGTGACGGCGTCACCATGGGTGTGCTGGTGATCATTTCTGCTGCGGCTTGGGGCTGGTATTTTCACCGGCGCTGGACCCGCGCCGGGCAGGTCATCGGCGTGCCCCGGTTGCTGCTGCTGGGCGTTGTGGTGCACATCACCGAGTTGTTGCTGATGGCCACGCTGCCGGCGCCACTGGGTTGGCAAACGCTGCAAAGCCTGGGTCTGCCCATCATGGTGGTTTTTCCGTTGCTGACCCTGCTGCTTGGCAAAATGCTGTCGAGCCAAGACACCATGGCTGAAACCTTGTCTGCCTTGCGCCAAAGCGAGCACCAGCACCGAAGCGTTCTACAGGCCGCCATGGACGGTTTCTGGTTGACGGACCTCCAAGGGCGTTTGCTTGAAGTCAATCAGGCTTACGCGCGCATGAGCGGCTACAGCGTCGCCGAGTTGTTAAACCTGCGTATCGGTCAGCTTGAAGTGGAAGAGTCAGAAGAGTTGACGCAGGCGCATATGCAAAAGTTGGTGGCACAGGGCTCGGACAGGTTCGAGACACGGCACCGGGCCAAGGACGGCACGGTGTTTGATGTCGAAGTCAGTGCCCAATACCACGCGGTTGAAGCTGGGTTTTTTGTTGTGTTCCTGCGTGACATTACCGAGCGCAAAAAAGCCCAACAGGCCTTGACGGAGTCCAAAGCGTTGACCGAGGCCATTGTTGAAAATCTGCCCTTGATGGTATTTTTGAAGCGCGAAGAAGACCTGCGCTTCGTGCTCTTCAACCGTGCGGGCGAGGCACTGTTGGGCCGCGATCGCCATGACATGATTGGTAAAAACGACCTTGATTTTTTCCCACCCGAGCAGGCTGGTCGCTTTATGCAACAGGACCGTGACGTGCTGCGCGGCAAGATCAGTCAGCATGATGCTCCCCCGGAAACCATACGCAATGCAAATAGCGAACTCCGCGTTGTGCACACACGCAAGTTCGGAATTTTGGGCAGTCCCGGACAACCGAAATATCTGCTCGGTATTACCGAAGACATCACCGAAAGCAAAAAGGCGCAGGACAGGCTGCTGCTGACGGCCAATGTGTTTACCCATGCGCGCGAGGGCATTTTGATCACCGATGCCGCCGGCATCATTGTGGATGTCAATGCGTCCTTCAGTCGCATCACTGGCTATTCACGAGCGCAGGCGCTGGGGCAAAAGCCCAATATTTTGAGTTCAGGTCATCAGACGCCTGATTTTTACCAGGACATGTGGTCCGCTTTACAGCGTGACGGGCAGTGGTTCGGCGAGGTTTGGAATCGGCGAGAAAACGGCGAGGTGTACGCCGAGATGCTCAACATTTCTGCCGTTACTGATGCCCGGGGGCGAGTGCAGAACTATGTGGCCTTGTTTTCGGACATTACCGCCACCAAGGAGCATGAAAAAGAGCTGGAGCACATCGCCCACTATGACGTTCTTACGGGCTTGCCCAACCGGGTGTTGCTTGCCGATCGCCTGCACCAGGCCATGGCCCAAAGTGCCCGGCGCGGCACCCAACTGGCGGTGGCTTATCTTGACCTGGACGGGTTCAAGAGCATCAACGACAGATACGGCCATGAAAGCGGCGACCGCCTGCTTACGCAGGTGGCCAGCCGGATGAAGCAGACGCTGCGTGACGGCGACACCCTGGCGCGCATTGGCGGGGATGAATTTGTGGCGGTACTCATTGATCTTCACGAAAGCCAGGCGGCGGTGCCCTTGCTCAATCGTTTGCTGGCTGCCGCTGCCGACACCGTTCAATTAGGCGATGTGACACTGCAAATATCTGCCAGCCTGGGAGTCACTTTTTACCCGCAGGCCGAATCGCTGGAGGCGGATCAGTTATTGCGGCAGGCCGACCAAGCCATGTACCAGGCCAAACTTTCCGGCAAAAATCGCTTTCACCTTTTTGATGCCGAACAAGACCGCAACAGGCGTGGCCATTTTGAAAGTCTGGAGAGTATTCGCCACGCACTGGCCGCCCGGGAGTTCGTGCTTTATTTTCAGCCGAAGGTCAATATGCGCACGGGGGCCGTGATCGGCGTTGAAGCCCTGATTCGCTGGCAACGCCCAGACGGGGGCGTGCTGGCGCCCGCCCAGTTTTTGCCCGTTATTGAAGAGCATGTGCTGGCGGTGGAACTGGGGGAGTGGGTGATCGACACGGCGTTGGATCAAATTGCGCTCTGGCAGGACCAGGGCCTCGCGCTGTCAGAGAGCTTCAACGTCAGCGTCAACGTGGGTGCCAAGCAACTTCAGCAAAGCAATTTTGTGGCTCGCCTGCGCGCCTTGCTGTTGGCTCACCCGCAGATCCGCCCGGCGCAACTGGAACTGGAAATACTGGAAACCAGCGCCCTGAATGATTTGGCCGGTGTCTCGCAGTTGATTGAACAGTGTCACCAGATGGGCGTACTCTTTGCACTGGACGATTTTGGAACAGGCTATTCCTCTTTGAGCTATCTCAAGCATCTGCGCGTCAGTATGCTAAAAATTGACCAAAGCTTTGTGCGTGACATGCTTGATGATCCCGATGACCTGGCCATTTTGCAGGGTGTGATCAGCCTGGCGGGCGCGTTCAAGCGCAGGGTCATCGCCGAGGGTGTGGAGACCGAGGCGCATGGTCAGTTGTTGCTGCAAATGGGCTGTGAGCTGGGCCAGGGCTATGCCATTGCGCGGCCCATGCTGGCACAGGACTTTTCATCATGGCTGCAGCGCTGGCGGGAAAAACCGGTGTGGGGTTCTGTCGACGTCAGGGCTGCATCCTGATAGATCTTAAACGTGGCTTACCCAGTCTGAAAAATCGAGGTGCTCCAGATGGGGCAGCGTGTTGTAGGTCAGCAGCGTGTGGCGCTTGGGACCAAAGGAAAATTCAGACACGGCGGTATTGCGTAGCCGCATGTTGAGCTCGATGGTGGCCTCGGGCGGTGTTTCAAGCACGTGCCCAATGGCGCTGGCAATCGGGCCACCACTGGAAACCAGCAGCACCCGCTCGGCCTGGCTTTGGCGCACATGGTCCAGCACCGCTACCACCTGTTGCCCAAAAGTCTGCCAGCTCGGCGTGTCTTGCGGTTGCGTGTTGCCCAGCATCCACTGCAGCAGACCGGTGCGCAGCAAACGGAAATAGTGACGGTGCTTGTCTGGCGTGGGCGGGTGGTTCCGGGGTGCGGGATGGAAGGCCGCGATCACCGCCTCGCTGTTGTATTCGTTCAGGTTGGGCCAATGCATGGCATGCAAGTCCTGGTTCATGCCTTTGCCGATGGCGCGCAGGGTCTCCTTGTGACGGCGCAGCGTGCCGCAAAGCACCAGATCAAAAGTTATTCCTTTGCTGGCGAAATGGCTACCCAGTTGCACACTTTGACGCGTGCCCAGATCGCTCAGTCGGTCGTAATCATCTGCGCCAAACGAAGCTTGTCCGTGGCGTACCAAGTAAAGAGTGCCCATGTGTAGGCTGTAAGCGATCTTGGCCTGGCGCTCGTGTTATCCGGGTGAGGTGGCCAAACGTATTGCTTGGGTTTTGCGCGCGGCAATGGCTGTCATGGGCCGGGCGCAGACATGGCCCAGTGTGCGGCGCTGCGGGCGTGCAAGGCGGTGGTGTCAAAAAGGGGCAATTGGCAGTTTTCTGGCTGAATCAGCAGGCCGATTTCGGTGCATCCCAAAATAATGGCTTGTGCGCCGCGCGCGCCCAGGTCGGCGATCACCCGCAGGTAGGCCTGGCGTGAGGCGTCATGCAGCTGGCCCAGGCACAGCTCCTGGTAAATGACCTGATGCACCCGGTCACGATCGGCTTTTGGCGGTGTCAGTACCGTCAAGCCATGGTCTTGTTCCAGGCGGCTGCGGTAAAAGTCCTGCTCCATGGTGAAGCTTGTGCCAAGCAAGCCCACGCGGGTGTAGCCCGCTTGCCGGATGGCGCGCGCCGTGGGGTCGGCAATGTGCAGCAGGGGGATGCCTGCCGCAGCTGAAATTACATCGGCCACCTTGTGCATGGTGTTGGTGCACAGCACCAGCGCGTCGGCACCAGCGGCTTCCAGCTTTTGCGCGACCTCGGCCAGCAAGGCCCCGGCGGCCTGCCACTGGCCGCTGGCTTGCAGGGCTTCAATTTCTGCAAAGTCCACGCTGTAAAGAATGATCCGGGCGGAATGCAGGCCGCCCAGCCGGGCTTTGACGGTTTCATTGATCTGGCGGTAGTAGGGAATGGTCGACTCCCAGCTCATGCCGCCAATCAGGCCAAGGGTTTTCAAAGCGGGTGTGGTCATGGGTGAATTCTTTGGCTAGGTTCGGCCTGCCTACACCGTGGCCATCCACAGCGCCGTGGCGACCAGCACAGCCGCCATGCAGCGGTTGAACCAGCGCAGGCGCCGCCCGCCATGGGCCGGGTCCGCCAGCCACTGGCGCAACAGTGTGCCCACCAGCGCATAACTCAGGTTGCTGGCCAAGGCAAAAGCCAGCAGCAGCGGCAGCACCACGGCAAACCGGGTCCACAGGTCATCGTGTCCGGCCAGCCAGCCCGCCACCACGGTGAGGGCCAGCATCCAGGCCTTGATGTTGAGAAATTGCAGCATCACGCCCTGCCAGAATGTCACGTTGAGTTGGTTGGCATTGGCTTGGGACAGTTGGTGCGCATGCCAGAGCTTCCAGGCCAGCCAGAGCAGGTAGGCCACCCCCGCCGCTTTGACACCCAGGCGCAGCGGTGGCAGGCTCACCACCAGCGCACCCACACCGCTGGCACACAGGCCCAGCAGCAAGCCCCAGCCTACTGGCACTGCCAGCACAAAACGCATTGCACGCCGCAGGCCATAGTTGGCCGCCAGGGCGGTGGACAAGGTGGTGTTGGGGCCGGGGGTGAAGCTCACTGCCGTGCACAGCAGCAAAAGCGCGGTGATCTCGGCGCCAGTCATGGGTGGTTCACTTCAGGGTTGCTTGCGCCACGGAAGGCGGCTGCCGGGTCAGGGGAGGCGCTGGAGCGAAAAGCCGGGGCGCTTCAGTGCACCACGACCGGGTTTTGCGCCAGTTCGGCGTATTGCTCCAGCGTGTCTTCCACTTCTTCCTGGGTGGGTGTCTTGCTCTGCCAGGCCGAAATTTGCTGTTGAAACAGCTCGGCCCAGGAGCCGTCAAGGTAAACCTCCTTGTTGGCGCGCTTGTCAACAATCTCGAAGCCGTGGCGCACCAGTTGCGGCACGATCAGCAATTGCTCGCCGGCCTTCATGTCGTCAGGCTGGATCTCTGCGGTAACGGCATTGGCCAGCATGTGGGTGACGGAATAAGTCTCGGAGTCGTAGAGCGTGTGCATGCTTCAAATTATCCATGAATCCAGGGGCGCTTGAGCTTGGGCGCCAGGCGAGGCCAATCAGGGGTTGTTTCCAGCCTCGGATGACGCCCATTTTTGATCCACATAATTACCGTTGGCTTCGGTAATGCGGATACGCGCTGGCAGGTAAGCCAGGCCAGGTGCCAGCCACACTTCGAGTTTTTGGTCGTAGGTTTGGCGTGGTTGGCGCACCAGCTTCAAGCCCTGCTGGGGTCCGCCCGGGAGTTCCAGGGTTTCGAAGCTGCCAAACGTGAATAGCCACAGGTCAGCATCGCGCGGGCCAATGGTTTGCACCTGCAACGTGGTGCCGGGGCTGAATTTTTGGGGCGCACTGGCCACCAGCGCTGCGAGCTGGATCAGCACGCTGAGTCGGTCCTGGGCGCCTGGCTGCAAGGGGATGCTGGGCGTATTGGCACTGAAGCTCACCAGACCCTGGGTGCGGTTGAAGTGGGCTGCCACCTCGCTGCGGTATTTGTCAGAGAAGCGCTCTGGTGCCAGGCCAAATTCGTCAATCTGGCCGCGGCTGGTTTGCACCCGGGTCTGGCCAAAAGTGCTGATGCTCAGTTGCGCCTGATAGCGTTGTTCCTGCAGTTGCCATATCAATTCGCTGCTCAGCGTATAAGGAAACTTGTTGGCTTCGACCCGGTACATCAGCTTGACCGAAGTCGGCAAGCGTTCGGCGTCAAACGCCACATCGATAGGGGGAATGGAACGGCCTGCCTCAGGATCGGGCGCTGATGCCACGACTGCACTGGCTGGCGCTGCGTCGCCTTCGGGCGCGCTGGCTGGTGTGCTGGCAACTGGTGCGGGGGCGGAAGCCGCTTCGGCGGGTGAGTCGGCCGTAGGCTGCTCTTGTGGCTTGGTTGCATCAGGGGCAACGCTGGCCACGGGGGTGGGGTTGGTACTTGATACCGCGGCTTCAGACGTGCGCTGGGTCAATGATGTCGGCTTGGGTGCCTGGGTCAAAGGTTGTTTGGTTTTGTCTTGCTGTGCCGCCGCCACATGGGCAGCATTGGGTGCAGGCGAGCGGCTCAGTACCACCGTTTGGGTGGCAATAATCGGGCTGACCGGCGCGTTGGTCACGGGGGGATTCAAGGGCAGTGCTTGTAACAATGCCAAATGCGCCAGCACCACTGCCAGCGTCAGGGACAGCCAGATTTTCAAGGTCATGGCGCCAGCTTGCGGGGACTCCAGCGGGTCAGGCTCATGCCAATTGCGTGATGAAGGTTTTGACGCCGCGCAGCAGCATCTCGATCGACAGCGCCACCAGCACCAGGCCCATCAGGCGCTCCAGCGCCATCACAAAGCGGTCACCCGCCACCCGCTGGATGCGTTCGGCCAGCACCAGCACCACGGCGCTGACGGTCATGGTGACACACAGCGCGGCAATCCACTCAAGCCGCTTCTCTGGTGCTTGCGACACCAGCAACAACACGGTGGCCAGCGCCGACGGCCCGGCAATGGCGGGAATAGCCAGCGGCACAATCAGCGGCTCGCCCAGTGACTCGTCAGTTTCCACCTTGGGTGGCGGAAAAATCATGCGCAGCGCGATCAAAAACAAAATCACGCCGCCGCCAATCTGCAAGGAGAGCTCGCTCAGGTTCATGACGCGCAAAAAGCTTTCGCCGATGAACATGAAGGTCAGCAGCAGCAAAAACGCAATCAGCACCTCGCGCAGGATGACGCGGGCGCGCCGCTCGGGCGGCACGTGCTTGAGGGCGTTGGCAAAAATTGGGATGTTGCCAATCGGATCTGTGATCAGGATCAGCAAAATGGTGGCGGAGGCAAAGGTGTAGTTCATGCGCGCTGCAGTGTCTGTTGGATGCAACAGGATAGCAGGCTTGCTGCCGGCAGCCCTTGCAGGGGGCTGCGGATTGAACCCCCCAGCCGCGCCTTGAGATGGGCGCAGCGGGGGCAAACCAACAGGTTCAGGTGGCTTTTCTGCGCACCAGAAACAGCGAGGTGGTGGCAATGCGCACCAGGTTCTCGGCCACGCTGCCCATCACCATGCGCTCAAAACCGCGGCGGCCGTGGGTGCCGATCACGATCAGGTCGGCGGCCCATTGGCCGGCGGCCTCCACAATCATGTCAGCGACACGTTTGTTGTCTGATTCGACCAGGATGCGAAATGGGTCAAGGCCAGCCTCTTTGGCCTTGACCATGGCTTCATCCAGCAGTGCCTCGGCGGCCTTGCGCATGCCGGCCTTGATTTCGTCCACATCGAACAGGGCCCCCATGCCCATGCTGTTTTTGCTCAGCATACCGGTGTCGAGCACGGTGCCAATGCACAGGCTCATGTCCGGCAGACGGGCGAACTGGATGGCCTCGACCAAGGCCGCCTGCGCGGTGGTGCTGCCGTCGATGGCAACAAAAATACGTTTACACATGAATGAACTCCTGAAAAAAAACTATTTAACCCTTGGGCGTCAACATCATCGCGTCGGTGACGCCCATGCCATAAATGGCGATCATGGTCAGCACGCCAGCCATGAAAAGGTAGTAAAGGGTGGGGATGATGGTCATGCGCAGAATCGTGCCTTCACGCCCGAGCAAGCCCACCGTGGCCGATGCTGCCACCACGTTGTGAATGGCGATCATGTTGCCCGCAGCAGCGCCGACGGCCTGTACGGCCACCAGCATGGCACCCGAGACCCCGATCAGTTGCGCCGTGTCAAACTGGAACTGCGCCATCATCAGGTTGGACACTGTGTTGGAGCCGGCAATAAACGCCCCCAGCGCACCGACCGATGGTGCAAAAAACGGGTAAACGCTGCCCACAGCGCCGGCCACCAGTTCGGCCATGGCACGCGGCATGGAGGGCAGGTCAGCCATGTTGACGCCCGAGTTGATCAGAATCCGAACCATGGGGATGGTGAACATCAGCACAAAACCGGCGCCAAGCAGGGTGCGCGAGGATTCACCCACCGCCGCCTTCAACTCGGAGAATTTCATGCGCTGCAGCAGGAAAGTGGCCAACACCACCATGATCATGATGCCGCCCGGCAGGTACAAAAATTGAATGCTGCCCGACAAACCTTTTTCGCCCAGGATGTTCGACCAGCCCAGCACCAGGTTGTTGGAAAAGAAAGACTTGACACCGGGGTGCACGCGCGACAGCACCAGCAAACCAGCCAGCAACAGGTAGGGCAGCCAGGCCAGGCCGACCGACATGGGGGCCTTGGCGGTCAATTGGTCGAGTTTGATCTCGATGCTGCCCATCCAGTGCACCGGCCAGTCTTTGGCTTCGGCGAAGTCCCAGGTCTTTTTAGGCAACAAAAAGCCCATTTTGGCAGCGGGCACGACGATCGCCAGGCCCACCAGGGCACCAATGATGGAGGGAAACTCCGGGCCTAAAAAGACACCGGCCGCCGCGTAGGGCAGCACAAAGGCGAGGCCACCAAAGACGGCAAACGGTGCAATCGCCAGGCCTTCACCCCAGGATTTGTTGCGGCCAAAAAAGCGCGTCAACATGGCGCACATCAGCAAGGGCATCAGGACGCCAACGATGGCGTGGGTGATGGCAACTTGCGAGGTGATCAGACGGTAAAAGGTTTCCCAGTCAGAGCCGTTGGTGATCAATTGGGCCGAGATGCCGGCCTTGTCCAGACCACCGCTCACCCCCACCACAATCGGCGTGCCGACCGCGCCAAAAGACACCGGGGTGGACTGCACCATCATGCCCAGCATGACCGCGCCCATGGCCGGAAAGCCCAAAGCCACCAGCAGCGGAGCTGCCACGGCGGCGGGTGTGCCAAAGCCGGACGCGCCTTCAATGAAGCAGCCAAACAGCCAGGCCACGATGATGACCTGCACCCGGCGGTCCGGGCTGATGTTGGCAAAGCCGCCGCGAATGGCCTTGATGGCACCGGAGTGCTTCAGGGTGTTGAGCAGCAAAATGGCGCCAAAGATGATCCACAGCACCGCGCCGGTCAGGATCAGGCCCTGCAAGATCGAGGCGATGACGCGGTTGGCCGACATGCCCCAGGCGCCCAGGGCAATCGCCACACTGAGCGCCAGCACGGCTGGCATGGCGCGTTTGGCCGGCCAGTTAAAGCCCACCAGCAGCACGGCAGCCAGCACCAGTGGCGCAAAGGCCAGCATCGATAACATGGTTTGGTTCATGATGGTGTCCTCATGTAATGCGTTGTGTTGTCAGGAAATGGTCGGGGCGCCAGGTATGCATGATGAAAATACTCCTCGTTGTAAAAAATAAAAAATGGTGTGAAGGGGGAAAAATCAGTGGGCCATGGCCTCAACCCGGCTGCATTCTTCCAGCAGGTAGGCCAGGCCGTGGTAGGGCCGTCCGGTCTCGGCGGTGAGGCCAATTTCGCAGGTGCGGTTGGTGGATACGCCCTCGCAGCAGCTTGCTGGCAGCGCGTCGTGCACTTTGCGCAACGCGTGCACATTGAGCTCGGGCACGGCAAAGCCACGGTCGCCGCCAAAGCCGCAACAGGTGACACCAGCGGGCTCAATGACCTGCGACACGCAGGCCGCCAGCACGCGACGCAGTTTGGCGTCTGAGCCAGTGCGGCGCACGCTGCAATTGATGTGCAGCGCCACCGGCCCGGGTTTTTTGGTGAGGTACAGCCGTGGCAGCAGGGCGTCGTGGGCAAACTCATGAAAGTCCATCAGGTTTAACTTGCCCGCCAGCTTTTTCTGCATCCGCACCGAGCAGGTACTGGCGTCCATGATGACCGGGTAAAAGCCGCCCTTGCCGTCGTCAGCCGCTTTTAACAGTGCCTGCGTGACGGCATCACTCATGGCGTCCGCTTCCTCGGCCATGCCTTTGCTCTCCAGCATCTGGCCGCAGCAAAGTTTGTCAAAACCCTCGGGCAGGATGGGGGCGTAACCGGCGCGCACCAGCAGTTCCATGATGACTTCGGGCAGGGTCGCCTCGTCGCTGGTGTTGGCGCCAAAAATGCGCCCGCCGCAGGCCGGAAAATACACCACCGGGTCACCGCTGCCTGCGTAGGCTTGCGGCGCTTTGCCGGCCAGCGGCATGCCGCGTTTCCATTTGCCAGCCGACAGCTTGCCCAGCAAGTTGTCCCCCACCACGCTGGAGGCCACGTGCCCCAGGCCAATGCCAATGCGCGAAGCGGTGGTGACCTTGCCAAAGTTGTCGGCGGTCCATTGCGCCACTTTGTGCGAGGTGCTGCCCATGCCACGCCCGCGCAGCAGGCGGGTCAGCGCCCCGGTGTCGATGCCGACCGGGCAGGCGGTGGAGCACAGGCCGCAGCCAGCGCAGGTGTCCAGGCCAAAGTAGGCAAAGTCGGCCTCCAGGTCGGCCACGCTTTCGCCTGCCGCCGTGCGCCTTGAGAGCTCGCGCCAGCTCACAATGCGCTGGCGTGGCGACAGCGTGAGCCGGTGCGACGGGCACAGCGGCTCGCAAAAGCCGCATTCAATGCAGCGGTCCACCAGGTCTTCCGAGGCTGGCATGGGCTTGAGGTTTTTCAGGTGCGCCTGGGCGTCGTCATTCAGAATCACGCCGGGGTTGAGCAACTGCAGCGGGTCAAACAATTGCTTGATGCTGCGCATCAAATTGGTCGCTTGCGTGCCCCATTCTCTTTCTACAAACGGCGCCATGTTGCGCCCGGTGCCGTGCTCGGCCTTGAGCGAGCCGTCGTACTTGTCCACCACCAGCGTGCAGATGTCTTCCATGAAGCGGGCGTAGCGCGCTACTTCGGTTTGAATCGAGAAATCCTGGGTAAAGACAAAGTGCAGATTGCCCTCAAGGGCGTGGCCAAAGATGATGCCCTCGGTGTAATCGTGTTTGCGCAGCAGCGCCTGCAAATCCAGCGTGGCACTGGCCAGTGACGCCAGCGGAAATGCCACGTCTTCAATGATCACGGTCGTGCCGGTGCGGCGCACCGCACCCACAGCCGGGAAGGTGCCCTTGCGCACTTTCCAATACATCTCGCAGGTGGCGGGGTCGGTCGAAAACACCGGCGGTTCTATGGTTTCAAGACCACGCAAGGCGTCCAGCGCGGCATCCATGCGCAGTTGCAGTGCGATGGCGGTTTCGCCCCGCACCTCAATCAGCAGTGCAGCGGCCTCATCCCCCAGGCGGCGCATGATGGCGGGCAGGCCAGGTTTGTCTTGCACCGAGCGCAGCGAGGCGCGGTCAAGCAGTTCCACGGCAGAGACCGGCTTGGGTTTGAGTGCGATCACGGCTTTGCAAGCCACTTCGATGTTCGGGAAAAACACCAGCGCGCTGGCCTTGAACGGGTCTTCGGCGACGGTCTGGTAGGTGATGCGCGCAATAAACCCGAGCGTGCCCTCGGAGCCGATCATCAGGTGCGACAGGATGTCGATCGGGTCTTCGAAATCAATGAGTGCGTTGAGGCTGTAGCCGGTGGTGTTCTTGATGCTGTACTTGTGGCGAATGCGCGCTGCCAGCACCGCATCGGCACGGGTGACCGCCCCCATGTGATACAGGTCGTCCAGCAAGGTGGCGTGGCTTTGGCGAAAGCTGGCCACGCTGTAGGCGTCTTCGGTATCGAGCAGCGTGCCATCGGCCAGAATGACACGCATTCCGACCAGCGTGCGGTAGCTGTTTTGTGCCGTGCCACAGCACATGCCAGAGGCGTTGTTGGCGGCAATACCACCGATCTTGCTGGCATTGATCGAGGCCGGATCAGGTCCGATCTTGCGCCCGTGCGGGCTCAGCCGAAAGTTCACCTCGCCGCCAATGATGCCAGGGCCCGCCCGCACCGTGGCGGCGTCCGGGCCAATCTCGCAAGTGGCAAAGCCTTCACCAATCAGGGCCAGCACACTGTCCGTGACGGCCTGACCCGACAAACTGGTGCCGGCAGCGCGAAACGTCACCGGTCGGGCGAGCGTACGCGCTGCCTGCAGCAGCGCCTGCACCTCTTGTTCAGACTCGACCACTGCCACCACCTCGGGGGTGAGGCGGTAAAAGCTGGCGTCGGTGCCGTAAGCCAGGCGCCGCAGCGGGTCGCTGATGACCTGTGTGGGCGGCAGAATACGCGCAAGCATGTCCAGTAATTGGCTCATATTTTGTCTCCGGTGTTCTTATTTGGTAAATTGGTATTACCAGCTAAGGACTGTAATGCCCTCGATTTTTAAGATAACTGGGGTTTACCCTTACCAATCATGGATTTTTTTCAATAGAAAATTGAAATATCATTCAAATGGTCATACCATTTTTACTGCCAGGTGCACCATGAACCAAGCCCGCCCCGTTGTGACACGTCTGGCGAACACTGTCGCCAGTGAACTCGAAAAAAGAATTCTTGAGGGCTCGCTCAGGCCGGGCGACCGCTTGCCGTCAGAGCGAACGCTGGCGCTGAATCTGGGCGTGTCGCGCCCCTCGCTGCGAGAGGCGATGCAGCAACTGGTGTCCAAAGGCCTGCTGAGCACGCGCCATGGCGGCGGCACCTATGTCACGGACCGGCTGGAGGCGCATTTTGTCGATCCCTGGCAGGACATGCTCAAGGCCAACCCCTTGCTGCACCGCGATTTGCTCGAAGTGCGCCAAATGCTGGAGAGTCAGGCCGCTGCGCTGGCAGCTGACCGGGCCACCGATGTCGACATCAACCGGCTCGACGTGGTTTATGCGGAACTGGAAGCCAGCTACGACCAGGATGATTTAACCCACTGTATTAACACCGATGTTGCCTTTCACCAGGCCGTGGCCGAAGCCTCGCACAACGTGCTGATTGGTCACCTGACAGCCAGCCTGATGCGGGTGATTCACGGCCATGTGTCCAATAACCTGGCGCACCTGCACGCCCGTCCGGAGCGCTGGAGCCAGTTGCGGGCGCAGCACCGCGCCATCTGGCAGGCCGTTCGTGAGCACAAGCCGCACGATGCAGCCTTGGCCGCCAGCGAGCACATTGACTTTGTGCGCCAGGGTATCGAGGACAAGGCGCTGAATGAAGAACGGCGCTCCAGTGCACTCAGGCGCCGGGGCGAACTGCCGGATCAGCTGGCGTAAAGCGTCGCCAGCGAGGCAAAACCCTTGATCTCGAGCGGGTTGCCGAATGGATCGCAAAAGAACATGGTTCATTGTTCGCCCCTGTGCGGGTCAAGTCGGCGCCGGTCAATGTAATAATCACGTCCCATGAATCTTCTGCACACCCTGCGCAACGCACCCTGGCTGGCCAAACTGGCCCTGCTGTGGTTCGCCCTGACGCTGGGAGCGGCCGTGGCCTCGCCCATGGTGCAGCCGCAGCAAACGCTGGTGATCTGCACTGGTGCGGGCATGCTCAAGGTGGTGCTGGCGGACGATGGCACGGTCACCGCTGTGGCTGCGTCCGACACCGGCGACACCCTGTTTTGCCCGCTGTGCCTGGTGGGCGGTGCGCCGCCGCCCTGCGTGTTGAACACGCTGGCGGCGCCCCAGCCCTTGGGCTCTCTGCCGCAAAGCATTCCAGCGGCCACCATCGTCGCACTGACTGCAGCGCCACCGCCAGCGCGCGCTCCCCCAAAAGCCTGACCGCCCAGTCGTTTGCTGGGTCGGCTTCAGCCGACCCGCCTGGGGCAGGCTCGCCCTGCCATCCATGCTGGCCCAAGCCAGACCCCGCGCGGGCAATCAACAGCAGTTGCTTGTGCTTTATTCGTCACTGTCCCGGTCGTCCTGACCGTTTAATTCTGAAAGTAATCCCATGAAATTCAAGTCACTGATGACCGTTGTTGCCCTGGCGGCAACCACTTTCGCCGCGCTGGCTGCCGACCAGGCGGTTGAGGTTAAAAACGCCTGGACCCGTGCCACCGTCAAAGGCCAGATGGCCACCGGCGCGTTCATGACACTCACCGCCAAAGAGGGCATCACTCTGGTCGGCGTGGCCTCACCCGTGGCCGGTGTGGCGCAAGTGCACGAAATGAAGATAGACAACGGCGTCATGAAAATGGCCGAGGTCAAGGGCGGGCTCGTTCTGCCCGCTGGCAAAGCCGTGGAACTCAAACCCGGTGGCTACCACTTGATGCTGATGGACCTGAAAGCGCCGCTGGCCAAGGACAGCACCGTGCCCGTCACCCTGATATTCAAGGATGCCAAGGGCGTTGAGAGCAAACTGGACCTGACACTGCCCGTGGCCACCATGGCACCCGCTGGTATGACCAAACCGGCCGCCATGGACCATTCCATGCACGGCAACATGCCCGCCAAATAAGGCTCCCGGGCGCCTTCGGCAGCGCACGCCCAAGGCCCGCTTGGGCTCTGAGTGTTCCTGTTTTCGCCTGATCTGCACAAAGCAGCATGCACCGGATCGGCGTGTGTGTGTTGCGCGCTTGCTGCGCGTCAGCACGCCCGACGCCCGCCAACCAAGACGGCGACCAATTTATTTTCACCCTTGAAAACTACGCTAACAGCGCAAGGAAATCACCATGTTCTATCCCCAACCTCGTCCATTTGTCCGCGCCATGGCGCTGGCCGTTCCTGTGCTTTACCTGCCATGCAGCCAGGCTCTGGCACAAGACGGCGCCACGGCAACTTTACCCACCGTGACGGTGAACGCCAGCAAAACCAACGCGAGTCAAACACCGGGCGCAACCCTGGTCGGCAAAGCCGCTTTGGCCCCCAAACTGGTCACCACCAGTGACACGGCCAGCCTCTTGGCCGATGTGCCCGGTCTGAGCCTGAATGGCGCCGGCGGTGTGTCGAGCCTGCCCGCCATCAACGGTCTGGCCGACGACCGCCTGCGCATCAAGGTCGACGGCATGGATTTGATCGCCTCCTGCCCCAACCACATGAATCCGGCGCTGTCCTACATCGATCCGAGCCAGGTCGGCACGCTCACGGTGTATGCCGGTATCGCGCCGGTCAGCAGCGGCGGGGACAGCATTGGCGGCACCATCATGGCCGAGTCGCGCGCAGCCGAATTCGCCGCACCAGGACAAAAGCCGATCCTCAAGGGCGAGGTGGGTACTTTTTACCGCAGCAACAACAATGCCAGTGGTGCCAATGTCTCGGCCACCTACGCGACCGAGGCATTCAACATCAGCTACAGCGGCGCCAGCAGCAAGGCCGACAACTACACCGCAGCCGGAGATTTCAAGACAAGCACCGCCACCGGGCGACCAGGTCACACCTTGCCGTTGAACGAAGTGGGCTCCACCGCGGTTGAGACCCGCAACCACAGCTTGGGGCTGGCGTTCAAAAAAGACGACCACCTGTTTGAGGCCAGGCTGGGCATCCAGGACATGCCGTTCCAGCTTTACCCGAACCAGCGCATGGACATGCTCTACAACAAGCAAGAGAGCCTGAACCTGCGCTACCTGGGCCAGTTTGACTGGGGAACCCTTTCTGTCCGTGCCTACCAGGAGAACGTGGACCACTTCATGGACTTTGGGGCGGACAAAAAATATTGGTATGGATCGAACTCAGTTGCTGGCGCACCTTGCTCGCCAATTCGTTTCGCCGGTGACCCCGCGGGAACCTGCGCCTCGGGCATGCCGATGTACACCGAGGGAAAAACCACTGGCGTGAGTGTCAAAGCCGATGTGGCGCTGACCCCGCAAGACCTGTTGCGCGTGGGGGCTGAGATGCAGCAATACCGCGTCAACGACTGGTGGCCAGCCTCTGGCGCTGGCATGGGGCCGGGAACCTTCTGGAACATCAGGGACGGCGAGCGCGACCGCGCCGCATTGTTTGCCGAGCTGGAAACCCGCAAAAGCGCGCAATGGATGACGCTGATCGGTGCGCGGGTGGAGCAGGTCAAGATGGATGCGGGCCAAGCCGCTGGCTACAGCATGCTGCCAGCCGCCGGGGGCAATCAAAAGCGTGACGCCGAGGCCTTCAATGCCGCGAGCCACGCCAGCACCGACACCAACCTCGACTTCACCGCCCTGGCCAAGTACACCGCCACGCCCAACTACGACATCGAGTTCGGTTTTGCGCACAAAGTGCGTTCGCCCAATGTGTACGAACGCTTCCCGTGGTCCACCTGGACGATGGCCGCACTGATGAACAACTTTGTCGGCGACGGCAACGGCTATGTGGGCAACCTCAACCTGACCCCCGAGAAAGCCAACACCCTGAGCGCCACCTTTGACTGGCATGCCGCAGACAACACCTGGGGCTTCAAGGCCACGCCGTTTTACACGCAGGTGGACGACTACATCGACGCCGTGCAGTGGGATGCCACCAACAGCAAACCCGCCACCCCCCTGAGCACCACCAAGTTCACCGTGCTGAAGTACATGAACCAGTCGGCGCGGCTCTACGGTGTCAACCTCTCCGGCCACCTGCCGCTGGCCAAAAACGCTTGGGGCGATTTCGGTGTCAAGGGCCTGTTGAACTACACCCGCGGCACCAATGAAACCACGGGCGGCAACCTTTACAACATCATGCCGCTCAACGCCAAACTGGCCGTGACGCAAAAAACGGGTGGCTGGGACAACAGCCTGGAACTGGTGGCAGTCAAAGCCAAGACCGATGTCTCCGCCATGCGCAACGAGATCAAGACCCCCGGCTACAGCCTGATCAACCTGCGTGGCAGCTATTCGTGGACAACCGTGCGCCTGGACTTTGGTGTGGAAAACCTGTTTGACAAGTTTTACTACCTGCCCACAGGCGGCGCCTACGTCGGCCAAGGCACCACCATGAGCAGCACAGGCACCCCCTTTGGTGTGGCGGTGCCGGGCATGGGCCGCTCGGTCTACGTGGGTGTGAACCTGGCGTTCTGACGTTTGGACCCCAGAAATGCTGCGTGATGCCTGGCGCTTTGGGTTAAGCTGTTGCCCTTTGGTGTGAATCAACTTTTTGGAGACAGACATGAGTGAATCAGAAAACAGTTTCGGTAAATTCGTTCCAGGTTTTGACTTTTTGCAAAACCTGGCCAAGGGCGCCACGCAGGCAGTGCCGCAAATGCCCAATTTGTCTAACTGGATCGCGCCTTCGCTCAACGAAGAAGAGCTTGACAAGCGCATCAGCGAACTTAAAACCGTGCATTTCTGGCTCGATCAAAACTCCAAGGCACTGGGTGCCACCGTGCAGGCCCTTGAAGTGCAAAAGCTCACCCTTGCCACACTCAAGGGTATGAACCTGAGCTTGGGTGATATGGCCAATGCATTCAAATTCAAGACGCCGGAGGCTGCGCCGGCTGGTGTGGCCAAGGCAGCTGAAAAAGCAGAGGAGAAAGCGCAAGTAAAAGAGCAGGCTTTGGCCGATCAGCCCGATACGCCAGCCACCCAAGCGGCCGCAGCGGCCGGCATGGTTGACCCGATGCAGCTTTGGACGGCGCTTACCCAGCAGTTCCAGCACATTGCTGCGGGTGCCATGAAGGAAGTTGGCAAAGCAGCTAACCTGGACGCAGGCGCTGACGCCACCGCGGTCAAGCCCGCCGCCAAGGCCGCAAAGCCGGCCGCAGCCCAAAATGCGGCTGGCAAAAAAGTGGTGGCCAAAAAAGCGGAACCCAAAACCACTACCCGGACCCGTTAAATTGACGCATCTCAGCGGCCGGGGCGGGTCATGAAATTGTTTCCTTATGGGCATGCCACCCATCCGCAATGGGGCATGGCCGCCAACCTGGCGCTGGCGCAAGTGCGCGCCCAGATGGCGCTGCATGGCTACGCCAGCAGCCCGACGCTGGCGCTGCTCTACATCACCGACCACTTTGCCGCCCATGCGCAGGAAATTCTGGAACACCTGAGTGCAGAACTGCCCGAGGTGACCGACTGGGCTGGTACCGTGGGTGTGGGCGTTGCGTCCAACAATGTCGAGTACTTTGACGAGCCCGCACTGGCGCTGATGCTGTGCGAACTGCCCAGCGACCAGTACCGGGTGTTTTCTGGTGTGGCGCCGCTGGGGCTGGCTTTTGAGGCGCACACCGCACTGGTGCACGCCGATGGCCACACCCCCGACGTGGCCGAACTCATTGAGGAACTGGCCCAGCGCACTGATTCCGGCTATGTGTTTGGCGGCCTGGCCTCAAGCCGTGGTGCGGCGGTGCAATTTGCTGTCTCGGGCAATGGCAATGTCAAGGGCCAGGGCGCTGCCAGCGGCGTTTTCAGCGGCGGCTTGAGCGGCGTGGCCTTTGGCCCCGAGGTGGCCTTGGTGTCACGCGTCACGCAAGGCTGCCAGCCGATCAGCCGGGCGCATGAGGTCACCAGCGCCGAGCGCAATGTGGTGCTGGCGCTGGACGGTGAGCCCGCCTTGCAGGTCATGCTGCGCGAGTTGAATGTGTCGCTCGACGAGCCACGCGAAGCGCTGAAAGCCGTGCGCGCCACCCTGGTTGGTTTGACCGAGCCCGCCACACGATCTGAGGCGTCGCAAACCATCACGCGTACCGGTAACTTTGGTTCTGACGTG
Source organism: uncultured Rhodoferax sp. (assembly GCA_964538895.1). Classification (GTDB taxonomy): domain Bacteria; phylum Pseudomonadota; class Gammaproteobacteria; order Burkholderiales; family Burkholderiaceae_C; genus Rhodoferax. The sequence continues at coordinate 18,918 of CAZIGL010000009.1, forward strand.
TTGGTGCGCCACATCATCGGCCTGGACCCTGGACGCGCTGGCGTTGCGGTGGCCGACGTGGTGACCGAGGGCATGGAGCTGGCCTTTTGCCAACGCAATGTACAGGCCGCCCGGGTCGATCTGATCCGCATTTGCGCCGAAATTCGGGAAGAGCTGGAGCCACAGGAGCAGGCGCTGGAAACTGCCACGGCTCTGGCGCAATCCGAAATTGACGCCGCCCCACATGCCGCGCGCCGCATAGCCGGTGCCATCTACGTGAGCTGTACCGGTCGCGGTGGCGCCCATTTTGGCGGCCCAAGCGCCGAGCTGCAAATCATCCGTCGTGCCTTGGGTGACGTACCCCTGGTGGGATTTTTTGCCGGCGGCGAGATCGCCCGCCATCACCTGTATGGCTATACCGGGGTACTGACGGTGTTTACCGGTAAATAAGTAGCCCGTTTATCCTTGCCAATTGGGAGTTTCATGCCATGATTTGCAAGGATAAATTCAAACCCCGCGCGCCCGGTCCGATTTGAATTGCTGGCGGAAAGCGCCAAAACTGCCGGCATCGAGCGCGGTGCGCACCTCGCGCATCAGGTTCAGGTAGTAGTGCAGGTTGTGGATGCTGGCCAGCATCGGGCCCAGCATTTCGCCGCAGCGGTCGAGGTGGTGCAGGTAGGCCCGGCTAAAGCCACCACTGATCGTGCCGTTGGGCCGGGTGGTGCCTTTGCAGGTGTAACAGGTGCAGGTGCTGTCGAGCGGGCCGTGGTCGGCCTTGTGGCGTGCGTTGCGCATTTTCAGGTCGCCAAAACGCGTGAACAACGTGCCATTGCGGGCGTTGCGGGTGGGCATCACACAGTCGAACATGTCCACACCGGCGGCCACACCCGCGACCAGATCTTCGGGCGTGCCCACGCCCATCAGGTAACGTGGCTTGTGCCAGGGCAGGCGGTGCGGTGTGTGCGCCATGATGCGCAGCATCTCGTCCTTGGGTTCGCCCACGCTGACACCCCCTACGGCGTAGCCGGGGAAGTCCATTTCAACCAGTTGTTCCAGCGACTCTTGCCGCAGGCTCTCGAACATGCCGCCTTGCACAATGCCAAACAGGGCGTTGGGGTTTTCCAGTCGGGCAAATTCGTTCTGGCTGCGTTTGGCCCAGCGCAGGCTCATTTCCATCGAGGTGCGCGCCTCGGCCTCGGTGGTGATCTGGCCCTTGGTTTTGGGTTCGACCGACAAATACGGCGTGCATTCGTCCAGTTGCATGGCAATGTCGGAGTTCAGCGTGGTCTGGATTTGCATGCTGACTTCGGGCGACATGAAGAGTTTGTCGCCATTCACCGGGCTGGAGAAGTGCACGCCTTCTTCGGTGATCTTGCGCATGGCGCCCAGGCTCCAGACCTGAAAGCCGCCCGAATCGGTCAGGATGGGCTTGTTCCAGCGCTCAAAGTCGTGCAGGCCGCCAAAGCTCTTCATCACTTCTTCGCCGGGGCGCATCCACAGGTGAAAGGTGTTGCCCAGAATGATTTGCGCGCCCATGTCTTCCAGGCTGCTTGGCATCACACCTTTGACGGTGCCATAGGTGCCCACCGGCATGAAGATCGGGGTTTGCACCATGCCGTGGTTCAGCACCATCGTGCCGCGGCGGGCGTGGCTGCCCGCGTAGCCGGTCTCAGGCACTGGTGGGTCGGTGCGCAGCAGGTCAAACTGAACCACGGGTTGGGCGGGGGGCGGATGCGGATGGTCGTGGGGGTGATCGTGATCGTGTGTCATGGCGATGGAAGGAAGCTTGGACGGTATTGTCTTTGATCTGGGTGGGCGATATTTGCAGGTGCGGCGCTTTACGTTTATGATTTGCTTTACTTCAACAAAAGTAAAGGAGCTGTCATGCAAGCTAAAGCGATCGTGTCAAGCAAAGGGCAGGTGACATTGCCTGCTGCCATGCGGGCCAAGTTGGGCATTGGCCCGGGTTCGCACATCCAGTTTGAGCTGCGCGGGCAAGAGTTGGTGATCAAGCCTGAATTGCCGATGAGTGCCTACCGCGGCATACTCAAAAAATACAAGCTGGACCCGGCTGATCTGGAAATTGAAAAAGAACCCGATCGGGAGTTTGAATGAACGTCGTTGATTCGTCTGGCTGGCTAGAGTACTTGCGCGATACCGACCGTGCAGACTTGTTTGCCGAACCCATCGAGCAACGTGACACCTTGCTGGTACCCGTGATTGCCCTGTACGAAGTACACAGGGTACTCAGCCGCAAGGTGTCACCAGACGCCGTGGCGCAATGCCTGAACGTGATGCGTTTGGGGCGCGTGTTGGAGATCACCGACCATCGCGCGGTGGCTGCTGCCAACGTCGCCCGGCAGCACAAGCTGGCCATGGCCGATGCCATGATGTACAGCCTGGCGCTTGAGCTGGGCGCCACTTTCTGGACGCAGGATGTGGACTACCAGGGCTTGCCCGGTGTGAACTATTTCGCCAAACCCTGAGGGTGGATGCCCGAGCAGGCCGCGCGCCAGCGAAATGAGAATTCGCAATGGTGGGGGCCTGGACTCGTCCTAGGATGCACTGCGCAGATCAACCACCAGGAGCATCACCATGAAACATGTCAGCAAAAAAGTCTCACTTGTCGCCGTCGCACTGGCGTTGTGCGGCAGTGCCGTTTTGGCTCAGCAGCAAAAAACAGATATGGGCAAGATCGAGTACGACGCCAATTGCGCGGTCTGCCATGGCCCGGGGGGCAAGGGCGATGGTTCGTTGCAAGGGCTGCTGCGTGTCAGTGCCACCGATCTGACCCAGATGGCAAAAAAGAATCAGGGCATCTTGCCGGCCGCACGGATGTATGACGTGATTCAGGGCGACCATGTGCCCAGCCATGGCAGTCGCGACATGCCAATCTGGGGCCAGGCTTACCGGGTTGAAGATGCCCAGAGGTACCAGGAAGCCCGTGGCAATTACAACGCCGAGGGTTTGGTGCGGGCGCGCATTTTGATGCTCATTGAGTACATCAACCGGCTTCAGGCCCGCTGAGGGCGCGTGTCAGCAACATGGCGTCGCCGTAACTGAAAAAACGGTAGCGTTCGCGGATGGCATGGGCATACAGCGCCATGATGTGTGCATGGTCGGCAAAGGCGCTCACCAGCATCATCAAGCTCGACTTGGGCAAATGAAAGTTGGTGATCAGCGCATCCACCACCTTGAACTCAAAACCTGGCGTGATGAAGATGCTGGTGTCGCCGGTCGTCTGGCCACTCAAGGCCCAGGATTCCAGCGTGCGCACCGTGGTGGTGCCCACTGCAATGATGCGCCCGCCGCGTGCACGGCAGTCGGCGATGGCTTGCTGGGTGACTGCCGGCACTTCATACCATTCGCTGTGCATCTGGTGCTCGGCCAGGTTTTCGGTTTTAACCGGCTGGAACGTGCCCGCGCCCACATGCAGCGTGACATGGGCGCGCTGCACGCCGATGGTGTCAAGTTGCGCCAACAGGGCTTCGTCAAAATGCAATGCCGCCGTGGGTGCTGCCACGGCGCCCAGGTTTTTGGCAAACACGGTTTGGTAGCGCTGGGCGTCCTCGGCGGAGTCGGTGTGCGTGATGTAGGGTGGCAGCGGCACATGGCCGTGGCGTGCCATCAGGGTGTAGGGGTCGTCCCCCGCGTCGTTGGACAGCACAAAGCGAAACAGTGCGCCGCCGGCATCGGGCCAGCGCCCCAGCAGGGTGGCGCTCAAGTGGTCCGGATAACCCGGCGCACTGACCAGCGACACGGTGTCGCCTATGGCGGGTTTTTTGCTCACGCGCAAGTGTGCGGCCACCTGGTTGCCACCGAGCACGCGCTCGATCAGCAACTCAAGTTTGCCGCCCGTGGCCTTTTCGCCGTACAGGCGTGCATTCATCACGCGGGTGTCGTTGAACACCATCAGGTCGCCCGCCTTGAGCAGCGTGGGCAAGTCTTTGAAGCTGCGGTCGGTGGGGGTGCTGGCGCTGCCGTCGAGCAGGCGCGAGCCACTGCGCTCGGGTGTCGGGTGCTGGGCGATCAGCTCGGGTGGGAGTGCAAAGTCGAAATCACTCAGGCAAAACGTGCGGTGTGCGGTAAGCGTGTTCGGCATGGCTTATACCGGCCAGACCACGCCGTGGTCGTTCAAAATGGCATCCATCGGCAGGTCGTGGGGTTCGGGTTCAAAGTCGGGCAAAAAGTCGGTGCCAAAGCCCAGCCCCACGGTGAACGGTCGCGGGTTGAGTTTGGCCAGGGTCCGGTCATAAAAGCCGCCACCGTAGCCCAGCCGGTAGCCACCCGGCGCATAACCGACACAGGCCACAAACAGCAATGTGGGGGTGATGACCTCGGTGTCTTTGGGTTTAGGGATGCCGTAGGCGTCTTCTTCCATCGGGCAACCCGGGTACCAGGTATGAAAAGCCATGGTTTTGTGAACTTTGTCCACCACGGGCAGTCCAATTTTGCGCAGTTGCTGTTGTTCGATCAGTTCGCCGTCTTCTTTCCAGCGGTGCAGGGCGGGCAGGGGGTCAAATTCACCTTTGATGGGCCAATAAGCGCCAATCACGGTGTCGGGGCGCCCCACCAGCCAGATGCGCAGCACCTGCTGCAGCATTGCCACACGCTGCAGGCGGTCCGGCAGTCGCAGGCGTTGCTCAACCAGTCGCTTGCGTAAAGCTTTTTTCTCCTGGGCCATTTGTTCGTCAGACTTATTCATAATCCATACATGCAGTTCAGAACTATTTTGACATCGATTGGCTTGCTTGGCAGCTTGGCAGGCTTCTTCGTGCAAGCCCAAGGCCTGGCACCTGGCCCAAATCCGTCCGATGCGGTGATCCTGGAGATGCGCGAGGCCTTTGGCAAGGGTCAGGCCAGTCGCCTCACCGAGTTGTTGCCACGTGCCCACAACCACGTGCTGGCGCCTTGGGCCGCCTACTGGGAACTGCGCGCGCGCCTGGAGGCGGCCGATCCCGATGAGATCAACCTTTTTTTGACCCGCTTTGCCGGTACCTACCAGGAAGACCGTTTGCGCAATGACTGGCTGCTGCTGCTGGGCAAAAACCGCGACTGGCCCCGTTTTGCCGGCGAGGCCCTGCTTTTCCGGATGCAGGACGACCGCGAGGTGCGCTGTTACGTGCTGGCCATGGAGCACAGCCTGGCCCAAGTCGACATGTCCCAGGAGGCCAAGTCTTTGTGGCTGGCCCAGAAAAGCAGGGACGACGGCTGCGCTTTTGCCGTGCAGGCCCACCTCGACAGCCAATTGTTGAACCCGCAGGATGTGTGGCAAAAAGTGCGTGCATCGCTGGAACTGCGCCGCCAGTCGGTGGCCCGGCAAGCCTTTGACATGGTGGCCCCGCAGGCCGGCGCGCAGTGGACTGACGTAACCACCAAGCCCGAGCAATTTTTGACCCGGACAAGCCCGTCGAATCAGCGCCAAACCCAGGAGCTGGTGGTGTTGGCGCTGATTCAACTGGCGCAAACCGAGCCGCAACGCGCTGCCGAGTTGTTGGCTGGTCGCTGGCAAAAGCACCTGGGTCAAAATCAGCGCGACTGGGCCTGGGCCGCCATTGGTTTGCAGGCCGCACAAAAACTCTCGGATGACGCGCTGGGCTACTTTGCCAACAGCAAGCCGTCTGCCATGCAGGACGAGCACCTGGCCTGGTACGTCCGCGCCGCGCTGCGCCAGGGCGACTGGGCCCGGGTGCTGGCAGCCATTGAGGCCATGTCGCCAGACGCAGCAGCAGATGCCAGCTGGGTTTACTGGCGCGCTCGGGCCATGTTGGCGCTGCCCGGCACCGATGCCTCGCAGCAACAGGCCCGCGAGCTATTGCACAGCGTGGCCGGGGTGCGCGGGTTTTACGAGCTGCTGGCGCAAGAAGAGCTGGGGCTTGCCATCGCACCACCGCCCCTGCCCGAGCCGCTGAGCCATGCCGAAAAAGCGGCTGCGCGCAACAACCCGGGCTTGCAGCGCGCGCTCGCTGCCATTGCCCTCGGGCTGCGCTCCGAGGGTGTGCGTGAATGGAACTACAGCGCCAACCTGCACACCCCCGGTGGCATGAATGACCGCGAACTGCTGGCCGCCGCTGATCTGGCTTGCCGCCATGAGGTGTGGGACCGTTGCATCAACACCAGCGAACGCACCAAGAGCGTGATTGACCTGACGCAGCGCTTTCCCATGCCGCACAAGCAGGCGGTGCTGTTGCGCACCCGCGAGATTGGCCTGGATCCGGCATATGTGTATGGTCTGATCCGCCAGGAAAGCCGGTTCATCATGGATGCCCGCTCCAGCGTCGGCGCCAGCGGCCTGATGCAGGTGATGCCGGCCACGGCGCGCTGGACCGCCAAAAAAATTGGCCTCACCAGCTTCCAGCCGCATCAAATCACCGAGCGCGACACCAACATCGCCATTGGCACCGGCTACCTCAAGCTGGTGCTCGATGACTTTGCCGGTTCCATGCCGATGGCGGCAGCCGCCTACAACGCCGGCCCGGGTCGACCGCGTGTCTGGCGTGGTCAATCCGGCGCACCGGTGCTGGAGGCCGCCATCTGGGCCGAAAACGTGCCTTTCAGCGAAACCCGCGATTACGTTAAAAAAGTGTTGGCCAACACCACCATTTACGCCGCCATGATCAGCGGGCAGACCCAGTCGCTCAAGGCCCGTCTGGGTCAGGTGGGGCCACTGGACGTGAATAGGAAATTGGACCGAGACCTGCCATGAGCCAGCTGTTGAAGCTCTATATTGGTAACAAAAATTACTCATCCTGGTCGATGCGGCCGTGGGTGCTGCTGACGCAGGCAGGCATCCCGTTTGAAGAAGTCATGGTGCGCTTTGACGCCTTCACGCCCGAGTCGCAATTCAAGGCCGCGCTGCGCAACTTGTCGCCCACCGGCAAGGTGCCGGTGTTGGTGGATGGCGAACTGGTGGTGTGGGACACGCTGGCCATTGCCGAGTACCTGGCCGAGCAGTTTCCCGAAAAATCCTTGTGGCCCCGAGATAAGGCGGCCCGCGCCAGGGCGCGCAGCCTGTGCGCCGAGATGCACAGCGGCTTTACCGGCCTGCGTTCGCATTGCCCCATGAACATCGAGGCCCGGCTGCCCGAGGTGGGTGCACTGGTCTGGCGTGATCAGCCTGTGGTGCGTGCCGACGTGGCGCGCCTGGTTGCCATGTGGCAGCAGTGCCTCGACACCCATGGCGGGCCCTTGTTGTTTGGCAAGTTCAGCGTGGCAGATGCGTTTTTTTCCCCTGTGTGCATGCGCTTGCTGACCTATGCCTTGCCTGTGCCAGATGCCGTTCTGGCTTACGTGCACCGGGTCTGCGCGCTGCCGGGGGTCAAGGCATGGACCGATGGTGCCCTGGCCGAGCAGGACTTTCTGGACTTTGAAGAGCCTTACCGCTTGTCGCGCTGAGGCCCCCGGCACTGATATGCAAATCTATATGGTGGGCGGTGCAGTGCGTGACGCCCTGTTGGGGCTGCCGGTACAAGACCGCGACTGGGTGGTGGTGGGCAGCACGCCGCAGCACATGGTGGCCCAGGGGTTTGTGCCGGTGGGCAAAGACTTTCCGGTGTTTTTGCATCCACAAACCCACGAGGAATATGCGCTGGCCCGCACCGAACGCAAGACAGCGCCGGGCTACCGTGGTTTTGTCGTCCATGCAGCCCCCGACGTGACGCTGGCGCAAGACCTGGCGCGGCGCGACCTCAGCATCAATGCCATGGCTGTGCCGGCTGCGCACCTTGGTGCCAACGGCGTTTGGGACAGTCAGCAGCTGGTGGACCCCCATGGCGGCGTGCAGGACCTGGCCGGCAAGGTGTTTCGCCATGTTGGCCCTGCTTTTCGTGAAGACCCGGTGCGCATCCTGCGCTTGGCGCGTCTGGCGGCACGGTTCGCTGATTTTTCAGTGGCGCCGCAAACGCTGCAGCTCATGCGCGAGATGGTGGCCGACGGCGAGGTGGACCACCTGGTGCCCGAGCGCGTCTGGCAAGAGCTGGCGCGCGGCCTGATGGAAGCCATGCCATCGCGCATGTTTGCGGTGCTGCGCGACTGCGGCGCGCTGGCCAGATTGCTGCCCGAAGTGGACTGCCTGTGGGGCGTGGCGCAGCGCGCCGACTATCACCCCGAGGTGGACACCGGCGTGCACGTGATGATGGTGATGGACATGAGCGCGCGCCTGCAAGCCCCGCTGTCGGTGCGGCTGGCCTGCCTGTGCCACGACCTTGGCAAAGGCAACACCCCCGTCGACATTTTGCCGCGCCATCTGGGACACGAGCAGCGCAGTGTCCCGTTGCTGCAAGGCCTGTGTGCGCGCCTGCGCGTGCCCACCGAATGCCGGGAACTGGCCGAGGTGATGGCGCGCGAACACAGCAATATTCACCGCTCCCCCGAGTTCGATGCTGCGGCTTTGGTGCGGCTGCTTGAGCGCTGCGACGCCTTTCGCAAACCGGTGCGTTTCGCCCAGGTTTTGCTGGCCTGCGAATGTGATGCGCGCGGGCGACTGGGCTACTTTGAGTCAGCCTACCCGCAGCGCCCGCGTTTACACGCGGTGCTGGCGGCGGCGCAGGCGGTCGATACCAACGGGGTCGCCTCAAGCGCCATGGCGCACGGTGCCAAAGGGCCACAAATCGCGCAAGCCATACATGGCGCCCGCGTGACTGCGGTGCACACGGCGCTGACGCAGATGTGCCAGCAGACATGAATTCCTCGGGTATGCTCGCAATATGTCTAGTTTGCTGATCATTGAAGATGACGAATTGCTGCGCGACGGCCTGTCTGCGCAGTTCACCCAGGCCGGCCACAGCGTCATGGCTGCAGCTGACGGCGAGGCCGCGCAGGCCTTGCTCGAGTCGCAGCGCTTTGACGGTGTGGTGCTCGACCTCGGCTTGCCCAAAATCAGTGGCATGGAACTGCTGCGTTGGGTGCGCAAGCGCCTGCCCGCCTTGCCGGTGCTGATTTTGACGGCGCGCGATGGGGTGGACGACCGGGTGCAGGGGCTCAATGCCGGCGCCGATGACTACCTGACCAAACCCTTCAACATGGCTGAATTGCAGGCCCGCATGGGTTCCCTGCTGCGCCGCGCCCGCCTGCCGGCATTTGGCGGTTCACTGGAGCTGGCCGCCAGCCCGACGGCGCGGCCGCTGCGGGTTGATGCCAGCCTGCCGCAAGCCTGGTTGGGGGACGAGGCGCTGGACCTCACGCAGCGTGAATGGGCGCTGCTGTCCTTGCTTGTGACCCACGCCGGTCGTGTGGTGAGCCGCGAAGATGTGCTGGAAACCTGGCAGAGCGAGCCCGGGGAGCCCGGCGCCCTGGCCTCCAATGCCCTCGAGGTTTATATCCACCGCCTGCGGCGAAAACTGGTGGACTCGGGCCTGAACATTCGCAACGTTCGTGGCCTGGGCTACATGCTGGAAACCGGCGTTGCCTGAACCGGGCCTGGCGCAAATGACCCGGGCCATCCCAAAACTGCGCCGCGGCCTGTCTCTCAAGCGCCAGTTATTGCTTTGGTTGTTGCTGCCCCAACTGGTGTTGTTTTTGGTGGGCGGCGCGCTGGCCTACCGGATTGCGCTCAAGTACGCCGAAAAAGCCATTGACCAGTCGCTGACCCAATCGGTGCGATCGCTCGCGCGTCAGGTCAAGCCGATTGGTTCTGGTTTGCTGATTGATTTTCCCAGGGCTGCGCAAGACATCATTGAACAGGACCCCGACGACCGGGTCAGCTACATGGTGTCGAGTCCGCCCGGCAGTTTCCTGCTGGGCAACAGCAAGTTGCCGGCCCCGGCCGAAGGCCTGCAACTGCCGCCCGGCGAGGCGTTGCTCTACAACGCCCGGGTGGACGGCAAACCAATGCGGGTGGTGCTGCTTGAGGTGGACTACGGTGATGCAGGCGCACCCCAGCGCATGTGGGTCCAGGTGGGCAAAAGCCTCGCGGCGCAAAAGCGCCTGACCACCGAGCTGATTGCCGACATGCTGGCCCCGCTGCTGCTACTGGGCATGGTGCTCAGCGTGCTGGTGTATGGCGGCATTTCCCGTGGCTTGCAGCCCCTGGCCCGGCTGCAAATGCAATTGGGCCATCGGCGAGAGCAGGCCCTGTCTGACGTGTCGCCGATCGAGATGGACCAGGCCCCGCAGGAGGTGCATGCGCTGGCGGGTGCCGTGAATCACTTGCTGGCCGCAGTGCGGCGCAGTCTGGGTCAGGAAAAACGGTTCTTGAGCGATGCCGCGCACCAGTTGCGCACCCCGCTGGCTGGCCTGATCAGTCAGACCGAGCTGGCGCTGGCCGAGACCGATCCGCAGGCCTTGCGCGCGCGCCTGGGTAAAGTGCTGTCGGGGGCCCAGCGCAGTGCCCATCTGGTGCAGCAGTTGTTGTCGCTGGCGCGCAACGAGGTGGAGGTCGACTTGCAGCCGCTGGATGTGGCGAGTCTGGCGCGTGAGGTGGCGCGTGACTGGACGCCGCGCGCCCTCAAGGCCGGGATAGACTTGGGCTACGAAGGCGCTGACCACCTTCTGCTTGCCGGCCAGGCTTTCCTGCTGCGCGAAGCGCTCAACAATATGATTGATAACGCACTGGTGTATGCCGGGACCGGCAGCGAAGTAACCTTAAGCGTGCAAAGGCAGGGCGCGCAGGTGGTGCTTGAAGTCGCCGACAACGGCCCGGGCCTGTCAGAGCAGGACTTGCCGCATGTGTTCGAGCGCTTTTGGCGTGCCAGCGACCTGCCTGGCGGTTGTGGCCTGGGGCTGGCCATTGTGGCCGAGATTGCCAAGCGCCACGGCGGCCACGCGCAGGTTTTGGCGGCCCGACCGCAGGGGTTGCGGGTGCAGTTGTGTTTGCCTGCTTGCGCTGCTGCAAGCGAGATTTTGTGACGCTGGGTATTGTTTTTTTGGATAACAAAGAAATGGCAAATGTAAATTCAGAGATCGATACCGGCCCGGCAGCGCATGACTTCTGGCAAAGCTTGTTGGCCAATATCAGTCAGGGTGTTTGCGTGTTTGACGACCAAGCTTGCGTGAGTCATTTCAATCCAGGCGTGTCTGAGTTGCTTGATGTGCCGCCAGAGTTCCTCGCAAGTTGCCCCTCTTTGCGCGAGATTTACGATTTTCAGATGCAACGCGGTGATTTTGCTGGCGCGCCGCACCCGTTGAACAAGCCCGACGGGGAGGTTTCTCCTGAAAATGCGTTGGTGACGCAGCATCATTTGCGGTTGAAACATCTGGGGCGTACCTTGCAGGTGCAAACCCGGCGCTTGCCGGGCGCCGGTATGGTCCAGACGGTGATCGATGTCAGCGATTACGTGCAGGCCGAGGCCGGCCGCAAGCGCGCCAACCAGCTGCTTTTCGCTACCCAGGCACTGGCTGAACTCGGCGGCTGGGAAGTGGACCTGCCGCACGGTCAGGTGACCTGGACCGATGGCGTGTACCGCATTTTTGAGACCACTGCGCAGGCTTTTGCCCCGTCGCCCGAGACCATCAGACCGCTGCACACCGAAGAATCGCTGGCCATCGACGCGGCGTCTTACCAGCCTTCTGATCAGCCATCGACCACCCATGAGTTCGAAATTGAAATGCTGACCCTCAAGGGTCGGCGCATCTGGCTGCATTCACGCGGCACCACCACTTGGGTGAATGGTGTTCCGGTCAAGCGCACGGCCATTGTGCAAGACATTACCCGGCGCAAACTCACCGAGCTGGCGCTGCGCGACAGCGAGGCGCGCTGGAAACTGGCGCTTGAGAGTGTGGGTGACGGGGTCTGGGACCTGCAGGTGCAGAGCGGTGAGCAGTACCTGTCGCCGAATCTGCTGCGCATGTACGGTTATGACGAGGGTGAACTCAAGTGCAGTGTGGTTGAGCTTGACGCGCTGGTTCACCCCGAGGATGTGGGGCGTGTGCAACTCGACCGGCAGGCGCACCTGGAGGGCATCACGCTGACCTACAGCAACGAGCACCGGGTGCTGTGCAAGGACGGCAGCTGGAAGTGGGTGCACAGCCGGGGTATGGTGATCAGTCGCGATGCGCAGGGCCGGGCGCTGCGCATGTTGGGTACCCATGCCGACATCACCGAGCGCAAGACAGCCGATGCGCTGGTCTGGCAGCAGGCACACTTTGACGCGCTTACCGGCTTGCCCAACCGGCGCTTGATGCGTGAAAGGCTGGTCCAGGAAGTCAAGAAATGCAAGCGTTACGAGCAAAAGCTGGCGCTGTTGTTCATTGACCTGGACCACTTCAAGGAAGTGAACGACACGCTGGGGCACGACCGTGGCGACGATTTACTGATCGAGGCGGCGCAACGCATTCAGCGCTGCCTGCGTGAAACCGACACGGTGGCCCGCATGGGCGGCGACGAGTTCACGGTGATCATTACCGGACTGACCGAAGAGTCCAACCTGCAGAGTATTCTGCCCAAGTTGCTCAGCACCTTGAGCGCCTCGTTTCAGCTGGGGCTGGACCAGGTTTTTGTGTCTGCCAGCATGGGCGTCACGGTCTACCCGACCGACACCATGGAGGTGGAAGACCTGCTGAAAAACGCCGACCAGGCACTTTACGTGGCCAAGGCCGCCGGGCGCAACCGGTTCAGCTTCTTCACCCCGGCATTGCAGGAGGCTGCCATGCAGCGGGCCCAATTGACCCATGACCTGCGTGCGGCCCTGCCGGCGCAGCAGTTCCGCATGGTCTACCAGCCCATTGTGACTTTGGCCACCGGCAAAATCCACAAGGCCGAGGCGCTGATCCGCTGGCAGCATCCCAGGCGCGGTCTGATCAGCCCTGCCGAATTCATTCCGGTAGCAGAAAGCAGCGGCCTGATTGTGGAAATGGGGGAGTGGATTTTTGCCCAGGCGGCCGCTCAGGTGAAAGCCTGGCGTGCCGAGTTGCACCCGGAATTTCAGGTCAGCATCAACAAATCCCCCTTGCAGTTCGAGAATCCAAACCCCAAACACATTCCCTGGATCGACCAACTGCATGCCCTTGGGCTGCCTGGCGAAAGCGTGGTGGTTGAAATTACCGAGGGCCTGCTGCTGTCCACCAGCAACGGGGTGGTGGAGCAATTGCTGAAATTGCGCGACGAAGGCATCTACGTGTCGCTTGACGACTTTGGCACCGGTTACTCGTCGTTGTCCTACCTGCAAAAGTTCGACATTGATTTCATCAAGATCGACCAGTCTTTTGTGCGCGACCTGAAGCCGGGCACCACCGGCCTGGTGCTGTGTCAGGCCATCATTGCCATGGCCCACGCGCTGGGGATAAAGGTGATTGCCGAGGGCGTGGAAACGGCAGAGCAGCGTGACCTGCTGAAAACTGCCGGCTGCGACTATGCGCAAGGCTATTTTTACTCGCGTCCGGTCAGTCCCGCCGAGTTTGTGGCCATGGTGCAAAAGTCGGAGCAGGCGCTGCGCCAGGCCGCTTGAACAGCCCGGGCGCGCCCCGGCTCAGGCCAGGCGCAAGCCGCTTTGCGCATCAAACCAGTTGTTGTGTCGGCCGCTCACCGTCATGCCCACGGTATCGCCAATTTTGACCGGTGTGTTCGGCGCTGTGCGCACCGTGATCAAGCCCACCCCGGTCTTGACCACCACATAGGTGTCGGCCCCGGTGGGCTCGACCAGCGTGACCTCGCCACGCCAGTTGGCGTCATCGCTCAGATGGATGTGTTCCGGGCGCTGCCCCAGCGTCACCGTACCGGTGGTCGGGCAGGGCAGGGCGAGGCTGCCGCCTTCAAAGGCCAACACTGCGTTTTCACCCGCGCCACTGGCTTGACCGGAGATGAAATTCATGGTGGGTGAACCAATGAAGCCTGCCACATAGGTGTTCGCCGGGCGGCGGTAAATGTCGTCCGGCGTGCCAATTTGCTGCAGGATGCCGTCTTTCATGACCGCAATGCGGCTGCCCAGCGTCATCGCCTCGATCTGGTCGTGCGTCACATACACCGTGGTGATGCCGCTCACCAGATGCAGGCGCTTGATCTCGGCGCGCATTTCCACGCGCAGTTTGGCGTCCAAGTTGCTCAAGGGTTCGTCAAACAAAAACAGTTGCGGGTCGCGCGCCAGAGCACGGCCCATGGCCACGCGCTGGCGCTGGCCGCCCGAGAGCTGCGCCGGCCGGCGGTCCAGCAGGTGCTCGATCTGCAGCATGGCGGCCACCTCTTTGATGCGCTTTTGACGCACCTCAAGTGGCACTTTGCGCATTTCCAGCGCAAAGCCGATGTTGTCCGCCACGCTCATGGTGGGGTAGAGCGCGTAGCTCTGGAACACCATGGCGATGTCGCGCTGCGCCGGGGCCACACCAACCACGTTTTTGCCGCCGATTTTGAGTTCGCCCTCGGTGGGTTCTTCCAGACCGGCAATGATGTTGAGCAGGGTGGACTTGCCGCAACCCGACGGCCCGACCAGAATCAAAAATTCGCCGGGGGCGACCTCGATGTCGATCTTTTTCAAAATCTCGACGGCTTTGTCGCCCTTGCCAAAAACCTTGCGAATGCCTGCAATATGAAGTGAAGCTGCCATGATGTGTGTGTCCTTGTTAACCTTTGACCGCGCCTGCAGTCAGACCCTTGACGAAGTATTGACCGGCCAGCACATAGACCAGCATGGTCGGCAGCCCGGCGATGATGGCCGCAGCCATGTCGACGTTGTAGTTTTTGACGCTGCTGGTGGTGTTGGCCATGTTGTTCAGGCCCACGGTGATGGGCTTGCTGTCGGCGCCGCTGAAGGCCACACCAAACAAAAAGTCGTTCCAGATGTTGGTGAATTGCCAGATCAGCGTGACCATCAAAATGGGCGTGCTCATGGGGATCACGATGCGGTAGAAAATACGCCAGAAACCGGCGCCGTCCATGCGTGCGGCTTGTATCAGCTCTCGCGGAATGGCGGTGTAGTAGTTTCTGAAAAACAGCGTGGTACCTGCCATGCCGGCCAGGCTGTGCACCAGCACCAGGCCGGAAATGGAACTGCTCAGGCCCAAAAAGCCCAGCACCTGGCTCATCGGCAGCAGCACCACCTGGAACGGCATGAAGACGCCAAACAAAATGAAGCCAAACAACAAGTCCGATCCCTTGAACTTCCACATGCTCAGCACGTAGCCGTTCAACGCGCCCCAGAGGGTCGAGATCAGCACCGCTGGCACGGCCATCAGTACCGAGTTCCAGAAGTAGGGTTTGAGGCCACGGCAATCGACGCCGGTGCAGGCGGTGGACCAGGCCAGCGTCCACGATTCAAAATTCAGACTGGTGGGCAGGCTCAGCAAATTGCCGGCGCGTATTTGTTCGGCGTCTTTCAGCGAGGTCACCAGCATCACATAGAGCGGCGCCAGAAAGAAGAGTGCAGCCAGCAGCAGCACGGCATAGACCGCAGCGCGGGAGATATTTTTGGCATTCATGGTCAGGCCTCGGTTCAATGCTCGTGCGGTTTGGACCGCAACTCGCTGTAAAGGTAAGGCACCACCAGTGCCGCCACCATGGCCAGCATCATGGTGGCGCTGGCGGCGCCCAGGCCGATCTGACCCCGGGTGAAGCTCATGGTGAACATGAAGGTGGCGGGCACGTCCGACGCGTAGCCCGGGCCACCGGCGGTGAGCGCCATCACCAAATCAAACGCCTTGATCGACAGGTGCGAGAGCACCAGAATGGTGGAAAACACCACCGGCCGCAGCACCGGCAAAATGATGCGCCAGTAGATGCGCGGCAGGCTTGCGCCGTCAATTTGCGCGGCCTTGATGATGCTGTCGTCGATGCCGCGCAAGCCCGCCAGAAACAGCGCCATGGCAAAACCCGCCGACTGCCAGATGCCGGCAATCACCACGCAGTAGATGGCGGTGTCGGATTGCACCAGCCAGTCAAAGCTGAAGCTGGTCCAGCCCAGGTCCTGCATCAGTTTTTCCAGCCCCAGGCTGGGGTTCAGAATCCATTTCCAGGCGGTGCCGGTCACGATGAACGACAGCGCCATGGGGTACAGGTAAACCGTGCGGATCACGCCTTCAAAGCGGATTTTCTGGTCCAGAAAAATCGCCAGCAACATGCCCAGCAGCATCGAGCCACCGACGTACAGCACGCTGAAAATGCCCAGGTTTTTCAGCGCCACGTACCAGCGGTCCATTTCCCACAATTTGACGTACTGCTCCAGTCCGACGAATTCGTCGTAGTTGGGCAACATGCGCGAGTTGGTCACGGACAACACGCCGTTCCAGATCATGAAGCCGTAGATGAAGGCGAACCCGAGCACAAAGCCCGGTGCGATCACCAGCTTGGGCAACACGTTTTCAAATGATTTCATGGCTGTTTTGCCTTGCGGCTTTAAAAATTTTGGCTTTGATCACTTGGCACCTGCGCTGTGACGGGATCAGACGGGCCGGGTATTTCACTTCGTTCGTGTCCCCCGACCCTAAGCCTGCGGCCTAGGGTCTCCTCCTTAACCTCACTACGCGAAACACCCGACCCGTCTGATCCTGGGGCGACTCTGCTTTGCTCGTCACAAAGTCCAAGTCCAAGTCCAAGTCCAAGTCCAAGTCCAAGTCCAAGTCAGGGCTGGCAAAGTTTCGATCTTCCTGTCAGCAAATTCACAATTCAGCAGCAGGGCTGGGGTGCATGCCAAAGCGAAGTAAAGGAGGAGCCCGTCAGGGCGGGGGACATGAGCGGCGGTATGTACCCCTGCCCTGCTGCGGGCATGGGTAACAGTCCCCGCAACCCTAGGCTTACTTGGTAGCAGCAGCCTTGGCAATGCTCTTGACCCCGTCAGCCACGCTCATCTTGTCGTTGTTCCAGAACTGGCTGACCGCATCTTTCATGGCGCCCGACACAGCAGGGGGAACCGCCATTTCATGCGCAATGGAAGGCACCAGACCACCGGCTTTGGAGGTCGCGACAAAGTCCTTGCTCGACAGCTTGGCGCAGTCGTCAAATTTGGCCATGTCCATGGCCAGACGCACCGGGATCGAGCCCTTGTTCAGGTTGAAGACTTCCTGAAACTCGGTGCCCATGATGGCGGCTGCCAAGTCGGCCTGCGCCTTTTGGGCGGTGGCATCTTTCAGCTTGAACATGGCAAACGAGTCGACGTTGAAGGTGAAGGCGTTGGCCGTGCCCGGGGCGGCGGCGCAGATGTAATCCTTGCCCGGCACCTTGCCGGCGGCGGTGAACTCGCCCTTGGCCCAGTCACCCATGAACTGGAAGGCGGCTTTTTCCTGGATCACCATGGCCGTGGCCAGGTTCCAGTCGCGCCCGGGGGCGGCTGGGTCGGTGTAAGTCTTGACCTTGCGGAAGGTCTCCAGCGCCTTGGTCATGGTGGCGCTGGTGAGCGCCTTTTGGTCCAGCTTGACAAAGGCATCGTTGTAAAAACCGGCACCACCCACACCCAGTGCCACAGATTCAAAGGTGGTGAAGTCTTGCCAGTTCTGGCCACCATGGGCCACCGGGATCAAGCCGGCTTTTTTCACTTTTTCAGCGGCGGCAAAAAATTCGTCCCAGGTCTTGGGGGCGGTGGCGATACCGGCTTTTTTCAGCACGGCAGCGTTGGCCCACATCCAGTTGACGCGGTGCACGTTGACCGGGGCGGCCACGTAATTGCCTTTGTACTTCATGACGTCGGCCACCACCTTGGGCAGCAGGCTGTCCCATTTTTCGGCTTTGGCGACCGCGTCCAGATTGGCCAGCACGCCCTCAGATGCCCATTCCTGGATGGCGGGGCCCTTGATTTGCGCGGCAGCGGGCGGGTTGCCTGCGACCACACGGCTCTTGAGCACGGTCATGGCGTTGTCACCACCGCCACCGGCCACGGCAAAATCTTTCCAGTTGTGGCCCTTGTTCTGCATGATTTTTTTCAGTTCGGCCGCCGACTTGGCTTCGCCGCCGGCGGTCCACCAGTGCAGAACTTCGACTTCGCCAGCCATTGCTGCGTTCGCTGCCACCACCATTGCCACGGCCGTAGCCAACTGAGTAAGTTTCATCATGTCGTTTCCTTGAAGTTCGCCTGGGTTGATCTGGGGAACCAAGGCGCGGGTTGATTCGGGCAGACACCGTGTTGCCAGAATTAATTAATTGTTAATTAATTTTCAGGAAACCACAAGTAAGTACTTACCCTTAGTTGCGTTCGATCAAAGAAACTCACACCACCAGCGCCAGCGCGCCAAAGTCGCCCACGCGCTCGCCCAAGCCGGCGCTGACCAGTTCACAGCCCTCGGTGAGCGGTGGTAGTTTGCCTTTCACCACCGCGCGCAACCGCGGCAACAGGTATTCGCGGTGGTGCCAATACACACTGCCACCCAAGCTGATGCGTTGCAGATCCAGCGTGACGATCAGGTTGTAGACCATGCGCCCCATCACATCACACAAGTCGTCAATGATGACGATGGCCCGGGCATCACCGCCGTAGGCCGCGGCAAACAACGAAGCAGAGTCCGGGTAGCCCATGGGCGCAAAACGACGGGCAATGGCGTTGCCCGCCACCAGTCCTTCCACGTCGCCCACGTTGCCACAACCGCACAGCGCATCGTTGTTGGTGCTGACAAACAGGTGCCCGGCATGGCCGGCGTTGCCGTTTTTGCCGCGCAACACCTGGCCGTCCACGCACAGGCCGGTGCCAATGCCGGTACTCCATGTCACGTAGGCGCAGTTGGCCATGGGTTGGCCGTCCATCTGCAAAGCACCCCAGCGCCGCTCCGCCTCCAGCGCACCAATGCCGTCGTTTTCAACCCGCACATGGGCGAATGCGGCGCGTAGCGGGCCTTCCAGCAAGGCCGTTTTCCAGTCGTTGGGCAGGCCACGCGCAGGGCCGGCCTGGCCGCCACAAATATTGGGCGCCGCCAGTTCCACCAAGCCCTGGTTCAGCACAAAAGGCCCGCAGGAAGCGACACCGACCCGCGCAATGCGCTGAACTGGCACGTCGGCGGCAACACAGCTTTGGCCAATCAGCCGGATGATTTGCTGGCCCAGCGCATCGTTGGCGCCGGTGGTGGCGGTGGGCTCGGCCACCTTGCCGCGCACACCCTGCTCGTCCACGATATTGACGGCCACCTTGGTGCCGCCAATGTCAACGCAGGCGATGGGGTGGCTGCCGGCGGGCAGGCTAAAACCGTGGGTTAAAACGTGTGTGGTCATGAGAAGTGTTTCGCAAAGAGGAAAGGATCATGGACTTGAATGGCGAATTCTGACTCGCATTGTGAGTCCTCAAAGCAAGCGCTGCCCTGCAGAAACGTAAAGAACGCACGATCGGTCGCCAGCCCTTGCTGCGTCATCCCACTTTTGCAAGGGATGCCGGTTGCTTACTTGAGCCGTTCCAGCGCCTCTGGCGCGGTGTGCACCCGGTTGCGCCCGCCGTGCTTGGCGCGGTACAGGGCGTCGTCGGCCTGGCGCACGGCCACATCTTCATTGGCCTGATCGGGTGCGGCCTGGGACAGGCCAATGCTCAGGGTCATGCGGCCCGCAACAGGGTCGGGCGCTGCTTCAATGGCCTGACGCAGCTTTTCGGCCACCTTGATGGCCGCTGGCAGTTCGGTGGCGGGTAACACTGCCAGAAACTCTTCGCCGCCGAAACGGGCACAAAAATCGCTCTCGCGCAGCGCGGCTTGCAAGGTGTTTGCCACGCGCTGCAACACCTGGTCACCGACCGCATGGCCGTGGGTGTCGTTGATGCGCTTGAAGAGGTCAATGTCGATCATCAAAACAGCGTAGTTTTGTGCAACGCGTTTCATGCTGACAAATTCGGTGTGGAGTCGCTCATTGGCAGCAAAGCGGTTGGCCAGGCCGGTCAGGGCGTCCTTGCGCGCGAGGTGCTCCAGATCGGTCTGCCTTTCGGTGAGTTGCACGTTGGCGTGTTCCAGCCGGCGTTGCTGGAGCGTGATGGTGGTGAAATTGCGCCAAATCACCAGCTGCAGGAGCCACCCCAGAACGCCGATGGTGGCGCCATTGAGCCGATTCGAAAACAGCTGTTCCGGGTTCGTCTGGGTCAGGCCAATGCCAAACCAATAGGCCAGCGTGGCGCCGAGGTACAGTGCCGCAGATGGCAAGGGGCGGACGTAAAAAATCACCCCAAGCAGCAAACACCCAATGAGAAACGGCGTGATGTTGGGGGTCACCAACTGGTCAATGCTGGCGATGACCAGCGCAAAAAGCAGGCTGAGCGCGATTGCGCTGACAGGCAACACACGTCCCCAAAGGTTTGGCCGCACCGGGTCCAGTTGCCGGACTGCCAACGCGAAAAAAATAAACACCAAACCCATGACGGCATGCGCCACCAGCAAGCCAAGGCGCCAGGTCAGAGACACGCCCTGATGTGCGCCTGACTGAATTTGAAGACCAAACGTCAGCACATGCAGCACAGTGATGGCGGCGCCAACCGGCGCCAGCCAGCGCAAGTGTTTAAGGTTGATTGTGGTGGCAGCCTCAGCCACGCTGCCGTGTTCGCCATGCCAACGCGCCATGACGGCGCGCAATTGGGTGAAATTCGTGGTCAGAGCAGACATTGGCGGCGATTGTATGGGCGTCAGAGACGTCAAAAATGCCCTAAAGCAAGACCTCTTGCACGGCTGCATGACGCCCTTGACGGGGCGGTGATTGCGGTGCGGCACCGCGAGCAGCGCTGCCTCTGTCAGGCACGCGGCAAATGCTGTTGCGTCCAGCGCACGATGTCGGCCGCGCCCATGGCACCAGCCTGACGCGCCACCTCGCGCCCGCCGACAAACAGGGCCAGCGTGGGAATGCTGCGGATGTTGAAACGGGCACCCAGGGCTTGCTCGGCTTCGGTGTCCACCTTGGCCAGCCGAACTGCAGGCTCCAGCTGGGCCGCCGCCTGCTCAAAAGCCGGCGCCATCTGGCGGCACGGGCCGCACCAGGGGGCCCAAAAATCGACCAGCACCGGAATCTGGTTGCGCTGGATGTGGCGCGTGAAGCTGGCCTCGTCGAGCATCACCGGATGCTTGGTAAACAGCGGTTGGTGGCAACTGCCGCAGTCTGGCGCCTGGCCCAGTTGGGCCCGGTTGACGCGGTTGGTGGTGTGGCAGTGGGGGCAAACAATGTGTTGGGAGTCGGTCATGGCAAATCCTTTGAAGCCCTGCAGATGGACGCAACCGGGCCGAATTCAAGCATCCAGATCAAACGAATTTGGCAATGGCTGCCGCCACCAGGCTCAGCACAATGGTGGTGGTCAGTGGAATAAAAAATTCCTTGCCGAAAACCTTGAAGCGGAAGTCTCCCGGCAATCTGCCAAAGCCCATGCGCTGCAGCCAGGGGGTAACGCTGTTGATGAGCACCAGCGCCAGAAAAACCACAATCAGCCAGCGGAACATGTGTATGCGCCTTGTTCAGAGCGTGTGCGTTTTGTCGCCATGCGCAAACCCGAGCGCCTGCCAGGGATCGCCCTTGTAAAAACCGATCACTTTAAAAAGCTCGCCCATTTCGTGTTCCATGACCAGTTTTTGCGCCATCACGCGGGTGGGCAGGTCGGCGGCTTCGATGTGTTGGAGCAAACCGCAGTTCATCAAAAACCGGCCCTGGTTGCAGTAACCCAGCACGCCCAGGTCGGCTTCATTGCCGGCCAGGGCCACGCCGGTAAAGTTGACGTGGGCGGTGATGTCTTTTTGGCCAACGCGAGCCAGCGGGTCGGTGTCGGCCTGGTGCGCCTGGTGGCACATCACGGTGCCCATGTGGCGCTGGGGGTGGTAGTACTCGGCCGCCGGAAAACCATAGTCGATCAAAAAGACCGCGCCGCGCAAGAGTTTGCTGCCCAGGGTGCGCACGAAGGATTCGCCCTGGGGGTGGATTTCGGTCAGGTAATCGTGCGGCCCATCAATGGGCAGCGGCGGGCGCAGGTCAGTGGGGCGGTCGGCCCAGGCAAAAGTGGGCGTGCCGCTGTTGTCGGGCGCACCCAGGACCACGCCGCGCTCATGCCACACGCCATTCACCCGCGCCAGCAATTGCACCGGCATGGCGTCCAGCACCTCGTTGCCCAGCACCACCGCTTGCAGCTGGTCGGGCAGGGCATCAACCCAGCACACCTGCTCGGCAAAAGCCGCCAGTGTGGCCTGCTGGCGCGCGCGCAGGCTGCCAGAAATGTCGACGATGGTGTAGCGCGGCAAGGGTTTGCCCTGCGCCTGCAAGGCTTGCAAAATCTGCAGCGCCAACGCGCCCGAGCCGGCGCCAAATTCCCACACCTCGTGGGTGTTGGTCACCTCCAGCGCCTGCGCCACCTGGTGCGCCAGGGTCCAGCCAAACAGCGGTGTGATTTCGGGTGCGGTGACAAAGTCGCTGCCTGCGGTCCGCACGCCGTCTTGCACGGTGTAGGGCAGAGCGCCAAATTTGGTGCTGCCGTGGGCGTAATACCCCAGGCCGGGGGTATACAGCGCCTGAGTCATGAAAACATCAAAGCCAAGCCAGCCGCCGGCCTCAAGAAGGGTCTGGCTGATGCGGTGCGCAAGCGCGTTCGTTAAACTGTGGGCTGTTGTCATAGCCTGGAATTGTCCCCCAATGTCTGCCTCCATCCCGCCACCCTTGATTACAGCACCGGCACAACGGACCGTTTTGGTCACTGGTGCCGCCAAACGGCTGGGCCGCGAAATCGCCCTGACCCTGGCCCGCGCGGGCTGGCGGGTGGCCGTGCATTACCGCGACTCGGTCGAGGAGGCCCGTAAAACGGTGGCTGATTGCGCCAGGCTGGCGGGGGCCAGCGCCTCTTTTCGGGCCAATTTGGCCAATGAGACGGCGGTGCGCAACCTGCTGCCCGGGGTGGTGGAAGAGCTTGGGTACGTGGATGCGGTGGTCAACAGCGCTTCGACCTTTGAGCACGACACCCCCGAGACCTTCAGCTTTGCCGCCATGGAAAAGCACATGCGCGCCAACGCCGGTGCTGCCATTTTGCTGAGCCAGGCGCTTTATGCGCACTTGCAAACGCGCCCGCAGGCGGCCGGGGCGGTGGTCAACCTGCTCGATCAAAAGCTCTGGAACTCCAACCCCGACTTCACCAGCTACACGCTGTCCAAGGCCGCGCTGGAGGCTGCCAACACCATGCTGGCGCTGGCACTGGCACCGCTGGTGCGGGTGGTGGGCGTGGCGCCGGGTCTGACGCTGACCAGTCACATGCTGACGCCGGAAAAATTTGAGGCGATGCACAAGCTGTCGCCGCTGGGCCGCTCCTCGACGGCGGCGGATGTGGCGGCCACGGTGGCCTTTGCCCTGGAAAATCAGTCGATCACCGGTACCACGCTGCTGGTCGACGGCGGTCAGCACCTGATGAAGTTTGAGCGCGATTTTTCGCTGCTGTAGCTTTCTGGTTTACTGCCCTCCATTGCTCCCGCCTCAGGCGTCGTACCTTATTTTTTGAATCATTTCTGTCAGGTTATTCATGACAACTCGCACGCACACCTCATCCCACATGCTGGGCCAGCAAACCCTGACTTTGACCGGCCTGCGTTTTGACGCCAACCTGGGGATTCTGGAGGCCGAAAAAAACGCACCACAACCGATTCAGGTCGATGCCGAACTGAGCCTGGGGCACCAGCCCCTGCTGCCCGCCGACGACGACATCATGCATGTGCTGGACTACCGCAAGGTGCGCAAGATCATCATCGATGAGTGCACGGCCGTGCACGTCAACCTGCTGGAAACCCTGATTGGCAAGCTGGCCAACCGGCTGATGCAGTTGCCGGGCGTGAAGGGCGTGCGCGTCAAAATTGCCAAGCTCGAAATTTTTGCCGACTGCGAAGTGGCCATTCGCGTCGAGACCGGCCAGTGGAACAAGGATTGAACCCATGAATGCAGTTTGGACAGAAAACGATTTGCTGGACGCAAGCGGCGCGCCCGCTGCGCTTGCCCCGGCGGCGCGCGAACCCAAGATCGAGCGGGAAATCCACAAGCTTGAAAAACGCCTGTGCCGCCAGGTGGGCCAGGCCATCATCGACTTCAACATGATCGAAGAGGGCGACCGTGTCATGGTGTGTGTGAGCGGTGGCAAGGACAGCTACGGTCTGCTCGACATCCTGCTCAAATTGCAAAAGCGTGCGCCGATCAACTTCGAGATCGTGGCCGTCAACCTGGATCAGAAACAACCGGGCTTTCCGGCACACATCCTGCCCGAGTACCTGGCCCGGCTCGGCATTGAGTTCCACATCGAGACCCAGGACACCTACAGCATTGTCAAAAAAGTGGTGGCCGAGGGCAAAACCATGTGCAGCCTGTGCAGCCGACTGCGCCGCGGCATCTTGTACCGGGTGGCCGACGAGCTCAGGATCACCAAGATTGCGCTGGGTCACCACCGCGACGACATGCTGGCCACCTTCTTCCTGAACATGTTTTTTGGCGGCAAGCTCAAGGGCATGCCGCCCAAACTGGTGAGCGACGACGGTGGTCACATCGTGATCCGGCCGCTGGCCAACGTGGCCGAAAAGGACCTGGTGCGCTGGGCTGCGCACCGCGAATTCCCCATCATTCCGTGCAGCCTGTGCGGCAGCCAGGAAAACCTGCAACGCCAGCTCATCGGCCAGATGCTGCGCGACTGGGAAAAACAGTACCCGGGCCGCACCGAGACCATGTTCACGTCACTGCAAAACGTGGTGCCCTCACATTTGATGGATGTCAATCGTTACGACTTCAAAAACATCAAAATCACCGGACAGGCCGATGCGGAGGGCGACAAGGTCTTTGACGAAGAAGAGTTCCCGCTGCCCAAGGTGGCGGGTTTGCAAGTGGTGCAACTTTGAGGCGGTGAGGTACCTATGTTGATGGTCAAATCGGCACGCGCTGCCCTGCTGCTTGGCGTGTTTCTACTGTCGGGCTGTGCCGGTGTGCGCCTGGTGGACACCCAGGTCAACAGTTTTGCCCCGCAAGCGATTGCGTCGGGCGCCAGCTACCAGTTTGAACGTCTGCCCTCGCAAATGGCAGACCCGGTGAACCAGGCCAAACTGGAAAAACTGACCGAGCAGGCGCTGACCAAGGTGGGTCTGCGGCGTCAAAACAACGCACCCCTGCTGGTGCAGGTGAGCGCTGTGCAGCGCCAGGAAAACAGCCTTTATCAAAGCGGTGTGGGCATTGGCTGGGGCCTGGGCTGGGTGTTTGGCAACGGCACCCTCAGCATTGGCAACCGGGGGGCGCTGTTTCCCGGCCTCGAGTCGCGCACCACCTACTGGCGCCAAGTCAGCCTGATCATGCGCAATGCCTCGGGCGTGGTGGTGTTTGAGAGCCATGCCAGCCACGAAGGCGTCTGGTCAGACAGTGATGCGGTGCTGGCGGCCATGCTGGACGCGGTGCTGCAGGGTTTTCCGACACCGCCGGCCGGGGTGCGCCGCGTGAATATTGAAATTCCCCGGTAATCAGTTAAACAGGACCGAGCCGGCCATGCAAGCAACCCGCATCATTGCCATTCGCCACGGAGAAACTGCCTGGAACGTCGACACCCGGCTGCAGGGTCACCTTGACATCGGGCTCAATGCCAAAGGTCTCTGGCAGGCCGAGCAGGCGGCACGCGCGCTGGCCGAGGAGCCCGTGGCGGCCATTTACGCCAGTGACCTGCTGCGCGCCTGGCACACGGCCCGGGCCATCGCGCACACCACGGCGGCGCCTCTGGTAGCCAGCCAAAATTTGCGCGAACGCTGCTTTGGCAGCTTTGAAGGCAAGACCTATGCCGAGCTTGAAACGCATTGGCCCGAGGAGGCGCTGCGCTGGCGCCAGCGCGAGCCAGATTGGGCGCCGCCCGGCGGCGAAGCCTTGCAGACTTTGCGCACGCGCATTTCAGGCGCCGTAGATGCTTTTGCGGCGCAACATGTGGGCGGGCAAATTGTGCTGGTCGCCCACGGCGGCGTCATGGACGTGCTGTACCGCTTGGCCACCGGACAGGAACTGCAGGCCCCGCGCACCTGGCAGCTGGGCAATGCCGCCATCAACCGCCTGCTATGGACCGCCGGCGGGCTCACCCTGGTGGGTTGGGGCGATACCCGGCATCTGGAAGAAGCAACGCTGGACGAGGGCAGCGCCTGAGGCGATTCTTTCACGGTAACATGCCCGCCTTTGTTGACCAATTTATGGAGAATGTCCGTGCAGCTTGTTTGTCTTGACCTCGAAGGTGTTTTGGTTCCTGAAATCTGGATCGAGTTTGCCAAGCGCACCGGCATTCCGGAGCTCTCACGCACCACCCGTGACGAGCCCGATTACGACAAGCTGATGAGCTACCGCCTGGCGCTGCTCAAGACCCACAAACTGGGCCTGCCCGACATTCAAAAGGTGATTTCCGAGATGGGCCCCATGGCCGGTGCGTGTGATTTTCTGGATGCGCTGCGGCGCGACTACCAGGTCATCATTTTGTCGGATACCTTTTACGAATTTGCCATGCCGCTGATGGCCCAGCTCAACATGCCGGTGCTGTTTTGCCACAAGCTCGAAGCTGACGCTGACGGCTATCTGGTGAACTACCACCTGCGCATGCCGAACCAGAAAAAGGAAGCGGTGCAGCGTTTCCGTGAACTGCAGTTTCATGTGATTGCTGCGGGTGATTCCTACAACGACACCGCCATGCTGGCCGAAGCCCATGCCGGCATTTTGTTTCACCCGCCGCAAAACGTGATCGACGAGTTTCCGCAGTTTCCGGTGACCATGAACTACACCGAATTACGCGCCCAGATTGACCTGGCCGCCAAGGCTTGAGGCTTGTGCGCTACGGCGTTTCGAACTGCGCCGAATTCTTGCCTTTGAAAGGCGCGTAAAAAGCCTTGATCTGCACCATGTCGGCCTCGACGTCGCCGCTCGGCACAAAAACGGGCCCCAGGCCGCTGATCTTGCGCTGGTAGTCCATGTAGGCCAGCACGATCGGCACCTGCGCCGTGACTGCGATATGGTAGAAGCCGGTCTTCCAGTAGCGCGTTTTGCTGCGTGTGCCCTCGGGCGGCACGACCAGCTGCAGTGCACCCTCAGCGGCCTGAATGGCTTGCGCCGAGGCCAGCACCAGGTTGTTGGTTTTGGAGCGGTCCACGGCTATGCCGCCGAGCCAGCGCATCAGCGGTCCAAACGGAAAATTAAAGATGCTGGCCTTGCCCATCCAGTAAATGTTCAGGCGCAGCACAAAAGCCACCATCAAGGTGTAGGGCAGGTCCCAGTTGCTGGTGTGCGGGGCGGCAATCAGCACGCTTTTTTGTGCCTGCGCCGGCAGCGCGCCTTGCACTTGCCAGCCGGCGAGTTTGAGAAATGCCAGCGAAAAAGCGCGCAACACGGTGTTGACAATGGGCGTGGTGAAGATGGTTCGGTGCATGGCTGAAACAGTGGCGTTGAAAACGTCCAGCAGCCGATGCGGGCACCAAACGACGATTTTTCCTGCGCCAGATTATGGCTTACAGGCCCAGGTCCATGGTGGTTTGCAGCGGCATTTTTGGGTCGCCCAGGCTCCGCTCCGCCTGGTGTTGCGCCAAAGGCAGCAAAGAGCCCACGCGCACCCCCAGCAGGCGCAAACGCTGCTGCAGCGGCACCCGCTTGAGGCAGAGTCCGGCGTGTTGGCGAATGGTGGCGGCATCAAAGATGTAGTCGGGTAGCGTCAGGTCGCGCGTGATGCTTTTGAAGTCATCAAAGCGCAGCTTGATACCGATGGTTTTGCCCACATAGCCCTTGCGTGCCAGGTCTTGCGCCACCTGTTCGCACAGGCGGGTAAAGATGGCGCCCAACTCGGCCTTGTCGCGCACCGCGTGCAGGTCGCGCTCAAAGGTGGTCTCGCGGCTGATCGACACCGGCTCGCTTGCCAGCACCACCGGGCGGGTATCGATGCCGTGGGCAGCATCAAACATCCAGGCGCCGGTTTTCTGACCAAAGTGGTCCATCAGCCAACCCTGCTCTTTTTGCGCCAGCTCGCCAATGGTTTTGATGCCCAGTTGCTGCAATTTTTCATCGGCCTTGGGGCCAATGCCGTTGATCTTGCGGCAGGCCAGCGGCCAGATTTTTCCCTCCAGGTCGTCCTCAAAAACAATGGCAATGCCGTTGGGCTTGTTGAACTCGCTGGCCATTTTTGCCAACAGCTTGTTGGGTGCCACGCCGACCGAGCAGGTCAGCCCGGTGGCGTCAAAAATGGACTTCTGGATCAAGCGCGCCAGCACCCGGCCGCCCTCGCGCTGGCCGCCGGGCACCTGGGTGAAATCGATGTAGACCTCGTCAATACCGCGGTCTTCCAGCAGCGGTGCGATGTCCAGAATGATGTCTTTGAAAGTGCGGGAATAGTGCCGGTAGGCGGGAAAGTCCACCGGCAGCAAAATCGCCTGGGGACAGAGCTTGGCGGCTTTCATCAGCCCCATGGCCGAGCCAATGCCAAACTGGCGCGCTGCGTAAGTGGCGGTGGTAATGACGCCGCGCCCGCTGTAGCCTTGCAGCCGGGGAAACTCGGTGACCGGAATTTTGTGTAGCGGACGCTCGCCTTGCTGGGCTTTCAGGTCTTCATCTTGCGCCCGGCGGCCACCGCCAATCACCACCGGCAGCCCCTTGAGCTGGGGGTAACGCAGCAGCTCCACAGAGGCGTAAAACGCGTCCATGTCCAGGTGGGCAATGCGGCGCAGGCTGTGGTGTGGGGTGACGCTCATGGCGCGCTGATTTTCGCGGTAATCGAGGCTGGTTTACCGCAGCTTTTGGTGCAATATGGCATAAAGTAGCAGGGTTGCCTGTCTCTGTTTGGTGTCTCAGGTCAATAAAATACCTGACTATTCAGGTTAAGCTCTGCTGGGTGGTTGCAATAGCCCAGAATATTTGTCAATAGGTGGTTTCATGGATAAGCATTTTTTAAGTTCTTTGTTTTCGCCTGCGTCGATTGTGGTGTTTGCCGGCAAGTTGGAAGAGCCCGACACGCTCACCACGCAAGCGCGGGTGTTGCACGAGACGATCACAGCCCAGCGCTTTGCCGGCAAGCTGTTGTTTCTGGACATTCATGCCAGTGGCACCCTGGCCGACCTGGCGGCAGTCAATGCGGACCTGGCCATCATTGCGCTGCCGCCCTCGGAGGTGGCTGCCGCGCTGGAGATTGCCGCGCGTATCAAGTGCCACTCGGCGCTGGTGATCTCGACTGGCATCGACGCAGCCCTGGCGGCTGATCTGCACAGAATGGCGACCCGCGACGGCATTCACCTGCTGGGGCCCAACAGCCTGGGTTTTCAGCGACCGCACCTGCAGCTCAACGCCAGCGTGGCGGGCGAGTTGGCCTCGCTGGGGCCATTGGCGCTGGTGTCGCAGTCGGGCGCGCTCACCTCATCCATTCTGGACTGGGCCAAAAAGAACGCCGTGGGTTTTTCAACCGTGGTGTCGCTGGGCCCCAATACAGCGGTGGACATTGCCCAGGTGCTGGATTTTTTGGCCTCGGACGCCAAGACCCACAGCATCGTGATTTACATGGAAGGCATCACCCACGCCCGGCGCTTCATGAGCGCGCTGCGCGCTGCCGCCAACGCCAAGCCGGTGGTGGTGCTCAAAGCCGGGCGCCGGGCGGCCAGCAACCAGGCGGCCCTGACCCATTCGGGCACCATTGTGGGCTCTGACGATGTGTTTGATGCCGCCCTGCGGCGCGCCGGTGCGGTGCGGGTGCGCTCGTTTGTGGCGCTGTTTTCGGCCGCCAAGTGCCTGGCCTCGCGCTACAAGCCGGTGGGCAGGCGCCTGGCCATCATCACCAACGGTGGCGGCCCCGGCGTGCTGGCTGCCGATTGGATCAGCGAAATCAATCTGTCGCTGGGCCGACTCACGCCCGAGCAGGTGCTGACCCTCAAGCCGCAAATGCCGTCGCTGGCCACCTTGACCGATTTGATTGACGTGTCTGAAGACGCCGGGCCGGAGCACTTCCGCCTGGCCATTGACACGGTCAGCAAAGCGCCTCAGATTGACGGCATTTTGGTGATCTACTCGCCCAAAATGGGTGCCGATGGCGATCTCGTGGCCAAGGCCATTGCCGACTTCAACCGCCATGTCAGCAAGCCGCTGCTGACCTGCTGGATGGGTGACGCCACGGTGGGTGATGCCCGCAAGATTCTGAATGACGCCGCCATCCCCACCTTCCGCACCCCGGAGGCTGCAGTGGGCGCCTTTGGCAACATTGCCTCGTTCTACCAAAACCAGCAGCTGCTGCAGCAAACCCCGCCGCCGCTGTCAGACCTGTCGCAGCCTGACGTGGAAGGCGCCCGCCTGCTGATCGAAAGCGTGCTGGCCGAGCGCCGCAAGGTGCTCACCGAGATGGAGTCCAAGGCGCTGCTGGCGGCTTTCCATATTCCGGTGACCAAAACCATTCTGGCGCGCAGCGCCAATGAAGCCATCATGATTGCCACCCAGCTGGGTTTTCCGGTGGCGCTCAAAATTGACTCTCCGGACATCAGCCACAAGTCGGACGTGCAGGGCGTGGCGCTCAATATTTTGAACGCCACCAGCGTGCGTGACACCTACCTTGAGATTATCCACACGGTCTCCAAGCTGCAGCCGCATGCCCGCATCAACGGGGTGACCATCCAGAACATGGCCAACCTCAAGCGCGGCCGTGAGGTCTGTGTGGGCCTGGTCACCGACGAGCCCTTTGGCCCGGTGATTGCCTTTGGTGCCGGTGGCACCATGATCGAACTCATCAACGACCGTGCCATGGAGCTGCCGCCCCTGAACCAGTTTTTGGCGCGCAGCCTGATCGAGCGCTCGCGCGTGGCCGAAACCCTGGGCGTGTGGCGCGGCGCGCCGGCGGTCAACATGGAGGCGCTGGAGCAGATTCTGCTGCGCGTCTCCGAGATGGTGTGTGAACTGCCGCAACTGCGCGAGATGGACATCAACCCCATCATTGTGGATGAGTCCGGTGCGCTGGCAGTGGACGCCCGCATTGTGGTGGACAACGCCGCGCCGTCGGTGCGCCACTACAACCACCTGGCCATCCTGCCCTACCCGTCGCAGCATGAGCAACTGTGCCCGCTGGCCGGTGGCGGCGAGTACATCGTGCGCCCGGTACACCCCGACGACGCCACCATGCTGCAGGCCTTTGTGCGCAGCCTGTCGCCCGAGAGCCGCTATTTCCGCTTTGTGTCGAGCATGCAGGAACTGCCCGCCAACATGCTGTCACGCTTCACGCTGATTGACTATGACCGTGAAATGGCGCTGGTGGCGCTGATCACCGAAGAAGTCACTGACGCCGAGGGCCAGACCGCCGAGGCCACGCGCATCATTGGCGTGTCGCGCTACATCACCAACCCGGACCGCGCCAGCTGTGAGTTTTCTCTGGTGGTGGCCGACGAGTTCAAGGGCCGCGGCCTGGGCTCGCGGCTGATGTTGTCGATCATGGACTTTGCCCGTGAAAAAGGCCTGACCGAGATCGAAGGCCTGGTGCTGGCCAATAACCCCAACATGCTCAAACTCATGAAGGGGCTGGGCTTTGCCGTCAAGTCGTTCCCCGAAGACCCCGACTTCAAGCTGGTGACGCACAAGTTGCAGGTGGTTTGAGTCGCCATGCCCGCTGTCGTGAGCCCATCCCTGGTTGAGTTTCGTCAACTCAGCTTTGGCTACGCAGAGCGCGCCGTGCTGGATGACGTGTCCTTGCGCATCCCCCGGGGCCAGGTGACTGCGCTCATCGGGCCCATGGGCGCGGGCAAGTCGACCATTTTGCGCCTGATGGGGGGGCAAAGCCGCGCCTGGTCGGGGCAAATGCTGTTTGATGGGCAAGATTTGGGTCCGATGGATCAGCCACAGCTGTTTGCCGTGCGCCGACGCATGGGCATGTTGTTTCAGTTTGGTGCCTTGTTTGCCGACATGACGGTGTTTGAGAATGTGGCCTTTCCGCTGCGCGAGCACACTGATTTGTCTGACGCCCTGATCCGTGACATTGTCCTGATGAAGCTCAATGCCGTGGGTCTGCGCAACGCGCGCGAGCTCATGCCCAGCGAAGTGTCAGGCGGCATGGCCAAGCGCATCGGCATCGCCCGGGCCATTGCCCTGGACCCCGAGCTGGTGATGTACGACGAGCCTTTTTCGGGTCTGGACCCGATCTCGCTGCGGGTGGCTGCGCACCTGATTCGCCAGCTCAATGACGCCATGGGGCTGACCAGCATTTTTGTCTCGCATGAACTCACGCAAACCCTAGAGATTGCCGACCATGTGATTATTCTCGACCAGGGCAAGGTGGCGTTTCAGGGCACCGTGGCGCAGGTGCGCGCCAGCACCGATCCGCTGGTGTTTCAGTATGTGAATGAGCGCCCGGACGGGCCGGTGCGCTTTCACTACCCGGCGGTGCCGATCACTGATGATTTTGGGCTGCCGGGTCAGCCCACCCCGGTGCCCGTGGCTGGCCAAGGCGTCCGATAAAACTTTGCTTGTTGTGCGGGTCTTCGTGCGTGAAGCGCCAGCGCCTTGGCTCAGGGGTAGCGCGCCTGCGGGTCGGCGCTGGCCTGCAGCAAGTCCATGGCGGCCTGCATGCCACTGCCAAGCAGCGCTACACCAGCCAGGCGCAGGCCCATCTCGCAGCCGGCCAGGGCCGAGAGCAGGCTCAGATCGTTGCACTCCCCCAGGTGGCCAATGCGGAACATGCGTCCCTTGAGGTGGCCCAGTCCGGTGCCCAGCGACATGTTGAAGCGCTCGTAGATCAACTGGCGCACGGCATCGGCATCAAAGCCCTGCGGCAGCACCACGCCGGTGAGCACCGGCGAATGCACGGCGGCATCCGCGCACTGCACCTCAAGCCCCCAGGCGTTCACCGCCGCACGGCAGGCTGCACCCAGCCGCTGGTGACGGGCAAATACGGCGGGTAGTCCTTCAGCCAGAAGCATGTCCAGCGATTCGGCCAGGGCGTAGAGCAAATTGGTGTTGGGGGTGTAAGGCCAGTAGCCGTTGCGGTTCATGTCGATGATGTCGTCCCAGGCCCAAAAGGCCCTGGGCAGGCGCGCCTGTTGGCTGGCCGCCAGCGCCTTGGGTGAGACGGCATTGAAGCTGATGCCGGGTGGCAGCATCAAACCTTTCTGGGAGCCGCTGACGCTCACGTCCACGCCCCACTCGTCATGCCGGTAGTCGGCCGCCGCCAGGCCCGAGATGGTGTCGACCAGCAGCAGGGCCGGGTGTTTGGCGGCGTCGATGGCGCGACGCACGGCGGCGATGTCCGAGGTCACACCGGTGGAGGTTTCGTTGTGCACCACACACACCGCGCGAATGGTGTGCGTGCTGTCTGCGCGCAAGCGGGCCTCGATCAGGTCAGCCTGCACACCGAAGCGCCAGCTGTTGGGCAGTCCGGTTTTGGCGCAGGTGCCGGGTAGCGCCACCAGCTCGGTTTGCAGCCCGAGGCGCTGGGCCAGCTTGCGCCACAGGCTGGCGAACTGCCCGGTCTCGTACATCAGCACGGTGTCGCCCGGGCTCATGGTGTTGACCAGCGCCGCCTCCCAGGCGCCAGTTCCCGATGCCGGGTAGATCACCACCGGGTGTTGGGTCTGGAAGATTTTTTTCAGACCTTCCAGCACGGTCAGGCCGAGCCTGCCGAATTCGGGGCCACGGTGGTCGATGGTGGGGTAGCTCATGGCCCGCAACAGGCGGTCGGGCACCGGACTGGGGCCGGGAATCTGCAACTGGTGGCGACCGGCGGGGTGGAAGTTAAGGTTCAGCACGTCAGCTCCTGTTTAATGACACAAAAAAATTGACTCATGCGCGGGCTGCCCCGGAATTCGCCGATGCCAGTTCCAGCCGCGCGCGCGCCAATTGCACCGCGCAGGCCACACCGTCCAGCCGCCGCCATCGAGGTTTTGCTGGAAGAAACCCGGCACTGGCGGACTGCGACCGGCAGTTCGGCGAGTTAGCAGTGGCCTGACGCGCCTATACCGGATAGGTGCCGGGCAGCAAAATCCCTTTGTCCACCGTGTCGATGTGTGTGCGTCCGCAAAAGGCCATGGTCAGGTCAAGTTCCTTGTGGATGATCTCCAGCGCGCGGGTCACACCGGCTTCGCCCATGGCCCCCAGCCCATACAAAAAGGCGCGGCCAATGTAGGTGCCGTGCGCACCCAGGGCGCGGGCCTTGAGCACGTCTTGCCCGCTGCCAATGCCGCCGTCCATGTGCACCTCGATCTGGCTGCCCACGGCAGCGACGATGGCGGGCAGGGCGCTGATGGAACTGGGCGCGCCGTCCAACTGGCGGCCACCGTGGTTGCTGACCACCAGCGCATCAGCCCCTGAGGCCACCGCCAGTCGCGCGTCTTCGGGGTCCTGAATGCCCTTCAGGATGAGCTTGCCGCCCCAGCGTTTTTTGATCCATTCCACGTCGTTCCAACTCAGGGCCGGATCGAACTGTTTGGCGGTCCATTCGCTCAAACTGCCCATGTTCTCGACCCCCTTGACGTGGCCGACGATGTTGCCAAAGCCGCGCCGTGGCGTGCCCAGCATGCCCAGGCCCCAGCGCGGCTTGGTCATCATGTTGAGCATATTGCGCACGGTGAGTTTGGGCGGGGCCGACAGGCCGTTGCGCAGGTCGTTGTGGCGCTGGCCAATGATTTGCAGGTCCAGCGTGAGCATCAGGGCCGAGCAGTTGGCAGCCTTGGCGCGGTCAATCAGGCGCTCAATGTAGTCGCGATCCTTCATCACATACAACTGAAACCAGAACGGGTGGCCACCGGTCCCGGCGGCCACATCTTCGATCGAGCAAATGCTCATGGTGGACAGGGTGAACGGAATGCCGAATTTCTTGGCTGCATTGGCCGCCTTGATCTCGCCGTCAGCGCACTGCATGCCGGTCAGGCCGGTGGGCGCAATGGCCACCGGCATGGCGACTTTTTGGCCGATCATGGTGCTGGCGGTGCTGCGGTGCTCGATGTTGACCGCCACGCGCTGGCGCAGCAGAATTTTCTGAAAATCCTCGCTGTTGGCGCGGTAGGTGGACTCGGTCCACGAACCCGAGTCGGCGTACTGGTAAAACATGCGCGGCACCCGCTTTTTGGCCAGCAGGCGCAGGTCTTCGATGTTGGTGATGATGGGCATCAGGGTCTCCTGGAAAGTGACTGCATGGTAATGCCAGTGCGATTGGACGCCTCCTGATGCGTTAAAGTGACTCCACCCCAAGTTTCAGGGCAGTTCATGCAAAGCACAGACGTTCTCATCATTGGCGGCGGCATGGCGGGCGCCTCAGCCGCTTATTTTTTGGCGCCCCATGCCAGGGTGATTCTGCTGGAGCGCGAGCCGCAGCCGGGCTACCATTCAACTGGTCGCTCGGCGGCGCTGTACTCGGAGACCTACGGCAATGCCACGGTGCGCGCCCTCACCACGGCTTCCAGGCCTTTTTACTTCCAGCCGCCCGAGGGCTTTTCGCCATACCCGTTGGTCACGCCGCGCGGCGCGCTGATTGTGGGCCGGGCGTGTGACCACGACGCGCTGCACCAGACGCTGGAGGCCATGCGTGCCCTGGTGCCCAACATCACCTGGTGGACGCAAAGCCAGATTCGGCAGCGGGTGCCAGTGCTCAAGCCCGAGGCCGCGGTACACGGCGTGTACGAGCCCGACGCCATGGACATGGACGTGCATGGCATTCACCACGGTTTTTTGCGCGGCGCCAGAGCGGCTGGCGCGCAGCTGGTATGTGATGCCGGCGTGCACCAAATCCGGCATGACGGCCAGGCCTGGTGTGTCGAGACGGCTGCGGGGCAATTCAGCGCGCCGGTGCTGGTGAACGCGGCGGGTGCTTGGTGTGACGAGCTGGCGCAGTTGGCCGGCGTCAGGCCGGTGGGGCTGGTGCCGATGCGGCGCACGGCTTTCACCTGTGAATTGCCAGCGTCCGTGCAAAGCCAGGATTGGCCCTTGGTGATCGATGCCGTCGAGACTTTTTATTTCAAACCCGAGGCCGGGCTGCTGCTGGTGTCACCGGCCAATGCCGACCCGGTGCCGGCGCAGGATGTGCAGCCCGAAGAGCTGGATGTGGCGACCGCCGTGGACCGGTTGGAGACGGCGACTACCCTGCAGGTCCGGCAGGTGCGGCGCAAATGGGCCGGTTTGCGCTCGTTTGTGGCCGACAAGACCCCGGTGGTCGGCTTTGCGCCTGATGCGCCGGGGTTTTTCTGGCTCGCGGGGCAGGGGGGTTACGGCATTCAGACGGCGCCCGCCATGGGCGAACTGGCTGCAGCCCTGGTGCGCGGCTTGCCGGTGCCACCCGCCGTGGCGGCCTTGGGCGTGCGGCAAGAGGCACTGGCGGCCGGGCGGTCTGTCCCGCAAGGTCTCAGGTTTTTTTAAAACGCCTTCAGGATCAGCGCGCCACGGTACAGGTAAGGCTGCAAGGGTTGCGCGCCCGGCTCGGCACCACCCCGGTTTTCCACGCTGATCGCCAGCTGCGTGATTGGCGTCAGGGTTTTCTCGGTGGCTGGCAACCGGGCAGTTTTGAGTTTGGGCGTCAACACCCCGAGCGACTTGGGCTGGGCCGGGGTGCTGATGTCCCACAGCTGCATGCTGTCGTTTTGCCCTTCCTTGATGTCGGTCAGACGCTGCAATTGCAGAAAGCCGTCTTGCGGGTCAAAGGTGACCAGCACGCCGGGCGCCAGCTGGGAATCGAGCAGCACCGCCACAAATTTGGTTTGCGGCACGTTCTTGAGCTTGGCCTGCAGGTGGCCGATTTGCGCGTTGAACATTTCGTACATGCCCACCCCGCTGGCAGCGGCCACAGTCAGCATCACCAGGCAGATGATGGTGGCCAGGCGCCAGCCGGTGGTGTACGGCGGGATGATTTCTTTGGTTTCAGGTGTTGTCATGTGTTTAACTTAGGTTTAACCCAGTCGGGTCCGGTGTTTGGCAATTTGTGCGCGCACCTGCTTCGGCGCGGTGCCGCCAAGTATGTCACGGGCGTTGAGCGAGCCGCGCAGGCTCAGAACCGCATACACGTCCTTTTCGATACTCGGGTTAAACCCTTGCAGCACCGCCAGCGGCAGTTCCGACAAATCGACCTGGTGGCTGACGGCGGCCTTGACCGCGTGGGCCACGGTTTCGTGGGCGTCGCGGAACGGCAGGCCTTTCTTGACCAGGTAATCGGCCAGGTCGGTGGCGGTGGCGTAGCCGCGCAGGGCGGCCTGTTCCATGGCGCTGGCGTTGACCGTGATCCCGCCTTCCTTTTGACCCGTGGCCGGGTTCATTTGGCCGCCGATCATCTCGGCAAAAATGCGCAGCGTGTCGGTGAGCGTGTCCACGGTGTCAAACAGCGGCTCCTTGTCTTCCTGGTTGTCCTTGTTGTAGGCCAGCGGCTGACCCTTCATGAGGGTGATCAGGCCCATCAGGTGGCCCACCACCCGGCCGGTCTTGCCGCGCGCCAGCTCGGGCACGTCGGGGTTTTTCTTCTGCGGCATGATGGAACTGCCGGTGGTGAAGCGGTCGGCAATTTTGATGAAACCGAAGTTCTGGCTCATCCACAAAATGAGTTCTTCGCTCAGGCGGCTGATGTGCACCATGCACAGCGAGGCGGCGGCGGTGAATTCGATGGCGAAGTCGCGGTCGCTCACCGCATCGAGCGAGTTCTGGCACACCTGCGCCACGCCCTGCGCGTCGACCATGCCCAGCGCGCGGGCCACGCGTTCGCGGTCCAGCGGGTAGCTGGTGCCCGCAAGTGCGGCCGCGCCCAGCGGCAGGCGGTTGACGCGCCGGCGCACATCCGCCATGCGCTCGGCGTCGCGGCTGAACATTTCCACATACGCCAGCAGGTGGTGGCCAAAGCTCACCGGTTGCGCCACTTGCAGGTGCGTGAAGCCGGGCAGGATGACGTCGACATGCTGGTCTGCCACGTCGAGCAAGGCCTGTTGCAAGTCCATCAGCAGGGCGCTGATCAGGTCGATCTCGCCGCGCAGCCACAGCCGCACGTCGGTGGCAACCTGGTCGTTGCGGGAGCGCCCGGTGTGCAGGCGTTTGCCGGCGTCGCCCACCAACTGGGTCAGGCGCGCCTCGATGTTGAGGTGCACGTCTTCCAGGTCGAGCTGCCACTCGAAGGCGCCGGACGCGATCTCGGAGGTGATCTGCGCCATGCCGCGCGTGATGTCAGCCAGGTCCTGGGCCGTGATGATGCCCTGCGCCGACAGCATGTCGGCGTGCGCCAGCGAGCCGGTGATGTCGGCCTGCCACAGGCGCTTGTCAAAAAAGACGCTGGAGGTGTAGCGCTTGACCAGTTCGCTCATGGGCTCGGAAAACAGCGCCGACCAGGCCTGGGACTTTTTGTCAAATTGGTTTTGGCTCATCAAAGCTTCAAGGTAGGTGAGGGCAGGGGCCCGAGAATCATCAATAATTGCCGCAGTGGCCAAACCGGCCGCGCCTCAGGCAGATGAATGAAAGAGCCCCAAATTTTATCGGTCTTCCGCCCCGTCGCCGCAGGGCCGGGCAAGAATGCCGCGCCAGCGCCTCTGGTCTTGGTGTTTGACGCCTGCCACGTCGGCGTGGTGCTGCGCGCCGTGCTGTTTGTGCAGACCGTGATGGCGGTGGCCACCATGTTCGGTGCCGTCAACCTGACGGACTGGGTGACGCGGCTGGCGCTGGTCACTGGCGCGGCCTTGCCGGCCACCCTGTTGTGGTTGATCCTGGCCTGCGTTTTCAAGAAAGTGCTGGCACGTTTGCCTCACCCGAGTCAGCAGGCTGCTGGCATTGCCCTGGGGGCGCTGGCCGGGCTCTATGGCTGCGCCATGCTGGCTTGGTCGGGCTTGCTGCAGCCGGCCCCGTGGTTGGCCAGCGCCTTTGCCGGCGCCCTGCTGGCGGCGGCGCTGGTGGCTGCACTGGTGTTGCGGGCCAGGGGCAAGGCGCCAGCCACCACCACGGCCCGACTGGCTGAATTGCAGGCGCGCATTCGACCGCACTTTTTGTTCAACACCCTCAACAGCGCCATCGCCCTGGTGCGTGCCGAGCCAGTCAAGGCCGAAAACCTGCTCGAAGACCTCAGCGACCTGTTTCGTCATGCGCTGATGGAGCAGGGCGAGTCGGTCACGCTGGCGCAGGAAATCACCCTGGCGCAAGCCTACCTGGCCATTGAACAGGTGCGCTTTGGCGAGCGCCTGCGCATCACCTGGACACTTGATGACGCGGCGGGTGGCGCGCGCCTGCCCCCGCTGTTGCTGCAGCCTTTGGTGGAAAACGCCGTCAAGCATGGTGTTGAGCCCAGTGCCAGCGGCGCCGACATCCGGGTCAGCACCGAGCGCCGTGGTTCGCGCGTGGTCATCAAGGTCAGCAACACCACCAGCGGTGTCAACAGCGCGGGCGGCAGTGGCACGGCGCTGGACAATGTGCGCGAACGCCTGAGCTTGTTGCACGACGTGCAGGCCGATTTTCAAAGTGGTGTGAAAGGCGGTGTGTTCCTGGTCCGTATCGAGGTGCCCGCATGACGATTC
Organism: uncultured Rhodoferax sp.; assembly: GCA_964538895.1. GTDB lineage: Bacteria > Pseudomonadota > Gammaproteobacteria > Burkholderiales > Burkholderiaceae_C > Rhodoferax. The sequence continues at coordinate 58,119 of CAZIGL010000009.1, forward strand.
GCGTGCTGGTGGTGGATGACGAGAGCCTGGCACGCAGCCGGCTCAAAACCCTGCTGGCGGACTGCCGCGAGCCCGCAGCCCACGTGCTGGGTGAGGCCACCAACGCGGTGCAGGCGATGGACTTTTTGCAGCACCATGCGGTCGACGCGGTGCTGGCCGACATTCACATGCCGGGCGCCGACGGCCTCATGCTGGCGCAGGTGCTGCGTCAATTGCCGCACCCGCCCGCGGTGATTTTTGTGACCGCTTTTGCCGAGCACGCGGTGCAGGCTTTCGAGCTGGAAGCGCTGGACTATCTGACCAAGCCGGTGCGGCTGGAGCGCTTGCAGGTGGCGTTGCAAAAAGTGGCCCGGGCGCGGCAACAGGCGGCAGGCACAGATACTGAAGCGGCCGAGGACGTGCTGGTGATTCAGGAGCGTGGTCGTACCGAGCGTGTGCCGCTGGCGCAGGTGCTCTACCTGAAGGCCGAGCTCAAATACCTCACGGTGCGCACCGCCAGCCGCAGCTACCTGCTGGAGGGCGCGCTGGCCGAACTGGAAGCCCGTTACGCCAGCCGCTTCATCCGCATCCACCGCAACGCGCTGGTGGCCCGGCGCGCAGTTCAGGCGCTGGAAAAACACCACGACCCCGAGGAGGGCGACGGCTGGGCGGTGCGGCTTGATGGTGTGGACGAAGTTTTGTTTGTCTCGCGCCGCCAGCTCAGCGCCGTGCGCGCCCTGGTCAACGCGGTGTAGCCCGGGCAACTGGCGCTCCGGCTACGATCACCGCCTGTGCAACCCGAGGATACGCCCGCCATGCCCGCTACCGTGACACGCCTCAAGGTCTTGAGTGCTGGTATTTTCAGTTTGATTCTGGTGCTCGGCGTGGCCCGTTTTGCCTACACGCCGCTGCTGCCGCTGATGCAGCAACAAGCCGGCCTGGGCGTGGCAGCGGCCGGTTGGCTGGCGGCCATCAATTACGCCGGCTACCTGAGCGGTGCCCTGATCGCGTCGCGCATCAGCAGCCTGGTGCTGAAAGACCGGCTTTACCGCATCGGCCTGGTGCTGGCCATTGTCAGCACGCTGGTGATGGGCTTGAGCACGAATATTGTGGTGTGGGCCCTCTCGCGTTATGTGGCGGGCCTGACCAGCGCGGCGGGCATGCTGCTGGGCACCGGGCTCATCATGAACTGGCTCATTCGCCACAACCACCGCAGTGAGCTCGGCATCCACTTTGCCGGCATCGGCTTGGGCATTGCCGGCTGCGCCGGTGCGGTGATGCTGTTCACGCCCTGGCTGGACTGGCGCGAGCAATGGTTTGCCTTCACCGCTTTGGGCTGCCTGCTGCTGGTGCCGGCGCTGCGCTGGCTGCCGCCGCCCGACAGCAGCGGCCTGACCACCAGCGGCCAAAAAATGCAAGACCAGCCGCCCAGCACGCTCTATTTGCGGGTGTTCATGGCGGCCTATTTCTGTGCCGGTTTTGGCTATGTGGTCAGTGTCACTTTTATTGTGGCCATCGTGAACCAGCTGCCGGGCCTGGCCGGGTGGGGCAATCTGGTGTTTTTGGCGATTGGCATCGGGGCGGCGCCAGCCTGCATCAATTGGGACTTGATTGCCCGGCGCACGGGTGACCTGAACGCGCTGATTCTGGCCGCGCTACTGCAGATTGTGGGCATTTTGCTGCCGGTGATGGTGCCGGGCTTGTGGGCTGCGATGCTGGGCGCGCTGCTGTTTGGCGGCACTTTCATTGGCATGGTGAGCCTGGTGCTGAGCATGGCCGGGCGTTATTACCCCGGCATGCCTGCCAAGATGATGGGCAAGATGACGCTGTCTTACGGCGTGGCGCAAATCATCGGCCCGGCTGTCACCGGCCAGATCGGTGCACGCTTGGGCAGTTACAACGCCGGCTTGTATGTGGCGGCCGCCATCATGGCACTGGGCGCCGCGCTGCTGATGCTGCTCAAGCTGGTGGAAAAGCGCGACGCGCAGAGGGCTTGAAAGTACCTTAACCGGTATTGCGCAGCCCCGCGGCGATGCCGTTGATCGAGATGTGGATGCCGCGTTTCAGGCGCTCATCGGTCTGCCCGGCGCGGTAGCGGCGCACCAGTTCCACTTGCAAGTGGTGCAGCGGGTCGATGTAGGGAAAGCGGTGGCGGATCGAGCGTTGCAGCGCCGCGTTGTGGGTCAGGCGCTCCTTGTCGCCGGTGATCAGTTCCAGCGCCAGCGCGGTGCGCTGCCATTCCTGCTCGATGGCGCCAAATATCTTTTTGCGCAGGCGTTTGTCATCCACCAGTTCGGCGTAGCGCGAGGCCAGCGCCAGGTCGCTTTTGGCCATCACCATGTCCATGTTGGACAGCAGCGAGCTGAAAAATGGCCATTGTTGCTGCATTTGCTGCAGCAGTGCCAGCCGCTGTTTGGTGACTTTGGCGCTGGCGCCGGGTGGGTTCAAAAACGCTTCCACGGCGCTGCCAAAACCAAACCAGCCGGGCAGCGTCAGGCGGCACTGGCCCCAGCTGAAGCCCCAGGGAATGGCACGCAGGTCTTCGATGCGTTGAGTGGCCTTGCGCGACGCCGGGCGCGAGCCAATGTTGAGTTCGGCAATTTCGCGGATCGGCGTGGCATCGAAGAAATATTCGGTGAAGCCGGGGGTCTCGTACACCAGCTTGCGGTAGGCGGCCATGCTGGTCAGCGACAACTCGGCAGCACTTTCCAGAAACGCCGGCGCGGCGGGCTGGGTCGGGTGCAACAGGGTGGCCTCCAGGGTGGCCGCCACCAGGGTTTCCAGGTTGCGTCGGCCAATTTCGGGGTTGGCGTATTTGGAGCCAATCACCTCGCCCTGTTCGGTCAGGCGAATCTGCCCGCGCACCGTGCCCGGGGGTTGCGCCAGGATGGCTTCGAAGCTGGGGCCACCGCCGCGTCCCACGGTGCCGCCCCGGCCATGGAACATGCGCAAGCGGATCGGCTTGGCGGGCGCGCCCTGGTTGATGCCGTCGAACATGGCGACCAGCGCAATCTCGGCCTGGTACAGCTCCCAGTTGCTGGTAAAAATGCCACCGTCCTTGTTGCTGTCAGAGTAGCCCAGCATGATGTCCTGCTCGCCGTACTGGTCTTGCCCACCGCGTTGCACCATCGCCAGTACACCGGGCAGCGCGTAAAACTCGCGCATGATGGTTGCGGCATTGCGCAGGTCTTCGATGGTCTCGAACAAGGGCACCACGATCAGGTCGCACGTGGCTTGGGTCTCGAACGTGCCTTGCATCAGGCCCACTTCCTTTTGCAGCAGCATCACTTCGAGCAGGTCGCTCACGGTTTCGGTGTGGCTGATGATGTAGTGGCGAATGGCCTGCGTGCCATACAGGGCGCGCGATTTTTTGGCGGCCTCGAAAATGCCGATCTCGCTCAGGGCGTGGGCGCTGTAGGCATGGCCCATGACACGCAAGGGGCGCGCATCGTTCAGGAGGCCCAGCAACAGGTCACGTTTGGCGGCCTCATCGAGCTTGGCGTAATGCGGCGTGATGCGGGCCGTGGCCAGCAGTTCGGCCAGCACGGCTTCATGCTGGTCGGAGCTTTGCCGCAGGTCGACTGTGGCCAGATGAAAGCCGAAAACTTCCACCGCCCGGATCAGCGGCTGCAGGCGTTGCCCGACCAGGGCTTGCGCGTGCTGCGTGATCAATGACGATTCGATCACGCGCAGGTCGCGCAGCAGTTCTTCAGGGGCCTGGTAGGGGTTTTGCGGTGCCACGGCGTGGCGTGCTGCGTCACCCCCGCTGAGGTTTTTGAGCGTGGCCGCGAGGCGCGCATAGACGCCGATCAGGGCGCGCCGGTAAGGCTCGTCCTTGCGGTGCTCGTTGCAGTCAGGCGACTGCTCGGCCAGGGTCTGCATCTCGGGCGGGAAATCCACGAGCATGGCCGACAGCGACAGCTCGCCGCCGAGGTAATGCACCTCGGTCAGGTAATACCGCAGTGCCATGTCGGCCTGGCGGCTTAAAGCGTGGTTTAGCGTTTGGGCGTTGACGTTGGGGTTGCCGTCGCGGTCGCCGCCAATCCACTGGCCCATGCGCAGAAAACTGTGCACCGGGTGCGGCCCCAGCGCCAGCTCCAAGCTGGCGTAAAGCTTGGGGATTTCTCGCAAAAAGGTGGACTCGTAATAACTCAGCGCGTTTTCCACTTCGTCGGCCACCGTCAATTTGGAAAAACGCAGCAAACGGGTGTGCCACAACTGCAGCACACGGGCGCGCAACTGGGCCTCGTTCTGGCTCAGCTCGCGCGGGGTCAGGGCGTCGTGCGCCACCGAGTTGGCCACCGCCTGTGCCAGGATGTCGTCGCGGGCGGTGAGCAGTTGGGCAATGGCGCGCTCGGCGTCCAGAATGCTCTTGCGCTGCACCTCGGTGGGGTGGGCGGTGAGCACCGGCGAGACAAAACTGTGCGCCAGCATCTCGCTGATGGCTTGCGGCGTGATGCCACCACTGCTCAGGCGCTTGAGCGTCATGTCGATGCTGCCGGGGCGGATGCTGCCAGCGCGTTGGTGCACGGCGCGGCGGCGGATGTGGTGGCGGTCTTCGGCCAGGTTGGCCAAATGGCTGAAATAGGTAAACGCCCGCACCACACTCACGGTCTGGGCGCTGCTGAGCGATTTGAGCAATGTGTTGAGCGCCTTGTCAGCCACCGGATCGGCATGGCGACGAAAGCTGACCGAGAGCTGGCGGATTTGTTCGATCAGGTCAAAGGCCGCGTCACCCTCCTGCTCGCGAATCACGTCGCCCAAAATGCGCCCAAGCAGGCGGATGTCTTCGACCAGGGGGCGTTCGCTGCTGGGCAGGGCGTTATTTTTGGGGGCGGGGGTAGGCTTGGGCATGGCTGGATGAGGAGTCTGTGGAGTTAAGCTTAAGCAAAAGCCATGCTAGCATTCCTGCAACACTCAAAATAACTTAAAGGTCACGGCAATTCGCCCCGCACTATGCATCAATTCACCATCGCAACACGAGAGAGCCGCCTCGCCATGTGGCAGGCCGAGCATGTTCAAGCCCTTTTGAACAGCATGGGTCATCAGGTCAAATTGTTGGGCATGACCACCCTGGGCGACCAGATTCTGGACCGCGCCCTGAGCCAGGTTGGCGGCAAAGGCCTGTTCGTCAAGGAACTTGAAGTCGCGCTCGAAGAAAACCGCGCTGACCTGGCCGTGCACTCGCTCAAGGACGTGCCCATGGAGCTGCCCGAAGGCTTCAGCCTGGCCTGCGTGATGGAGCGCGAAGACCCGCGCGACGCCTTTGTTTCCAATAAATATGCCAGTCTGGATGCCTTGCCGCAAGGCGCGGTGGTGGGCACGTCCAGCCTGCGCCGCATGGCCTTGCTGCGCGCCCTGCGGCCCGACTTGCGCATCGAGCCCTTGCGCGGCAACCTCGACACCCGTCTGCGCAAGCTCGATGAGGGGCTGTATGACGCGATTGTGCTGGCGGCTGCCGGCCTCAAGCGCCTCGGGCTCAAGGCGCGCATTCGTGCTGAATTTGATCCGTCGGTGATGCTGCCCGCCGCAGGCCAGGGTGCCTTGGGCATCGAGGTGCGCACCAACCGCCCTGATGTGGTGGCGGCGCTGGCGCCGCTGGTGCACCACACCACCTGGCTGGCCGTGGCGGCAGAACGCGCCGTGAGCCGGGCCATGGGCGGCAGCTGCTCGATGCCGCTGGCAGCCTACGCCACGCTGGCCGGAGACCACCTGACGATTGACGCCGCCTGGGGCGATACCGACGGGCATTTGCCACTGGTGCGCGTGCGTTTGAGCGGACCGGTGAGTGACCTGGCCAGCGCCACGGCTTTGGGGCAGCGCGTGGCCGATGACCTGCGCACCCAGGTGCTGGCGCAAGGCGGCACCTTGGCGCATCTCACCCCGGTTGCCAATCCGGCGGCCTGATCGTGCGCCTCATCATCACCCGGGTGCAGCCGCAGGCGCAGCAGTGGGCGGACCGGTTTGCAGCCCATGGCGACAACGCCGTGGTGCTGCCGCTGATCGAAGTGCGGGGGTTGATGGATGCCACTGCAGTGCGCTCGGCCTGGCTGAATTTGTCAAGCTACAAGGCGGCCATGTTTGTCAGCCGCCATGCGGTCGATTACTTTTTCCAGCAAAAACCGGCCGAAGCGGGTGATGCGCAAGCCCTGGCTGCTGCGGCCACCCGCTGGTGGGCCACCGGCCCCGGAACCGCCCACGCACTGTTGCACCACGGGGTGACCGCCGCACGGCTGGACACGCCCCCCGAGCAGGCCGGGCAGTTCGATTCCGAGGCACTGTGGCAACAGGTGCACGCCCAGGTGCAACCGGGCGACCGGGTGCTGATTGTGCGCGGTGACAGCGTGGCGCCTGACGGCAGTTCGGTGGCCGACAACGACCAGGGCGTGGGCCGCGAATGGCTGGCCGAGCGCCTGCGCCAAAGCGGTGCCGAGGTTGATTTTGTGGTGGCTTACCAACGCGGCGCACCTTTTTGGTCTGGCGCGCAGTGTGCGCTGGCGCGGTCGGCAACTGCTGATGGCTCGGTCTGGCTGTTCAGCAGTGCCGAGGCACTGGGCCATTTGCACAGCTTGCTGCCCGGGCAGGACTGGTCGGGCGCCCGCGCCGTGGCCACCCATCCGCGCATTGCGGCAGCGGCGCGGGGCCTGGGTTTTGGCGTGGTGGCGCAGACACGGCCCACCTGGGACGAGGTACTGGCCTCGGTAGAATCCCTGACATGAACCCCCAGCTTCCCCCCGAATCAGCCAGCCAAAGTGGCGCGGATGTACCGCAGCCAGACACCGCTTCTGTTGCTGGCGAACCCGCGGCCAAAAGCGAAGCGCTAACGCGTGCACTTGTGTGGGTGCTTGGGTTGGTGGCCCTGCTGGCCTTGCTGACAGGGGCTGCCTTGTGGCAAAAAGTGACGGGCATGCAGGAGCAGCTGGCGCGCCAGAGCGCCGAGGCGCAGGCGCAGTCGCTGGAGGCGCGGGCCATGGCCAAGCAAGCCGTCACGCTGGCACAAGATGCTGCCGCGCGCGCCGCAGTGCTGGACTCACGCTTGAGCGAAGTCGCCTTGCAGCGCGGCCAGCTGGATGAATTGATGCAAAGCATGTCGCGCTCGCGCGATGAGAACCTGGTGGTTGACATTGACGCCGCCTTGCGCCTGGCCCAGCAACAGGCGCAACTGACGGGCAGCGTGGAGCCTTTGCTGGCGGCCCTGAAAAGCGCCGACCAGCGCATTGAGCGCGCGGCGCAACCCCGGCTGGGCTTGTTGCAGCGGGCCATTGCCCGGGACATCGACCGCGTCAAATCTGCGGCTGTCAGTGATACCCCGACCCTGCTCATCAAACTCGACGAGCTGGTGCGTCTGGCCGACGACCTGGTGCTGTCCAACGCGGTAGCGCCGGCGCGCCAGATTGACAAAAACCTGGTTGATCTGCCCCAGGCTTCAGTCACCTGGTGGCAACGCGGCTTGGCGGTGGTGGTTGGTGAGGCGCGCAACCTGGTCAGGGTGAGCCGCGTCGAGGCCCCGGACGCGGCGCTGCTGTCCCCCGAGCAGTCCTTCTTTTTGCGCGAAAACTTCAAGCTGAAGTTACTGAACGCCCGCTTGGGGCTGCTGGCCCGCCAGATTGATTCTGCGCGGGGAGACCTGGCTGATGCAGACGCCATGCTGAAAAAATACTTTCAGGCCAATGCGCGCAAGAGCCAGGCCGCCAGCGCTTTGCTGCAACAGGTGCAGACCCAGATGCGCACGCTGCAGTTGCCGCGCATCGATGACACGCTGGCGGTGCTGGCCACCGCAGCCGCAGGACGCTGAGCATGCGAGTTGCCTTGTGGTTTCTGGGCTTGTTCGGTGTGGCCGTGTTGCTGGCTTTGTTTGTCAGCAACAACGAGGCCACCATCACCGTCTTCTGGCCGCCCCACCGGGTCGATTTGTCGCTCAACATGGTGGTGGTGCTGTTGGGTTTGTTATTTTTGTTGATCCATCTGGCGCTGCGGGCGTTGGCTGCCTTGTTTGCCTTGCCGGGGCAGGCGCGCTCCTGGCGCGTGCGTCATCAGGAACAGGCCATGCACGCCACCTTGATTGAAGCCTTGTCACATTTTGTTGCTGGCCGGTTTTTGCGGGCCAGAAAAGCGGCGCTGGAAGTGCTGGCGCGTGAAGCGGCTTTGTCGGGCATTGGCGAGGGCGGTTCTGCGGCCGTGCGCTTGCGGGTGATGTCGTCCCTGCTGGCAGCAGAAAGCTCGCAGGCCTTGCAAGATAAAACAGCCCGCGATGCCTATCTTCAGCAAGCACTGGCACAGTCGGCCAGCCCGGGTGCGCTGGGTGTGCGCGAGGGTCTGTTGTTGCGTGCCGTGCGCTGGGCGCTGGAAGACCGTGATGCCGCAGCAGCCCAGGACTGGTTTGGCCAGTTGCCTTCTGGCGCGGCGCGGCGCACCGTGGCCCTGCGCTTGCGGCTCAAGTTGGCGCGCCTGGTGGGGCAGCCCGGTCTGGCGCTTGACACGGCTCGCCTGCTGGTCAAGCACCGCGCCTTCACCGAGACCTCTGGCCGCGGGCTGGTGCGCGCCTTGGCATTGGAGAATATTCAGGACGCCCGCGATACCGAGCAATTGCAGCGCGTCTGGCGCAAGCTGGAGTCAACTGAGCAAACCATGCCCGAGGTGGCCTTCCTGGCGGCAGAACGCTACCTGCTGCTGGGGGGCGAGCAAGCCGCTGCGCTGGTTTGGCTGTTGCCGGTCTGGGAGCGCATGCTGGCGGCGCCGGATGGCCTCACGCCGAGCCAGAAAATTCGCTTGGTCCAGGTGCTTGAAGTCGCCTTCACCAGCACCGTCGATGCGGTCTGGCTGGCGCGTATCGAGCAGGCGCAAATGGCGCAGCCGGGCGACGCGGTGCTGCAGTATCTGGCCGGCGTTGCGTGCCTGCACCTGGCGTTGTGGGGCAAGGCGCGTCAGTTGATCAAGCAGGCCTTGCCGCGCCTGCACGACAACCGTTTGGCTGCCCGCGCCTGGCTGATGCTGGCCGACCTGGCCCAGCGCCAGGGCGATGCCGAACAGGCGGCTGCGGCCTGGCAACAAGCAGCGCAACTGGCGCTGCGCCAGGACGATTGAAGCTTCGGAATGCGCCCCCAGAAGGGCCTGCGCCAAAGCACCGCTGATGGGTGGCATCAGCCATGCATGACATCAGACCGGGTTGGTGACATGCCGCACAAATCGCGGTTTTGAATCGCCAGGGCGTCGTTGTCGCAGCGGGCTCGGAAGCAATTATCTCGACCTGTGCCCTTGCGGTGTCGGCATAGACAAACACACGGCCATGCAACCAGGTCGGGGGCGTCGTCTTGTGCCACACCGACATCACAAAACGAACCCAGTTTGAAGCGATCAAAGGTGCAATACCGGTCTTGAGGTGGTTGAAATGCTAGCCGACGCGCGCCGACAGTCTTGCGGCGTAACGGATTTTTCGGCATGCGACCAAGGGTATACCCCGCCACCAATCAGGTGCCAAGTTCGAAAACTGAAGGTCTTTTTTGCTTAACATCGAGGTAGTCCGAAAGAGCGAACGCTCGTTCTTTTTTTATCTTACTTCGGGACCCATCATGACCGAATCATCCGCGCAACCCTGGCACATTTCGTACCAGCAGGCGGGCATTGCCCAAGAGCTGGAGCAGTTGCCCTACCGCAATCTGGCTGAGCTGACCTTTGAGAGCTGCAAAAAGTGGCAGACCGAAAGCCGGGTCCAGGCCGCGTTCAGCTGCGTGGTGCCCAACGGCATGAACGGTCGGCTGAGCTTTGCGCAAGTGGACGAACTGTCAGACGCCTTCGCTGGCTATTTGCGGGGGGTGTTGGGGCTGCAGCCGGGTACCCGGGTGGCGGTGCAGCTGCCCAACAGCCTGGGCTACCCGGTGGCGGCGCTGGGGGTGTTCAAGGCCGGCTGTGTGCTGGTGAACACCAACCCGCTCTACACCGAAACCGAAATGATCCACCAGTTCAACAACGCGGGCGCGCAGGTGCTGGTGATGGTGGACATGTTTGCCGACAAGCTGCCGGCGGTGCTGGCCAAGACCGGGGTGAAGCAGGTGGTGCTGGCTTCGGTGTCGGAATTTTTCCCGGCCATTCCTGGCAGCATTGTGCGGGGCGTGCAGCGCTACTGGAACCGGGTGCTGCCGCCCGTGACGGTGCCGCATGTGCGCCTGCAAGACGCGCTGGCCCAGGGCCGCGCCACCTTGGCCACAACGCCGGCACGCAGCTACTGGCAAGATGTGGGTCGCGACGACCTGGCCGTGCTGCAGTACACCGGCGGCACCACGGGTGTGAGCAAGGGCGCCATGCTGACCCACGGCAACCTGCTGAGCAACATCTTGCAGACCCGCGCCATGGGACAAAGTCATATGGTGCCTGGTGAGGAATGTGTGCTCACGGCCCTCCCGCTGTACCACATCTTCGCGTTCACGACCAACCTGCTGGGCTTCCTGGCCATCGGCGGACACAACGTGCTGATCCCCAACCCGCGGCCGGTGCAGAGCCTGCAGCGCGCGATGGAGAACTTCCCCATCACCTGGATGACGGGGGTCAACACGCTGTTCAACGCTTTGCTGAACGAAGAGTGGTTTGTGGCCTACCCGAGCAAGACGCTCAAGGCGTCCATCTCGGGCGGCACGGCGCTGCACAGCACCGTGGCAAAACGCTGGCGCGAGCTGACCAAAACCCCCATTGCCGAGGGTTACGGCCTGACCGAGACTTCTCCGGTCGTGAGCTTCAACCCGCTGACGGGCACGCCGCGCGATGGCAGCATCGGCATCCCGGCTCCGGGCACCGACGTGCGCCTGATGGGCGACGACAAACAAGACGTGGCGCCCGGCACACCCGGCGAGATCTGGGTGCGCGGGCCGCAGGTGATGCAGGGCTACTGGGCCGCCGAAGAAGAAACGGCCAAGGTGATGCAGGACGGCTGGTTTGCCACCGGCGACGTGGCGGTGATGGACGAGACCGGCTTCATGCGCATCGTGGACCGCAAGAAGGACATGATTTTGGTGTCAGGCTTTAACGTGTACCCCAACGAGGTGGAAGACGTGATCGCCGACATGGACCACGTTCTGGAGGTGGCGGTGATCGGCGTGCCCGATGACAAGACGGGCGAGGCGGTGCGCGCTTACGTGGTGCAAAACCCCGACCACGCCAAAGAGGTGATGCCAGCCGATGTGATCGCGCACTGTAAGAAGCACTTGGCCGCCTACAAGGTTCCCCGGCTGGTGGTGGTGCGTGACGAACTGCCCAAGAGCCCGGTGGGCAAGGTACTGCGCAAAGATTTGCGCAGAGCCGTGGCTGAAGAGTTGACCCGGGGCTGATCCCCACACCTGACCAGAAAGAGAGCCACACATGCTCACCGAATTCGAGACCAAACTGCTGGGTATTCTGATGATCGTCATCATGCTGGGCATGGGCGCGTCCCTGACCTGGCGCGATTTTTTGATTGCCTTTCGCAAACCCAAGGGTGTGATGGTGGGCCTGCTGTGCCAGTACGGCATCATGCCGCTGCTGGGCTTTTTGATGGCACGGGCGCTGGAGTTGTCCCCTTCCATGACGGTGGGCCTGATCCTGATGGCCTGCATGCCGGGGGGCACCACCTCCAACATCTTCACCTACTTCAGCAAGGCGGTGCTGGCCTTGTCGATCATGATGACCTCGCTGTCATCCTTGGTTGCACTGGGCATGGTGCCGACGCTGCTGGAGTTTTATTCGCAACTTTCCGGGCTGGAGGGCGAGTTCAAGATTCCGGCCGGTAACGTGGCGCAGGTGTTGTTCGTGCTGCTGATTCCCACCATGCTTGGCATGGCGCTGCGCAAGTTCAACCCCAACATTGGCGCCACCGTGGAACTGGTGGGCGGGTTCTTGGGCGTGGTGGTGATCCTGTTCCTGCTGCTGACCTGGGTGCCGCGTAACCACCTGCTGCTGGCCTCGACGCCGTGGTACGTGTTTTTTGCTGCCATCGGGCTGGGGGTGTTCGGGATCACGATGGGTTATTTTTTGGCCCGCGTGCTCAAGCAGGACCCCAACCGCAGCCGCACGATTGCGCTGGAGACCGGCATTCAAAACGGCCCATTGGCGGTGCTGATTGTCACGTTGACATTCACCGGCACGATGCAGCAGGAGGTGCTGCTGATTCCGGTGCTGTATTCACTGTTCATCGTGATCACGTCGAGCATCGTGACGGTGTTCTTTCGCCGCAAGAGCGAGCAGGAGACCCTGGCCCGCGACCGCGCCAAAGATGGTGCTGTGATGGCCAGTTGATCGCAGTACCGATTTCATGCAACCTCACAAAGCGTGTGTTGAGTCTGTATCAGACATCATGCAACTGGACTACTTGGCATACCCATTTGCATCTGCATGCCTGAAGGCGCAACAAACAAGCGTAACGGCCTCGCCACCAGCCCAGGAGTCAAGTAACATTTGACATTTACTGGAGAGATCCCCATGAGCCACGCAAACTCCGTCGATAGACGTGTTCTGATTGAGGACACCAAACTATTGATTGCTGACACGCAAGAACTTCTCAAGTTGATCGCAGATCAAACCAGCGAAAACGTGACGGATCTGCGTTTTCGCCTGGAAGACACAATCTCAAAATACAAAAAAGAATTGACCAAACTGCAGGACGCATCGTTTGCCAAGGTAAAGCAGGCGGGCCAGTTCACCGATGAATACGTTCACCATGAGCCATGGAAGGTGATCGGTATCGCCGCGGGCGTCGCGTTCATTCTGGGCATGCTGGTTTGTCGCGGTGGCAAGGAATAAAAAATCATTATTGCCATCCGCCTAAAATCCGCGCATCGACCTTTGCAGACCAAGTTCAGAACTACGGTTGCCACCATGCCCCAACTTAAATTCAGCTATCCAGACATTGACGGCGGCCGTGCCGAACCCGTGCGCCAGACCCTTCATGCTGGCGGCTTTGCGTTCGAAGATGATCGTTTTGCGTTTCCCCGAAATGTCTCCCACTGACGGCCAACAGTTTCCCAAGGCGCGCAAGCCGGGGTGGCGGGTTGTCCTTGGCAGGGCAGCCTGGTCCAGGTACACGTATGAACGGCCCGAAGGCGATGAATTGAAGTTGCTTGGCAGCGTGAGCAAGGGGGCGCAAGTCGGCGCACTGGCCTTGACGGCTGAAGGTGCGTATGTGCAGGTGGTTGGCGACTATCTGGTGCCTCTGAAAACAAAGGAGATCGAGAAGGCGGTCGCCAATGCGCCCAAAGATCCCAACGCTGTGGTGTCAAGTGAAACTCCGTCCTGGCAGGCATCCCGCAAAGAATCCCCGGCACCGGTGGTTGTGGTGAAGAAGCGCCGGATTGCGGTGATGCCTTAGGCGCAAGCGCGATTTGGATGCGCTCTACGCGAGGGCCTGCGAGCTGGGACTGGGCGACCTGTACCAAATGACCCCCGAGGACACTGGGGCGCTTGAACTGCTGGCGGCCGTCAACGAGTTCCACCCATTGCGCTACCTCCAGACCGGGCTTAAGACTTTCCCTGTTTGGGGGGTGGCAGAACCCTTCGCGGTTCGGCTGCACCAAGCCGTTGCCACAAAGGTCGGCTACGAGTCCTTGACAGCGGCAAACCCGGCTATTGCGAGCGCCAAGGCTGCCAAGCCGTCACTAACCTCACAATGAGAAAAGCCGCACCGGGTAAGGGTGCGGCTTCAGAATGCGTCAAAACTGGGTCTATCGGCGGGTCATAACTGTATCCACGTTAAGCCACTGCCTAGCCCGCGGGTGCCCTTTGACCTTTGTGTCAGACCTTAGGCTTGTTCGGCTTGCTCAAACGGCAGCTTCTGCTCGCGCAGATCGCGTTTGGTTTCCACCAGCACCAGCGGCTGGTCATCCAGCACCGGCAGCGGGGCGCGTTCGCGTGGCGCATGCACCGGTTTGGGCGCTGCTGCAATTGCCGACTGCACCATGGCGACTTTGCTGGCATCCGATTGCACCCATTGCAGACCGGATGATTCGGCCACTTGTGCCAGTTCGTCCAGCGGCAAGGCGAATTGCTGCACGGTGGGCAAGCGCTTGGCCGGTGCTGCCGGCGTGGCAGCCACAGGGGCAGCCACTGCAACAGCAGTTGCGACGATCGCTGCCACCGGGGCGACAGGTGCTGGCGCTGGTGCAGCGACCGCAACCACTGGTGCGACTTCTGGCGCTGCCACGGCGGCGAGCAAGGCTGCGGGCTCAGGCGTTGCGTCAGCTGCAACAGGTGCGGCTGGTGCTGCTGGTGCTGCTGCCACGGCATCAGGCTGGCTGCTGGCCGCAGGCACGCTGAAGTAAGACTTGCGCACCGGTTCCTGCTCAGTGGCTGCTTCCGTGGTCTGGGTGTCCTGGCTTGGTTGATCGGCTGACTCGCTGCGTTCAGCGCGCTCGGTGCGGGGTTTGCGATCGCGGCCATAACGGTCGCGTGAGCGCTTTTCCTTGGGCGCGCCGTTTTCATCACGCATGGTGTTGTCCGCGCCTGCCTGATCAGCCAGGGTGGTGGAACTGTCTGCCGCATCGGCAGCGGCGTTGACTCCTGCTTCGCCGGTGCGGAGTTCTTCTTCGGGGCGGGGCGCGCGCTCTGGGCGTGGCGGACGATCGCCGCGCTCGGCGTTGCGGCCACCACGCTCGGTGCGTGGCGGACGATCACCGCGCTCGGCATTGCGGCCACCGCGCTCGGGGCGCTGTTCGCCACGACCCGCGGTATCGGCTGTGGTGCCCAACTCGGGCGTGGTGTTGCCAGCGTCCAAGGCGCTCTGCCCTTCGGTCCGGTCCTTGCTGGCGCCATTGCGGTCAGGGCGACTGGAGCGGTTGCCCCCGCGGCTGTCGTTGCGGCCTTCGCCGCGTCCGCCGCGTCCTTGTCCTTCGCTACGTGGGCCGCGTCCTTCCGGGCGGCTTTCGCCACGGCCTTCTGGGCGACGGGCACCATCGCGGCCGGGTCGGCCTTCACGCGGTGTACGGGCATCGTCTTTGGCTGCTGTTGCCACGGGGGCGACCGGTGCGACCGGTGCGGCCTCAGGGGCAGCGCCAAACAGGTTTTTGAGCCAGCCGAAAAAGCCTTTTTCGGCCGCCACAGGCGCCGCTGCCACAGGCTTGGCTGGCTGTGCCACCGGGGTGGCCGCCTTCACCGGCTCGGGCTTGGGAACGGCCACGGGCGCTGGCGCATCGGGCAATACGCCCTTGATCACCGGGGTTTGCCGGTTGGTGGGTTCCTGCGAGCGACGGGTAACGGCGGTGGCTTCTTCCACTTCGTCGGCCATTTTGTAGCTGGCTTCGATGTTGTCCAGACGCGGATCGTCGTGCTTCAGGCGTTCCAGGCGGTAGTTGGGGGTTTCCAGCGATTTGTTGGGCACCATCAGCACGTTGATGCGCTGCTTGAGCTCGATCTTGGCGATCTCGGTGCGTTTTTCGTTGAGCAGGAAGGACGCCACCTCGACCGGCACCTGGCACAGCACGGAAGCCGTGTTGTCTTTCAGGGATTCTTCCTGGATGATGCGCAAAATTTGCAGCGCGCTCGATTCGGTGTCACGAATGTGGCCCGACCCCCCGCAGCGCGGGCAGGGAATGGAGGCGCCTTCAGACAAGGCCGGACGCAGCCGCTGGCGGCTCATTTCCATCAGGCCGAATTTGCTGATGGTGCCAAACTGGACACGGGCACGGTCCTGGCGCAGCGCGTCGCGCAGGCGGCTTTCGACTTCGCGGCGGTTGCGGCTTTCTTCCATGTCGATGAAGTCGATGACGATCAGGCCACCGAGGTCGCGCAGGCGCGCCTGGCGGGCCACTTCGTCGGCGGCTTCCAGGTTGGTGCGGGTGGCGGTTTCCTCGATGTCGCCGCCCTTGATGGCGCGGGCCGAGTTGACGTCGACCGACACCAGGGCTTCGGTGTGGTCAATCACGATGGCGCCACCGCTGGGCAGCGTGACCGTGCGGGCATAGGCCGACTCGATCTGGTGCTCGATCTGGAAGCGGCTGAAAAGCGGCGCATCGTCGCGGTAGCGCTTGACGCGTGCGGCGTGCTCGGGCATCACATGCGCCATGAACTGCTGGGCTTGTTCGTACACGTCGTCGGTGTCGATCAGGATGTCGCCAATGTCGTGGTTGAAGTAGTCGCGGATGGCGCGAATCACCAGGCTGGATTCCTGGTAAATCAGGAAAGCGCCCTTGCCACCCTTGGCGGCGCCGTCAATGGCCGACCATAATTTGAGCAGGTAGTTCAGGTCCCACTGCAGTTCGGGCGCGGCACGGCCGATGCCGGCGGTGCGGGCAATGATGCTCATGCCGTTGGGGTATTCGAGCTGGTCCAGCGCTTCCTTGAGCTCGGCGCGGTCCTCGCCTTCGATGCGGCGCGAAACACCGCCGCCGCGTGGGTTGTTGGGCATCAGCACCACATAACGGCCAGCCAGTGAGACAAACGTGGTCAGCGCTGCACCCTTGTTGCCGCGTTCTTCCTTTTCCACCTGCACCAGCAGTTCCTGGCCTTCCCGGATGGCGTCCTGGATGCGCGCCTGGCTGATGGCAACGCCTTGTTGGAAATACTGTTTCGAGATTTCCTTGAACGGCAAAAAGCCGTGACGCTCCTCGCCGTAGTCGACAAAGCAGGCTTCCAGAGAGGGCTCCACGCGTGTCACCACGGCTTTGTAGATATTGCCCTTGCGCTGTTCGCGCCCTTCAATTTCGATTTCGTAGTCGAGTAATTTTTGTCCATCGACAATGGCGAGGCGGCGTTCTTCTGCCTGCGTCGCGTTGATCAGCATCCGTTTCATGGGTGGTGTTCCTTCAATTCAAATAGCAACAAACTGCTCATGACGAGCATTGATACACGAACTGACGCTTTGAAACGAGGCGGAAATGGCCGGAGAACCCAAACTCAAGTGGTGAGTCTGGATGTGGGCGCGCGGAGGGGAGCGATCGGGATGGGTGTTGGTTTTGCTATTGATCTAATAGCTGTTTGCGTCCGTTTGGCGGGCGCCGATGCCTGATAAATGCCGAGCAACAGCGCGGTTTCGCGCTGCAGGCAATTACACATCAGGTTGATCAACACAAACATATCGCTTCATTCCATTCACAGCACAGGTCTGTGAATTTTGGGTATTCCATATCAGGGTTTCATTGCGTCGTTTTGACCGTTCACCTAATCTGCCACGGCTAACAATGGGTTAGTCATTTGCGGGCTGGGTGTCAGGCGGTATCGACTTTTCTGGCGGGGCAAAAGGCACGTGAACTAAACTTCACAGATACAAAAATGAATGATTCGTTAAATCAACCACTTACAGCACACCACCAGTGAAAGTCATTATAGAGGTCAAAGCCTCTGCGCAAGCACCCCAGGTTAAAACCGTTTGCATCGACGAGGACAGTGCCGGCCAGCGCGTCGACAACTTCCTGATGCGGCATCTCAAAGGCGTGCCCAAAACCCATATTTATCGCCTGATCCGCAGTGGTGAGGTGCGCGTCAACAAGGGGCGGGTGGGGGCCGATACACGTCTGAACGAGGGCGATCTGGTGCGCGTGCCGCCGGTGCGCGTGTCTGAGCGGGCGACTGAGAAAGCGCAGGCCATGGCCCAGGGCGCGGTGCGCGGTGTGCCCGCGCGCGACTTTGCGGTGTTGCTGGAAGACGAGCACCTGCTGGTGATCAACAAGCCCGCCGGAGTGGCCGTGCATGGCGGCTCGGGCGTGAGTTTTGGCGTGATCGAGCAATTGCGCATGGCCCGCCCGCAGGCCAAATTCCTGGAATTGGTGCACCGGCTGGACCGTGAAACCAGCGGCATCTTGCTGGTGGCCAAAAAACGCAGCGCGCTGAAAAACCTGCAGGACCAGTTTCGCGAGCGCCAGACCGGCAAAACCTACCTGGCCATGGTGCGCGGCACCTGGCCAGCCAGGCTCAAGGTACTCGACAAGCCCTTGCACAAGTATTTGCTGGAGGGCAAGGACGCGCAGGCGGGTGAGCGCCGCGTCAAGGTGGTGGCGCGTGATGACGCCGATGGCATGCCTTCGGTGACCCTGGTCAAGGTGCGCGAGCAAAGGCCGCAGGGGACGCTGCTGGAGGTCACCATCAAGACCGGGCGCACCCATCAGATTCGGGTGCATCTGGCCAGCGAAGGCCACCCGATTCTGGGCGACGACAAATATGGCGACTTCGAACTGAACAAGGCGCTGGCCGGTGCGGGCGCCCGGCCAGGGCTCAAACGCATGTTTTTGCACGCCTGGCGGCTGCAGTTCAATCACCCCGCCAGCGGTGAGCGCCTGGAAATTCTGGCAGAGTTGCCGCCCGAGTTGGCTCAATTTTCTTCAAACCCGGCGCCTGCGCGTCTATTACCTTGATTTTCGACATGACTTTTAGACGTTTTGACCTGATCGCCTTTGACTGGGATGGCACGCTGTTTGATTCCACCGCCATCATTGCCCGCTGCATCCAGGCCGCCGTGCTGGACGTGGGGGGCCAAAAACCCAGCGATGAGGCAGCTTCCTATGTGATTGGCATGGGTTTGATGCAGGCGCTGGCCCACGCGGCGCCGGATGTGCCGCAAGAGCGTTACCCCTTGCTGGGTGACCGCTACCGGCACCACTATTTTGCGATGCAGCATGAAATCAGCCTGTTTAAGGGTGTGTTGCCGATGTTGGCGGCGCTCAAGGCGCGCGGCCACCTGCTGGCGGTGGCGACCGGCAAAAGTCGCCGCGGGCTCAATGAGGCCCTGGCCACCTCCACGCTGGCCGGCACCTTCGATGCCTCACGCACCGCCGATCAGACCGCCGGCAAGCCTGACCCCTTGATGTTGCATGAGCTGATGGCCGAATTTGACGTGCCGCCCGAGCGCACCCTGATGATTGGCGACACCACGCACGACCTGCAAATGGCGCTCAATGCCGGTTGCGCCAGTGTGGGCGTCAGCTACGGCGCGCATGAGCCGGCGGCGTTTGTGGCGCTCAAGCCCCTGGTGGTGGCGCATGACGTGGCGCAACTGCGCGACTGGCTGCAGGTCCATGCCTGAGCGCCTGGCATGACCCAGGCTGTCTTTTTATGCCAAGCGCACGAACTGGTGGACAGCGACCTGGCCGTGCCGTTCGAGGTGCGTTACTTTGGTAAAAACCAGGCGGCTTTTGCCGTGCGTTACCAGGGCCGGGTCTATGCCTACCTGAACCGTTGCAGCCATGTGCCTATGGAGATGGACTACCAGCCCAATAAATTTTTTGACCTGACCGGGCACTGGCTGATGTGCGCCACCCATGGCGCTACCTATGCGCCACAAACCGGGCAATGCCTCTTGGGACCCTGCCGCGGTGGCTTGGTCAAAATTGAGCTCAGTGAGGCTGATGGCTTGGTGCACTGGCATACTTCCGATAAATTTCAACTGCCCACTTAATATGAATGAACCTGTGAATGACCCTGTTGCGCCACCGCCTGGGGCGTCTGAACCTGACCAGACTTTAGCGCCCGAGCCCGCCACGAATGCGACCAGGGCAAGCCAAAAAACTGCAGATCATGTGCGTGCGGATGTCCCCAACTGGGAGCGAGCCACACTTGAAAAACTGGTTTTTGCCAGCCTGAACGAGCAACGGCTGGCACGCCGTTGGCGTACCTTGGTGCGACTGGCCTGGTTGCTGTTTTTTGTGGTGCTGGGCTGGCTGGTTTTGAGCGAAGGGGTTGGCAGCCAAAATGTGACCGCACCCCACACGGCCGTGATTGAAATCAAGGGTGAAATTGCTTCTGGCGCCGAGGCCAGTGCCGAACTGGTGGTGGCCTCCGCGCGCGCCGCTTTCGAGGATGAAGGCGCGCAGGCGGTGGTGTTGCTGATCAATTCGCCCGGCGGCAGCCCGGTACAGGCCGGCATCATCAACGACGAGATCAAGCGCCTCAAAGCCCTGCACAACAAGCCCGTGTATGCCGTGGTCGAGGAGTCGGCGGCTTCGGCGGCCTACTACATCGCGGTTTCGGCCGACAAAATTTTTGTCGACAAAGCCAGCATCGTGGGCAGCATTGGTGTACTCATGGATGGCTTTGGCTTTACCGGCCTGATGGACAAGCTGGGGGTGGAGCGCCGGCTCATGACCTCGGGTGAAAACAAGGGCTTCCTGGACCCCTTCAGTCCACAAACCGAAACCCAGCGCGCGTATGCCCAGGCCATGCTCGATCAGATCCACCAGCAGTTCATTTCAGTGGTCAAGGAAGGGCGTGGCGAGCGCCTGAAAGAAACCCCCGAGACCTTCAGCGGCTTGTTCTGGAGCGGCCAGCAGGCTGTCGAGATCGGGCTGGCCGACCAGCTGGGCAGTCTGGACTTTGTCGCGCGTGAAGTGGTCAAGGCCGAAGACATCATCGACTACACCCGCCGCGACAACGTGGCGGAACGCTTGGTCAAACGCTTTGGCGTGGCCATGGGCGCCGGGGTGATGTCGGCGCTGAAGTCAGGCGCAGCCCCGCATTAAAGTCAGATCAACGGCCGATGGCAAACACGGCTGGCGTGGCGTTGTTCACTGCCACCGGTTTGTGTTTCCAGTTCTTGATGCTGTCGCTGGTGATGCTGGCGCTTTCCAGGGTGAGTCCGCTGCTGATGGCCAGCCGGGTGTTGTGCTGCAGGGTTTGCAGCAGAGCCCCAAACATGGCCAGGTTGCGGTAGGGGGTTTCGATGAAGAGCTGGGTTTGTCCGCTTTTGAGCGCCAGCGCTTCCAACTCACGAATGCGCTGCACCCGCTCCTGCGGGTCCTGCGGCAGGTAGCCCACAAAGGCAAAATTCTGTCCGTTGAGCCCGCTGGCGGCCAAGGCCAGCAGCAGCGACACCGGCCCCACCAGCGGGACCACCGTGATGCCCAGATCATGGGCGGCACGCACCACCGACGAGCCAGGGTCGGCCACGGCGGGCATGCCGGCCTCGCTGACCAGGCCCATGTTGTGGCCGTCGAGTGCGGGTTGCAACAACGCGCGGGCATCAAAGTTGCCGTTGTGATCGCCTTTTTTGTGCACTTCGCGCGGCAACTCGACCAGCGACAGCGCCTGGATCGGCTGGCACAGCGGTGTGATCTCGTTGACGCGCTTGAGGTAGGCGCGCGCTGATTTGGCGTTTTCACAGACCCAGTGCGCCAGACCGGCAGCCACTGTGATGGTGGACATGGGCAGGGTGTCGCGTAAATCGGCGCTTTGGGCGCAGCCAAAGTCCAGTGGTGCAGGCACCAGGTAGAGCAGGCCTTTCATAACACCGCAAGCCCGGCGGCTTCCAGCAGGTGGCAGGTGCGGATCAGCGGCAGGCCCACCAGTGCAGTGGGGTCGTCGTTGTCAATGTGGGCCAGCAAGGCAATGCCCAGCCCTTCGCTTTTGGCGCTACCGGCGCAGTCATAAGGTTGCTCTGCCAGCAGGTAGCGCTCAATCTGGTCATCGGTCAAGTCCTTGAATTGCACTTTGACCGCCGCGAGTTCGCTTTGGGCGAAGCCGGTGGCTTGGCAAACGACGGCAACTGCAGTTTGAAAAACGACGGTTTGTCCGCGCATACGCTGCAATTGCGCCACGGCGCGTGCATGGGTACCGGGCTTGCCCAGGGCTTGGCCATGAAGGTCGGCCACCTGGTCGGAGCCGATCACCAGGCATTGCGGGTGTTGCGCGGCGACCGCTTGCGCCTTGGCCAGCGCCAGTCGGCGGGCCAGTGCTTCAGGGGGCTCATCGGGCAGCGCCGCCTCGTCTACATTTGAGGCGATCACGGTAAACGGCAGCCGCAGGCGTTCGAGCAACTGGCGGCGGTAAACAGAGGTGGAAGCCAGAATGATCTGGCGTGAAGATGGTTCAGTCATGCACCGATTCTCTTACACTGCTGGCATGACGACCTACCAACGCCCCCCAAAACTCGATATCAAACACGCCGGACAAGCCTCGCAGCAACTTGTTGGCCATGATGTATTGGCCAATTACGAGCG
The DNA here is from genome assembly GCA_964538895.1 of uncultured Rhodoferax sp. Classification (GTDB taxonomy): domain Bacteria; phylum Pseudomonadota; class Gammaproteobacteria; order Burkholderiales; family Burkholderiaceae_C; genus Rhodoferax. The sequence goes on from CAZIGL010000009.1 coordinate 79,976, forward strand.
CCTGTTGGAAGAATCCCAGGGCCTTGGCGGGCAAAACGCGCTGAACTGGTCGGCTCGGGCTGAGTTGCAAGCCGATGCCAAAGGGCTGCCGCAGCCCTGGTTGTTTTTAAATGTCAGCACCAGCCTGCCCCTGACCTGCCAACGTTGCCTGGGGCCGGTGGACGTGGCAGTGCAGATTGAGCGGGCTTTCCGTTTTGTCGAGACCGAGGCACAGGCCGAGGAGGAAGACGATGAATCCCCCGAAGACGTGCTGGTGCTGAGCCGGGAGTTTGATCTGGCGGCGCTGATCGAAGACGAGGTGCTGATGGATTTGCCAGCGGTGCCGCGCCATGACACCTGCCCGCTGCCTGTCAAACTGGCCGCCGTGGACGCCGACTTTGAAGAAGTCGCGACCAAGCCAAACCCCTTTGCCGTGCTGGCCGGCATGAAAGTATCTGACAAACGTTGATCCGTTTTAAACCCATGGCCTTGGGTTATACTCTACAGCTTTTGCGTACCTCGACGTGCGCTTTTACCAATCCCAATGGGCTGCCGATTTGGCAGCTTGCAGCCTTAAGGAGCCGATCATGGCCGTCCAACAAAACAAAAAGTCCCCTTCCAAGCGCGGTATGCACCGTTCACACAACGCTTTGGTTGTGCCCGGCATTGCTGTGGAAGCCACGACGGGCGAAATCCACTTGCGTCACCACATCAGCCCCAACGGTTTCTACCGCGGCCGTCAGGTGATCAAGAGCAAAACTGAAGCCTAACGCTTTCACACACCCAAGGCCCGGGGCTACCAAACGCGTAGCCCCGGGCCTTTGCTTTTTTTCAGTCTGATGCCTGTTGGACTCGTCTTTTATGCTTGTTGGGCGACCTTTTATTCATGATCACTATTGCCGTTGACTGCATGGGGGGCGACCACGGGCCCGAGGTCACCCTGCCGGCGTGTACCCGCTTTCTGGACCAGCACCCGGACGCGCAACTGATTTTGGTGGGCTTGCCGCTCAGCATGGCGGGTTACGCCCATGCGCGGGCCAACGTGGTGCTGGCCAGCGAGGTGGTCACCATGGATGATTCGCTGGAGGTTGCGTTGCGGCGCAAAAAAGACTCATCGATGCGCGTGGCCATCATGCAAGTAAAAGACGGCGCCGCCCAGGCGGCCGTATCTGCTGGTAATACCGGTGCATTGATGGCTATTTCACGCTATCTTCTAAAAACCCTTGACGGTATTGACCGCCCCGCCATTGCCGGGCAAATTCCCAACGCCAAGGGCGCCGCCACCACGGTGCTCGACATGGGCGCCAATGTGGACTGCACGGCCGAGCATTTGCTGCAGTTTGCTGTGATGGGGTCGGCACTGGTGTCGGTGCTCAGTGGTGAAGACAACCCAAGCGTGGGCCTGCTGAACATTGGCGAAGAAGCCATCAAGGGCAACGAAGTCATCAAAAAAGCTGGCGAATTGCTGCGCGCTGCCGGCAAGGCGGGCGACCTGAATTTTTACGGCAATGTCGAAGGCAACGACATTTTCAAGGGCACGGCCGACATCGTGGTGTGCGACGGTTTTGTTGGCAACGTGGCGCTCAAGGCCAGCGAAGGCCTGGCCGGCATGATTGTGGATTTTCTCAAAAGAGAGTTTTCGCGCAACATCTTCACCAAACTGGCTGCCATCACCGCCTATCCGATCATATCTGCGCTCAAGAAGCGCATGGACCATCGGCGCTATAACGGTGGCGCCCTGCTGGGCTTGCGCGGTTTGGTGTTCAAGAGCCACGGCTCGGCTGACGCGCTGGCTTTTGGTTATGCCCTGACGCGGGCGTATGATGCTGCCCGCAATAATTTGTTGGAGCGCGTCCGGGTTCGGATTGCCCACGCCGCGCCGCTGTTGGCGGGTGACGACGTGCCCATTTAATCGCAGACGACTTTTTCGGTTTAATTCATGAAAATTTACTCTCGTATTACCGGCACCGGCAGTTATTTGCCGCCGCGGCGGCTCACCAACGCGGACCTGGTGGCCGAACTGGCAACGCAGGGGGTGGAGTCCAGCGACGACTGGATCGTTGAGCGCACCGGAATCCGCGCCCGACATTTCGCAGATGCTGGCATGGCCAGCAGCGACCTGGCCTTGCATGCAGCGCGCCAGGCCTTGCAGGCGGCGGGCGTGCAGGCCCAGGACATTGACCTGATCATCGTGGCCACGTCGACACCCGACATGGTGTTTCCGTCCACCGCCAGCATTTTGCAGGGCAAATTGGGTGCCAAGGGCGGTGCCGCCTTTGACGTGCAAGCAGTTTGCAGCGGCTTCATTTATGCCCTGACCATTGCCGATGCCCTGATCCAGTCGGGTACTGCGACCAAGGCGCTGGTGATTGGCTCCGAAGTGTTCTCGCGCATCCTGGACTTCAAAGACCGTACCACCTGTGTGCTGTTTGGTGACGGCGCGGGTGCCGTGGTGCTTGAGGCGTCCACCGAGCCCGGCATTTTGGCGACCGACATCCACGCCGACGGCAGCTATACCGATATTTTGTGTGTGCCGGGGCATGTCTGCGGTGGCAGTATTTTGGGTGACCCCCTGCTGCGCATGGATGGTCAGGCGGTCTTCAAGCTTGCGGTAGGCGTGCTCGACCAAACAGCGCGTGCGGTCTTGGCCAAAGCGGGCAAGACCGATGCCGACATCGACTGGCTGATTCCGCACCAGGCCAATATCCGCATCATGCAAAGCACGGCCCGCAAGCTCAAATTGCCCATGGACAAGGTGGTGGTCACGGTGGATCAGCACGGCAATACCTCGGCCGCGTCCATTCCGCTGGCGCTTGACACCGCGGTGCGCAACGGTCAGGTCAAGCCAGGGCAAACTTTGCTGTTAGAGGGCGTCGGCGGTGGTTTTACCTGGGGTGCTGTGCTGCTCAAACTGTAAGCGACCCCGCTTGTCTGTTTCGGGATAAAGTCGTTTTCCTCATTTCTATCTGACCAAAATGAAACCTTTTGCATTTGTATTTCCGGGCCAGGGCTCGCAATCCGTGGGCATGCTCGATGGCTGGGCTGATCACCCACAAGTACGCCTTGCGCTGCAAGAAGCTTCTGACGCTATGAACGAAGACATCGGCCTGCTGATCAAGGACGGCCCCAAGGAAGCGCTGGCGCTCACCACCAACACCCAGCCGGTGATGCTGGTGGCTGGTGTGGCGGCCTACCGGGTCTGGATGGCTGAAACGGGTATGGCGCCGCAGGCCCTGGCAGGGCACTCGCTGGGTGAGTATTCGGCGCTGGTGGCTGCCGGTGTCTTGACGCTGGCGCAAGCGGCACCGTTGGTGCGCTTTCGGGCCCAGGCCATGCAAGAGGCCGTGCCGGTGGGTGTGGGCGCCATGGCCGCCATTTTGGGCATGGATGCCGCCAAAGTCAGCGCCGGTTGCGCCGAAGTCACGGCTTCTTTTGGTCCCGGTTCCGCTGAGATCGTCGAAGCCGTCAATTTCAATGACCCCGGCCAGACCGTGATTGCGGGCTCCAAAGCCGCCGTCGAGCAGGCCTGCGTCGCGCTGAAAGCCCAGGGCGCCAAGCGCGCCCTGCCTTTGCCAGTGTCGGCGCCGTTTCACTCCAGCCTGATGAAGCCGGCAGCGCTCAAGCTCAAGGAAAAATTGCAAGACACCGTCTTTGCTGTTCCTCAAATTGCCGTGGTCAACAACATCGATGTGGCCGTGGCGCAGGACGCCGATCACATTCGTGATGCGCTGTTTCGCCAGGCCTTTGGCCCGGTGCGCTGGGTCGAGTGTGTGCAGGCGCTGGGTGCGCGCGGTTTACCCACCCTGGTCGAATGCGGTCCGGGCAAAGTGCTGGCGGGCATGACCAAGCGCATCAACGCCGAGATGCAGGGCCTGCCCCTGTTTGATCTGGCCAGCCTGACTGACGTCAAAACTTTTATTCTGGATGCGCAAACCCCATGAGCGAAATCAAATTTGAAGGCCAGGTGGCCCTGGTCACGGGCGCCTCACGCGGCATTGGCGCCGCCATTGCACTGGCACTGGCCGAGCGCGGCCTGAAAGTCATTGGCACTGCCACCACGGCCGATGGCGCGGCCAAGGTGTCGCAGTCGCTCTGTGCGTTTACCGGCTGTACCGGCCGGGTGCTCGATGTCAACGATCCGGCCGGCGTGGATGCGCTGATCGACAGCATCGTCAAGGAGCACGGCGGGCTGCAGATTCTGGTGAACAACGCCGGCATCACGCGCGACAACCTGGCCATGCGCATGAAGGACGACGAGTGGGATGCGGTGCTCGACACCAACCTCAAGGCGGTCTTTCGCATGAGCCGGGCGGTCATGCGCACCATGATGAAGCAGCGCTACGGCCGCATCATCAGCATCACCTCGGTGGTGGGGGCTTCCGGCAACCCGGGCCAGGCCAACTATGCGGCCGCCAAGGCCGGTGTGGCCGGCATGACACGCGCGCTGGCGCGTGAGCTGGGCTCGCGCAACATCACGGTCAACTGCATTGCCCCGGGTTTCATTGAAACCGACATGACCGCCAATTTGGCCGACGAGCAGCAAAAAGCACTGCTAAGCCAGATTCCCCTGGGCCATCTGGGCAAGCCCGCTGACATCGCCCATGCGGTGGCTTACCTGGCGTCGCCACAGGCGGCTTACGTCACGGGACAAGAATTACACGTCAATGGTGGTATGTTCATGGCCTGAGTGCCAGGCGCCATTGATGTCACAATAAAGCCGCGTTATCCGTACGGCCGCCGGGTTCAGGAGTCACTCCCAAGCCCGGCTAAAATTACGGATCTTTTCACAACCCTTTGAGGGAACCCATGAGCGATATTGAAGCACGCGTTAAAAAAATCATTGCCGAACAACTCGGCGTTGAAGAATCCCAAGTGACCAACGAAAAAGCCTTCGTGGCCGATCTGGGCGCAGATTCCCTGGACACCGTTGAACTCGTGATGGCACTCGAAGACGAGTTCGGCATCGAGATCCCGGACGAAGATGCTGAAAAAATCACCACGGTGCAAAACGCCGTCGATTACGCGACAACTCACAAAAAAGCGTAATCCTGAAGGCGCGCGCCCTGCAAGGGTGTCGCCAGTGTCAGCATCACAAGCCAGTCCTTGACCGAGCCTTGTGGGCTGGCAGTACCCCATTCCAATCCCGCCCTGTGATGGGGCGGTATCCTATTCGGACAAACTACTGACTGCTTATGAACATGCCTCGTCGCCGCGTTGTCGTTACCGGTTTGGGTTGTGTCAGTCCCGTTGGCAACACGGTAGACACGACCTGGGCCAATTTGTTGGCTGGTCAGTCCGGTGTGGGCTTGATCACCCATTTCGATGCTTCCACCTTCAGTTGCAAAATCGCAGCCGAGGTCAAGGGCTTCGACATCGAGTCCTACATGAGCGCCAAAGAAGCGCGCACCATGGACACTTTCATTCACTACGGCATAGCCGCTGCGGCCCAGGCCGTGGCGGATGCCGGCCTGCCCACGGGTGAGGCCTTGAGTGACGAACTGGCCACCCGCATTGCCTGCGTGATCGGCTCCGGCATTGGCGGCCTGCCCATGATTGAAAACGTGCACACCGAGTTCGTGCAACGTGGTGCCCGCCGCATCTCGCCCTTTTTTGTGCCATCCACCATCGTCAACATGATTGCTGGCCATGTGTCCATTCGTTTTGGCTTCAAGGGCCCGAACCTGGCCATCGTGACCGCCTGCACCACGGGCCTGCATTGCATTGGTCAGGCTGGTCGGATGATCGAGTATGGCGACGCCGACGTGGTGGTGGCTGGCGGTTCCGAGGCCACGGTGTCGCCGCTGGGCGTAGGTGGTTTTGCCGCCATGCGTGCATTAAGCACCCGCAATGATGACCCCGCCACCGCCTCGCGCCCCTGGGACAAGGACCGCGACGGTTTTGTGCTGGGCGAAGGTGCCGGCGTCATGGTGCTTGAAGAGTACGAGCATGCCAAGGCACGCGGCGCCAAGATTTACGCCGAACTGGCTGGTTTTGGCATGAGCGCCGATGCCGGCCACATGACCGCGCCCAACATGGACGGCCCGCGCCGCGCCATGGTGAGCGCCCTGAACAACGCCGGCCTCAATGCCGACCAGGTTGACTATGTGAATGCCCATGGCACCTCGACGCCGCTGGGGGATGTCAATGAATCCAACGCCATCAAGGCGGCGCTGGGTGACCACGCCAAAAACGTGGTGGTCAATTCCACGAAATCCATGACTGGTCACCTGCTCGGTGGCGCTGGCGGTCTGGAGTCGGTGGTCACGGTGCTGGCCTTGCATCACCAGAAAAGCCCACCGACCATCAACATCTTCAACCAGGACCCCGAATGTGATCTGGACTACTGCGCCAACACCGCGCGAGACATGAAGATCGAGGTGGCGGTCAAAAACAACTTTGGCTTTGGCGGTACCAACGGGTCGCTGGTCTTCAAACGGGCGCCCTGACGCTTAAGTTGCAGCGGCTACGACCATGTACAACGCCCCAGCGGTGACTTATCCGGTGGGGCGTTCGCAGTTCCAGACCGGTGTGACGTTGGCCGTGGTACTGGTGGGCGCTGTGGCCCAGAGTGCCTGGTGGCTGCAATCGTCCGGGCAGGGGCTCTTTCATGGTTTGGGTGCGTTGCTGTGGCTGTTGGCCGGTAGTTGGGCTGTTTGGACGGGCTTGCGCACGCCGCTGGGACAACTGGTCTGGGATGGCCAGGACTGGCGCTGGCAAGTCGGCGCCGCGACGCTGCTGGTGACGCCACGGGTGATCCTGGATGGCCAGCACAGCCTGTTGCTCTGCTTGCAGCCGCTCACCAAGGCTGCAGTGTGGGTTTGGCCCGCCCAGCGGGTGCAACCCGAGCGCTGGCTGGCTTTGCGCCGTGCCCTGTTCAACCCCGCAGCGCGGGGTGCACAGCCTGATGCATTGAGTTTGCCGCCGTCGCCGGAGCGCTGAATGCCACCTGACCAGAAACCCGCCACCGACACCCCGCCACAGCCAGGTGACGTCGATGCCATGCTGGTCGAGCGCGCGGTGGCAGGTGACCAGCGCGCTTTTGAACTGCTGGTGATCAAGTACCAGCGCCGCATCCAGCGCCTGATCGGGCGCATGGTACGCGACAGCAATCTGGTGGAAGACATTGCCCAGGAAACTTTTATTCGGGCTTACCGGGCGCTGCACCAGTTTCGCGGTGAAGCCCAGTTCTACACCTGGCTCTACCGCATTGCGGTCAACACGGCCAAGCGGTTTTTGCTCAAGCTTAAAAATGACCCTGCCGTGTTTCAGAGCGACCTGCAATCCAGTGACGAAGATGATGAAACTTTTCAGCGCAGGAATGAACCAAGCACGGACGAGACGCCCGAGTCGGTGTTGGCGGCCAAGGAAATTGGCCTTGCGGTGAACGCGGCGCTGGAGGCTTTGCCTGAGGATTTGAAACAGGCGTTGACATTGCGCGAGATTGATGGCTTGAGTTATGAGGAAATCGCTGAGGTGATGAATTGCCCATTGGGCACGGTGCGTTCACGTATTTTCAGGGCGCGTGAGGCGGTGTCTGGCAAGGTGAAACCCATGCTGGAAAAGCAAACAGGAAAGCGTTGGTGAGCCGGCCGACAGGCAGGGCATCACGCCAGAGGCAAGGACAAACATGACAGACAGCTTGGTAGAAAACAGTGCATTGGTGTCGGCCCTGAGCGACGGGGAATTGCGCGGCAACGAATTTGCCCGGGCTATGGCACATCTTGAACACAACAGCGAGGCACGCCAAAACTGGCATGCCTACCATGTGGTGGGCGACGTCATGCGCACCGGCCAGGCCGACGTCAAGGCACACGAAGCCGACTTCGTGCTGCGCCTGCGCGCCAGACTGCAACAAGAGACCGCGCCCCCGGTGTTGCAAAAGGCCCCCGAGTCCACAAGTTTTGCTACACCTGCGCTGACCAGCGCCAATGACCGGCGCTGGCGCCTGGTGGCAGGTCTGGCCTCTGTCGCCGTGGTGGCGGTGCTGGCCTGGCAAGGTTTTCAGGGCTTGGGCGAAGCCGACACCCAATTGGCGGGTGCGCCGTCTGCCCAGCCTGCTGTTGTGCCTGCGTTGGTGCAATCAGTGGCGGCGGCCGACCCTTTGGACAGTGATCAGGTCATGATCCGAGATCCGCAACTTGACGCCTTGCTGGCAGCACATCGCCAGTTTGGTGGCACCTCGGCACTGCAAACCCCCACCGGGTTTTTGCGTAATGCCACTTTTGAAGAGGGTGCGCGTTGAGTCGCCGTGCTGTTGTTCTACTCGGCTTGAGTCTGGTTTGTCACGCCGGTATGGCCTGGGCGCAAACCACCGTGAGCGCGCCTGCGGTGTCTGCCGTCCTGGCGGAAGACGCACCGATCAGCCGCTGGCTGATGCGCCTGCATGATGCCGCCAGGCAGCAGAACTATGTGGGCACGTTTGTCGTGAGTGCGGGTGACACCATGTCGTCGTCGCGCATCTGGCATGCGTGCGACGGTCAGCAGCAAATTGAACGTGTCGATGCCCTCAATGGGGTGGCGCGCACCACGTTTCGGCGCAACGACCAGGTGGTCACCTTCTGGCCTGAGCGGCGCTTGGTGATTTCCGAGACACGCGAGTCGTTTGGTCTGTTTCCCAATTTGCTGAACCGGGCCGACTCTTCGATTGCCCGGTTTTATGGCTTTAAATTGCTGGGGCGTGAACGGGTTGCCGGGCACACGGCAGATGTGGCGCAACTGGTGCCGGTGGATGCCCTGCGCTTTGGTTACAAGGTCTGGACCGAGCGCGACAGCGGCGTTGTGCTCAAACTGCAAACCCTGGACCCGGCCCAAGCGGTGCTGGAGCAGGCGGCCTTCTCGGAGCTGAAACTGGCCGAGCCCGTCAGCATGGCCAGCTTGACCGCCTTGATGGACGACACCACGGGGTTCAAGGTGCTGAAACCTCAATTGCTTAAAACCACAGCGGCGCAGGAAGGTTGGTCGTTCAAGGGCCAGGTGGCCGGCTTCAAGTCGATGGCTTGCCACAAACGGGCGGTGGTAGACAAAGACGAACCTGCAGACAACACTGTGCAATGGGTTTTTTCGGACGGCTTGGCTTCGGTGTCACTGTTCATGGAATCATATAACCCCGAGCGACACGGAAAATTGACAGCCCATTCGTCCCTGGCCCTGGGAGCCACCCACTTGCTGAGACGCCGCATGGGGTCCTGGTGGATCACGGCCGTGGGTGAGGTGCCGCCAGCCACCCTGGCCATTTTTGTCGAGGGGCTTGAAAGAAAAAAATGAGTCTCCAATTCCAATTGCATGCTCAATTCCAAGTTCATTTGTATTTTTATTTAAAAGGCTGATCATGATTAGATTCAACTTCAAAGCTTTGTCTGCCTGTGCCCTGAGTGCGGTCATGCTCAGCACCGCATCCACTGTGCTTTTGCCCGTGACACCCGCGCTGGCCCAGGTGCGCGCGCTGCCGGACTTTACCGACCTGGTGGAGCAGGTGGGCCCTTCAGTGGTCAACATCCGGACGCTGGAAAAAGCCTCACGCCGCTCTGCGCAAGGTGGCCAGATTGATCCGGACATGCTGGAGTTCTTCCGGCGTTTTGGCTTGCCCATTCCGAATATTCCGAATGGCCCTCGGCAAGGCCCGCCGCCCGGGCATGGCCAGCAGCCCAACCAGGAGGAGCAGCCGCGCGGTGTGGGCTCAGGGTTCATCCTGACCTCTGATGGCATGATCATGACCAATGCGCATGTGGTTGACGGCGCCGATGAAGTGCTGGTAACGCTCACCGACAAGCGCGAATTCAAGGCCAAAATCATCGGTGCCGACAAGCGCAGTGACGTGGCGGTGGTCAAGATCGAGGCCACCGGCCTGCCTGCCGTCAAGGTCGGCGACGTGAGCCGCCTCAAGGTGGGCGAATGGGTGATGGCGATCGGCTCGCCGTTTGGTCTGGAAAATTCGGTCACGGCCGGCATTGTGAGCGCCAAGCAGCGCGACACGGGTGACTACCTGCCCTTCATCCAGACCGACGTGGCAATCAACCCGGGCAACTCCGGCGGCCCGCTCATCAATATGCGTGGCGAAGTGGTGGGCATCAACAGCCAGATTTATTCGCGCTCGGGTGGTTCCATGGGCATTTCGTTCTCTATTCCCATGGACGAAGCGGTGCGTGTGAGCGAACAACTGCGTGCCACCGGGCGCGTCACGCGCGGGCGCATTGGGGTGCAAATAGAGCAGGTCTCCAAGGAAGCGGCCGAATCTGCCGGTTTGGGGCAGCCTTATGGTGCCCTGGTGCGCGGCGTCGAAACCGAGGGTCCGGCCGACAAGGGCGGCGTGCAAGCCGGTGACATCATCGTCAAATTTGACGGCAAAAAGGTTGAAAAATCAACTGATCTGCCACGCATGGTGGGCAGCACCAAGCCGGGCGTCAAGAGCACCGTGACGGTGTTTCGCAATGGCGCCAGCAAGGATTTGACGGTCACCATTGCCGAAATTGAAGGCGACAAGGCGGTGGCTCAGGCGCCAGAGAAAGAACCCAAAACAAGCGTGACCAAAATGGCCAAGGAAATGGGGCTTGAGCTGAGCGATTTGACCGACGCGGTGAAAAAAGAACTGCGTATCAAGGCCGGTGTTCAGGTCAAGGCCAGCAGCGGGGCGTCGGCCCGCGCCGGCTTGCGTGAGGGCGATGTCATCATGGCTGTGGCCAACGCGGCGGTGTCGAATATTGCAGGTTTTGAAAAAATAGTCACTGACCTGGATAAGACCAAACCCATCAATATTCTGTTTCGTCGTGGCGAGTGGGCGCAGTACACCATGGTCCGGTTGAACCCGTAAACAGGAGGGAGTTCGACTTAATTACAATGCGGCACTTGACTTCTGTTTAGCCAGTCCGTTTGGTTCGGGGCGCGTCTCTCGGGATCGCGCCCTTTTTTCTGTGGCTCAATCACTCTTTAAATCGGTTTTCCTGGATGCAACACATCAGAAACTTCTCCATCATTGCCCACATTGACCACGGCAAGTCCACACTCGCCGACCGCCTGATCCAGCGTTGTGGCGGCTTGCAGGAACGCGAAATGGAAGCCCAGGTGCTCGACTCGATGGACATCGAGAAAGAGCGCGGCATCACCATCAAGGCACAAACCGCGGCACTGCACTACACGGCGCGAGACGGCCAGGTCTACAACCTTAATCTGATCGACACCCCCGGCCACGTCGACTTTTCCTACGAGGTGAGCCGCTCCCTGTCGGCCTGCGAAGGCGCCTTGCTGGTGGTCGATGCCAGCCAGGGTGTGGAGGCGCAAACGGTGGCCAATTGCTACACCGCGCTCGACCTCGGAGTGGAGGTGGTGCCAGTGTTGAACAAGATGGATTTGCCCAATGCCGACCCTGACAACGCCCGCTCTGAAATCGAAGACGTGATCGGCATTGATGCCACCGAGGCCATTGCCTGCTCGGCCAAGAGCGGCCTGGGCATTGACGACATCCTGGAGGCCGTGGTGGCCCGCATTCCGGCGCCCAAGGGCAACCCCGGCGGCGCCCTGCGTGCCATGATCATTGACAGCTGGTTTGACTCCTATGTGGGTGTGGTGATGTTGGTGCGCGTGGTCGATGGCCGCCTGGCCAAGGGAGATCGCATCAAACTGATGGCCACCGAGGCCACCTACAACGCCGACAGCCTGGGTGTTTTTACGCCTGCCAATGAGCCGCGCCAGGCCCTTGAAGCCGGTGAAGTGGGCTACATCATTGCCGGCATTCGTGAGCTGCAGGCCGCCAAGGTGGGCGACACCATCACATTGATCAAACCCGGCAGCGGGGGTGCAGCGTTCACGGCCACCAAGCCCTTGCCTGGTTTCAAGGAAATCCAGCCGCAGGTGTTTGCCGGTTTGTACCCGACCGAAGCCAACCAGTACGAAGGCTTGCGCGACAGCCTGGAAAAGCTCAAGCTCAACGACGCCTCGCTGCACTACGAGCCCGAAGTGTCGCAAGCACTGGGTTTTGGCTTCCGATGTGGCTTTTTGGGCCTGTTGCACATGGAAATTGTGCAGGAGCGGTTGGAGCGGGAATTTGACCAGGACCTCATCACCACCGCCCCAAGCGTGGTCTACCAGGTGGTGTCGGTCGACGGCGAAGTCAAGATGGTGGAAAACCCGTCCAGAATGCCGGACCAGGGTCGCCTCGACGAAATCCGCGAGCCCATCGTCACGGTGCACCTGTACATGCCGCAAGAATACGTCGGGCCGGTCATGACGCTGTGCAACCAGAAGCGTGGCGTGCAGCTTAACATGGCCTACAAGGGTCGCCAGGTGGTGCTGACCTACGACATGCCGCTCGGTGAAATCGTGATGGACTTCTTTGACAAGCTCAAAAGTGTCTCGCGCGGCTATGCCTCGATGGATTACGAGTTCAAGGAATACCGCCCGGCCGACGTGGTCAAGGTCGACATCTTGCTCAACGGTGAAAAGGTCGATGCGCTGTCGATCATCGTGCACCGCTCGCAGTCGCAGTACCGCGGCCGCGCGGTGGTGGCCAAAATGCGCGAAGTCATTTCGCGCCAGATGTACGACGTGGCCATTCAAGCCGCCATTGGCGCCAACATCATTGCGCGCGAAACCATCAAGGCGCTGCGCAAGAACGTGATCGCCAAGTGTTATGGCGGCGACATTTCACGCAAGCGCAAGCTGTTGGAAAAGCAAAAAGAAGGCAAGAAACGCATGAAGCAAATTGGTTCGGTCGAAGTGCCACAAGAGGCCTTCCTGGCCATTCTGAAGGTGGACGCATGATGCAGACCCTCACGGCCGTGGTTCTGGCGGCCTTTGCGGCTTATGTGGGCGCCTGGTATTTTGGGGCGCTCGAAGGCAATTTTGCGCTGCTGCTGTTCCTTGCTACGGTGGTCACCGGCATTTACTGGCTGGCCGAGCGCTTTTACTTTTTGCCAAACCGTCAGAAGGCAGCGGCTGCCCTGGAGGCACAGGCTGTTTCGCGCCGGGCCGAACTCAGCAAGATGGGTATCAGCAAGGTCGACGGAGACGTGGCCGAGGCCAAAAACCGCATCCTGGCACAGCCCTGGTGGCTGGACTGGACCGCCGGGCTGTTCCCGGTGATCATCGGCGTTTTTATTTTGCGTTCGTTTTTGTTTGAGCCCTTCAAGATTCCGTCAGGCTCGATGATTCCCACCTTGTGGATTGGTGACCTGATTCTGGTCAACAAATTCCATTACGGGCTGCGCCTGCCGGTGCTCAACACCAAACTCACCGAAGGCACAGCGCCACAGCGCGGCGACGTCATGGTGTTTCGCTACCCGCCCAAGCCCAGCCTGGACTACATCAAGCGCGTGGTGGGGGTGCCGGGCGATGAAGTGGCCTACCTCAACAAGCGCCTGAGCATCAATGGCACGCCGCTGCCCACCAACGCTGTCCCTGAGTTTTTTGACGAAGACACCATGCGTTACTTTCCTCAGTTTGAAGAAACTTTGGGGGAGCACCCGCACCGCTTGCTCAACGACCCGGCACGGCCCGCCTTCATTCCGGGTGCTGATGAATTTGAATTCAAAAACAATTGCCGCTACAGTATTGAAGGCGTGGTGTGCAAGGTGCCCGAGGGGCATTACTTCACGATGGGCGACAACCGCGACAATTCACTCGATTCGCGCTACTGGGGTTTTGTGCCGGACAAGAACATTGTGGGCAAGGCATTTTTTGTCTGGATGAATTTTGGCAACCTCAAGCGCATCGGCTCTTTTAATTGACCAGGAGACTGACATGACTTCTTCTTCCAAATCCGGCCAGCGTGGAGTCACCCTGATTGGTGTTCTTTTTTGGGGCGTGTTGCTGGCGGGGGGCGGTGTGCTGACCGCCCAGGTGGTGCCCACCGTGATGGAGTTTCAGACCATTCTGAAAACTGTGAACAAGGCCAAGGAGGGCAACACTGTGCCTGAAGTGCGCATGATTTTCGACAAGGCCGCGAGCATCGACAACATCAAGTCCATCAGCGGCAAAGACCTGGAGGTCACCAAGGAAAATGACAAGGTGGTGGTCCGGTTTGCCTATGAGCGCGAAATTCACCTGACGGGCCCGGCGTTTCTGACGCTCAAGTACAGCGGACAATCGAATTGAAGCAACAGGTGATGGTTTGAATGCAGACTTGGTTGCGCTGCAGCAACGCTTGCAGCATCAGTTTGCGGATGTCAACCTGTTGACGCGGGCGATCACGCACCGCAGTTTTTCATCGGATCACAACGAGCGCCTTGAGTTTCTGGGCGACTCGGTGCTGGGTGTGGTGGTGGCCGACATGCTGTACCAGCGCCTGCAGAATCTGCCCGAAGGTGATTTGTCCAGGGTTCGGGCCAACCTGGTCAAGCAGGAAACGCTGCACCAACTGGCGGTGTCGCTGGGTTTGCCCGATGTGATCTTGCTGGGTGAGGGCGAAATGCGCTCGGGCGGCCAGAAGCGGCCGTCCATTTTGGCTGACGCGCTGGAGGCCGTGATTGGCGCAGTCTATCTGGACGCCGGTTTTGGCCCAGCCCAGGCGCTGGTGCAGCGGCTCTACCAGGCGGTGCAGATCAACCCCGGTATGGACGCCATTGGCAAGGACCCCAAAACCGAGCTACAGGAGTGGCTGCAAGGGCGCCGCATGAAACTGCCCGGTTACCGGGTGGTGGCGACCCTGGGTGCGGCACACAAACAAAGCTTCGATGTGGAATGTGAAATTCCCGAACTCAACCGTGCAGAGCGCGGTATTGGCGGCTCGCGTCGTGCAGCCGAACAGGCTGCAGCGACGGCAATGCTGGAAATTTTGAAAGCAACGGTGAACCCATGACGACTCCTAAAAAAACAACTTCCAACGCTGACACTCCGGTGCCTGAGGTGCAGGACAACCTGGAGGACCTGTTGGCGGGCATGCGCCGCGACATGCGCCCTGCCGGTGCCACCGAGGCACCGGTCGCAGGTCAACGTTGCGGCCTGATCGCCATCGTGGGCAAGCCCAATGTGGGCAAATCCACCCTGCTCAACGCGCTGGTGGGGCAAAAAATCAGCATCACCTCGCGCAAGGCGCAAACCACGCGCCACCGCATCACCGGCATGCACACCCAGGGCGCGACCCAGTTTGTCTTTGTCGACACCCCCGGTTTCCAGACCCTGCATGGCAACGCGCTGAACAAGTCGCTCAACAAGACCGTGGTGGGCGCGGTCGCCGATGTCGACCTGATTTTGTTTGTGGTGGAAGCCGGCAGCTTCACCCCGGCCGACGCGCGCGTGCTGGCGCTGCTGGACAAAAAAATCCCCACGCTCTTGATTGCCAACAAGCTTGACAACATTCACCGCCGCGGCGACATTGCGCCCTGGCTGCAGACCATGCAGGAGCGTCACGCCTTTGCCGAATTTGTGCCGATGTCGGCCAAGAGCGCCAAAGACGTGGAACGCCTGCTGGGGATTTGCGAAAAATTCCTGCCTGAACAAGCCTGGTGGTACGCCGCCGATGAACTCACCGATCGCAGTGAGCGCTTCATGGCGGCCGAGATGGTGCGCGAAAAGCTGTTTCGCCTGACCGGCGATGAGCTGCCCTACACCTCGACCGTCATCATCGACAAGTTTGAAGAAGAGCCGCCACAAAAGAAAGGCCAGAAACGCCTGCTGCGTATTGCCGCCACCATCGTGGTCGAGCGCGACGGTCACAAGGCCATGGTGATTGGCGACAAGGGCGAGCGCATCAAGCGCATCGGCATGGAGACCCGCGTCGAGCTGGAAAAGCTGTTCGACTGCAAGGTCTTCATCGAGATGTGGGTCAAGGTGCGCTCGGGCTGGGCCGACGACGAAGCGCGTGTGCGCTCGTTTGGCTACGAGTAGGCGTTGAGTTGACACTTTCCCCATTCTCAGGTTGGGTTGGCAGGGGATGGGTTGGGGCGGCAGCCTCATACTGTCAAAGGCCCAGAAATCGGCTGCCACCCCAACCCATCCCCTGCTGGCGAGCGCTGGTTGAACTCGAACGGGGGGATCAGAAAATGCAAATTCAAGCGGCAACGCGGGTGACTCTGTTGCAGCGCAACCGGTCGGTCACCGCGAGACAGGAATTTCCGCCGAGTTCTCCAGACCGGTCATTCCGGCTGCTGATCCAATTTTGGCGTTTTCAGGTCCTCGGAACTCGAAAGCTGTCGTCCACTTGAGGAATCCAGGGCTTTTGGTTAAAGGGATCTTCATCAGCATCAATCGGCATGGGGTTTTGACCACGAATGGCTCGTCAAGGCCTTGGATTCAACCGGTCGATGCAACAAGTTGGCTGAATCGTTCAGCAGGCGTCCCGTAGTTTAGAGTTTTCCTTGGGCGTTCGTTCAGTTTTCTCGCCACTGCATTCAGTTGTGCCAGCGAGTAACCCGAAATATAGATCCCCTTGGGAAAATATTGGCTCAACAGTCCGTTCGTATTTTCATTGCTCCCACGCTGCCAAGGACTATGAGGATCACAGAAGTAAACACTGATGTCTGTAGCCAATGTGAAACGCTTGTGGTCAGCCATCTCGTGACCCCGATCCCACGTCAAGGATTTGTAGAGTTCTTGAGGCAGCTTGCGTGCGTTTTTGATCAACGCGTTGACCACCGTTTCAGTGTCTTTGCCGGCATGGGCTCAACTCAATGTTGTCAGTTGGGTTGAGAGAGTTGCAAGGATCGCTGTCAGATTGGAGTTGCAACCCAGCCTGGTGGGCGAAAGCCAGTTGTCGTTTAGTTAACCCTCAAACAGCCAGCACATAGCCAACTCCTTGCACCGTGAGAATGATGCGCGGGTCGTTGGGTATCAATTCAATCTTACGACGCAGTCGGCCAATCAACACGTCAATCGTGCGGTCGCTGGACGCGCGATCCCGACCACTGACGTGGTCAATAAGGCTGTCCCGACTTAGAACACGACCCGGATTTTTGCTCAAGGTGGCGAGCAGTTCAAATTCAAAACGGGTCAATCGCACATCCTCTCCGTTTGGAGAGGTCAATGTCCGGCGCGGTATGCTGAGCGACCAGCCTGCAAACCGCTTGACCGGTTCGTCCTTAAGAACCTGGCGCGCCGACATGGTGCGACGCAGCAGATTCTTGGTGCGGGCAAACAATTCACGAATGTTGAAGGGTTTGACCACATAGTCATCGGCCCCCAACTCAAGGGCAACAATCCGGTCTATATCTTCAGCCTTGCCAGTCACCATGATCACGCCCACCTCTGACTGGCGTCGAATCTCCCGCAGCAGTGAAAACCCATCTTCATCGGGGAGATTGATGTCAAGCAGGATCAGGTCAACATCACCTTTTGCAAAGAGGTCACGCATTGCTTGACCATCAGCCGCAATACTGACCCGGTAGCCTTCCTTGCTGATGTAAGCCGACAAGGTGGTGCTTGCGACCAAGTCATCCTCAACAATCAATATGTGGTTATTTGCGAGCATGAGTAGGCATTATTTTGGTGGCGGTGCTGCTGATCATAGCCTTTGTTTACGTTCTGTTTACATCTTTAGAAATGGCGTTCAAGCCGAGCGCTCACGGCGTTCACATCACATCCCTAAGCTATCCATCTAGTGGCGAAGCGTTCGTCATCAATGCTGAATGAAGGAGATAGTGATGTTCAAAAGGATATGGTCTTGGTTGAAATCCATTCGACCTCGATATGGTCTGGCACTACTGCTGGTTGCGGGTGGAATGGGTGGCAGTTTGCTCTTGAGTGGGTTCAATAGCGCTCTGGAAATGACGAACACCGAGGCATTCTGTATTTCGTGTCACCAGATGCGCGATACGGCTTATCAAGAATACACCACGACGGCTCACTACAAAAACGCCTCTGGCGTGCGGGCCACATGTTCAGACTGCCATGTGCCAAAACAATGGGGCCAGAAAATCGTTAAAAAGATCGCTGCCACTACTGAGCTCTATCACGCTTTTGTCGGCACGATTGACACACCCGAGAAATTCGAAGCCCACCGCCTTACCATGGCCCGGCGAGTTTGGGCCGACATGACGGCGAATGATTCCCGTGAATGCCGAAGTTGCCACTCCAACGATGCTTTCGAATACCACAAAATGGCAAAACCAGAGGATGCAGAACGCATGAAAAAAGGTTTGGAGGCAGGTGAAACCTGTATTTCATGTCATATGGGCATCGCGCACAAAAAGCCGGACATGACCCAAGGCTACCGTTCCATGATGAAAGAGATCGAAGTCGTTGCCACAAGCAAGAAGGTAAGAAAGGGAGATGTGGTGTATTCCTTCCGGACTGGACCATTGTTCATGGATGGAGCCAATGTGGGGCCAGACGCTACCGGCGATGGAAAGCTGCTTACCGCATCCCAGGCAACGGTGATGGATCAAAAGGGGGGCTTGGTACTTCTAAAAATCGATGGTTGGCAGCAACAAGGCGCAGAGCGCGTGATTTACGCACTAAAAGGGCAACGCATTATGACGGCAGCCCTGGGTGAGAGTCTGATCGAAAAGGTTCGCAGCGAAACGCCTGTAGAAGATCCTGACACCGGTCTGGTTTGGTCGAAGGTGTCTCTGGAGGCCTGGGTCGCAAAGGCTAATTTGAGTGTTGACCAGCCTGCGCTGTGGTCCTACGGCGCCGAGTTGTACAGCAGCGCTTGTGGCTCCTGCCACGGACTCCCACCGACTGACCATGCCCTGGCCAATCAGGTGATTGGTGGCCTTAACGCCATGAAACGCTTCATTTCCATTGACGATGAGGAGTACTGGTTTCTTCAGAAGTACCTGCAGTTCCACGCCAAGGACACCGGGGGAAAACATCATGACTGAAGTCACTTCCGCCCAGATTGCGGCAAACCGGGCTGCCCTCTACCGCTGGTTTGCATTGGCCTTTTTTGCACCACCCACCGAAAGCGACGTGGTAGATATGCGTGAGGGAAAAACGCAATACTTGTTGTACGCGCTGGCGGCATCTCCTGGTGCCAATCTGGGCGTTCAAGCCATGGGCGATGTGCTGACGTCTGGCACACCAACCGAAGTGGCATCCGCACTCGGAGCGGCCCATGCAAAGTTATTCTATGGCGTGGGCGGTCATGAAACTGCATCGCCATACCGTTCTGTTTACAGCAGCGAGCGGGGAGTGTTGTGCCAGCAGGCTACCGCAGAAATGGAGCGCGTGTTGCGACAACACCGATTGCGCGTAGAGGACAAGGTTTGTGAACCCTCAGACCATCTCTCCATTCAGTTGGAAACAATGGCGCAACTTGCACTTCGTTACGTTGAATCCGCTGGAAATTGCTGCAGTGCGCTCTCAACTTTGCAGAGTGAGCAAGCAGAATTTTTGAACACGCAACTGCTGAGTTGGTTGCCAGCGTTTACCCGACGTGTGGTTGCAGTTGACGATCTTGGCTTTCATGCCGGATTGGCCATTGCTCTTCAGGCCGTGCTGGAGCAGGACCATGCCTATCTGGTTGAACCATGATCTATCGGTCCGTACATTTGTTTGCAATCTGTTTACAAACTGTTTGTGCTTCGATTACCAGGAGCTGAAACCCTGTTCACTTCACGCTCCTAGACTAATTTCAACAGGCGACCGCCCCTGTTGTTGTTTAAGCACCTTGCTGGCGGTTTCCCGGTAAATCAACTTAAAAAGGAATACAAAATGTCAGTCTCAACACTACCCAAAACCCAATCGGGTTTCTCGCGTCGTAATTTTATTGAGATCACAGGTGCCGCTGGTGCCGTTGGAATGATGGGTACTTCGCTGCTGTCGTTTGGTGCCGCAGCCGCAGTGCCGCAGTCCGGTTCGGTTCTGACCGGATCGCATTGGGGTGCTTTTCGCGCCAAGGTCGAAGGCGGACGCGTGGTTGGTTACAGCCCGTGGGAAAAAGATCTTTTCCCAAGTGCCCAACTCAAGGGCGTGATCGACTCGATTTACTCCCCTTCACGAATCAAATACCCAATGGTGCGACGCGCCTATCTTGAGAAAGGTCCTGGGGCCGATCCGGGTAGTCGTGGTACGGGTGACTTCGTGCGCGTCAGTTGGGATCAGGCACTTGATCTCGTCACAAAGGAGCTGCTTCGCGTCGAGAAGGCCCATGGTCCAGCCGCAACGTTTGCGGGCTCGTATGGCTGGAAGAGTCCTGGCAAGTTGCACAATTGTCGGACGCTACTGAGTCGCATGATGAAACTCAAGGGTGGTTTCGTGAATCACACCGGTGATTACTCGACCGGTGCCGCCCAGGTCATCATGCCGCATGTGGTGGGAACACTTGAGGTGTATGAGCAGCAGACAGTCTGGCCGGTAGTTGTTGAAAAATCAGAACTGGTGGTGTTTTGGGGTGCGAACCCAATGCTGACCAACCAGATTGCCTGGACGATTGCCGATCACGATGGTTATGCGGGCCTGAAGGCGCTCAAAGCAGCGGGTAAGAAAGTCATTTGTATCGACCCAGAAAAGACTGAAACCTGCACCTACCTCAATGCCGAATGGCTGGCGCCAAAGCCGCAAACTGACGTTGCCATGATGCTGGGTATTGCACACACTCTGGTTGCCGAAAAACTGCATGACACCAAGTTTCTGGCCTCCTACACCACAGGCTTTGACAAATTCCTGCCGTATTTGATGGGGGAGGTCGACAAAACCCCCAAGACGGCAGAATGGGCCGCCGTTATCTGCGGGATTCCTGCAACAACATTGAAGGATCTCGCCCGGAAGTTCGCCAAAAACCGCACCATGCTGGCCGGTGGTTGGTCGATTCAACGGCAACACCACGGGGAACAGGCTCACTGGATGATGGTCACCCTGGCCTCGATGCTGGGTCAAATCGGCCTGCCTGGCGGTGGCTTCGGATTGAGTTATCACTATGCCAACGGTGGTGCCCCGACTGCAGACAGCCCTGTCATGCCAGGCATCACCGATGGTGGCAAGGCAGTGGCGGGCGCCGCATGGCTGTCAACAGCAGGCGCCGCATCGATCCCGGTTGCACGCGTCGTTGACATGTTGCTTAATCCGGGCAAACCGTTTGATTTCAATGGCAAACGCTCAAATTACCCGGATGTCAAGATGGCCTATTGGGCCGGAGGCAATCCATTTGGACACCATCAGGACCGAAACCGCATGGTCAAGGCATTTCAAAAGCTGGAGACCTTCATTGTTCAAGACTTCCAATGGACCGCTACTGCCCGCCATGCCGACATCGTATTGCCAGTGACAACTTCGTATGAACGCAACGACATTGAACATGTCGGCGACTACTCGTCGCGTGCTATTTTGGCCATGAAAAAAGTGGTGGAACCGATGTTCGAAGCCCGCAGCGATTACGACATTTTTGCCGCCATTGCCAAACGCCTGGGCAAGGAAAAAGAGTTTACTGAAGGTAAATCCGAAATGGATTGGATACGCTCGTTCTATGAGGCGGCCATGACACAAGCCAAGTCAAAAAAGGTTCAGATGCCTGCATTTGATGCGTTTTGGTCTGGGGCTGGCGTGGTCGAATTCCCGATCCCGGCGGCTGCCAAAGCCTTCGTCCGCCATGGAAAGTTTCGTGAAGATCCATTGCTCAACCCATTGGGAACGCCAAGCGGACGTATCGAAATTTACTCGAAAAATATCGAAAAAATGGCATACGATGATTGCCCGCCACACCCCACCTGGATGGAGCCTGTGGAGCGGCTCGGTGGACCCAAGACAAAGTACCCTCTGCACATTGCCAGCAGCCATTCAGTAGGCCGCTTGCACTCCCAGTTGTGTGGTACGGTCATGAGAGAGACGTACGCCATTGCCGGACGTGAACCCTGCATGATCAACACCGCAGACGCGAAGGCGCGGGGGATCAAAACAGGCGATGTGGTTCGCGTGTTCAACGACCGCGGCCAGATCCTGGCCGGTGCCAAGGTGACGGGCTCGATCAGGCCTGGCGTTATCCGTGTCAGCGAGGGTGGATGGTATGACCCTATTGAACCTCGTAAACCAGGAAGCCTGGACAGGTATGGCGATGTCAATGTTCTTACTGTTGACATGGGCACATCAAAACTGGCGCAAGGCAACTGTGGTCACACGGCAGTGGGCAACGTGGAAAAGTACACTGGGGTAGCTCCAAAGACCATGGTGTTTCTTGCTCCTAAAGATGCTGCGTAAAGCCATCCGATAAAGATCCAGCCGGGACAACGTTTAGAACACGTTCCCGGCGGTTACAAGAAAGCACATGGTTGCTTGACCAGTGCTCATGGAAATGGGCACTGGATTTTTTGTCAGTTTGAGAACGCGATAGCTGCTGAGGCTGTCTAACAAAGGATTCAATGCAGCCACTGAGCGACTTAATTTCCAGGAGTGAAGACTGGCTGGTTGACAAGACCCTTGGCTATGCCAAGCAATATGGCTACACGCCATTTACCTCTACCCTGGCAGAGGCGTGGCGTGTCTCTATTTGCGGCATGTCGGGTCCGTTGATCAAGGCACTAACCCATTACAGTGAGCCGCCGCAGTTAACTGCTGGCGATCATTCTGAGGAGTCCATTACAGCTTTTGGTATTGATGCAGCGCGCAGACACCGTTCGCGTGGTATCACGATCGGATTGTTCCTGGGATTGATGAAGTATTACCGTCAGGCATATCTGGATTTGCTCGAACTGGGCGAATTTCCAGTCGAACGCTTGACCTGCTACAGGAAATTTATCAACCGGTTTTTCGACCGCGTGGAAATCGGCTTTTGCAGTGAATGGGCTTCACAAAGCGAAAACGAATTGATTTTGGAGGTCAGGGAAAAAAACCGGAAGTTGACGCACGACAAAAACAAATACCTGACTATTTTTGAAAGCTTAAACGATCCGGTCGTGCTACTGGATAACTTTGGGAAAATTGACAACGCCAACCGTGCTGCCGCTGTACTTTTTGGCGGATCTGTTGTTCCGGGAGCAGGTTATTACGGAGTCATGTCGCTTCCGCTACTTGAAGGCGTTTTGGGAAGCGTGGTGGGAGAGGTCTCTGAGCACCAACTGACAACCACCATGGGGCTACGCTGCTTTGAAGTAAAAACACAGACCATGCTCGATGTCAGTGAAAAGTTCTCGGGAACCGTTCTGATCTTTAACGATGTCACTGACTATAAACTCGCTTTACAGCAGGCTGAGCAGGGAAATCGGACCAAGTCTGCCTTCCTGGCTTCGATGAGCCACGAAATTCGCACGCCCATTAACGGCATAGTTGGCATGACCGCACTCTTGCGGGACACACCTCTTGATGATATACAAACCAACTATCTCAACATGATCTCGACCTCGGGTGAGATCCTCGCCTCGTTGATTGCGGACATTCTTGACTACTCTAAGATTGAAGCTGGCGTTCTGGAAATTGAAAATATCGATTTCAGTCTAGGTAGCTTGATGGGCGATGTGATGACGCTCATGTTGCCCGTGGCCACTGCCAAGGGTCTTGAATTGACTATCGGCGTTGCACCGGAACTACTGGGCAAGGTCAACGGAGACTTTAACAAACTGCGCCAGATCCTGCTCAATCTTGTGAACAACGCAGTGAAGTTCACGGAACGTGGCAACATTGAAGTGCGAGCAACTAGGTCAGGGCAATGGCTGAACTTTTCGGTGAGTGACAGTGGCATCGGTATTTCCGAGAGTGGGCAGACCCATTTGTTTAATGCTTTTGTACAGGCGGATCGTACTGTATCCCGAAAATTTGGCGGAACAGGCTTGGGTCTAGCGATCTGTCGAAAATTGGTTACTGCGTTGGGTGGGGAAATTGGTTGCGAAAGCAAAGTAAATATTGGTAGCCGCTTCTGGTTCAATGTTCCTTTGATGCTGTCGAATGAATATCGGGAAGCACCGGGCGATCTCGATGATGCCAGCCAACCATCCCTGAATTTTCTGGTTGTTGAGGATAATGAAATCAACCGCTTGGTTGCCTGTGGATTGCTGGAAAGGTCTGGGCACAGCGTTTCCACAGCGAGCTCTGGCTGCGAGGCGCTTTCGTTACTTGATCACCAATGCTTTGACCTTATTCTGATGGACCTGAACCTCCCAGATCTCGACGGTCTGGAGATTATTCGACTAATTCGGTGCCACAAAACCCCATCCATCGCACGCATTCCAGTGGTGGTTGTTTCGGCATTAGTCACAAAAGATGATATCCAAGACAGCCTTAATGCTGGGGCCAATGCGTTTTTGGGCAAGCCCTACCGTCCTGGAGGCCTATCCGACATCATTAAAGCTACCCTGCAGGCAAACGTATCTGTTGCCAACAAAGCTGAAGCGCCTATGACATCCCAACATCCAGACGCAAATGTAGCGCCAATCGTTGACCAAACCTTGCTGGCAAGTCATGTTGCAGAACTTGGCATTGCAAAAACCCAGCAGATCATCGATCTGTTCAATGACACTGTTCCAATCACTTTGGCGCAGGCCAAGCGTGCAATCCACGAAGGTAACGGCAAGCTGCTAGTGTCCGCTGCGCATCGCGTCAAAAGTTCGGCATCCACCATTGGTCTGCGGTCATTGGCCAATATGGCCGGGAAACTGGAGACGGCTGCCGTTGAAGGGCATCATGATCAAGTTGAGATTCTGATGGCCGAGTTGGAGCACGGACTTCCAGAAGTCTTGGCAAGCCTGCAGATGCTCTGGACTGATGTGCAGCACCAATACACCGTTTCGAAATAGAAGCAAAAACAAAGAACACTTCGTATGAAAATATTTGGAATTGCTGGGCATTCCGGCATGGGTAAGACAACACTTCTCGAACGGCTGGTGCCAGAAATCTCTTCTCGCGGCTTGGTTGTGTCGCTCATCAAACATAGCCACAAGAATATCGACATTGATCGTCCTGGAAAAGACTCTTACCGCTTGCGCGAATCGGGTTGCAAAGAGGTTCTTCTGCTGGGCAATGATCGCTGGGCGCTGATGCATGAACTGCGTGGCGCTAAGGAACCCACATTGGACTATTTGCTTGACCGGATGCAACATTGCGATCTGGTTTTGATTGAAGGTTTTAAAGGGGGCGAGTTTCCTAAGCTAGAGGTTTGGCGAGACGGCTTGGACAAGACAACGCTTTGGCCTGAATGGCCAGGAATTGTGGCAATTGCCAGCGACAAACCGGTTCCGGACGCCAAGGTCACGCAACTGGATTTATCGGATGTCACTTCAATTGCGAGCTTTGCTTTGGAGCACGCCACACTGAGAATATCTTGTTGAACTTTTTCATCAATTGATGCATAGTCCGCAGGCAATTGCCTTCAAGGTTCGCTGCCACTGAATTCAACAGACTCCAGAAAGATGTGCGCAAATAAATGTGCATTGAGATATACACGGTCGGACATTCCACCCACCCATTTGAGAAATTCCTCGGCCTGCTCCAGAAGCAGGGGGTGACGGCTATTGTCGATGTACGGTCTATTCCTTACAGTCGGTTCAATCCGCAGTTCAACCGGGAGGAACTCCGCAGCGCATTGAAAGCGCATGTAATTCGGTATGTCTTTCTTGGCAAGGAATTAGGCGCGAGGAGTGCTGATGAGAGTTGCTACGTTAATGGTAAGGTTCAGTATAAGTTGCTGGCCAAAACAGCTCTCTTTCAATCGGGACTCGCTCGTGTTATTCACGGTGCGGAAAGTCACAAGATTGCATTAATGTGCGCTGAGAAAGATCCACTAAATTGCCATCGGACAATCCTTGTTGCCCGAGAACTGGTAAGTCAGGGTGTAAATGTCATGCACATTCTTCAAGATGGCTCAACCGAATTGCATCGAGATGCAATCTCGAGATTGATTTCTAAAATGGGATTGCGAGAGGCCGACATGTTTCGTTCAGAGTATCTCACTGTCGATGATGCGTATGAAATGCAAGGTGAGCGGATTGCATACGACCAGAAAACAAGTCGCGAAGTGCCATCAAAGGACGTTGAAATTTCGTGCAACGAACAGTTCTGACAATGAAAATATATACGATTGGGTTCACTAAAACCTCAGCGGAAGCCTTCTTCACGCGATTAATGAAGTCGGGAGCAAATAAGCTTGTTGATGTTCGCCTCAACAACATTTCCCAGCTCGCTGGCTTTGCAAAAAGAGACGATCTACGATTTTTCACAAAGCAGATCTGCGGCTTGGACTATGAGCATGTCACCAAATTGGCACCGACACAGGAGATCTTGGATGAGTACAGAAAAAATGGTGGTGCATGGGACGTTTACGAGAACAAGTTTCTTGATCTGATGGCCATACGCCGTATCGAGGATATTGATCGGCAGCTACTTGATGGCAGTTGCCTGCTTTGCAGCGAGGACAAGCCTCACCATTGCCACCGTCGCCTTGTTGCCGAATATCTTTGCGAAAAGTGGACGGGTGTTGAAATTGTCCATTTGTGAAGTTTTGTCAACTTAGTTTCATTCAACAGTCGGCAAGTTTTAACTTGGAGTTGCACCACTTGGCGGGAATTCGCAACTGGCAGTTCTGTTGCACAGGAGTGGGACCGTCATGAAAACTGACATCCCCTTTGGCCGACTGCTTCCAAGTTTTGGTACTGCCTGTGACCGACAGTTTCCTGAAAAATTGAAGGTCAGCTTTTCCACTTCGCGATGGGATCCATGTGGTTCCGGTGAATGTCGGGTATGGGTCTGAACCAGACCGCCCAACCTCCAATCCGGGGCTCGTGGTTGAAAACTGGGCGCTTGCGTTGTAACCCTTCTGTTCGCTAGAGGTATAATTTTTATACCATGACTTCTTTCGAATTTGACGCTGCAAAAAGCGAATCCAATCGCACCAAGCATGGCATTGATTTCGTTGAGGCTCAGAGGCTCTGGAATGACCCGATGTTGCTTGAAATTCCAGCAAAAACCGAGGATGAACCGCGGTTTCTCGTGATCGGGCTGATTGACGGGATGTATTGGTCGGTTGTCGTTGCTTATCGGGGCGCCAATATTCGATTGATATCCGTTCGTCGCGCACGCATTGAAGAGGTGGCACTTTATGAAAGCTAAAAAATTCGAGCAACAGTTTGACGAGAATGTTGACCTGACCGCTTCTTTGGACTTGTCCAAAACAAGGCGGGTGCTGCAGGCACAGAAACGCGTCAATGTTGATTTTCCAACCTGGATGATCGATTCTTTGGACAAAGAAGCCAGCAAAATTGGGGTGACAAGGCAGTCCGTGATCAAGATTTGGCTTGCTGAGCGCCTTGAAGCGACCGCTTCCAATTTTCCGTTACAACGGACCCGCGCCGATACTGCGCAGCACTGATCTTTACTTTGAATGCCGGCCGGCTGAAGAACCGGCTGACCGCAATCAGGGGTGGATTCAACCGGACCTCCAAAAGCCCAATGATGATCAATTCCTATTGATGGCCACCAAGCGCATTTCTGATGAACCGGCCTTTGTGCTGCACCGCTACGACTGGAGCGAGTCCAGCCTGATTTTGGAGGTGTTCACCCGCCACCACGGCCGTATGGCGCTGGTGGCCAAGGGGGTCAAGCGCCCAAGTTCCAGTTTTCGGCCGATTTTGCTGCCGCTTCAACCGCTGCACCTGGCGTTTGGTGGCGAGGCTGAAATCAAGACGCTGAAAGCGGCCGAATGGCAGGGCGGACACGTCATGCCGACTGGCGACGCGCTGATGTCGGGCTATTACCTTAACGAGTTGCTGCTGCTGCTGCTGGCGCGCGAAGACCCGCACCCGGTGCTGTTTGACATCTATGCCGGTGTTGTGCAGATCATTGCCGGCGAGCACGGCGAGGTGCTGGAGGCGGCCCTGCGTGCCTTTGAGTTGCTGCTGCTGCGCGAGATCGGCCTGCTGCCCTTGCTGGATGCCCAGACCATGACGCTGCTGACACTGCATCCTGATGAGCATTACAGCCTGGTGCCCGAAGGCGGTTTGCGCCAGGCCAACGCCACGGACCGCAGCAGCCTGAGCGGTGCCCAGTGGACGGCGCTGCAACAGGTCCTGGGCGAGCAGGTGCCCCTGACTGCCGTGTTGCGCGCCTGCGCCGAAGTGGCCAGCGCACTCAAACCCCAATTGCGCACCTTGCTCAATTACCATTGCGGGGTGCCCAGTCTTCGCACCCGGCAAATGATGATCGATCTGCAAAGCTTATGAAAACTACCTGTTTGTCCGTCAACCTCAACAAAGTCGCGCTGGTGCGCAACACCCGGCATCTGGGGATTCCGAGTGTCACCCGCGCGGCCACGCTGTGCCTGCAAGCCGGTGCCAACGGCATCACCGTGCACCCGCGCCCTGATGAGCGCCACATTCGCGCCAGCGACGTGCCCGAACTGGCAAAGCTGCTGAAGGACTGGCCGGACCGCGAGTTCAATATCGAAGGCAACCCCTTGCACAACCTGATGGACGTGGTCGGGCAATTGGTGGCACAACAGCTGCCGGTGCACCAGGTCACGTTTGTGCCCGACACCGAGGGCCAGTTCACCAGCGATCATGGCTGGATTTTTCCGGACGATGCGCCGGTGCTAAAAGCCCTGATCGACCAAGCCCACGCCTGGGGCCTGCGCGTGAGCCTGTTCATGGATGCCGATCCGTCTGCCATGGTGGCGGCCAAGGCTGTGGGCGCCGATCGCGTCGAGCTCTACACAGAACCCTATGCCGCCGCCTGGGGCACGCCCGATCAGGCGGCGCAACTGGCGCGTTTTGCCCAGGCCGCCCAGGCGGCGCTGGACGCGGGCCTGGAAGTCAATGCCGGCCACGACCTGAACCGCGACAACCTGACCGCCTTCATCGCCCAGGTGCCGGGGGTGAGCGAGGTGTCCATTGGCCACGCGCTGATTGCCGACGCGCTGGAACTGGGCTACAGCGCCACCATCACAGACTACCTGCGCTGCATTCGTGACGCCGCATGATCTACGGCATTGGCACCGACATCTGCGACGTGCGCCGCATCCAGGCCAGCCTGGCGCGCCACGGCGAGCGCTTTGCGCAAAAAATTCTCAGTGAGGCTGAACTGGTCACCTGGCATCAGCGCAGCGAGCGCTGGCCCGAGCGCGGTGTGCGTTACCTGGCCACCCGTTTCAGCGCCAAGGAAGCTTTCAGCAAGGCCATCGGCCTGGGTATGCGCATGCCCATGACCTGGCGCCTGTGCGAGGTGGGCAAACTGCCCAGCGGCCAGCCCCACATCGTGTTGCATGGCGAACTCAAAACCTGGTTCGAGGCCAAATCCTTAAGCGCCCACATCAGCGTGACCGACGAGACCGACTACGCCGCGAGTTTTTGCGTGGTGGAAGTTGCGGATACAAAGAGCCCGTAGCCCAAGCCGGGCATTCGTTGGCAAAACGCGGGCAATTCATGTTTCCAAGCTTGCGGCAGGCCGGAACACCCGAATGCGCGGGGCGATCTTGGTCAGCGTTTGCCGCGTTACTGTGCGCATGTCGTAATCGGTTTGCAAATTCAGCCAGTAACGCGGCTCCATGCTGAAAAACAGACCCAACCGCAGCGCCGTGTCTGCCGTGATCGGGCGGGTGCCGTTCACAATGTCGCTGATGCGGCTGGGTGGCACGTCCATGTCGGCGGCGATTTGGCGCGCCGTGATGCCCATGGGTTTCATGAACTCCTCCAGCAGAATTTCGCCGGGGTGAATTTCGTCAAGTAATTGATCTTCCATGATTTAACTCCAAAACCACCTCAGTGGTCATCCACAATTTCCACACGATAGGCACCATCGTCATGCCAGGCAAAGCAGATGCGCCACTGGTCGTTGATCCGGATGCTGTGCTGGCCTTTTCGATCACCTTTGAGTGCTTCCAGCAAGTTGCCTGGCGGGATGCGCAAGCTGCCTAATTCAGTGGCCGCACTTAGCTGCAACAGCTTGCGCCTTGCGACGCGCTCGATGTTTTTGAACCGCGCAACTGCCTGGCTTTGAAACAAGCGTTCTGTGTCCGCACAAAGAAATGATCGAATCATGATTGCTATTTTAGTCTGAAATATGGATTCTGTTTCGCGGAATTATTTTGGCGCTGCAGCTATGGTCCTTAAGCTGAAGTGACGCATTGTCGAAGCTGGCTGCTGGATGCTGACATGGCCCCGCTGGACTGCAGTCATCATTTTTAGATATTTGATAATCGGCGCTCATTCCTTGAAAGTTCACCATGACCCTGCACGCCCCCCTGATCATCGACATTGCCGGTTTGAGCTTGAGCAAACAAGACAAGCAACGCCTGAAACACCCGCTGGTCGGCGGCATGATTTTGTTTGCCCGCAACTGGCAGAGCCGAGACCAGCTCACCGCCCTGTGTCACAGCATCAAGAAGGTGCGCAAGGATTTGCTGATTTGTGTCGACCATGAAGGCGGCCACGTGCAGCGTTTCAAGACCGACGGCTTCACCCATTTGCCGCCCATGCGCGCTCTGGGCGAGCTGTGGTTGCAGGACGGCAAGGCGGGCGAGGGCAGTGGTGCCATGCGCGCCACCCGGGCCGCTACCGCCTGTGGTTATGTGCTGGGTGCCGAGTTGCGCGCTTGCGGCGTTGACCTGAGCTTTACCCCGGTGCTCGACCTGGATTTTGGCGCAAGCAGCGTCATTGGTAACCGCGCCTTTGCGCGTGACCCGCGCGTGGTCAGCCTGCTGGCCAAGAGCCTGATGCACGGCTTGCTGCAAAGCGGCATGGCCAACTGCGGCAAACATTTTCCGGGCCACGGCTTTGTCAAGGCCGATTCCCACACCGACATTCCGGTCGACAAACGCAGCCTCAAGGCCATTCTGGCCGACGATGCCCGGCCCTACGAATGGCTTGGCACGTCACTCACCAGTGTCATGCCGGCCCATGTGATCTACCCCAAGGTGGATGCCCGGCCGGCTGGTTTTTCCGGCAAATGGCTGGGCGACATCTTGCGCGGCCAACTCCGCTTTAACGGCGCGGTGTTCAGTGATGACCTGTCCATGGCCGGTGCCCGCATGCTGGACGGCCAGCCCGTCATCCCGACCCAGGCGGCGGTGGCGGCGCTGAATGCCGGCTGTGACATGGTGCTCTTGTGCAACCAGTCACTGGGCGAGGGCGCCGAGCTCGATGCGCTCATCAACGGCCTGACTGAAGCACAGCTCAAGGGCCTGTGGCAGCCGAGCGACGCCAGCGAAGAGCGCCGTTTGGCGCTGTTGCCTGTGGGTCATGCCACCCCGTGGGACGACTTGATGGTGCAGTCGGCCTACATGCAGGCGCTTGACTTGCTGCCTTGACGTTAAGGCGAGCGGTGCAACCGGGGCGCCGACAACTCGGCGATCATGTCGTTGGTGGCCGCGTCCACATTGGGCTGCGACTTGAGCAGATCGGCTGCCATGAGCAGCTTGCGCAGGTCCTGCAGGTCTTTCACGGTGGGGGCCACCTTGATCTGGGCAATGGCGCCCGAGCTGTTGCCGCCCTTGATCAGAGCGACTATTTTGGGTGCCCAAACGCTGGGACGTGACATGTGCGATTTCCTTTGAATGAGGTGGTTGGCCATTTTGGCTGATCTTGGGGCCTTGTGCGGGACAATCAGAATCTTTAAAAGCTTGCGGGTCAGACCACTCGCGCAGCGACGTGTTCTGACCCCAACTAATTATGAAGAACAAACTCCTCAGCAGTGGCCTGGTCTACAGCACCGACAGCGGGCGCATGTGCCCGCAATGCCGCCAACCGCAGGCGCAGTGCAGCTGCCGCGCGGCTGCGGCGCGACCGGCGGGCGACGGCATCGTGCGGGTGTCACGCCAGACCAAGGGGCGTGCCGGCAAGGGCGTGACGCTGGTGAATGGCCTGAACCTCGTTGACGCGGCCTTGATCGCCCTGGGCAAGCAGCTCAAAACCGCTTGCGGCTCGGGCGGCACGGTGAAAGACGGCGTGATCGAAGTGCAGGGCGACCACATTGAGCGGGTCATGGAACTGCTCAAGGCCCAGGGTCACAGCGTCAAGCGGGCGGGGGGCTGAGATGAACCCTGAAGACCTGTTGCTGCTGGTGACGCGTGCCATGCCTTTTGGCAAATACAAGGGTCGGCTGATCGCCGATCTGCCGGGCGACTACCTGCGCTGGTTTGTGCGCGAGGGCGTGCCCAAGGGCGAGATCGGGCGCCTGATTGCGCTGATGCACGAGATCGATCACAACGGGCTGTCGGATTTGCTCAAGCCGCTGCGTTGATCAGTTGGGGTCAGAGCACGTCGCTACGCGAGTGGTCTGACCCTCAAAACCTTCAGCTTCCCACAGCCTGGCGCCTGAGGTCTCCAGATGGGTCAGATACACCCGCACCTCGAATTCGAGCTGGTGGTAGCCGGGTTCCATGTGTTTGCAGAGTTGGTAAAAAGCCTTGTCGTGGGCTTTTTCCTTCAGGTGCGCGAGCTCGTGCACGGTGATCATGCGCAAGAATTCATCGGGCACGGTTTTGAACAGCGTGGCAATGCGGATCTCGCGCTTGGCCTTGAGCTTGTTGCCCTGCACCCGTGACACGCTGGTGTGCGTGCCCAGGGCGTTTTTGACCACATGCAGCTTGCTGTCAAACAGCACCTTGTTGACCGGCTCCGCGCCGCGCAGGTAGTCGGTTTTAAGCGCCTGCACGTAGTCAAACAGGGCGCGGTCGGTGCGCACCGTGTGGGCCTGCGGGTATTTTTGCAGCAGCCAGTCGGCCACCTTGTCGTGCTGCAGCATCTGTGCCACTTGCGCCAGCGTGGCGGCAGGGTAGCCTTGCAGGTATCTGAGGGCGACAACAGCTTCGGGGGTAGGTGCGTGAGTCATGGTCTTGAGTGGGGTCTGGCCGGGCTGGTGCAGCTTCTACAATGCACGCCCGTTGCCTGATGGCAGCGGTAACCATTTTCCACTTTTCATGCCCTCATCTCACGAACCAAGCCATTTGCCCGTTGACGTGCCCGACCCTGCCGCGCCAGATGAGGCAACTGTTGTTCCGCTCAAGATCGAAGACTGGCTCACCGTGATTGTCATGGGCCTGCTGGCCCTCATTACCTTTGCCAACGTGCTGGTGCGTTACTTCACCAGCCAGTCTTTTGCCTGGACCGAAGAGTTTTCGGTGTTTTTGATGATCGTGCTGGCGCTGGTGGCGGGCTCGGCTTCGGTGGCGCGTAACCGCCACATCCGGATCGAATTTTTTGCCGACAGCGGTTCCCCTGCGCGACAGCGGGCGTTGGCACGTTTTGGCGCCCTGATGGTGGCCGTGCTGTTTGCCTTGCTGGCCGTGCTGAGCTCGCGCATGGTGTTTGACGATTTCAAGTACGGCGAAACCTCGCCCGGCATTGGTGTGCCGCAGTGGTGGTACAGCATGTGGCTGCCTATTTTGGCCACCGCCATTGCCTTGCGGGCGCTGGGCCTGTTCGTTCGGCGGGGGCGGCGCGCATGATTGCCACGCTGCTGTTTGTGGTGTTTCTGGTCATGATGCTGGTCGGCGTGCCGATTGGCGCGGCCTTGGGGCTGGCGGGTGCCACGGCCATTGCCCTGGCCAACCTGGACGCGCAATGGTTTGGCCTGCTGGCGGTACCGCAAAACTTTTATGCCGGTCTGGGCAAGTACCCCTTGCTGGCGATCCCGATGTTTGTGCTGGTGGGGTCCATTTTTGACCGTTCGGGTGTGGCGCTGCGGCTGGTGAACTTTGCCATTGCCATCATTGGGCGCGGTCCCGGCATGCTGCCCGTGGTGGTGATTGCGGTGGCCATGTTGATGGGCGGTATTTCGGGCTCCGGGCCGGCCACCGCTGCCGCCGTGGGGGGCGTGATGATTGCCGCCATGACCCGCTCGGGCTACCCGCCAGCGTTTTCAGCCAGTGTGGTGGGGGCGGCAGCGTCGATCGACATTTTGATTCCGCCCTCGATCGCCCTCATCATTTATTCGGTGCTGGTGCCGGGTGCGTCGGTGCCGGCCATGTTTGCCGCGGGCATGGTGCCGGGCTTGCTGGTGGGTTTTGCCTTGATGGTGCCCAGCGTCTGGCTGTCGCGCAAACACCATTTGGGCCAGCACGAGGCGCTGCTGCCCAGACCCCCGTTTTGGGCCAGCCTGCGTGATGCGTCCTGGGGGCTGGCGGCGCCGGTGTTGATTCTGGGGGGCATGCGCGCGGGCTGGTTCACACCCACCGAGGCGGCGGTGGTGGCTGTGTTTTATGGCCTGTTTGTCGGCATGGTGATTTACCGCACCATCAAGGTGCATGACCTGTTCCACATCCTGCGCGCATCTGGCGAACTGTCGGCCATCATTTTGCTGGTGGTGGCGCTGGCGGGCATTTTTGCTTATTCGCTGTCGACCCTGGGCATCGTTGACCCGGTGACGCAGGCCATCGTCAATTCGGGGCTGGGTGAATACGGTGTGCTGGCGCTGCTGATTTTGATGCTGGTGGCGGTGGGCATGTTTTTGGACGGCATCTCGATCTTTTTGATCTTTGTGCCGCTGCTTCTGCCCATTGCCAACTTTTACCAATGGGATACCGTCTGGCTTGGTGTGCTGTTGACCCTGATGGTGGCACTGGGCCAGTTCACGCCGCCGATTGCGGTCAACCTGATGGTGTCGTGCCGCATTGCCGGGGTGCGCATGGAAGAAAGCGTGCGCTGGGTGGTCTGGCTGCTGGCGGCGCTGCTGTGCGTGTTGCTGCTGGTTATCATCTTCCCGTCGATTGCGCTTTGGCTGCCCGGGCAGCTTGGCTATTGATGCCTGAACTATTTTTCATAAGGAGACTGATGTCATGAAAGTTCGTACGTTACTCAAATTAGCGCTGGCTGCAGGCGCACTGAGCGTGGCCACGCTGGGTTCAGCGCAAAGCTACAAATCCGAATACCGCATGTCGCTGGTGCTGGGCCCGGCCTTCCCCTGGGGCAAGGGCGGCCAGATCTGGTCAGATTTGGTCAAGGAACGCACCCAGGGTCGTATCAACATCAAGCTGTACCCGGGTGTGTCGTTGATCCAGGGCGACCAGACGCGTGAATTCTCGGCGCTGCGCCAGGGCGTGATCGACATGGCGGTGGGCTCCACCATCAACTGGTCGCCGCAAGTCAAGCAGCTCAACCTGTTCTCCATGCCTTTCCTGATGCCCGACTACGCCGCCATTGACGCGTTGACCCAAGGCCCGGTGGGCAAGCAAATTTTTACCACGCTGGACAAAGCCGGTGTGGTGCCGCTGGCCTGGGGCGAAAACGGTTACCGTGAACTCTCCAACTCCAAGCGCGCGGTGCGCACGCCGGCTGACCTCAAGGGCATGAAAATCCGCGTCGTCGGCTCGCCACTGTTCCTTGACACCTTCACCGCCCTGGGTGCCAACCCGACGCAAATGAGCTGGGCGGACGCGCAGCCTGCTTTTGCCAGTGGCGCCGTGGACGGCCAGGAAAATCCGCTGTCGATCTTCACCGCTGCCAAGCTGCACAACGTCAGCCAGAAGCATGTGACCTTGTGGGGCTACGTGGCGGACCCGCTGATTTTTGTCGTCAACAAAGAGATCTGGGCTTCCTGGACACCGGCTGACCAGGCCATCGTGCGCCAGGCTGCGCTCGACGCAGGCAAGCAGGAAATTGCCCTGGCGCGCAAGGGCTTGGTGGAAGCTGACCAGCCGCTGCTGAAAGAAATTTCTGGGCTGGGCGTCACCGTCACGCAGTTGAGCCCGGCTGAGCGCGAGGCTTTTGTCAAGGCCACGCGCCCGGTTTACGACAAGTGGAAAAACACCGTGGGTGTGGACCTGGTCAAGACCGCTGAAGCTTCCATTGCGGCACGCAAGAAGTAAGTCATATCTTTCCTGACGCGCTGGCCTCCCTGATCGGGAGGCCATTTTTTTGAGCGGCTGACTCGTTTCAGGCCGGCGCCAGGTCCTGGGTCAGCACCTCGCCGCGCAGCGTGAAGGTGCGGGTGTCGGTGATGGTCACATCCACCATTTGGCCGACCAGGCGCGGCTGGCCAACAAAATTCACCACCCGGTTGCACTCGGTGCGGCCCATCAGTTCGGTGGCGTCGCGCTTGGACGCGCCCTCCACCAGGATGCGCTGCACCGTGCCCATGCGGCTTTCACTGATGCGCTTGATGCTGTCGTTGATGACACCTTGCAGGTGCTGCAGGCGGCGCAGCTTGACCTCATGCGGCGTGTCATCGGCCAGGTTGGCGGCCGGCGTGCCCGGGCGCGGGCTGAAGATGAAGCTGAAACTGTTGTCAAAACCGATGTCGTCGATGAGTTTCATCATCTTGCCAAAGTCGTCTTCGGTCTCGCCCGGAAAGCCCACAATGAAGTCGCTGCTCAGCGCCATGTCGGGGCGAATGGCGCGTAATTTACGCACCGTGCTCTTGTATTCCATGGCGGTGTAGCCGCGCTTCATGGCCATCAAAATACGGTCGCTGCCGTGCTGCACCGGAAGATGCAGGTGGCTGACCAGTTTGGGCAGCTTGTCGTAGGCGGCAATCAGCGCCGGCGTGAACTCGTTGGGGTGGCTGGTGACATAACGGATGCGCTCGATACCGGGAATGTCCGAAACATACTCAAGCAGCGTGGCAAAGTCGGCCACCTCCGACGTCTCCCCCATCGGCGCGCGCCAGGCGTTCACGTTTTGCCCCAGCAGGGTGATTTCCTTCACACCCTGGTCGGCCAGGCCCGCCACTTCAACCAGCACGTCCTCGAACGGGCGGCTCACTTCTTCGCCGCGGGTGTAAGGCACCACGCAGTAGCTGCAGTACTTCGAGCAGCCTTCCATGATGCTGACAAAAGCGCTGGCGCCTTCAACCCGTGCGGGCGGCAGGTGGTCAAACTTCTCGATCTCGGGAAAGCTGATGTCGACCTGCGAGCGGTTCAGACGCGCGCGCTCATCGAGCATTTGCGGCAGCCGGTGCAGGGTTTGCGGGCCAAACACCACGTCCACATAAGGCGCGCGGGCAATGATGGCCTCGCCTTCCTGGCTCGCCACACAACCGCCGACGCCAATCAGGGCGCCCCGTTTTTTGAGGTGCTTGACGCGCCCCAGGTCCGAAAAGACCTTTTCCTGCGCCTTTTCGCGCACCGAGCAGGTGTTGAACAAGATCAGGTCGGCCTCTTCGACGTTGTCGGTCTGGGTGTAGCCCTGGGCCGCGCCGAGCACGTCGCTCATCTTGTCCGAGTCGTACTCGTTCATCTGGCAGCCGTAGGTTTTGATGAATACTTTTTTGCTCATGGTAAGAATGGTGTTGTGTTGGTTTTGGCAGGAGGCCCGCCTCGGGCCGATGGCTGTAAGGGTGCAATCGCGGCGAGGGCGCCGCTCCCACAGGGCGCAGGTCTTGTTTTAACTTTGGCAGCGGGCGAATGGCCTCTGGCCGTCGTCGGTGCCGGGCGGATCACCAGCGCACTGTCGGGGAGGATTGACAGCAACTTATCGCTGGCCCTGCCATTGGTGCTGGTAAGGGGGTGACGAGTGTCACTGGCGGGGCGGTCGGCCCAAATGAAAAGCCCCTGAGGGCATGGAGGCAGCGGTTCATGGTGTTCATCCAGAGGCTGTTGAAGAGGGCACGATTTTAAGCCCGTACCTCAGGCGTCAATCCGGTGGGCTTGCTGGATTAACGCGCAGCGCTACGGATTTTGAATGGCACCCGACGCCGCCAGCGCGCGCAGCTTGTCTTTTTTGCTTGGGCGCAGGCCCTTGATGCCACCGTTGCCGGCAGCGTCCGGGGCGCTGGAGGCGGGCGGGGCGACCTCTATCGCCTCGAACCCAGGAATGCTTTCCAGCGCTAGGGCAAGCCCTTGGCGTTTGGCAATCAGGCGCCAGTGTGCTTGCGTTGCCGCGCTGACAAAGCTCACCGCCAGGCCGGGTTCGCCGGCACGACCGGTTCGACCTACCCGGTGGGTGTAATCACTGGCCGAGCGCGGCAAGTCAAAGTTCACCACCACCGGCAAGCCTGCAATGTCCAGCCCGCGCGCCGCCACATCGGTGGCCACCACCACGCCCAAGCGAGAGGCTTTGAAGTCGGTCAGCACCTGGGTGCGCTTGCCCTGGCTCAGTTCGCCGTGAAAGGGCTCGGCCGTCAAGCCGGCCTTGCGCAGCTTGTCGGCCACGATTTCTGCGGCAAATTTGGTGGCCACAAACACCAGCACGCGCGACCAGGCGTTTTGTTGGATCAGGTGGCGCAGCAACTGGGTACGCCTGGGTGTGTCCACGGTAATGGCGCGCTGCACGATCTCGGTGGGCGGCGCGGCGTCGGGCCGCACATCCACCCGCACCGGCTCCTGCAGCAGGGTGTTGGCCAGCGCCTGCACCGCAGGCGCAAACGTGGCCGAGAAAAACAGGCTTTGGCGCTTGGCTGGCAGCAGCGCCAGCAGCTGGTTCAGTTCTTCGGCAAAACCCAGGTCGAGCAGGCGGTCGGCTTCGTCCAGCACCAGCAGATTCACACCGGAAAGCTTGACCGCGTTGTGCGCCACCAGGTCCAGCAGCCGCCCCGGTGTTGCCACCAGCACCTCGGTGCCGCCACGCAAGCCCATCATTTGCGGATTGATCGAGACACCGCCAAACACCACGCTGACCCTGGGCTGTTGGGGCAAGTGCTGCGCCAGGGCGCGAATGGTGTCGCCCACCTGGGTGGCCAGTTCGCGCGTGGGCACCAGCACCAGTGCCTGGGCTTGCCGGCCTGGCGACCCTGACAAACTTTGCAGCAAGGGCAGCGCAAAGGCCAGGGTTTTGCCCGAGCCGGTGTGCGCGCAACCCAGCACGTCATGGCCTTGCAGGGCCGGCCCGATGGCGCCGAGCTGGATGGGTGTGGGGGCGTCAAAACCCAGGCTGCGAACGGCTTCAGATAGCGGGCTGGACAAGCCAAGTGTAATAAAGGACATAAAAGTGGTCTGAGGTTAAGCTGGGCAGTTTACGTGTTTCGAATCAGGGGGCGCTGGCGGACGGCAGCCGCGAGGCTGGACGCATAATCACCCCACTCATGGCAGCTGTCGCAGGCTGCCCACAACAGATTAAAAGGACAGCATGAAAAAAACATTCCAACTCAATATTGAAGGTAAAAACCGCGACCGCGTGCTGGAGGCCACCAAGCACGAAATTCGCCAGTACATCAAGCGCGAGCGCCGCAAAACTCTGCCTGAGGGGGTTGATTTTTGGGACTTTGACTGTCGCTTTGGCACCCATCCGGACAACGCGCAGGGTGTGCATTTTGCCACCCTGACCGCCTTGATCGATGCCGTGGCCCTGGCCGGCGGCGATGCGTTTTACCTGGAACTGCTGGCCAAGCCAGGCCTTCGCGGTGCCCGCGCTGGTGCCGAGCCTGGCGACGAAGAAATGCTGTAAATAAATTTTTTGAAACCTATGGCCGCTTTATGCGGCTTTTTTCGTTAGCGGTGCCCGTTTGTTGCTGAAGACCAAAGCCCAGCTGGCATGGATTTTCCAGATTGTTACAAATAAATAACGCTTGACGGTTAACGCGGGACGTTAAATAATCACTACCATGATTCAATCGTTCGGAGACAAGACGACGGCGGCTGTTTTCATGGGCCATGTGGTTAAAGGTTTGCCCAGAGAGATTCAGGTTTTGGCGCTGCGCAAGCTCAAGATGATTGACTCCGGTGCGAAGGTGAACGACTTGCTTGTGCCGCCTGGTAACAGGCTTGAGGCTTTGAAGCGTGATCGCAAGGGGCAGTACAGTATTCGCATCAATGACCAGTGGCGCGTGTGCTTCCGTTTTGCCGATGGGAATGCTTTTGATGTTGAGATCGTGGACGACCACTGAAGGGGTGTAAAGATGGGAATTGACCGTAATCAGTTGGAAGGCTTGGATATCAGTGATGTCGTCACGGGCGAACGACTGCGTCCGATTCACCCTGGCGAAATACTCCGTGAAGAGTTTTTGATACCACTGGGCATGACTGCGCACGCGTTGGCGATGGCGCTGCAAGTGCCCGCGCCGCGCATCAATGACATCGTGCGCGAGCGCCGCACGGTGACTGCGGACACTGCGCTGCGTCTGGCTAAATACTTTGGCACCAGTGTTGAATTCTGGGTCGGCCTGCAAGCTGATTTTGACGTTGCTGTTGCTCGCGCTGCGATGGTTGACGTTCTGGCGCGTATCGTGAGCCGCGAACCTGAGTCGGCATGATCCGTTCATGATGATTCTCTGATCGGGCCTTCGCGATGCCCGTGCTAGCAGCCTGTCGGACTTTCCAAGCCTGATTTTCTTTTCAATATCGCTATAAAAAGCATAGTGAAATGTTAAAATTGCACCAGTCCCGATAGGTAATGCTGACCATGTCCAACTTCATTCTCACCGACCGCAAAACCGACTACCTGTTGCCCCCTTCAGTGGATGATTGGCTCACCCAGGACCACCTGGCCCGCTTCGTCGTTGAAGTCATTGATGGACTCGATCTCTCCAGCCTGACCCGCCAATATGCAGGTCGCGGCTCCAAAGCGCACCACCCGGCAACCTTGCTGGCAATCCTTGTCTACGGTTACGCAACAGGCG
>CAZIGL010000010.1:0-104363 GCA_964538895.1 uncultured Rhodoferax sp.
CCCGCCTGGCATAAATTTCTTAGGCGTTTGAACTTGTGATGGGGTTGCTTGGCTTAATTGCCAGCATCCCGCTTCAGAACAATCCGTGTGAATTCCAGAAACTCACCCAGGTGCTGGGTGATGACATCCACCAAAATCGGAAGCAACAGGCTTTGGTAGTCATGCACCGCGATGTTGCGAAACGCAACCATTTTTTTCAGCGCGTCAGCCAATGGTTGCTCTATCCACTGGCCCCGCGCAAGCAGGTCAAAAACATCACGGGCGCTCTGGGGAACGCCAAGTTTTTCGCGACGCACCAAATGCTGCCCCATGTCCAGCACCGCTTCGCAAGCGCGCTGCACGTTGAGTGTGGCCGCATCTTGGCGCGTATGGTTGGTGGCAAAGGTGGCGGGTTCGTCCGCATACTCTTCACGCGCTCGGGCCACGCACCGCTCTACCGTGGCCGCTTTGTTGAGCAAGACGTCATCGATCATGGATCTTCCCGGTGGCCGCAATATCGCGCAGCAGCGGCGCTCTGGCTTCGTCCAGGTTGGTCTTTTCACTCAGCACAAAACACTCAAACAACCCGGCTTGGACGCCTGCGGCCCACAGCCGCTGCCCGGTAGTGAGAATCTGGTACTGCATCACCGTAGAAGCGGCGCGCAAGTCCAGAAGGTCGACCGGACAATCCACCACGTCGGCCAGGTTGCCAGCCAAATCCCACAGCACCAACGGGTCGGCATAACCTGCAACTAGAACGGCCAGGTCGAGATCGCTCTCGCTACTGCCCTCACCCCGGACTTGGCTACCGAAGGCATAAACGGCCATCGCGTGCGGAAAAGCCGCGCAGATCATTGCCACAACCGGTCCGTCGCTTGCCAGCAGAGTTTCTGTTGAAGATCGCATCAGTTCATTATCAGTGACTTGAACACGTCCCGTTGTGGGGTCGACTTCAGTCGACCAGGTCGAATAAATTCGACCCTCCAGGGGACCATGGCAGGGGCTTAAACCAGGTCGTTGTCGCCGTCCAAGGGGAACAGTTGCAGGCGATTGTTGAGGCTGGCGCGGGTTTCGCGGCGCTCCAGCAGCTTGGCCTGGGCGGCCTCGGGCAGGTCGGTGAACTGGATCACGCTGCGAGTGATGAGCACGTCGATCAGGTCTTCGAGTACCCGCACCAGGCTGGTGTCGGACTGGCTCAGGGCATCGACTTTATCGGGCTGGCTCATGCTTTGCGCTCCACCGCGGGTATTGATACAGGTTCGGCGGAAGCCGACAGGCGCAGCACCAGTTGCAGGCGGTCGCGCACGCCGAGTTTTTCAAAGATGGCACCCAGATGGGCCTTGACGGTGCGCTCGGAAATAAACATTCTGTCGGCCACTTCCTTGTTGGACCGGCCAGCCGACACGGCGCGGGCCACCTGGACCTCGCGCGCGGACAGCAGGCTCCAGGCGTTGGGGTTGGGGCTGGATCCAGCGTTGGCTGGTGCAGCCACCGGCGCCTGCGCTTTGCCCACCGCCTGCTGGGCTGCCAGCGCCGCGTTGGTGGAGCCCACCAGGCGCTGCAGCAGGTCGGGACCCACCCACAGGCCGCCGTGTTCAATGACCAAGGCTACTTCTTGCAGCAGCGCGGGCACACCATAGGCATGGGTGTAGCCGCGCACGCCGTCGTTGAGGGCGCGAAGGCCCTCGGTGGGCTCGGGCACGCCAGAGAGCAGCACCACACGGGCATCGGGCTTGGTCTGCAAAATTTGGCGCAGGGCCTGTTGCCATTGCGCGTCAGCACTATTCAGCCAGATCAGGCTTTGCGCGG
The DNA here is from genome assembly GCA_964538895.1 of uncultured Rhodoferax sp. GTDB lineage: Bacteria > Pseudomonadota > Gammaproteobacteria > Burkholderiales > Burkholderiaceae_C > Rhodoferax. The sequence continues at coordinate 1,789 of CAZIGL010000010.1, forward strand.
CAGGCAACTCGGGCAGGCGCGCCAACAGCGCTTCGGCATTGAGCGGCGCGATGTCTGCGAACGCCTCACGCAGGCGCTCGGGCAGGGCCGTGGCCGGACTGGAGAGAAAGAAGTGTTGTGTACTCATCGTTCAGTCATCGCGTTGGATTTGGCTCGCAGCACGGGTTTAAGCAGGTAAGACAACACGGTTTTCTTGCCGGTCATGATGTCCACCTGCGCCACCATGCCAGGAATGATGGGCAGGTTGGGCCCCAAACTGGACTTCGCCGTGCGCACGCGTACATGATAGAACGCGTTGCCTTTTTCATCAAGCACCGAATCGGCGCCAATCAGAAACACTTCGGCTTCCAGGCCGCCGTAAATGGAGAAGTCGTAGGCGCTGAACTTGACCATGGCCGGCTGGCCGGGGCGCAAAAAGCCGATGTCTTTGGGAGTGATTTGCACCTCCAGAATCAATGCGTCGTCAAGCGGCACCACTTCCACCACTTCCTTGCCGGGCTGCACCACGGCGCCGATGGTATTGACCAGCAGGCGCTTGACGGTGCCGCGCACCGGAGACTTGATGTCGGCCTGCTTGACCTTGTCTTGCAGCGCCACACCGCCCTGCTCCAGGCTGGCGAGTTTGCTCATGGTGTCTGACAACTCGGCGCTCATCTGGTTGCGGCTGGTGAGCTGAACCTCGTTGATCTTGCTGTTGGCTTCCTGGATGGCCGATTGCACCCGCGCAATCTGGGCAGTGGCTTGCTCGCGGTCGCCACGCAGGCGGGCCAATTGCTGGTCAAGCCGCATCATTTCAACCTCGGACACAGCGCCGGTGGCCACCATCGGGCGCGTGGCGTTGATCTCCTGGTTCATCAAGGCCAGGCTGCGGTCGGCCTGGTCGCGCCGCGCCCGCACTTCGTTCAACTCCTGTTGCCGTTGCACCAGCTGGCTTTGGTAGATGGAAGTCTGCGCGCTGATTTCGGCCCGGCGCGACTCGTACAGGCGGCGTTCCTGCTCCACCACGTCGGGCGCGTCACGCACGAGTTCCTTGGGTGGGTCAAACGGCGTCCCGCGCGTGAGCGCCTGCAACCGCAGCGCCTTGGCCTGCAGGGAGGCCTGGCTGGCCTGGCTCTCCATCAGGGTGGACACAAAGCGGGTTGGGTCGACTCGCAGCAGCAACTGCCCGGCTTCCACAATTTGCCCCTCTTTGACCAGCAAGGCCTCAACCACACCGCCGTCCACACTCTGAATGATCTGCACCTGGCTGGTGGGCACCACCCTGGATTCGCCGCGGGTGACTTCATCAATCTTGGCAAAAGCGGCCCAAATCACCAGCAACACCAGGGCGCCGGCGGCCAGACGCAGCAGGCTGCGGGCGCGCAAGGGTTCTTGCTGCAGGCGCGCCCAGTCGGCGTCGCCAGCCCAGTCGAGGTTTTCTTTTTCGTCGGTTGGCGTGAGCCGCTTGACCAGGGGGCCAAAGGTGTAGTCGCTGGCCTTGCTGGCCTGCTTGATGACCTCGCCGGTATTGTCAAAGGCTTTTTTGTTGAACAAAGCCATCATGCAGCCTTTCCGATACGACCCTGGCGCAGCGCCGTGATCACTTGTTCTTTCGGACCATCGGCCATGATGCGGCCACCGTCCATGACGATGATGCGGTCAGCCAGGTCGAGCAGCGACGTGCGGTGGCTGATCAGGATGACGGTTTTGTCTTTGGAAAACTCTGTGAGGCGGCGCTTGATGTCGTCCTCACTGGAAAAGTCCATCGACGAGGTGGGCTCGTCGAGCAGCATGATGGGCGGGTCGTTGATGACAGCACGGGCAATGGCCACGCCCTGGCGCTGGCCGCCCGACAAGGACTCGCCACGCTCACCCACCAGCATGTCAAAGCCCTTGGGATGCTGGTTCACCAAACTCAAGATGCCGCCAATTTCTGCCGCCTTGACGATGTCAGCATCATCGGCCAGCGGCGCACCCAGCGTGATGTTTTCACGCAGGCTGCCATAAAACAGCATCACATCTTGCTGCACGTAACCAATCTGGCGGCGCAGTTCGGCGGGGTCGAGCTGGCGCAGGTCGATGCCGTCCACCAGCACCGCGCCCTCGGTGGGTTGGTACAGCCCCAAAATGAGTTTCTCGAGAGTAGTTTTGCCAGACCCGATGCGCCCCAGAATGGCCACTTTTTCGCCCGCCTTGAGCTTGAACGACAGGTTGCGCAACGAGGGTGCAGTTTGGCCGGGGTAGCTAAAGCTGACGTCACGGAACTCGACCTCGCCCTTGAGGCGCCCGCGGCTGATGAAGTTGGTGTCGGCGGGGCGCTCCACCTCGCGTTCCATCATTTCATTGAGTGACGTGAGCGCGGTGGCCGCCGTGTGGTACTGCACCAACAGGCCCGCCACCTGGCCCACCGGCGCCATGGCACGCGAGGCCAGCATGGTGCAGGCAATCAGGCCACCCATGGTGAGTTCGCGCTCGGAAATCAGGTAGACACCAATGATGATGATGGCCAGGTTGATGAATTGCTGAACAAAGGCCGAGGTGTTGCTGGCGGTGCTGGAGAGCAGGCGCAATTGCGCGCCAACACGGGCCAGCAGGGCGGCACTTTTTTCCCACTTGCGCTGGATGGGCGCCTCGGCGGCCAGTGCCTTGATGGTCTCGAAGCCCACCAGACCTTCGATGAGCGTGGCGTTGCGTTGCGCACCGGCGCGGTAAGTGGTTTCGGCCAGTTCGTGCATGCGGCCCTGCACGATCAGCGCATACAGCACCATGATGCATGCGCCAATCACCAGCGGAATCAGCATGTACCAGCTGATCCAGCCGATCACCAGCATGAAGATCAAGGCAAAAGGAAGGTCAATGAAGGCCACCACCGTGGCCGAGCCGATGAAGTCACGCACCGACTCGAAGGCGCGTAAATTTGAAGCAAACGATCCCGCTGAAGCCGGGCGCTGCTCCATGCGCATGCCCAGCACACGTTCCATGATGAAGGCTGACAGCTTGACGTCAGCCCGGCTGCTGGCCAGGTCAACAAAACGCCCGCGCATGGTGCGCAGAACCAGGTCGCTGATAAGCATGATCATCAAGCCCAGGGCCAGCACCCACAGCGTCTCGAAGGCCTGGTTGGGTACCACGCGGTCGTACACATTCATGACAAACAAGGGCATGCCCAGCGCAAACAGATTGGCCAGCAAGGCAGCCAACAGCACATCGCGGTACAGCGGGGTGCTTTCGGCAATGACGCCCCAGAACCAGTGGCCGTGCCGACCCGAGCGCACCTGCGGCGTGCGCGCGTCGTAGCGCTGGGTGGGCCGGGCATAGATGGCCGTACCGATGTAAGTAGCGTCCAGCGTCGCCAGCGGTACGCTGACCGTGGCCTCGTTAAGCTCGGGGTAAATCACCTGCGCCGCATCGCGCCCCTCACTCAAGGCAACCACCACACAGGCCTTGCCGTCTTGCAGCAACGCCACGGCAGGCAACAGCGCTTCGTTGAGATTGGCCAGGCGTGTCTGCACCAGTTGGCTGCTCAAATGAGCGCGCAGTGCGGCGCGGGCAAACAAACCAGGGGTCAGGCGTGCGTGCTCGGCGGGCAAGCCGGCCATCAAGGCGTCGCGGGTAACAGCTTCGCCATGGGTGCGCGCAACAATTTGCAGGCAAATCAGCAGTTCGTCTGCGGCCGCTTGGGGGACCGCAGGCACGCCTGAAACATCCGAATTCGGCATGAGTGTTCCCAAGTTTTGATATGTTTATTTTTGTTAGTGTATCAAATACTTACATTTGACTTGATAAATATCATGCCATAAAAAACCCGACGTTTTAAAGGTCGGGTTTTTTATGAATTGGCAGCTGATTACTGTTGATAGTCATTGCGAGGAGCAAAGCGACGCGGCAATCCATGACTTCAGAATACATGGATCGCCACGCTTCGCTCGCGATGACGCTCCCAGCTTTTGGCGTGCAACGCCTATTTCTTCTGGCGGTATTTGCGCAAGGCCGCAATCTGGGCCGCCATGACGGCCAATTCTGATGAAGCACGGGCCAGGTCAAGGTCGGTCTTGGCGTTCTTGACAGCTTCTTCTGCGGCCAATCTGGCAGCGTTGGCTTTTTCGTCGTCGAGGTCCTTGCCGCGCACGGCGGTATCAGACAACACGGTAACGCAGTCGGGTTGCACTTCGAGAATGCCACCGGCCACAAAAACGAACTCTTCGCCACCGTCAGCCAGATGGATGCGCACCGAGCCCGCCTTGATGCGGGTGATCAGTGGCGTGTGGCGGGGGTAAATGCCCAGCTCGCCCGCTTCACCAGGCAAGGCAACGAATCGCGCCTCACCCGAGAAGATGGACTCTTCGGCACTCACCACATCAACGTGAATAGTGTTCATTATTTTCCTAGTCAGTTGGGGACAGCGCTAAAGAGCCGCCCCGCAAATTGATCACATTTTCTTGGCTTTTTCAAACGCTTCGTCGATGGTACCAACCATGTAGAACGCTTGCTCGGGCAGGTGATCGCACTCGCCGGCCACAATCATCTTGAAGCCGCGGATGGTCTCGGCCAAGGACACGTATTTACCGGGTGAGCCGGTAAACACTTCAGCCACGTGGAACGGCTGCGACAGGAAACGCTGGATCTTACGAGCGCGTGCCACCGTCAACTTGTCTTCAGGCGCCAACTCGTCCATGCCCAGAATGGCAATGATGTCGCGCAGCTCTTTGTAGCGCTGCAGCGTACCCTGCACAGCGCGGGCGGTCTCATAGTGGTCCAGGCCAACCACGTTGGGGTCGAGCTGGCGGCTGGTGGAGTCCAACGGGTCAACCGCCGGGTAAATACCCAGCGACGCGATATCACGGCTCAGCACCACGGTGGAATCCAGGTGGGCGAAGGTGGTGGCAGGCGATGGGTCGGTCAAGTCGTCGGCGGGCACGTAAACGGCCTGGATCGAGGTGATGGAACCCACTTTGGTGGAGGTAATACGCTCTTGCAGGCGGCCCATTTCTTCAGCCAGAGTAGGCTGGTAGCCCACGGCAGAAGGCATCCGACCCAACAAAGCGGACACTTCGGTACCGGCCAAGGTAAAGCGGTAGATGTTGTCCACAAAGAACAGCACGTCCTTGCCTTCGTCGCGGAACGACTCGGCAATGGACAGCCCGGTCAGGGCCACGCGCAGACGGTTGCCCGGGGGCTCGTTCATCTGGCCGTAGACCATGGCCACTTTGGAATCTTCGAGCTTCTCGAGGTTCACCACGCCGGAGTCGGCCATCTCGTGGTAGAAGTCATTGCCTTCACGGGTACGTTCACCCACACCGGCAAACACCGACAAGCCGCTGTGCGCCTTGGCAATGTTGTTGATGAGTTCCATCATGTTCACGGTCTTGCCCACACCGGCACCACCGAACAGGCCAACCTTACCGCCTTTGGCAAACGGGCACACCAGGTCAATCACCTTGATGCCGGTTTCCAGCAACTCTTGCGACGGGCTGAGTTCGTCGTAAGTGGGGGCCTTGCGGTGAATGGAAGCCATCTGAGTAGATGCCACCGGGCCCCGCTCGTCGATGGGCGCGCCAAGCACGTCCATGATGCGACCCAGGGTGGCGGTACCGACCGGCACCATGATGGAGCTGCCGGTGTTGGACACCATCAAGCCGCGGCGCAAGCCGTCGCTGGAGCCCAGCGCAATGGTGCGGACAATGCCGTCGCCCAACTGCTGCTGCACTTCCAGGGTAAGGGTGGAGCCTTCGAGCTTGAGCGCGTCGTAAATGTGCGGCATGTGCTCGCGCGGAAATTCCACGTCAACCACAGCGCCAATGCACTGAACAATCTTGCCTTGAACGCCGGCGTTCGTATTTGTGTTTTCCTGAGCCATTTGGTTTTGCTCCAATAAATTTGAATCTTGCTGCTAACTGAGGCTTATCCGCTGATAGCGGCTGCACCGGAGACGATTTCTGACAACTCTTTGGTAATGGCGGCCTGGCGGGTCTTGTTATAGATCAGCTTGAGCTCACCAATGACGTTGCCTGCGTTGTCGGTGGCGGCCTTCATGGCAACCATGCGCGCGGCGTGCTCGGAGGCCATGTTTTCAGCCACCGCTTGAAACACCAGTGCCTCGACATAACGCACCAGCAGCTCGTCGATGACCGTTTGCGCATCGGGCTCGTAGATGTAGTCCCAGCCATGCTTGTCGCCGGTGGCGGCTTCACTGGCACTTGCTTCAGCCCGCATCTGCACCGCCGACAGCGGCAGCAATTGCTCCATCACCACCTCTTGCTTCATCGTGTTGATGAAGCGCGTGTAGGACATGTAAACCGCGTTGACTTCGCCATTGGCGTAGGCGTCGAGCAGAACCTTGACCGGACCAATGAGGCGCTCCAGGTGCGGCCTGTCACCCAGCTGGGTGACGTGTGCCACCACATTGGCGCCAATGCGATTCAGAAAGCCCAGGCCCTTGTTGCCAATCGCCACCGCACGTGTGGTCATGCCGTCGCCCTGCACCTCACGCAGCTTATGCGTCACGGCGCGCAGCACGTTGGTATTGAGACCACCGCACAAGCCCTTGTCGGTGGTGACCACGATCATGCCCACCACTTTGGCGTCATTGCGCTTCATGAAAGCGTGCACATATTCCGGGTTGGATTGGCCCATGTGCGCCGCTATGTTGCGCACCTTTTCGGAATAAGGCCGGGCAGCGCGCATGCGCTCCTGGGCTTTACGCATTTTGGAGACAGAAATCATCTCCATGGCTTTGGTGATCTTCTTCGTACTCTCGAAGTTTTTGATCTTGCCGCGTATTTCCTTACCAGTTGCCATATCAGTCTCCTTGTCTGTTACGAGGTGACCTTAAGCAAACGACTTTTTGAAGTCGGCGATGGCGGTGTTCAACTCTGCTTCAGCGTCCTTGTCCAGGGCACGGTCGGCTTCCAGCTTGGCCAGCAAGGCTGCTTTTTTGTCTTTGAGGTAGCCATGCAGGCCGTGCTCGAAGGCCAGCACCTTGTTGACGTCGATGTTGTCAAGGTAACCCTTGTTGACAGCAAACAGCGTGGCACCCATCAGGGAGATGGAAAGCGGGCTGTACTGGGCCTGCTTGAGCAGTTCGGTGACGCGTGCGCCACGGTCAAGCTGCTTGCGGGTGGCTTCGTCGAGGTCGGAGGCAAACTGCGCAAAAGCAGCCAGCTCGCGGTACTGGGCGAGGTCGGTACGGATACCGCCAGACAGGTTCTTGATGAGCTTGGTCTGCGCTGCACCACCCACGCGGGACACCGAGATACCGGCATTGATGGCAGGGCGGATACCGGCGTTGAACAGGCTGGTTTCCAAAAAGATCTGACCGTCGGTGATGGAAATCACGTTGGTTGGCACAAAGGCAGACACGTCGCCAGCCTGGGTTTCGATGATGGGCAGAGCCGTCAAGGAACCGGTCTTGCCAGTGACAGCACCCTTGGTGAAGTCTTCGACATACTTTGCATTGACGCGAGCGGCGCGCTCAAGCAGACGGCTATGGAGGTAAAACACGTCGCCGGGGTAGGCTTCGCGGCCTGGCGGGCGACGCAACAGCAAAGACACCTGGCGGTAAGCCACGGCTTGCTTGGAAAGGTCGTCATACACAATGAGCGCGTCTTCGCCGCGGTCGCGGAAGTACTCACCCATGGTGCAGCCAGAATAGGCGGCTACATACTGCATGGCGGCAGACTCGGAGGCCGTGGCAGCCACCACAATGGTGTACTCCATGGCACCGGCTTGCTCCAGTGAACGCACCACGTTTTTCACGCTGGAGGCCTTTTGGCCAATCGCAACGTAAACGCAGGTCATGTTCTGACCCTTTTGGTTGATGATGGCGTCGATGGCCACAGCCGTTTTACCGGTCTGGCGGTCACCAATGATCAGTTCGCGTTGACCGCGGCCCACGGGCACCATGGAGTCGATGGACTTGAGACCGGTTTGCATGGGCTGGCTGACCGATTCGCGGGCAATCACGCCGGGAGCGACTTTTTCGATCACGTCAGTCATCTTGGCATTGATCGGGCCTTTGCCGTCGATGGGCTGACCCAGCGCATTGACCACGCGGCCTTTGAGTTCGGGGCCCACCGGCACTTCCAGAATACGACCGGTGCACTTGACCGTGTCGCCTTCGGAGATGTGCTCGTAAGAGCCCAAAATCACGGAACCCACCGAGTCGCGCTCGAGGTTCAGCGCCAGGCCGTAGCTGGGCTGGCCTTCGGCGTCGGCCGGGAATTCGAGCATTTCGCCCTGCATCACGTCAGACAGACCGTGGATACGACAAATACCGTCGGTGACGGAAACAACTGTGCCCTGGTTGCGGATGTCTGCCGTGGCAGACAAGCCCTCAATACGGCTCTTGATCAGTTCAGAAATTTCTGCGGGATTGAGTTGCATGACTCTTTCCTTCTTTCATTAGTGAGGCCAACGGTTGAGGCAGAGCCTCAAGCCGTTAAAGCCATTTTCATTTGTTCCAGACGGGCCTTGACAGAGGTGTCAAGAACTTCGTCACCCACGACCACCCTGATGCCACCAATGAGCTCAGGCTGCAACTCAACTGACACATTGAGCTGACGCGCAAATCGCTTTTCAAGCATTTGCGACACCTCGGCCAGCGCAGCGCCCTCGATCGGGAAGGCGCTGTAGATGACGGCGTCACTGGAGCCGCTCTGGGTGTTGACCAATGCCCGAAATTGCGCAGCCACTTCTGGCACGAAGGCCAGTCGGTCGTTGGCAATCACGGTGCGGATGAAGTTTTGCGCGTGCTTGTCCAGTGTCGACTTCATGACACCCGCAATAACCTCATACACCTGGGCAGCGGTGGCTTTGGGGCTGTCAGCGAACTGCTGCAACTGGGCTTGTTTTGCCACGCAGGCCAGTTCGTCAAGCCATGTCAGCACGGCTTTGGCGTTGGCTGCGCTGGCCTGAAACAAGGCCTCGGCGTAGGGACGGGCAATAGTGGCGAGTTCAGCCATGTCGTTCTCTTAAAGCTCGGTCTTGAGGCGAGACAACAAGTCAGCATGAACACCGGCATTGACTTCCTTGCGGAGAATCTGCTCGGCACCCTTGACCGCCAAGGCTGCGACCTGCTCGCGCAGGGATTCGCGTGCCTTGATGGCCTGCTGCTCGGCTTCGGCCTTGGCGTTGGCAACAATCTTGATGCCCTCGTCAGCGGCTTTGGCTTTTGCCTCTTCAATGATGAGTGTGGCACGGCGCTCGGCGTCGGCCAGTCGCGCTGCAGTCTCGTTGCGCGAGGCAGCCAGTTCGGTTTCTACGCGCTGGTTGGCGGAAGAAAGCTCGGACTTGGCTTTGTCGGCTGCAGCGAGGCCATCGGCTATTTTCTGTGCCCGCTCGTCCAGCGCCTTTGCGATTGGTGGCCACACATATTTCATGGTGAACCAAACCAAAATCGCAAAAACCACCGCCTGCAGGAACAGGGATGCGTTGATATTCACAACTTACTCCCTTTCAAGCGTGAAGGATTAGCCAAAATTAGATAGAGAAAGGTTGGGCAAACGCAAACAGCAGGGCAATAGCCACGCCGATCAAGAAGGCGGCATCAATCAGACCAGCCAAGATGAACATCTTGGTTTGCAGTTCATTCATGAGTTCAGGCTGACGTGCAGCGGACTCGAGAAACTTGCCACCCATCAGCGCGATGCCGATCGATGCACCCAATGCACCCAAGCCAACAATGATGCCGCAAGCCAATGCCACCAGACCGAGAATGTTTTCCATGATTGCTCCTAAAAAGTACGGAAAAAGAAAAAGAAAAAGAAAAGTGAAGAAAAAACCGATTAGTGTGAATCGTGGGCCTGCCCCACGTAAATCAACGTCAACATCATGAAGATGAAGGCTTGCAGCGTGATCACCAGAATGTGGAAGATGCTCCAGGCAGTCCCAGCAATCACATGCCCAATACCCAACCAAAACATCCCTTCACCAGGATTGAATTGCCAGGCCCACGCGCCGCCCATGAGGGCGATCAACATGAAAATCAATTCACCGGCAAACATGTTGCCGAACAACCGCATACCGTGCGACACGGTTTTGGCTGCGAACTCAATCAACTGCATCAGGAAGTTGACGGGGTACAAATAAAACTTGTCACCAAAGGGCGCCGCCACCAGCTCATGCACCCAGCCGCCCAGACCCTTGATCTTGACGTTGTAAAACAAACAAATCAAAAGCACGCTGAAGGACATACCCAGCGTGGTGGACAAGTCAGCGGTAGGCACCACACGCATGTAGTCCTTAAACCCTATGGCCGGGCCCGCAGTGTGCCAAAGAGCCGGCAAGGCATCGACAGGAATCAGGTCCATTGCATTCATCAGGAAAATCCAGACAAACACCGTCAAAGCCAAAGGCGACACCAGTTTGCGGCTGGTGGCGTTGTGGATCACACCCTTGGCCTGGGTGTCCACCAACTCAACCAGCATCTCTACCGCCGCCTGAAAGCGACCCGGCACACCTGACGTTGCTGCAGAGGCCGCGCGCCACATCACAAAACAAGCCAAAACCCCCAGAATCACAGAGTAAAACAGGGAATCCAGATTGAAAAGGCTGAAATCAACCAAGCCATCTTGTTTGACGCCTTCAAATGAAAAATTCATTTGCAAGTGTTGCAAATGGTGCTGGATGTATTCCCCAGCATTAGGACCTTGTGTTCCCGTGTTTTCAACAGCAGCCATATGTCACCAATTGTTCAATTCATTAAAGCTTCGCAACCGATTTCTTGCGTTTTGAATGCAACCACATGGCCACCCAATACACCTTCATCGTCACCACAAAGCCGGCCAACAAGGCCAGCCAGTTCAATTCCGGAATCAGCCCTGGCGCAGCAAACAACATTGCTATCGTCAAGACCACTTTGACCATTTCCCAAACAAAAAATCCACCTAACGCAGCACCTGCGTGCTGCACACCTTGCTGCCGACGCATGCCGCGCAAGAAGACCAGCGCAGGCACCACAACCGCCAGGGCGCCATAGGCTGCCGAAAAAGCACCAACCGCCAAACCAGTGCCCCACCAGGCCAACAAGGACACCAGCAGACCCACCAGAGCCTGGGCACCAACCACATGCCAAGGCGATATCCTGGGCATGGATTGCTGCAGGACCTTGACTTCTTCTGCGCTTAGCTTCTTGAAGTTTTCTTCTTCAGCGTCATCTGCATTGACATCCCAGGACTTAAGCAATGATTGTTTCCTAAAATAATTACAAGTAGGTTACACCGACACCGGGCGCCACTTGCAAAGTCTGCCATTTTACTTAGAAACCCAAGCGATTTTTGGTGCGCCAGCACGATAATTGATTCATGAGCCATTCACCCCCCTCTTCAGACGCGCCACAGGCCGAGTCGCTGATCACTTACCCATCGCTTTTTCCGATCAAGGTCATGGGCTTGAAAGTAGACGGCCTGGTGCAGGCCATTACCCACATTGCCGTGCAATTTGACCCCGGGTTTGACGCAAGCACGGTTGAACTGCGCGAGAGCAAAGGCGGCAAGTACCTGGGCATCACCATCACCATCACTGCCACCAGCCGTGATCAGCTCGACGAGATTTACCGCACGTTGTCCACCCACCCGATGGTCAAGGTGGTGCTGTAACCATGACCATGGCTGCGGAGTTTTTGGGTCGTGTTGATTACGAGGCAAGCTACGCCGCCATGCAGGCCTTCACCGCCGGGCGCACCGAAAGCACACCCGACGTTTTATGGATTTGTGAACACGCGCCGGTTTTTACGCAAGGCTTGGCCGGCAAAAAAGAGCACATCTTCAACCCCGGCAACATCCCTGTGGTGGCCACCAACCGAGGCGGCCAGGTCACCTACCACGGCCCCGGGCAAGTGGTGGCCTACCCCCTGCTTGACTTGAAACGCGCGGGCTACTTCGTCAAGGAATATGTTTACCGCATCGAAGAAGCGGTGATCCGCACACTGCTGCACTTTGGCGTGACGGGTCACCGCGTGGCAGGCGCGCCGGGCATTTACGTCCGGCTGGACGATCCAGCGGGCCATGCCCTGCTGCCGCAACGACCCGTTAAATTGGTGTCGGATCCACCCGCGCTGCGCAACGGCTCTGGACCCAATTCAACTGCCCCAAACTTTTCAGGCCTGGGCAAGATCGCTGCTTTGGGCATCAAGGTCAGCCGCAATTGCACCTACCACGGCGTGGCGCTGAATGTGGCCATGGACCTTGAACCCTACTCGCGTATCAACCCCTGCGGCTACACCGGACTGCAAACGGTCGATCTTTCTACAATCGGCGTTTTTGCAAGCTGGCAGGACGTGGCTGAGATTTTCAGCCAGAAACTTGCCGCCTACCTCGACCCCTGACACCGTCATTGCAATAGGTAAGTGAAGCAATCCATGACTGCCCAAGTGCATGGACTGCCGCGCTACGCTTGCAGTGACAACCGATAAGAAGCAGCCCATGAACACAGTCAACGAAACCAACACGGTGCGCATTCCCCAAAGCGCAGAAAACTACGACGCCACGGCCAAGCAAAAGTCGGCGGCCAAGTTGTCACGCATTCCGGTCAAGGTGGTTCAGGGCGAGATTTTGCGCAAACCCGAGTGGATCCGCGTCAAGGCAGGCTCACCCACCACCCGTTTTTATGAAATCAAGGACGTGCTGCGCAGCAACAAGTTGGTCACCGTGTGCGAGGAAGCCAGTTGCCCCAACATTGGCGAATGTTTTGGCAAGGGCACGGCCACTTTCATGATCATGGGCGACAAATGCACCAGGCGCTGCCCGTTTTGCGATGTCGGGCACGGCCGCCCCGACCCGCTCGATGTCAATGAGCCCGTCAACCTGGCCAACACCATTGCCCAGCTCAAGCTCAAATACGTGGTGATCACCAGTGTCGACCGCGACGACCTGCGCGACGGCGGGGCCGGGCATTTTGTGGCCTGCATCCAGCACATCCGTGACAAATCACCGCAGACGCAAATCGAGGTGTTGGTGCCCGACTTCCGCGGCCGCGATGACCGCGCCCTTGACATCCTCAAGGCAGCGCCACCGGATGTGATGAACCACAACCTGGAAACCATCCCGCGCCTGTACAAGGAAGCCCGCCCCGGCTCGGATTACCAGTTCAGCCTGAACCTGCTGAAAAAATTCAAGGCCATGTTCCCCGACGTGCCGACCAAGAGCGGCCTGATGGTGGGCCTGGGCGAGACCGACGATGAGATTCTGGATGCGATGCGCGACATGCGCGCCCACGGCATCAACATGCTCACCATTGGCCAGTACCTGGCGCCATCAAGCTCGCATCTGACGGTCAAGCGCTACGTGCACCCCGATGTGTTCAAAATGTTCGAGGCCAAGGCCTACGAGATGGGCTTCAGCCATGCCGCTGTGGGCGCCATGGTGCGCAGCAGTTACCACGCCGACGTTCAGGCGGGCCATGCCATGGGCCACACAACGGTTTGATGCAAAGCCACTGGCACACCTCCCATCTCTGGTTGGACCTGCCCTCGCTGGTGCAGTGTTGCGACACAGTCACCTACGCGCGGGGCCTGGAGTTGTACCGCAACCAGCGCGTGCTAAGCCTGTCGATTGAGCCGCTGAAAGACGCCTGGCTTGTGACGGGCGATGTGCAGGGCAGTGCGCGCCAGCCCTACCAACTTTCGATCGAGGTCAAACGCACCCACGATGGTCGCGTGCTTGAATGGGACAGCGACTGCACCTGTCCGGTCGGCTACCAATGCAAGCATGGCTTGGCACTGCTGATAAAAGCGGCTTACAAAGGCTTGCAGATACTGGAACATACGGGTGCCACACCCACCAAGCGTCTGGCCTCAGAGGCAGAGCTGCAAGCACTTCGTCAGGCCGAATTGGATCGCAAGCAAGCCGCCTTGCAGCTTGAAGCAGAAAACCAGGTCGTTCGCTGGCTGGGCGAGCTCGAACGCAGCGCCAGCAAAATCGCCCCAGTTGGCGCCCATGCCGCCAAACCCGAATCGACCTTGGCGCCGCCGCCCAAGCACGAAGAATTTCTGTACCTGATCTCCATTGCCGATGCCAGCGGGGCGCATCCCCGCATTGAACTCGAAGTGGTGCTGTCTTACCGCAAGCAAAACGGCGACTGGGCCAAGGCCCGGGCCATCAAATACCAGCCCGAGCGCGGCCAACCAGCCTTTGACCAGGCCACCGAGACCGACCGCGACATCCTGCAACTCATGCGCGCCATGCCCAGCAGCGCTGGCTACTACTACAACTACAACACCAAATCACGGGTCACACCAGAGGGCAAATTCGGCATCCAGACGCTCGAACTGGCGGCCAGTACCGGCCGATTATTTGTCAGCAACGCCAGTAGCCAACCGCTCACCCTGGCGCAGTGGGGGCCGCCGCTGGAAGTGCAGTGGCAATGGCACGAAGTCACCCAGACCCAGTCAGCCGAGAGCGCCTGGGTGCTGCGCGCCCGGCTTGAAGCCTCGCAAGCCAAGCTGTGCCTGAACTCACCCCCGCTCTACCTCGACAGCCAGCGCGGCGTCTGCGGTCTGGCACAGGTCAAGGGCATGAGCCTGGGCCAGGCGGCGGTGCTGCTCAAAAGCCCGCCGCTCAAGGCCTCGGCACTCAAAAAACACCAGACGGCGCTGGCCGAACGGCTGGGACCGGTGCCCTTGCCACCGGTGGTGGAGCCGCTCGACACATTAACCGGCATCGCGCCCAAAGCCTGCCTGCATCTGGCGCCCACGCCAGCCTTTGAGGTGCCAAGCCTGGGCCTGGTGCAGGCCGCCCTGCGCTTTGACTACGCCGGCCACCGTGGCTGGTGGGTGGGGCAAGGCAACAACGTGCTGATCGACAACGCGCAAGGTCGCCTGCTGTTGCACCGTGACCCGCAGGCCGAGCTGGAAGCCATCACCAGCCTGATACAACTGGGTCTGACGACCACGGGCCATGGCGTGTTTGGCATCGCTGGCAGCGCATCTCAGCAAGCCTGGCTGCGCTGGGCCGATGCCAACTTCGCCCCGCTACGCCAGGCGGGTTTTGAACTGACCCTTGACGACGCGCTAACCGACTGGATTCAGCACGGCGAAACACTTGAAGTCAACCTGCAAGCGCAAGGCGACGATGAAGCCACCTCGCCCTGGTTTGATTTGTCGCTGGGGCTGGAGATCAACGGCCAGCGCCACAACATCTTGCCGCTGTTGCCCGAACTCATCAAGATGGCCGCCAGCAGCCCGCGTGATGCAGTCACCGACCTGCCCGACATTGCGCCCTTCATTTACCTGCCCAGACCCACCGGCGGCTTCATCCGCTTGCCCACCGACGCCCTCAAACCCTGGCTGGGCGCGCTGCTGGAACTGGTGGGGGACCGCGACCATGACTTTTCTGGCGACAGTCTCAAGCTGTCGCGCCTGGATGCCATGCGCACCGCCGCCGCTCTGGGTGAGGGCGCGGTCTGGCAAGGCGCGCAACACCTGCGCGAGCTGGTGCAGCGCCTGCAAGGCCGCACCGAATTGCCCGAGGTGCTGGCACCAAAAAGCGTCAATGCATCGCTGCGTCCCTACCAGCAGCAGGGCGTGAACTGGTTGCAGTTTTTACGCGAGGCCGGCCTGGCAGGCATTCTGGCCGACGACATGGGTCTGGGCAAAACGCTGCAAACGCTGGTGCACATCCAGCTCGAAAAAGACGCCGGCCGCCTGACCCATCCGGCGCTGATCATTGCGCCGGTGAGCCTGATGGGCAACTGGCAGCGCGAGACCGAGCGCTTTTGCCCCGGGCTGCGCAGCCTGGTCATCCACGGCAAGGACCGCCACGAGGTGGCCGGCAACATGATGGACCACGACATTGTGATTGCGCCCTATTCGCTGCTGCACCGCGACCGCGCGCGCTGGCTTGAAGCGCAGTGGCATCTGGTGGTGCTCGATGAGGCACAAAACATCAAGAACGCCAGCACCAACGCGGCGCAGGTGGCCAGCGAACTCAAAAGCCGCCACCGCCTGTGCCTGTCGGGCACGCCGATGGAAAACCACCTGGGCGAAATCTGGAGCCTGTTCCACTTCCTGATGCCGGGTTTCCTGGGCAGCCAGAAGCGTTTTGCCGAGCTGTTTCGCGGCCCCATCGAAAAGCAGGGCGACCCCGAGGCGCTGCAGCAACTGCGCGCCCGCGTCACGCCCTTCATGCTGCGCCGCACCAAGGCGCTGGTGGCGCATGAACTGCCGCCCAAGGTGGAGACTGTGATGCGCGTCGAGCTGTCGGGCAAGCAGGCCGACCTGTACGAAACCATTCGCCTGGGCATGGAAAAAACAGTGCGCGAGGCACTCGATGCCAAGGGCCTGGCCAAGTCGCAAATCACCATCCTGGATGCGTTGCTGAAACTGCGCCAGGTCTGCTGCGACCCGCATTTGCTCAAGCTCGAAGCCGCCAAAAAAGTGAAAAGCTCGGCCAAGCTGGAGCAGCTGATGGAAATGCTGCCCGAGATGCTGAGTGAGGGGCGGCGCATCTTGCTGTTTTCGCAGTTCACCAGCATGTTGACGCTGATCGAAGTCGAGCTGCAAAAACGCGGCATCCAATGGGTCAAGCTTACCGGTCAGAGCCAAAAGCGCGACGAACTTATCAGCCGCTTCACCACCGGTGAGGTGCCGCTGTTTTTGATCAGCCTGAAAGCGGGTGGTGTGGGTCTGAACCTGCCGCAAGCCGACACCGTGATCCATTACGACCCTTGGTGGAACCCGGCCGTGGAGGCCCAGGCCACCGGCCGCGCGCACCGCATCGGTCAAAACAACAGCGTGTGGGTGGTAAAACTGGTGGCGCAAGGCACCATTGAGGAACGCATCCTGGCGCTGCAAGACCGCAAGGCGGCACTGGCCGAGAGCATGTACAGCGGCGCGGTCGGGCGCAAACAACCGCTGTTTTCGGAGAGTGATCTGGCGGAGCTGCTCAAGCCGCTGTCGGCGTGAAAGCAAGGACAGCCATCGGCCCGAGGGCGGGTCTCCTACCAATTACCTGGCGCCACCCTGTGGAAGTTGCACTGTGGCCATAATGGCACGTGCCTCAATTTTGTCCAAAAGTAATATTTTGTCTAAAATATTGGCATGTTCACACTGACCGCGTCACAAGCCAAACAAAATTTCGGCGCCCTGCTGGGTCAACTGGCGCTTGGCCCGGTGGCCATTGAGCGCCATCACAAAACCGTGGCGGTGGTGCTGTCGCCTGAGGCGGCGCAATCGGTGAGCGATCCGCGACGGCTGGCACGCCAGGCGCAGCAGCAGCGCGAGTTGCACCGCTTGATGCAGCACCAGAATTTCGCCATTGATTTGCTGTGCGCGCCCCGCCCTGCCCAGAAAAAACGTATTCAGGACGCGCTCAACCAAGTGAAGCGCTGGGAAACCGAGCACTTGTGCAGCGCCGACTACATTGAGCGCTGGCGGGAGTGGCTCGCCTTGCCTGTCTCGGAATTGGCGCCGCTGATGTGCAGCCCGGCACAAGGCTGGGGGCCGGCCATGCGACAAAACTCACCGTTCACAGCCCTCAGCAGCAGCGACCGCTTGGCAAGTGCGGCACCATGAATATCGATACGCTCATGCACCTGCTGGGCGCCGCGCAACAGCGTTGCGGCCAGCGTGACTATGTGGTTATTGGCAGCTTGTCGGTACTGGGCATGGCGCAGGTGGAAGCCATCCCGCAGGACATGACGCTGTCGATCGATGCCGACTGTTACACCCTGACTGACCCGCCACGGGTGTTCGACCTGGCCAATGCGCTGGGGGAAGGCAGCCTGTATCACCAGTTGCACGGCGTCTATCTGGATCCGGTGTCGCCGCATTTGCCGACCTTGCCCTCCGGCTGGGAACAGCGCCTGATCAAGGTGACGCGCGAGCCGGTGATCGCCCATTTTCTGGAGCCCAACGACGCGGCCATTTCCAAACTGGCGCGCGGTGAGCCACGCGATCTGCGCTGGATTCGCGCGGGTCTGAAGGCGTCGCTGGTCTCACTGCCGATGTTGCGACTGCGGGCACGCAACACCACGTTTCTGGATGCCGCCGAGCAGGCGGCCACCTTGGCAAGACTGGCTGAGCTGGAAGCAGGCTAACGCTCGCCCGGTCGGGCAAAGCCGCCCTCGGCCCACGCCACCGCGCTGCTGCGGTTGAGCTTGAAGGACGGCGCCACGCGCACTTCGGCCAGCAATTCGTCACCCTCGTCCCTCGCGCTCAGCATGGCATAAGGGTTGTCTTCATCGGGCACGATGTCCAGGCATACGGTCACGCGTGTAGATCCGGCTGTGACGGTGATGCTCTGGTGCAACTCGGCGTGCAATTGCTGCTCGCTGCGGCGCACAAATTCGCGGGCGGTTTTGACCAGGGTGTTGAAGGCGTTGACATCGAGCGGCTTGGGGTTCTTCTTGTCGCGGCCCATGGTCCAAGGGCCGACCAGCGCCGGCTCGGATTCGGCGTCCTTGAACATGGCCACGGCCCAACCGTCGTCGTCTTCGTTTTTGATCACCCGGGCGGTCCAGCCGTCGCCACGCCACAAGCGTGGCTCCTGGATTTTTTCAGCAAAGTCAGTCAAGGTCGATCCATCTTTCAAAAAATTTCAACGCAGTATCAGGTGTGCCAGTTGCGGCCTCAAGCGCGAAACCGCTTGCGGGTGAGTGCCAACGCCACCCAGAAACCCAGGCCCGCGTAGGTGGCCAGCACCGCTGCCGGGCGCAGCCAGTCGGCGGGCCACTGGTCCATGAACAGCGGGCGCACCAGGTCGACCGCGTTGGTCAGCGGCAGCCAGCTGGATATGGCACGCACCGCCGGCGGTAACTGCTCCAGCGGGAAAAAGATGCCGCTCAAAAACATCATGGGCGTCAGGAACAGCGTGAAGTAATAGGTAAAAAAGTCATAGCCCTTGGCCAGCGCGTTGAAGATCAGCGCGACACAACTGAAAGTGACGCCCACGCCCAGCAGCACCGGCCAGGCCACCAGCAACTTCGGTGAGTAGCTGATGCCAAGCGCCAGCATCACGCCCAGAATGGCCGTCACGGTAAAGATCGCCTTGAAGGCCGCCCACAGCATTTCGGCCAGCACGATGTCGTCCAGGTTGACCGGCGCGTTCATGATGCCGTCCCAGGTTTTTTGCACATGCATGCGGCTAAAGGCAGAGTACAGCGCCTCGAAACTGGCGGCATTCATGGCGCTCATGCAGATGCTGCCGCTGGCCAGAAACAAAATGTAGGGCACCTGCACGCCGTCCACCGTCACCTTGCCCACCAGCGCGCCCATGCCGTAGCCAAAGGCCACCAGCCACATGAGCGGCTCGGCAATGTTGCCGACCAGGCTGGGAATGGCCAGCTTTTTCCAGACCAGCCAGTTGCGCCGGAACACCGGCCACCAGCGCATCGAGAGTTGCGGCGCGCGCCAGGGTGATGGATTGATGGCGGCGCTCATGCGTCCTCCCGGATCTGACGACCGGTCAATTTCAAAAACAAATCTTCCAGATTGGCCGGGCGGTGCAAGGTGCGCAACTGCGGGTAGGCGGCCAGCGCCTGCAGCAGCGGCTTGGCATCCTGGGTATAGAAAAACACGGTTTCACCACTGACCTCGACCCGCGCTGCCATGGCTTTCAGCGGCGAATCGGCCAGCGCCAGCGCACCGCTGCCAAAGACTTCCACCACATCGGGTTCCAGGTACTGTCGGATCAGGTCACGCGGCGCACCTTCGGCAATTTTTTTACCGTGGTCCACCACCAGCAAGCGGTGGCACAGGCGCTCGGCTTCGTCCATGAAGTGCGTCGTCAGCAAAATCGACTTGCCTTGCTGCAGCAACAATTGCAGGCGCTCCCACATCAGGTGGCGCGCCTGCGGGTCCAGGCCAGTGGTGGGCTCGTCGAGCAGCAGCAGGCGCGGGTTGTTGACCAGCGCGCGCGCCAGGCTCAGGCGGCGCTTCATGCCGCCCGACAACTCGCCCGGTTTGGCGCTGGCCTTGGCTGAAAGCGAGGCAAATTCGAGCAGCGACGGGATGCGCTCGCGAATCTGCGCGTCTTTCATGCCGAAATAGCGGCCGTACACCAGCAGGTTCTCGGCGCAACTGAAGTCCGGGTCCAGTGTGTCCAGCTGGCTCACCACCCCCAACTGCGCCTTGATGGCCAGCGCATCGCGCGGCATGGGCAAGCCAAAAGCCGTCACCGTGCCCTCATCGGGCACCGTCAGCCCCAGGCACATGCGGATGGTGGTGGTTTTACCGGCACCGTTGGGGCCGATGACGCCCAGGCATTCGCCCGGCGCAATGGCAAAAGACAGGTCGCTGACCACCGTGGCCTCGCCATAACGCTTGACCAGATTTCGAACAGACAGGATGGACTCAGGCATGGACGGCATTGTCGCCGAGCGGGACGCACGGCAGCAGGCAAGGTCAATTCAAGTTCGACAAATTGTCGGCCAACTCGCGCAACCCAATCGCCTGCACGTCTTCGCTGATGGGAAACCGCTCTTCGCCCGCATGCACCACAAAGCGTTTGGCCGGCTTGAGGTCTTCGCAGGCCTCATAAAAACCGCGGCCCGGCTTGGCGGCCCGGCTTCGTTTGACTTCAATGGCCCAGCGCTCGCCACCGGGCAACTCCAGCAACAGGTCAATCTCGGCACCGCCAGACGTGCGATAAAAACCCGGCACTGTCAAGGCCGGCGCGGCATTGATCAGGTTCTCAATCACAAAACCTTCCCAGCTGGCGCCCACCACCGGATGCCCCAGCAAGGCATTTCGATCTGCAATATTGAGCAGTGCATGGAGCAAACCCGTATCCCGGATGAAGACCTTGGGCGACTTCACCAACCGCTTGCCCACGTTGACATGGTAAGGCTGCAAACGGCGCACCAGCAACAAGTCGACCAGCAAGTCGGTATAACGACTCACCGTCTGGCTGCTGACCTCCAGACCTGCCGCCAGGCGTGAGGCATTGATCAAACTACCCTGGCTATGGGCCAGCATGGTCCAGAAACGGCGCAGCGTTTCAGAGGGCACGCGCGAGCCGAACATGGGCACGTCGCGCTCCAGATAAGTTCGCAACAGGTCTTTGCGCCAGCTTAACGATTGCCGTTCATCAGTTGCCAAAAAACTGTCAGGAAAACCACCGCGCAGCCACAGATCATCAAGGGATTCTGCGGCGACCTCGCGCACATCCAGAGGGGTCATGTCGATGTAACTGACGCGTCCCGCCAGGCTTTCGCCGCTTTGTTGCATCAAATCAAGCGAGGCTGAGCCCAGCAACAAAAACCGACCATAACGTCTGCCCTTGCGCCGCCCCTGGTCAATTAAGCCACGCAGCGTCAAAAACAAATCTGGCACCCGGTGAATTTCGTCCAGAATGACCAGACGGTCTTCGTAGGCCGACAAAAAGACTGCGGCATGGCTCAACTTGTCGCGGTCCTGAATGTCTTCCAGATCCAGATACAGCGCGCCCAGCGCTTCTCCCACCCTGAGGGCAAGCGTGGTCTTGCCCACCTGACGCGGCCCCATGAGCGCCACAGCCGCTTGCTGCGACAAGGCTTGGCGAACGATTTCAAAGGCTTTTCTCTCAATCATTCTTGCAATTTTACTATGTGTTGGTAAATTTACATGGATAAAAGCCGATGCCAATTCAAAATCAAGCTCATGGCAAGCTTGCCTGACAATGGCCGCATGACATTCAAGCGCACATATTTAATCTGGATCGCGGTATTGCTGGTGGTGGGCTTGGGCTTTTACGCCTGGGGGCTGCGCGGCACAGCAGTGGAGTTGACGCTGGTGTCGCAGGGGCCAATGGTGCAGTCGGTGGTGACCAGCGGGCGCATCGCCAGTGTCGCGCGCACCGACGTGATGAGCCAAAGCACGGCGCGCATCGAGCAGATGCTGGTGCGCGAAGGCGATGCGGTGCAAGCCGGCCAGGTGCTGGTGCGCCTGCGTGACGACGAAGCCAGCGCCAACCTGGCAGCCGCCCAGGCCGCCGTGACCGAAGCCCGTGCCCGCCTGCGCCAGCTCAGCTCGGTGCAGGCGCCGGTGAGCGAGCAGCAGCTCGCCCAGGCCCGCGCCGCAGCCGTGCAAGCCGAACAGGAACTGGCCCGCGCGCAAGACCTGCTCAAGCAGGGTTTTATCTCGCAAGCGCGGCTGGACGACGCGCTGCGCCAGGCGCAAACGGCGCGCGCCGCCGTGCTGGCCGCCAGCGCCCAGGCCCAGGGCAACCAGACCGGTGGCGCCGAAGCTGCCGCGGCCCAGGCGCGGCTGGCGCAGGCGCTGGCCAGCGCCACAGCGGCGGCCTCGCGGCTCGACAATTTGAGCCTGCGCGCGCCGGTGGCCGCGACCGTGATCAGCCGCCAGGCAGAGGCCGGCGACACCGCCCAGCCCGGGCACGTGCTGCTGACCCTGGTCAGCGGCGCCGAGACCCGCATCGAGACCAGCGTCGATGAAAAAAACCTCAAGTACATTCGCCTGGGCCAGGCGGCCCGCGCCAGCGCCGACGCCTACCCGGACCAGCCTTTTGCCGCCACCTTGAGCACCATTGCCCCGGCCGTCGATGCGCAGCGCGGCACGGTCGACCTGAAGCTGCGGGTCGATCAGCCCCCCGCCTTTCTGCGCCCCGACATGACCGTGAGCGTGGAAATCATCACGGCGCAGGTGCCCGATGCGCTGCGGCTGACCACCGACGCGCTGCGCCGCGACGCCGATGGCAAACCATTTGTGCTGGTGGCGCGTGATGGCCAAGCGGTGCGGTTTGATGTCACCCTGGGCCTGCAGGGGGTGGGCACGACGCAAATCCTCACGGGCCTGGCCAGCGGCGACAACGTGATCCTGCCCACCACCAGCGCCGCGGCAGGGGACCGCGTACGGCCCAAAGGCGAGGCCAAGGCACAAGGCAACGCCCAGCCCATTCCCGGACTGACCCAGTAACACCCCGCATGTTGCAAATGCCCTTTGCCCTGATGGTGAGCCTGCGCTACCTGCGCGAGGGCCGCATGCAAACCGTGTTGATCCTGGCCGGCGTCACGGCCGGGGTGGCGGTGATCATTTTCCTGACCACGCTGATCAGCCAGTTGCAGGCCTCCATCATCGACAAAACGCTGGGCAGCCAGGCCCACATCGTGCTCAAGGCGGCGCAGGCGGTCAACCGCACCACGCTGCCGGCGGACCAGACCGCCGCCATCATCCAGCCGCGTGCGCAACGCTTGCGCGCCATCGACCAATGGTCGGCCGTGGCGCAACTGGCCGCGCAGACGCCCGGCGTGCTGGCGGTGTCGCCCATGCTCTCCGGGGCGGGCTTTGCGGCGCGCGCCGACGCCAGCCAGCCCATTGCCATGATGGGTGTCGAGCCCCAAGCCTACCAGCGCATTGTGCGCATGGAAAAGTACCTCAAAGCCGGCCGCTTCGAGGTCAGCGGCGCCAACGCCGTGATCGGCGTCGAGCTGGCCAAAGACCTGGGCGTGACCGTGGGCGACAAGATCCGGCTGGTGACCATGGACGGGCGCAATGACTTGTTCAGCATTGCCGGCATTTTTGACATCGGCAACCGCGATCTGAACCGGCGCTGGGTGTTTATCAGCGTCAAGGTGGCACAAACGCTGCTCGACCTGCCCGGCGGCATCACCCAGATCGACCTGCGGGTGGACGATTTGTTTGCGGCCGAAGCCATCGCTCGGCCGCTGCAGGCGCAAACCGGCTTGCAAGTCGAGAGCTGGATGCAGAGCAACGCGCAGTTACTTTCGGCGCTCAACAGCCAGAGCATTTCCAACAACCTGATCCGCGCCTTTGTCACCGTGATCGTGGCGGTGGGCATTGCCAGCGTGCTGGTGGTGTCGGTGGTGCAAAAGCAGAAAGAGATCGGCATCCTGCGCGCCATGGGTGCCAGCCCGCAGCGCATCATGACGGTGTTTTTGCTGCAGGGCGGTTTTTATGGGCTGTTGGGCTCGGCGCTGGGTTCGGGTCTGGCGCTGGGCTTGCTCAATTTTTTCTCGCGCATCACGCGCAATGCCGACGGCAGCGTGCTGGTGAGTCCGGACCTGGACATTGCTGTGGTGCTCAGCGCCTGCGCGCTGGCGCTGGGCGTGGGCCTGCTGGCTGCCGCCCTGCCGGCGCGGCGCGCCGCCAAGCTCGACCCGGTGCAGGCCATCCGGGTCTAGCACAGCAACACCATGGGTAACATCATCGAACTCAGCCAGGTGCGCAAGAGCTACGGCGAAGGCACGCCGGTGGTCACTGAAGTGCTGCACGGCATCGACCTGGCCATTGCCGAGGGCGAGTTTGCCGCGCTCACCGGCCCGTCGGGCTCGGGCAAAAGCACGCTGCTCAACATCATCGGCCTGCTCGAGCACGCCAGCAGCGGCCAGTTGCGCATCAACGGCCAGGATACGGCGCAGATGAGCGATGCGGCCATCACCGCGTTGCGCGGGCGCAGCATCGGTTTCATTTTTCAGTTCCACCACCTGCTGCCAGGTTTCAGCGCGCTGGAAAACGTGATGATGCCGGCCATCATCGACAGCGGCTGGCCCAGCGTCCAGGCGCACGACCAGGCCATGCAGCTGCTGACGCAGGTCGGCCTGAAAGACGCGGCGCACAAGCGGCCGGCGCAACTCTCGGGCGGCATGCAGCAGCGCGTGGCCATTGCCCGCGCGCTGTCTTTGTCGCCGCGTCTGATCCTGGCCGACGAGCCCACCGGCAACCTCGACACGCACAGTGCCGACGAGGTGTTCGAATTGCTGCAAAACATCAACCGCGAGCGGCAATCGGCCTGCCTGATCGTGACCCACGACGCTGGTCTTGCGGCGCGCTGCCAGCGCCAGGTCCGGATGGTCGACGGGCAGTTGCTGCCTAACGCATGACATTGATCAACGTCCAACATCTGCAATGTGATGATCATTGCATCAAAGTGCAGGTTTTTTAAATCATCCTTTTCACATTCCACGGACGCAAAACGCGCTAACACCATGACCACCCTCGGTACCCCCCTGTCCCCCAACGCCACCCGCGTCATGCTGCTGGGCAGCGGCGAACTGGGCAAGGAAGTCATCATCGCGCTGCAACGCCTCGGGGTGGAAACCATTGCCGTGGACCGCTATGACAACGCACCGGGTCAGCAGGTGGCGCATCACGCCCGCACCGTCGTGATGAGCGACCCGGCCTTGCTGCAGGAGCTGATCGAAGAGGAAAAGCCCGACCTGGTCGTGCCCGAAATCGAGGCCATTGCCACCCCCATGCTCGAAGTGCTGGAAGCGACCGGCGTGGTGCGCGTGATCCCGACTGCCCGCGCCGCCCGCCTGACCATGGACCGTGAAGGCATCCGCCGCCTGGCTGCCGAGACCCTGGGCCTGCCGACCAGTCCCTACCAGTTTTGCGATTCGCTGGCCGAGTTGCAGGCCGCCATCGACGGCGTGGATGGCCAGCCGGGCATTGGCTACCCCTGCATCGTCAAACCGGTCATGAGTTCCAGCGGCAAGGGCCAAAGCAAGCTCAATGGCCCGGCCGATGTGCAAACCGCCTGGGACCATGCCATGGCGGGAGGGCGCGTCAGCCACGGCCGCGTGATTGTGGAAGGCTTCATCGACTTCGACTACGAAATCACCCTGCTCACGGTGCGCGCCAAGGTCGCTGACGGCCAGATCGAAACCCATTTTTGCGAGCCGGTGGGCCATGTGCAGGTGAATGGTGACTATGTGGAGAGCTGGCAACCGCACCCGATGCACCCGGCAGCGCTGGCCAAAGCCCGGCAGATTGCCAAAACGGTCACCGACGACCTCGGTATCGAACTGGACGGCCAGGCCTCGGGCCTGGGGCTCTTCGGTGTCGAGCTGTTCGTCAAGGGCGAGCAGGTCTGGTTCAGCGAGGTGAGTCCGCGCCCGCACGACACCGGACTGGTCACACTCACGACGCAGTGGCAAAGCGAGTTTGAGTTGCACGCCCGCGCCATTTTGGGCCTGCCGGTCAACACCGCGCTGCGCAACCCCGGCGCCAGCGCCGTGATTTACGGTGGCCTCGACGCCACCGGTGTGGTGTTTGACGGGGTTGATGACGCGCTGCGCGTGCCCGGCACCGACATCCGCCTGTTTGGCAAGCCCGAAAGCTTCGTCAAACGCCGCATGGGCGTGGTGCTGGCAGCGCACGCGGACAGCGGGCAGGCGCGTGTCAATGCCAAGCTGGCGGCGTCGAAGGTCAGGCCGCGTATCTAATTGGTTGGGGTCAGAGCACGTCGCTACGCGAGTGGTCTGACCCGCAAGGTATTGACCCGCAAGGTATGGAAATTCGCCATCTGGGTCGAACTGCCGCGCACCGGGTCGGGCGGGCCCAGGTCGGAAAAGCTGACGCTGTAACCATGGCGCTGGGCCACACCACCGGCCCAATGCCGGAACTGGGCCCGGGTCCACTCAAAGTGGTGGCCCGTGTGGCGTTTGCGCCCGGCAACCATGCCGTGCAGCACGTTGTATTCCTGATTCGGCGTGGTCACCAACACCAGGCGCGGGCGCATGCCGGCAAACACGGCGCGCTCGACCCGGGGCAGGTGGCCGGGCGTGATGTGCTCGATGGTCTCCAGCATCACCGCGGCATCGAAGCCTTTCAGCTCGGCATCCACTTCTTCAAAGGAACCCAAGCGCACACTCAACCGCGGGTCGGGCTGCAGCCAGTTCAGGCCCAAAGCAGCGCGTGCATCGGCCAGCGCGCGGGCATCGATGTCGATGCCCAGCAGGCGCACAAACTGCGGGTGTTCACGCAGACGCAGCAACAACTCGCCCGGCCCGCACCCGAGGTCGAGCACGCTGGCCGCGCCACTGTCCTGCAGCGCACGCACCACCGCGTCAAGGCGTTCAATGTGCAACAGGGTGGACACAGTTCAGTGACTTTCTGCTAAAGTTTTGTTGCAAAGTTAGAAATTGGACTCGGGCTGCAAACTGTAACCGTTTGCAAAAAATGGCGGCTTGTGATTCCCGCGCAAATGCGGCACCGACGAAATGTTTACAATTCGGTATTTAAATTACCAATTTGTAAAATGATCCCTCGTCAAGCCACTTCTACCCTTCAAGGTCTTGCTCGGGGCTATCCCATTTTGGCCGTCACCGGACCGCGTCAGTCAGGTAAAACCACACTGGCCAAAAGCACCTTTCCCGGCAAACCCTATGTTTCGCTGGAAGACCTTGACACACGGACCTTTGCCACCGAAGACCCGCGCGGCTTTTTGGCGCGTTATCCGCAGGGTGCCATTCTTGACGAAGTGCAGCGTTGCCCTGCCCTGTTTTCGTATTTGCAAACCCGGGTAGATGCAGACCAGCGCATGGGCGAATTTGTATTGACCGGCTCGCAGCAGTTTGGCTTGTTGTCCAAACTCACCCAAACACTGGCCGGGCGCGTCGGCCTGGTTCAACTGCTACCGTTTTCAGCCCAGGAATTGAAACAAGCCGGGGTGGCACTGAACAAGCTGGACGATCTGCTGTGGCGCGGCTTGTACCCACCCCTTTATGACCGTGACCTGGCACCCGCGCAATGGTTTGCCAATTACGTAATGAGTTATGTGGAGCGCGACGTGCGTCAGCTTATTGAGGTGCAAAACCTGAGCCTGTTCCAGCGCTTTCTCAAAATGTGCGCTGCACGCTGTGGTCAGTTGCTCAATATGTCGGCCATGGCCAATGATTGCGGTGTGAACCACAAAACCATTGCGGCCTGGTTGTCGGTGCTGGAGGCGGGTTATGTGGTGTTTTTGCTGCAGCCACACCACCGTAATTTTGGCAAGCGCCTGGTGAAAACACCCAAATTGTATTTTCATGACACCGGTCTGGCGGCTTATTTGATGGGCATTGCAGATGCGGAGCACCTGTCCATCCACTCGGCGCGTGGTGCACTGTTTGAGAACTGGGTCATCAGCGAATTACTCAAACACCGCTACAACCAGGGTCTGGCCTCCAATCTGTATTTCTGGCGCAATAACACCGGCGACGAGGTCGATATAGTGATCGAACAAGGTGACAAGCTGCAACCCGTCGAAGTCAAATCTGGCCAGACCTTCAATGCTGATTTCTTGAGCGGGCTGAACAAGTGGGTCCGTTATGCGGGCGATGCGGCCATGCCAGCCCATCTGGTTTACGGTGGCGACAACGCCATGCTGCGTAGTGGCGTGCAGGTGCACTCCTGGCAAGATTTACACGGTCTTTGGACCTGACCTACTGAAACGCCACCTCGGCAAAGCTGCGCAATTTGCGGCTGTGGAGCTGGTCGATGCCTTGTTCGCGCAGCAACTCCAGCGCGCGCATACCAATGCGCAGGTGCTGGTCCACGCGCTCGCGGTAAAAGTGATTCGCCATGCCGGGCAGCTTGATCTCGCCGTGCAGTGGCTTGTCGCTGACACACAGCAGGGTGCCGTAGGGCACGCGAAAGCGGAAACCGTTGGCGGCAATGGTGGCGCTTTCCATGTCGAGCGCCACCGCCCGGCTCTGGCTGAAACGGCGCTGCGGGCCGTTGTCGGGCAGCAGTTCCCAGTTGCGGTTGTCGGTGGAGGCCACGGTGCCGGTGCGCATGATGCGCTTGAGCTCCGGTCCCTTGAGCCGGGTCACCTCCGACACCGCAGAAGCCAGCGCCACCTGAATTTCGGCCAGCGCGGGGATGGGCACCCACAGCGGCAGTTCCTCGTCGAGCACATGGTCCTCGCGCACATAGCCGTGCGCCAGCACGTAATCACCCAGCTGCTGGCTGCTGCGCAGCCCGGCGCAGTGGCCCAGCATGATCCAGGCGTGCGGACGCAGCACGGCAATGTGGTCAGTAATGGTCTTGGCATTGGCCGGGCCGACGCCAATATTGACCATGCTGATGCCGCTGCCATCCGGGCGCACCAGGTGGTAGGCGGGCATTTGCGGCAGGCGGGCAGGAGGAGGCACAGCTCTTGAGAATGTTGTGGGGTCGACTTCAGTCGACCGTGGCGGACTCAAGTCCGCCCCACAGGGTTCAGCGTCTGCGCGCGCTGCTGATGCACGATTCGTCTGGCTCGCAATGACGACCACTTTTTCAGTCACAACATTGCCCGGCTCGACAAACGCAATGTAGTCGCTGGTGGGGTCCTGCATGGCCTCGTGGCCCAGGCGGACGAATTCGTCAATGTAGAACTGGTAGTTGGTGAACAGCACAAAGTTCTGAAAATGCTCGGGGCCGGTGCCGGTGTAGTGGCGCAGGCGCTGCAATGAATAGTCGACCCGGGGCGCGGTGAACAGCGACAAGGGTTGTGGCTCACCCGCGCGCGGCGCATGGGTGCCGTTGGCAATGCCATCGTCCATGGCGGTCAGGTCGGGCAGGTCGAACACGTCGCGCATCAGCTGGCGCCGCTGCTGGCTCAGGCTGCCTTCCACATGGCTGTCTTCGGCAAAGGAAAAATGCACGGGAATGGGCTGGTTGCTGGTGCCCACCTCCAGTTCAACGTCGTGGTTGTCCAGCAGCAGGGTGAACTGCTCAAGGTAGTAGCGGGCATACAGATCGGGCCGGGTCAGGGTGGTCTCGAAACGGCCCGGGCCGGCCACAAAACCATAGCTCAGGCGCGCCGACGCGCTGGAGGTCTGGCGCGTCACGGTGTCGGTCTGCACCCGCACAAACGGGTAGCAGCCGCGCACGTGGCCCGGCAGGTCTTCACCCGCCACGTAGCGCTGCATGGCCTGGCGCAGGTGGGCAATGCTGTTGTCATAAATCAACCGGGCCTGCGCCAGGGCGGCAGCCGGGTCGGTGAAGCGCATGGGCGCGATAAAAGCAGGTAGGTAGGACATGCGCCGATTGTTTCACGCCCAGGTGACGGTGAGACGACCGGGCATTTTGCAAAACTGCCATACTCTGCCCCCGAGAATCCGATAACAACATCGTCATGCTGAAATTTACCTGTTGCAATGAAGTCCGCCAGTTTTCTGAAGCCCCCCAAGCCCTGCTGCTGCGCGGTATCCAGCGCGGTTTTGAGCGCGAATGCCTGCGCATTGACCGCGCCGGCCAACTCGCCAAAACGCCACACCCCAGCGCGCTGGGCGCCAAACTGACCCACCCCTGGATCACCACCGACTACGCCGAGGCGCTGCTGGAGTTCATCACGCCGCCGTCTGGCGCGCCCGGTTTTCCGCTGGAGTTTTTAAAAGACATTCACCGTTTCAGCGCCCAGCAGCTCGAAGGTGAGTGGCTCTGGGCAGGCTCCATGCCCTGCCGCATCGGCACTGACGCCGACATTGCCATTGCCGACTACGGCCGCACCAACGCGGCGCGCTTCAAAATGGTGTACCGCGAAGGCCTGGGGCTGCGTTATGGCCGCGCCATGCAGACCATTGCCGGAGCGCACTACAACTGGTCGCTGCCGCAAGACTTCTGGCTCAGCCTGCGTGACTGCTGCGGCGGCGAGCCCAACTTGCAGGACTTTATCGACACCCGCAGCTTCGGCCTGATCCGCAACTTCTTGCGTTATGGCTGGCTGGTGCCCTACCTGTTTGGCGCCTCACCGGCGGTGTGCCAGTCGTTTTTGCAGGGGCACCCCAGCGATTTGACCGAACTGGTGCCCGGCACCCTGCACGGCGCCCATGCCACCAGCCTGCGCATGAGCGACCTGGGTTACCAGAACCACGCCCAAGACAAACTCAACATCAGCTTCAACTCACTGGCCGAATACACCGCGGGGCTGGAGGCCGCCATCCGCACCCCCGACCCCTATTACGCCGAGTTGGGCGTGCGCGACGGCGCGCACTGGAAACAGCTCAGCGACAGCCTGCTGCAGCTCGAAGCCGAGTTTTACGCCCCCATGCGTCCCAAGCGCATCGCCCCCAACGGCGAACGCCCGGCCAAGGCATTACGCAGCCTGGGCGTGCAGTACCTGGAAATGCGGCTGTTTGACCTCAACCCCTTCATCGACATCGGTATTGCGCCCGAGCAAAGCCTGTTTGCCGATGTGCTGATGCTGATGTGCCTGTTTCGCGCCAGCCCGCCCATCACCAGCCGCGAGCAGAGCGAAAACGACGAGAACAAACGCCGCGTGGTCACGCGTGGCCGCCAGCCCGGCCTGCAACTGCTGGTGCACAACCACGAGCAGCCGCTGCGCGCGCTGGCGCATGAATTGTTTGACGACATGGCCCCGTTTGCCGCCATGCTCGACACCGCCTATGGTGGCCTGCGTTATCAGCACGCCATGCAAGACCTGCGCCTGCGCATTGACGAGCCCGAGCGCACGCCTTCGGCCCAAGTGCTCGAAGCCGTCAAACAACACGGCGGCTACTTCAACTTTGCGTTTGCCATGTCAAAAACCCACACCCAGAGCCTGCAGGCCAGCGCCCTGGCTGCTGACACCCTGAACCAGTTCAAGACCAGCGTGCAGGCGTCTCTGGTGGCGCAGCAACAGCTGGATGCCGCACCGCAAGAACCCTTTGAGGATTTTGTGGCGGCTTACTACGCTTGAAGCCTGGGAACGCCCGGACATTGACCCTGTGGGGCAGACTTGAGTCTGCCATGGTCGACTGAAGTCGACCCCACAACAACTCCAAATACTTGGCTTATTCCACCACCTTGACCAACTGCCCCACCCCGGGCGCGCCGCCACCGTAAAAGCCGTTGATCAAGCGCAACTGCGCTTCGGCCTGCGGCAACGGTGAGCGCTGGGCCAACTGGGCAAAGCCGCCCGCTGGGTACGCCATGGTGCGCAAGGTCCAGGGCCGGGCGCTGGCGCGGTCTTGCGCCGTCATGGCCCGAAAACTGCTCTGGGCCTGCGTTAAACCGGCTCGGGCTTGCTGCAGCGCGGCAGCATTTTTGCCAGCGGGCACCATCACAAACACTGTGCCCCGGGGTCCGGTCACCAGCGTGGCGTCAATTGGCTGCTGACCCTGGTTGGTGGCGCGGTTGCCGACAAAACGCGTGGCCTGGAGTCCGTTGATGTTCAGACGCTCGGTGCGGCCCTGGCTGGGTTTGAGCAGGTTGCGGATCACCTCGTCATGGGTGCTGCCCGCCTTGGCTGGCGCCACCTGAATCATCAGCGCGGCATCCCGGGCGGCATTCAGCAGCGCCAGCTGGCTGGCCTCGTTCTGGATCTTCCAGCCCGCGGGGGCGGTGATGGCGATGCCCATGTCGGTGTGGTAAAAATTCTGGCCGCGCGTCAAGCCCTGGTCGGCACTCTCGCCATAGGCCATGCCGGCAATGGCCTGCAGGTAACGGGCACGGCCATCGTCGGCGTACTGCCCCTTGAACTGGGTGGCCTGCTGGCTGATTTGCTGCAGGCGCTGGTCGTTGCTCGGGTGCGACGACAACCAACTGCCCGAAGTGGGGGCTGCACGGCCCTCGGCACGGGCCTGGTCGGCGGCAAAGCGCTCCTGGCTTTTCAGTGAATTGATCACATTGACCATGTTGCGCGGGTCGTAGGCGGTGCGCGCCAAATACTCGGCACCCAGGGTGTCAGCCTGCAGTTCCTGGTCGCGGCTGTAGGACGCAATGTAGCCCGAGGCCACCGTTTGCGACAGCTCACTGGCCAGCCGTCCGGCGCCACTCATGCCCTGGCTTTCCAGCACAGCGCCCAGCACGCTCGCCGCCAGCACGCCCAGCCCGGCATCCTGCTGGCGAGTGGCGCGCTGGGCACCATGGCGGGCCGTGACATGGCCGATTTCATGGCCGATCACACCGGCCAGTTCAGCCTCGTTTTGCAGGTAAGCCATGATGCCGCGTGTCACATAGATGTAGCCGCCGGGCAGCGCAAACGCATTGACCTCGGGGCTGTCGAGCACGGTAAAGTGCCATTGCAATTGCCCGCGATGCGACTGTTTGGCCAGGCGTTGGCCCAGGTTATTCACATAGGCCTGCAGCCGCGCGTCCTTGACCACGCCGTATTCCTGCAGCACCTGCTGATGTGCCTTGGCGCCCTCGGTCAACTCCATCTGCTCGCTCATCACCGAGCGCTCGGCCTGGCCGCTCACCGGATTCACGATGGGGCTGCCACACCCCGTGAGCAGCGCCGCCAACAGCAGGGGCATGCCAAGGCGGTACTTTGGTTTTTGCAACATGTCAGGTTCTCCTTTTCGGCCAATCACAGCGTCCATTGTGCACACCTGGCTAAAAACGATAATCCTGCCATGACAAACACCACCTCCCTGGCTTTCAGCACCCTGCCGCTCAACCCCGCCACGCTGGACAACCTGCAGCAACTGGGCTACCTGGCCATGACCCCGATTCAGGCCGCCAGCCTGCCCACCGCGCTGGCAGGCATTGACCTGATCGCCCAGGCCCAGACCGGCAGCGGCAAAACCGCCGCCTTTGGCCTGGCGCTGCTGGAGCGCCTCAACCCGCGCCGCTTTGCCGTGCAGGCGCTGGTGCTGTGCCCCACGCGCGAACTGGCCGACCAGGTGGCGGTGGAAATACGCCGCCTCGCCCGCGCCTTGGACAACATCAAGGTCGTCACGCTGTGCGGCGGCGTGGCGCTGCGCGGTCAGCGCGCCAGCCTTGAAAACGGCGCGCACATAGTGGTGGGCACACCCGGGCGCGTGATGGACCACCTGGCGCGCGGCTACCTGGCGCTGGACGCACTGACCACGCTGGTGCTCGACGAGGCCGACCGCATGCTCGACATGGGTTTTCTGGACGACATCGTGACTGTCACCAAACAGTGCCCGCCCGAGCGCCAGACCCTGCTGTTTTCTGCCACCTACCCGGAAGGCATCGAGAAGCTGGCGAAACAGTTCATGCGCGCGCCCGAGCAGATCACGGTGGCTGACAGCACCGAGCAAAGCCTGATCGAACAGCGCTTTTACGAAGTCACCCGGCCCACCCGCTTTGAGGCGGTGGCCAAGCTGCTGAACCACTTTCGCCCGGTCAGCACGCTGGCGTTTTGCAACACCAAACAGCAGTGCAAGGACCTCGTCACCACCCTGCAGCAGCAGGGCTTCAGCGCGCTGGCGCTGTATGGCGAACTGGAACAGCGCGAGCGCGACCAGGTGCTGGCGCAGTTTGCCAACCGCAGCGCGTCCGTGCTGGTGGCCACCGACGTGGCCTCGCGCGGCATCGACATCAAGGAACTCAGTGCCGTCATCAACGTCGACATCACACCCGACCCCGAGGTGCATGTGCACCGCATTGGCCGCACCGGCCGCGCCGGCGAGTCCGGCCTGGCGCTGAGCCTGGCCGCCATGTACGAGATGGGCGCCGTGGGCAAGATCGAGCAGTACCAAAAGCAGCCTTCCACCTGGTACAAGTTGGACGAGCTCACGCCCACCGGCAAAGGCCCGTTGTTGCCGCCCATGGTCACGCTGCAACTGCTGGGCGGCCGCAAAGAAAAAATTCGCCCCGGCGACGTGCTGGGTGCCCTGACGGCCGACGCCGGTTTCAGCCGGGAGCAGATCGGCAAGATCGTGGTGACCGAGTTCACCACCTTTGTGGCGGTGCAGCGCGACATTGCCAAAGAGGCCATGGACAAGCTCAACGCCGGCAAGGTGAAAGGCAAAAGTGTCAGGGTGCGGTTGCTCGCCTAGCGGTCCACCCTGGCTGTTTATGCCTTGTTACCGATCATCAGTTGGAGTCAGAGCACGTCACTTTGCGAGCGGCCTGACCCGCAAAGTGTCAAATTAGGCCCGCAGCGCAAACGCGCTGCGCCAGAGCAGGGATAATCTGCCTTTTTATTCATTTATTGGAGCCTGAAACCATGAGCAAAGAATTCCGCACCGAAGCCGACCGCAAAGCCACCCCTCGCCCTGTGGCGCCCAAAGGCGTCTGCTACACCGCCGGCCACGGTCAGATGCGCAGCCTGGAGCGTGGCGTGGCCACCAACAACAAGAAAAACCCCGGCAAGCGCTGCAAAAAGGGCGGTTGAAAATTTGGTTAAAAAAAAGGCGCCTGCTGGCGCCTTTTTTTGGTTCAAAACCGCGCGGGTTTACTTGGCGACCACGCGCACCATTTCCAGGCACTTGTTGGAGTAACCCCACTCGTTGTCGTACCAGGCAACCAGTTTGACAAAGGTGCCGTCCAGGGCAATGGAGGCATCGGCATCAAAGACCGAGGTGCGGGTCTCGCCGCGGAAGTCGGTGGCCACGACCTTGTCGGTGGTGTAGCCGAGAACGCCCTTCATGGCGCCTTCGGATTGCGCCTTGATCTCGGCGCAGATTTCAGCCATGGTGGCGCTGGTGTTGAGCTCGACCGTCAGGTCGACCACCGACACGTCGCTTGTGGGCACACGAAACGACATGCCGGTGAGCTTTTTGTTGAGGTCGGGAATCACCACGCCCACAGCCTTGGCAGCGCCGGTGCTTGAAGGAATGATGTTTTCCAGAATGCCACGGCCACCGCGCCAGTCTTTGTTGGACGGGCCGTCAACGGTTTTCTGAGTGGCAGTGGCGGCGTGCACCGTGGTCATCAGACCACGCTTGATACCAAACTTGTCATGAATGACCTTGGCCAGCGGGGCCAGGCAGTTGGTGGTGCAGCTGGCGTTGCTGATGATGGCCTGACCAGCGTAGGTGCTGTCGTTTACGCCAAACACAAACATCGGGGTGTCGTCTTTGGAAGGGGCCGAGAAGATCACTTTTTTAGCGCCTGCGGCCAGATGCTTCTCACCACCGACCTTGTCCAGGAAGATGCCGGTGGCTTCGATCACGATGTCGGCGCCGACTTCATTCCATTTCAGGTTGGTCGGGTCTTTTTCTTGCGTCAGGCGGATTTTTTTGCCATTGACGATGAGCGTATTGCCGTCCACCGACACGTCACCCTTGAAGCGGCCGTGCACGCTGTCATATTGCAGCATGTACGCCAGGTAGGCGGGTTCCAGCAGGTCGTTGATGGCCACGACTTCAATGTCGCTGAAATTTTGCAGCGCCGAGCGCAGCACGTTGCGGCCGATACGGCCAAAGCCGTTGATACCAATCTTGATCGTCATACTTTTCTCCAGGAGTTAAAAACAGATTATCGAAACTTTTACTTGCGCAGCACTTTTTGCACGGTGTCTGCCACATTTTCGGGCGTAAAGCCAAAGTGCTTGAACAGCTCGGGCGCCGGGGCCGACTCACCAAAGCAGTCAATGCCCACCACAGCGGCGCAGCCATATTGCCACCAACCACCGGTGACACCCATTTCCACCGCCACGCGCGGCACACCAGCGGGCAGCACGGCTGTCTTGTAGGCCACGTCCTGTGCATCAAACGTGGTGGTGCTTGGCATGGAGACCACGCGCACCGCAATTTTGCGCTCGGCCAACAGCTCTTGCGCTCTCAAAGCCAAGGGCACTTCGGAGCCCGTGGCGATGATGACCGCTTGCGCCTTTTTCTTCAGGCCCACCTCGGTCGGCTCAGCCAGCACGTAAGCGCCTTTGCTGATGTCGCCCAGGCTGGCCTTGGGGGCGTAATGGATGTTCTGGCGGCTCAGCAGCAAGGCGGTGGGCTTGGTCTTGTTTTGCAAGGCCACAGCCCAGGCCACGGCGGTCTCGGCGGTGTCACCGGGACGCCAGACATCCAGGTTGGGGATCAGGCGCAGACTGGCTGCGTGTTCGATCGACTGATGCGTCGGGCCGTCTTCACCCAGGCCAATGCTGTCGTGGGTGAACACATGCACCACCCGCAGTTTCATCAGCGCGGCCATGCGGATGGCGTTGCGGCTGTAGTCGCTGAACGTGAGGAAAGTGCCACCGTAAGGAATGAAGCCACCGTGCAGCGCCACGCCATTCATGATGGCGGCCATGCCGAATTCGCGCACGCCGTAATTGATGTGACGGCCACCATTGCCCGCGCCCGTGGCCGCGTCAAAACGCAGGTTGGGGGTGCACTTGGTGTTGGTCAGGTTGGACCCGGTCAGGTCAGCTGAGCCACCGAGCATTTCGGGCAGGGCCGCAGTAAAAGCTTCCAGCGCGAGTTGGCTGGCCTTGCGGCTGGCCACGGTCTCGGCCTTGGTGTGGGCGGCCACGGCAGTGTCGACTGCCACTTGGGCAAAGTTTTTGGGCAGCTCGCCCTTCATGCGGCGCAGCAGCTCTTTGGCCAGCGCCGGGTGGGCGGCCTTGTAGGCGGCAAACTTGTCGTTCCAGATTTTTTCTGCGGCGTTGCCAGCGGCCTTGGCGTCCCAGGCGGCGGAGACGTCTTTGGGGATCACAAACGGCGCATGCGGCCAGCCGATGGCTTCGCGGGTGAGCTTGATTTCTTCCAAGCCCAGCGGCTCGCCATGCGCTTTGGCGGTGTTGGCGCGGTTCGGTGACCCAGAGCCAATGGCGGTCTTGCAGATGATCAGCGTGGGCCTGTCGCTGGACAGCTTGGCCTCGGCAATGGTGTCGGCCACCAGTTCGGCGTCGTGACCGCTGATGGGGCCGAGCACATTCCAGCCATAGGCAGCAAAACGCTGCGCCGTGTTGTCGATGAACCAGGGTGCCACCTGGCCGTCGATCGAAATGCCGTTGTCGTCGTACAGCGCAATCAGCTTGTTGAGTTTCCAGGCGCCGGCCAGCGCGCAGGCTTCATGGCTGATGCCTTCCATCAGGCAACCGTCGCCCATGAAGGCGTAGGTGTGGTGGTTCACCACGTCCAGGCCGTCGCGGTTGAATTCCTGGGCCAACAGCTTTTCGGCCAGCGCCATGCCCACCGCGTTGGTGATGCCCTGGCCCAGCGGGCCGGTGGTGGTTTCAACGCCGGGCGTCACGTCCACCTCGGGGTGACCTGGTGTTTTACTGTGCAGTTGGCGGAAGTTTTTCAGCTCCTTGATCGGCAGCTTGTAGCCGGTCAGGTGCAGCACTGAATACAGCAGCATGGAGCCATGGCCGTTGGACAGCACAAAGCGGTCGCGGTCCAGCCACTTGGGGTTGGCCGGGTTGTGCTTGAGGTGGCTGCCCCATAAGCCCACCGCCATGTCGGCCATGCCCATGGGCGCACCCGGGTGGCCGGAGTTGGCGGCCTGCACTGCGTCCATGCTCAGGGCGCGGATGGCATTGGCCATGTCGACCAGGTTCTCGGCAGCGCTGCCTTGGGTTGCTGGAGGGGTTGCGATGGTTTCAGCCATGGAGGAAATGCCTTGAACAATTGGGACGAAAAGAGGACGCCTGCAGCAACCGGGATCATTTTGAATGCCATCACTTACCGGCCTTGGGCGCACGCCGAGCAATGATTGTAGACAACCTGGTCTGTGGCCCCTTCATTCTGGGCCGCTCTGCATGCTTCAAAGTGCCGTCAACCGGGCTGCTCAATGCACCAGCAGCCTCAATGGCAACAGTTACGCAGGATCGACAGGGTGAATTTCTCCAACCGCACCCAGCGTCAGCGCGCGTCGCAAAGTGCAAAATCGCAGCTTTCAACCCCTAAAAATCATGAATTTGTCCATCATCGTGCCGGTGCGCAATGAAGCGCTGGTGTTGCCTGCGCTGCTGGCGCGGCTGCGGCCCTTGCAGCTGGCGGGCTGCGACGTGCTGTGGGTCGATGGCGGCAGCGAGGACGGCTCTGCCGCGCTGATCGAGCGCGCAGGCTTTGCAGTGGTGCACGCGCCCGTCGGACGGGCCAGGCAAATGAATGCGGGCGCAGCGCGGGCCAGCGGCGATGTCTTGCTGTTTCTTCATGCCGATACCGAACTGCCGCACAGGGCACTTGACTGCGTCGGTCAGGCGCTTGCCAGCGGTGTGCACCACTGGGGTCGGTTTGATGTCCGCCTCAGCGGTGGGCACTGGATGCTGCGCGTCATCGGGCACATGATGAACCTGCGCTCGCGGTGGACAGGCATCGCCACCGGTGACCAGGCCATGTTCATGACGCGCGCAGC
The DNA here is from genome assembly GCA_964538895.1 of uncultured Rhodoferax sp. Classification (GTDB taxonomy): domain Bacteria; phylum Pseudomonadota; class Gammaproteobacteria; order Burkholderiales; family Burkholderiaceae_C; genus Rhodoferax. The sequence continues at coordinate 40,397 of CAZIGL010000010.1, forward strand.
TTTTGATGCTGTGGGCGGCTTCCCTGACCAGGCCCTGATGGAAGACATTGAACTCTCCAAACGCTTGCTTCGCCGCTCGCGCCCGGCCTGTGTCGCGCGCCGCGTCACCACCTCGGGGCGGCGCTGGGAAACACGCGGGGTCTGGACCACCATGGCGCTGATGTGGCGTCTGCGCTGGGACTACTGGCGCGGCGTGCCCGCTGAGCAACTGGCGCGCGCCTACCGATGAAAACGGTGCGTGTCGTCATCTTTGCCAAAGCGCCGCTGGCCGGGCTTGCCAAGACCCGTCTGATCCCGGCGCTGGGCCGGCAAGGCGCGGCCGAACTGGCCCAGCGTTTACTGCGCCACACCCTGCGTGAAGCCCTGGCCGCACAGGTGGGTCCGGTGGAGCTGTGTGTGACACCCTCAGCGGACCATCCCATCTGGCCAACCCTCACCCTGCCCGGGACCGTGCAGCTGACGAACCAGGGCGAAGGCGATTTAGGCGAACGCATGGCGCGTGCGGCCCGGCGGGTGCTGGGCGCGGGTGAAGCGGTCTTGCTGATCGGTACCGACTGCCCGCAACTTGACGCCCCCCAACTGCAACAGGCCGCAAACGCCTTGCAGCGCGCCCACGCCACCCTGCTGCCCGCCTTCGATGGCGGCTATGTGCTGCTCGGGCTGAATCAGTTTGACGCGTCGGTTTTTTCCGGCATCGCCTGGAGCACCGACAGCGTGGCCAGCGCGACCTTGCAGCGGCTGGAACAGCTCAACTGGCGGGTGCACATCGGCCCCACCCTGCATGACATTGACGAGCCACCCGACCTGCAATGGCTGCCGCCAGCGTTTTAACGCGTGCCGTAGCGCTTGAGCCACTCCGCTTCCAGGGCTTCCACCCAGCTGGCGTGCGGCTCTGGCAGCGTGGGCACGGACTCAGTCAGTGCGCCAGGGGCCGTCTTGCGCATTTGCGCCTGGGCTGCACCGGGCAACTTGTTCACATCCAGCACCGTGCCGTCGCCCCACACGCTGATGTCTGCCTTGTGCGTTTGCGCATCGCTTGACAGCAGGAAGTTGGCAAACACCTGCGCACCCGCCTTGGCACTGGCATTGCCGGGAATCGCCACAAAATGCACGTTGCCAATGGTGCCTCCCGTGAAACCAAAACTGTAGGCGCTTGGCGGCAGTTGCTTGGTCACGATCAGATTGGCTGCCTCGTTGGGGTTGAAGGTGAGCGACATTTTGAGTTCACCATCGCCGAGCATGCGGTGCATTTCAGCCGCACTGGCCGGAAAGCTTTTGCCGTTGCGCCACAGCGCGGGGTGGAACTGGTCCAGGTACGCCCAGAGCGCTTGCGTGGCGCTGGCAAAGGCCGCCGGTGTCACGGCCTGCTGCAAGGCGGTTTTGTTGGGCGTCAGCTCCAGCAGCAGTTGTTTGACGAAGGTGATGCCGTGAAAATCTGGCGGTTTGGGATAACTGACGCGACCCGGGTTGGCTTTGGCAAAGGCCAGCAATTCCTGGGCTGAGCGCGGCGGTGCCGGTGTGCTGACGCGGTCGGCAATGAAGGTCAGTTGAGCCGTTCCCCAGGGGGACTCGTAGCCTTCGGTGGGCACCGAGAAATCTGTTTGCACCGGCTTGTTCAGGTCCACCAGGCCCCAGTTCGGCAGGCTCTGTGCCCAGGGGCCAAACAGCAGGCCACCATTTTTAAGATTGCGGAAGTTTTCGCCATTCACCCACATCAGGTCGACCGAGCCCTTGCTGGTGCGCCCGGCGGCCACTTCGGTTTGCAGGCGTTTGACCACTTCAGCGGCGTCGGTGATCTTGACGTGGCGCACGTCGATGCCGTAGCGGGTTTTGGCCTCTTTGGCGGCCCAGCTGATGTAGGCGTTGGTGGCTTCGCTGCCACCCCAGGCATTGAAATACACGGTTTGCCCTTTGGCCTCGTTTTGAATTTGGGACCAGTCAGCATTGGCCAGAGTGGCTACGCCCAAGCTGAGTGCTGTGGCGGCGAACGTTAAAAACTTCATGCAGGAAAACTCCGGGTGTCGTTGGTAAAAACTTGTACCGTTCAGTCGGCGCAAGACCCCAAAAGCTTACACCGGGCGCTTGGCAATCAGCGGGCCTGGGGATAAAGCCGGGCCAATTCATGGCACTCCTGCTGCACCCGGTTGATGCACCCAATGGACAGGTAGTCGTTGACACGGGTGCGAACGTGCTTGATGAGCGCGTGATCGCTGTTGGTCTGCGACCAATCTTCGCCCTGCGCACCCGTTGTTTTGGTTTTGCCAGACTGCGTCAGCCACTTGGCACACCAGGTCACGGACCAAAGCCACATCAGTTCCCGCAGCGGCACCAAAGCCGCCAGGTAGGGTTCTGCCATCGGCCCGGCGGCTACCTGCCAGACCTCATAGGCCTGCGCCACCTGTGGCGTGGAAAGCTCAAACGAGGCAGCCACATCCCAGGTGGTGGAGGTGTACAGCGTGGCATGGGCCAAGTCCAGCGGCGGGTAGCTGTAGCGCAGCTTCTCCAGGTCCACCAGCACCGCCTTGCCAGTGGCGGTGATCAGGAAATTGCCGGGATGCGCGTCAAAGCTGATGAGGCGCTGCGCCAGTGCATCGGCCCTGTGCGGCAGGGTCCGGGCCAGAGCTTCAAGACGGGTCTTGATCACGCGCCGAGATGCCTCGGACAGGGCCGGATGGTCAAGGTAAACCGCTTGCGCCCGAACCAGCGCCAGCAAGCCCAGCATGGGATTTTTTTCGTTCAGGAGGGGTCGCCGCTGCTCCGGGGCCGGCACGGGCAGCGTGTGGATGGCGGCCAGGGCCTGCATGATGGGCGCGATGTGCGCGGGCTTGCTGGCAGGGCAACCGTTAATTTCTTCCACCAGCAGTGCCCCCCAGGGCAGCCCGGGGCTGGGTTCAATCACCCGCGCCAGCTGCGGCACATGGCCACAGACTTGCGTGCGCTCAAAACAGGCCGCTTCGTACACCAGGTTATCCACCGCCCCCAGGTTCATCTGGCTCTGCTTCGGAATACGCGCCAGCAAACCGGTTCCAATCAAACGCACATGCCAATGCGCCAGGCCCTTGTCCGCCAGCGGAGCCAGGTCAATCGGGCGTTCGAAGACTTGCGCGAGTTGCGTGCGCAAATGGCTGGTCAGATCGATCAGTGCACGCATGTCAAATCAAAACACCAGCACCTTGTCGGCCTCGACGGTCCAGTCGGCCAGCAGTGCCAAAGTTCCACGCAAGGCACCTTCCATGAGTTCCTCAGTCCGCAGTCCGCGTGCGTCCATGCAGGTGCCGCACAGCAGCACCTCGCCCTTGCGAATGATCTTGCCCAGCATCAGCTGGATGTTGTAGTAGCCCTCGGGCACCTTCTGGCCAGCTTTGCCGCAGGCCACCGCGTCGGCCATCAAGAACACGCGAACTTGCTGGCCTTCCTTCGCCGCAACCGCAGCCGCCAGGCGCAGCGCGTTGTAGGCGCGCTCGTTGCCGTAAGGCGCGTCGTTGATGATGAAAAGTGTGCTGGCCATAAATTCCTCCTGGGTTGATCAGCTTTTGGCAAGCGGCAGCCCCGCAGCCTGCCACTCGCTCACCCCGTCGAAGGTCTTGCGTGCCTGGTAGCCATGGGCCTGGAGCAGCTTCACCGCCTCATCAGACATCAGGCAAAACGGACCACGACAGTAGGCAACGATTTCCACCTCACGGGGCAGTTCGGCCAGGCGCTGGGCCAGCTCGGACAGGGGCAATGAACGGGCATGGGGCAGGTGTGCGGCATCGAACTCGCTCTGCGGTCGAACATCGAGCACGATGACCTCGCCGCGCTTGGCCTGCGCCATCAGTTCCTTGCGCCCGACGCTGACCATGCGCTGCGGGTCGGCCATCATGCCCTGCAGCGCCATGCGCAATTCGACCAGATGCTCCTCGGCCACCTGGCGCAACGTGACACCCAACTGCGCCACGTCCCGTCCGGTGAGGCTGTAATAAATACGCTTGCCATCGCGGCGGGTTTGCACCAGCCGGGCTTCCTTGAGCGCTTTCAGATGCGCGCTGGCGAGCTTGTTGTCGATGGCCACCTCCAGTGAAATGGTCTCGACCGCCTTCTCGCCCTGGGCCAGCATTTCCAGGATTTCCAGCCGCTTGGGGCTGGACAGCGCCTTGCCCACGCGGGCGACCTGCTCGTACAGCAGGTCTTTGAGTGATCGGTTGTTCATAGTGTATATTCTAATATCCGTTAGATTGATTGATATTGATTCAACGCAACAGCCCAGCTGGACTGGATGGAGACAACATGGAATTTGAACAGTTTGTGATGGCGCATGAGCCGGCAATCCGGATAGGCTTCTTTGTGGGTGTTTTTGCGCTTGTCGCGCTTTGGGAGTTGCTGGCGCCGCAGCGCGCGCTCACCGCATCCAAGTCGCTGCGCTGGGCCAGCAACCTTGGCTTGGTCTCCCTCAATACCCTGCTGCTGCGCCTGCTGTTCCCGCTGGCCGCAGTGGGCATGGCCGCGTTCAGTGCGGCCAATGGCTGGGGCCTGCTGAACCATTTCAGCGTGCCGTTCTGGCTTGCCATGCCCGTGGCCGTGATCGCGATGGACTTTGTGATCTGGCTGCAGCACGTCATGGTGCACGCGGTGCCGGTGTTGTGGCGGCTGCACCGGGTGCACCACGCCGACCCGGACTACGACCTGACCACCGGCGCGCGCTTTCACCCCCTGGAGATCATGCTGTCCATACTGATCAAGATCGCCACCATCGCGGTGCTGGCGGTGCTGATCTTCGAGGTGGTGCTCAATGCGGCGGCCATGTTCAACCACGGCAACATCCGCCTGCCCGTGGGCCTGGACCGCGTGCTGCGCTGGGTCATCGTCACGCCCGACATGCACCGCGTGCACCACTCGGTTGCGGAGGACGAGACCAATTCCAACTTCGGCTTCAACCTGCCCTGGTGGGACCGCTTGTTTGGCACCTACCGGGCGCAACCCCGCGCAGGCCAATTGGGCATGACCATCGGCATTCATGGACACACCGATCCGCGCGAGGTGGCGCGACTCGACGGCATGCTGCTGATGCCGTTCAGGGGCGAGGTACAGGGTTACGCCATCAACCGGCGCAGTTGGCCTGGGAGCGAGGTGCCATGAGGGGCCGAAATGCCGCGACTTATTTGAGTGGTATCGGCTGCGCTGCCGGCACCGGCACCGCCGTCACGCTGTTTTTCGGGCTGCCATCGATCAGCTTGTCGGAGTACACCAGGTAAACCAGCGTGTTGCGCTTGCTGTCGACCATGCGCACCACGCGCACGCGTTTGAACAAAAACGAGGTGCGGGCATTGAACACTTCGTCCTGCACGGCGAGCTTGCCCTTGAATGCAATCGGGCCGATCTGGCGGCAAGCCACCGCTGCGTCCGAGGTGTCCTCGGCCAGGCCCAGCGCGCCTTTGTAGCCACCGGTTTTGGCGTGCGACAAATAGCAGGCCACCCCCTGCACCTCAGGGTCATCGAACACTTCCACCGCGATCTTGTCGTTGGGACTCAACAGTTTGAAGGTGGTGCTGACCTCGCCCACAATCTCGGCGATGCCGCCAGACGATGCAAGAAGGGCAGCAAGGGCTAACAACAATTTTTTCATCTAAGGTACTTTCAGCTGGGTCAAGGTCATCTGGTCGGGCTTGCGCACTGATTGTCAGCGGCTTTCTGCCAAAGTCGGGCGCCAAGCCGCACGACTGCGCGCGAGCTGATGCATCACATCAGCCCCTGCGGCCCGAAGGATTTTCTTGCAGGCCAATAATTCGCACCGATTACCCACCAAGATTCACCTGACCTGGAGTGACCCATGACGCCCCGACTGCTTTCAATTTGCCTGGTGCTTGCCTTGACGACCCAGGTTCACGCGGCTGACACGCCGGATACAACGCCTGCGCCAGAACCGACCGCGACCGCGCGTGTGGCAAATGCCCGCAATGCCATCGACGCCAAAGACTGGCAACGCGCCTTGACGGAACTGCGGGTTGCATTGCAGGCTGCCCCGGACAACGCTGACGTGCACAACCTGCTGGGCTTCAGCTACCGCAAGCAAGCCCAACCCGATTTGCCCAAAGCTTTTGAGCATTACCGACAGGCCCTCAAGCTCAACCCAATGCACCTCGGCGCCCACGAATACATCGGAGAGGCTTATCTGATGGACAACAAGCCGGCGGAGGCCGAACGTCACCTGGCCGCTCTTGAGCAAATCTGTGGCAACCGCAGTTGCGAGGCATATGCCGACTTGGCAAAAGCGATTGCGGAGTTCAAGCCGCCCAAGTAACGACAGCCGCGTTTGGCGCACCCTCGGCGCTCGCGCCGGGATGCTCTGCCACGCAGGAGCCAATCAAGCCGGCTTTTGAAAGAAAGAGTTCCACGGGCTCGGGGTAGCAAGTTACCAAAGCAGAACGTTCAGTGCCCGACCACTCACCTCCAGAGCGTGCGCCGTGTGGTTGTAGGCCATGCTGCCATGAGTCTCTGCTTGCCTGGCGTCGCCCACGTCGTGAAGCAACACCGCTTGCCGATGGTGCTTGACGGCTTTTTCCAGCTGGACTGCAGCTTCGCGGTGAAGGAACTGCGGAGTGACGAGGGACTCCAGCGAACTTGTTACGTTGGTGGCGGTCATGGTGTTGCCTTGGTTGGTTGTGAGGCAATACTATTTATTCGCCCATGACCGGTCGGTACGCCACCGAACAAACTGCTACCCCTGCCTGCGACTACATTGCGACCAAGTATCTTGATGAAGCAAAGTTGCTCCCAAGGTTTCATGCACAGTCAGGAGGTTTCGAAATGCGTTTAAGTACCAAAGGCCGTTTTGCAGTGAATGCGATGATTGACATTGCCCTGCGTGAAGAACTAGGGCCGGTGTCGCTCAATGACATCGGCTTGCGTCAACAAGTTTCGCTGTCATCCCTTGAGCAATTGTTCAGCAAGTTGCGTTTGCGGGAACTGGTCACCAGCACCCGCGGACCGGGTGGTGGCTACGCGCTAGGCAGGCGCAGTGATGGCATCACGGTGGCAGACATCATCTACGCTGTTGAAGATGAAACACCAAAATCAAAACAGACGGGCGCGACGCCGGCACAAGACATGACGCAAGACTTGTGGGACGCCATGAACGAGAAAATGATCACCTTCATGCAGTCTGTCACTTTGGAGCGCTTGGTGCTGAACCAACTGGCCCGAGGTGTCCGGATTGAGAAAAAGCCGCCACCAAACCGGGGGGTGTTCTGAAAACCAGTCGCGCAAATGATGCGGCCCAATGTGCCCAACTCGGTTTTTGCATTGGGCCAGACTTTTCGGGCGCCCTGATTTTTTTGCGGGCGGACTACGGCCGCCTCGTCAAAAATTCAACCAGGTGATGGACAGTTGAAGCACGGTGGCAAACATCACCCATACCAAATACGGAAGATTGACCAGGGCGACCCAGCGCGCGGGTTGCCAAATGGCGCGCAGGGCCCATACCAACGTCGCCAGCACCAGCAAGATGTCCACGGCCGCCAGCGCATTGTTTTTCAGGCCAAACTGCAGCGGGGTGAAGGCGGCATTGAACACCAGGTTCAGGCCGAATGGCAGAAAAACTATCCAGCCAATTCGCTTCTTGAATGCAAGGTACAAAACATAGCCAAAGCTGATGGCAATCACCAGGTAAAGCACCGACCACACCGGCCCGAATATCCACGCAGGGGGAGAGAAAAAAGGTTTTTCCAGGGTGGCGTACCAGTTGGCAGAGTCGTTCATCAGTTTCCTTTCGTTGGCACCGGCGTCAACCGCGTTGGGTGCTTGAACCAAGCTTAAGCGCCAGGTCCGCAATCCATGCAGCGCTTGATCACCTGAGGCCCGATGTGCAAATTGTGGTTGAGGTCGCGCAGAGCGGTGCGCAGCCCTTCTTCAATGACCGGATGATAAAAGGGCATGTCCAGCATGTGTGAGACAGTCATGCGCTGTTGCACTGCCCAGGCCAGCAGATGCCCGACGTGCTCGGCTGCGGGGCCAAACATTTCAGCCCCCAGCAACAAGCCGCTGCCCTGTTCACCATAGACTTTCAGCAGGCCCTGGTTGCGCAGCATGACCCGGCTGCGGCCCTGGTCTTCGAAGGACACGACACCCACGGCGAAGCGATCCTTGAACCCGGCGTTGAGTTGTTTCAGATTCAGGCCCACCGATGCGATTTGCGGATCGGTGAAGACCACTGCCAGCGGCGCGCGACGCAGGCCAGGGCGCACGTCGGGGAAACGCGCGGCGTTCTCCCCAGCGATGCGCCCCTGGTCGGCCGCTTCGTGCAGCAGCGGGCTGTCGTTACTGGCGTCACCGGCAATAAAGATGGTGCTGTCGCCACACTGCAGCGTGAACCGGTCAAACTCAGGCTCGCCGCGGTCGTTCAATGCCAAACCCGTGTGTTCCAGGCCGAGACCTGCCACAGCGGGTGTCCGACCGGTCGCCGCCAGCACGTAGTCGAACGCTTCGGTTTTCCAGACCCCATCGCGGTGCAGATAGTGGACTTCGGCCCGGGTGGCCGTTTCCGTGACCGACTTCACCTGAGACGAGGCATCAAGATAAAACTCTTTGTTGAAGGTCTGGTTGGCATACTCACGGATGGCCGGGTCTTGAATACCAGCGATACCACCGCCCACGCCAAACACCTTGACCCGCACCCCCAGGCGGCTCATGGCCTGGGCCAGTTCCAGCCCCAGCACACCCGGGCCAAACACCGCCAGGCTGTTCGGCAAGGTGGGCAGGTCGAAGATGTTTTCATTGGTCAGCAAATGCGCGTCCAGCCCTTTCAAGACCGGTGGCAGCACGGGCGTGCTGCCGGTGGCGACAACGATGCGTTTGGCATGAATCAGCTGGCCGTGCTCAGTTACCAGGGTGTTGGCGTCCTGAAACCTGACCGTGGCCGCTAACCGGTCACCGGGCGCGATGGCACCAATGGTTTCCAGCACAAAGCCGACAAAACGGTCGCGCTCGCGCTGCACACGCGCCATCACGGCGGCGCCATCCACCGTGACCACGGGTACCTGTACTCCGAAGGCTAGGGTGTGGCGTGCCTGGTGTGCTGCCTCCGCGGCTGCAATCAGCAATTTGCTGGGCATGCAGCCCACGCGCGCGCAGGTTGTGCCAAAAACGCCACCCTCGATCAGCAAAACCGAATTGGTGTGGGCACGGGCGGCCCGGAAGGCGCCCATGCCAGCCGTGCCGGCACCCACGATGGCGACATCAGCGTGAAGAGTTGTCATGGCCGCAGGGCTTTCTTGCCAACGCCAGAAAGTTTTTAGAGACGCTTGACGGCGTCCTTGACACTGTCTTTTGCGTCTTCGACGACTTCCTTGGCATCGCCCAGGCGCTTTTCTGCTTTGCCGGTGACTTGCTTATGGATGCCCTTGGCCTCTTGCTCCTTGTTACCAACGAGCTTTCCGGCTTGCTCCTGGACTTTGCCGGCGATGTCTTTCACAGTGCCGTTGACTTGATTCTTGTTCATGATAATTTTCCTTTGAAGTTGAGCGAGTTGCTTCGCAAGCGAGTCAGTGAGTGACTCTGGGCTGAATGCTATGGCGCTCGCGTGTCTTCATCTGTGCGATTGCGCACACTGGCGAACGCGTTGAATGCCTGGTTCGCCAGCGCACAGAAACCCACACCAGCCGCTGTTACGCTGAAAGACAGATCCAAATCCAAAGAAACAACCGTGAAAATCCAATATCTTGCGGCGCGCCCTTTTGCATGCGCAACAAGCACCCTCACCATGGCCACCCAGCTTTGACGCGCTGCGCCGAAGGTCAGCCGTCAAAAGCCTGAGCTCCTTTTGGGCACCATGCCCCATGCACCGCAAAGTACCCCGACGCGCAGCAAGTTCAGGTGAAGTCAATGATTTTGAGGAACGGTGTGTTGTGTAGCGCACGGATGCCGTTGTGGCCTTTCTATAAAGTGGATGTTGGATCAAACCTTTCCCCATTAATTGAAAATCAAGGAGTCAGCAGCAATGAACACGAACGACGGTAGGAATCATTTGTACGATGTCGTAAACGACTTCGATGTGGCGATGCTGGTGACGCAGACGGCCGACGCAGTCCACGCGCGGCCGATGGCCATTGCGCACCTGAACGACGGCATGACCGCTTACCTTGTGACCGACATCAACTCGCTCAAGATCGACGAAATCAGCGTCAACCCCCAAGCAACGCTCACTTTTCAAAGCACCAAAAAATTTGCCTCGGTGCGCGGCGAGTTGACCGTATTGCGCGACCAGCAGCTGATTGAAAAGATGTGGGAGGAAGCCTGGAAGGTATGGTTTCCGGGAGGCAAGTCCGACCCCAATATTGCCCTGCTGAAATTCACGGCGCACGAAGGTGAATACTGGGATAACGCTGGCATGCAGGGACTTAAATACGTCTTTGACGCTGCCAAGGCGTACGTGGCCGGAGAAACGCCGAAAACAAACGACGCACAGCACGCCAAAGTCCGCTTGTAATTGAGTCCGATGAACACACACAAATGGTAACTTCCATGCTCATCAAGCTCTATGCCATCGCCTTTCCCGTCTTCATTGCCATGGACATGATCTGGCTGGGGTTGGTGGCCAAGAATTTCTACCAGAACCAAATTGGTTTCCTGATGAAGAGTGAAATCAACTGGGCAGCCGCGTGTGTTTTCTATCTGCTGTTCGTTCTTGGGCTAGTGCTTTTCGTCATTGGCCCAGCAATGGAGAAGAACTCCTGGGTGCACGCGCTGTTATTTGGTGCGCTCTTCGGACTCGTCACTTATGCCACTTACGACCTCAGCAACCTCGCAACGCTCAAAGATTGGCCACTTTTGGTAACAGTGGTCGACTTAGCGTGGGGCGCTACGCTTGCCGCCTCGGTCTCCACCGCAAGCTTTTTCATCGCACGGCTGGTCAAGCTTTGAATTCAGCACATTCATAGGCATTGGACGTTGGACCAGTCCGGCAAAACTTTGCCTCCAAATCGGCAAATCTTTGCTATCGCCTACAACGTGTAGGTAGGGTCATGAGGTGAGAAATTGAGCCTTTCGTGTCCACAGCCTACCGCTGACGCTAATTCGTCTTGATTGAAGGGAAGCCTTCCTAAGGACGTGCATCCCTTTTGAACACATGACTCCAATTCCATTCGAGAAAATTGGCGCCTGGCGCCGCTTCGTTTGACGTGGGTTCAAGGGCTGTTTTCCCGTGATGACGGAGTTCACCCGTCAGTCCGCGTGACCCGGAGACAGCATGTTCACTGAAAACGATCTTTTGCGAATTTGGTGTCAGAGTGAACGCACCAAGATCAAACAGCTTGTGATGCAAAGCACAAAGGGACAGTCCATTGGGACCGATATCAGGTCCACCGGCGGTATGCCATTGAATGTGCGCGGCTTCCAGTCCAGCGGGAATGTGCCCAATACGCAAATCAAAACCGCAAACACAGCAGCGATATTCGTAAGCCCGAAGTACCATGTCGCGGAACGCTCTGGTGCGCTTTTTCCTGCTTATTGATTCGTAACTTTCCGAAGGCTCTTCAACACGATGATTCGTCACAGTCAGATCAAGCCCAATTGCATCAGCGATGTCTGCATGCAAGGTTTCTGGGAAAAAGCTTTGCAGCAACATTTGCCCCAACTCCGGAATCAAAGATGGATCTTGTTTAAGGCTTTTATCTACGGTTTCAGAAAAGCCTGCAAAGACGGTGGCTTGCTTTAGCTCGCTCAGGTTCGGCGTTGCACCGGGGCTTCGTTGCAGCAATGAGGCGGGTCCTACCACCTCCCACAGTTGCCCTTTGCCATCTGTCCGCAAATGCCAAAACGGGTAGTGTCGGCTTTTGGCTGCATTCGTGGGGCCGAACTCACTCAGCAGTTGCTGCAGTTGCAGGTCAATATCTTCAAGTCGAATTAATCTTTGAGCACCTTGTTGAGCGCGAGCCAATGCGAGCAGCAGCAGAAGTGGTTTATGAGGCGCAAAGCGCCCGTCTGACTGGGCCCGGCGAATGCCCTCAAAAAGTTGCATCAACTGCTGAACTTTTTGTGTCGCCATTTACGTCCAGTACTTTGCCTTGTGCGGTATCACCCAACGCACACCGCCTCGCGGATCGGGGATGTCGCCTTCGTAACGCGGAATGAGGTGAATGTGCAGATGCGGCACCGTTTGCCCGGCTGCAGGCCCGTCGTTGATACCGATGTTGTACCCCTGCGGGTGAAGGTCCACATCTAGCCCGGCTCGGGCTATGTCCAATAGCACCAGCAGTTGTTGGCGCTCGTCGGCGCCCAATTCAAAGAATGAGCTGATATGGCGTCGGGGGATAACGAGCGTATGCCCATGCGTGACTGGGTAAGCATCCCGAATAATCCAGCCCGCCTCGTTTGCAGCAACGATACGTTCAGGCGGCAGCGTGCAAAACGGGCAGGAGTGATTCACCGCAGTGATGACTCAAATATCAATATTCCCTGCCTGCAGGGCATGGGTTTCAATAAACTCGCGACGTGGCTCTACTTCGTCGCCCATCAGCATGGTGAACACCTTGTCGGCTTCGATGGCGTCGTCGATCTGCACGCGCAGCAAGATGCGCACCGTGGGGTCCATGGTGGTTTCCCAAAGCTGCGCGGGATTCATTTCACCCAGCCCTTTGTAACGCTGGCGGCTGGTTGAGCCTTCGGCCTGCGCAATCAGCCAGGCCATGGCCTCGCGGAAGTCATTGACCTTTTGTTCTTTTTGGCGCTCGCCTTCGCCGCGCGTGACGCGTGCGCCTTCGCTGAGCAAGCCCTTGAAGGTTTTGGCGACTTCGCTCAGGGCGGCATAGTCGGCGCCGTGGACAAAGTCTTGCGTCAGCACGCTGCTCTTGATGTTGCCGTGCAGGCGGCGGCTGATGCGCAAAATGGGTTTATCGCTGCGCACGTCAAATTCACCCGCCACTTCGGCGTCGGGCAACTGGGCCTGCAGGGCGATGGCCGAGACCTCGGCGTCGGCCACAGTGTCGAGGTTCAGCGCAACACCATCGGCAATGGCGCGCAAGGCGGACACGTCCAGAAAGTTTGCCAGCCGGGCGATCACGGACTGGGCCTGTTGGTGCTTGCGCGCCAAGTCAGTCAGCACGTCGCCGGTCAGGGCCGTGCTGTTGTCGCCCCCGGTGTAAACCGTGGCATGGACCAGTGCGATGCGCAGCAAAAAGCTGTCGAGGTCGGAGGCACCCTGCAGGTACAGCTCTTCACGGCCGGATTTCACCTTGTAAAGCGGCGGCTGGGCGATGTAGATGTGGCCGCGCTCCACCAGCTCGGGCATCTGGCGGTAAAAGAAGGTCAGCAGCAGCGTGCGGATGTGCGCGCCGTCCACGTCGGCGTCGGTCATGATGATGATGCGGTGGTAGCGCAGCTTGGCCACGTCGAAGTCGTCGTTGCCGGTGGTACCCCCCGCCTTGCCGATGCCAGTGCCCAGGGCGGTGATGAGCGTCAGGATTTCGTTGCTGGTGAGCAGCTTCTCGTAGCGCGCTTTTTCCACGTTCAGAATTTTGCCGCGCAGCGGCAAGATCGCCTGGAACTTGCGGTCGCGGCCCTGTTTGGCGGAGCCACCGGCGGAGTCACCCTCGACGATGTAAATCTCGCACAGCGCCGGGTCTTTTTCCTGGCAGTCGGCCAGCTTGCCGGGCAGGCCCATGCCGTCGAGCACACCCTTGCGGCGCGTCATGTCGCGGGCTTTGCGGGCGGCTTCGCGGGCGCGGGCGGCCTCAACAATCTTGCCGACGATGATCTTGGCGTCCGCCGGGCGCTCCTGCAGGTAGTCCCACAGCAACTTGCTCACAATGTCTTCGACCGGGCCGCGCACTTCCGATGACACCAGCTTGTCCTTGGTCTGGCTGGAAAACTTGGGCTCGGGCACTTTCACGCTCAGCACGCAGGTCAAGCCTTCGCGCATGTCGTCACCGGTCACCTCGACCTTGGCTTTTTTGGCGATTTCGCTGTCATCAATGTATTTGTTGATGATGCGTGTCATACCGGCACGCAGGCCGGTGAGGTGGGTGCCGCCATCACGCTGCGGAATGTTGTTGGTGAAGCACAGCACCTGCTCGTTGTAGCCACTGTTCCACTGCATCGCCACTTCGACACCGATATTGGTGTTCTGGTCGCTCTGGCGGTCGCCCATGGCGTGGAAGATGTTGGGATTCAGGACAGTTTTGCCCTTGTTGATGAAGTTGACAAAGCCGCGCACGCCATCCGCGCCAGAAAAGTCGTCTTCCTTGCCGGTGCGCTCGTCTTTCAGGCGAATGCGCACGCCGTTGTTCAAAAAGCTCAGTTCGCGCAGGCGCTTGCTGAGGATCTCATAGTGAAAATCGTTGTTTTCCTTGAAGATGTCGGTGTCGGGCAAGAAATGCACTTCGGTGCCACGGCGCTCGGTTTCACCGGTCACTTTCATGGGCGACACCTCGACACCATTGACGGCCTCGATCAGGCGGTTTTGCACAAAGCCCCGGCTGAATTCGAGCGTGTGCACCTTGCCGTCGCGGCGCACGATAAGGCGCAGCATTTTGCTCAAGGCGTTGACGCAACTCACACCCACGCCGTGCAGGCCGCCCGAGACCTTGTAGCTGTTCTGGTTGAACTTGCCGCCGGCGTGCAGCTCGGTCAGGGCGATCTCGGCCGCGCTGCGCTTGGGCTCGTGCTTGTCATCCATCTTGACGCCAGTCGGGATGCCCCGGCCGTTGTCGACCACGCTCACCGAGTTGTCGGTGTGGATGGTGACCAGAATGTCGTCGCAGTGCCCGGCCAGTGACTCGTCGATCGAGTTGTCGACCACCTCGAACACCAGGTGGTGCAGGCCGGTGCCGTCACTGGTGTCGCCAATGTACATGCCGGGGCGCTTGCGCACGGCTTCCAGGCCTTCGAGGATCTGGATCGAACCTTCGCCGTACGCCTCGGAGGCGCCCGCCTGGTGGGCGTCAATGGTGGGCTGAAAGTTGGAGCTGTCCGCCGTGCCTTCGCCAGTGTGTACGGTGTTTTCAGGGAGTTGGGCGGGCGTTTTTTCTTCGGTCATGGCGGCGTCAGTGGAGATTAAATGGAACAGGGCAGCAAGCGCTTAGATGCGCATCGGCATCACAACGTACTTGAACGTGGTGTTGTCAGGAATGGTGAACAAGGCCGAACTGTTGCCGTCCGAGAGTTCCAGCGTGACCATGTCTTGCGACATGTTGCTGAGGGCGTCGATGAGGTAGGTCACGTTGAAGCCGATTTCGATGCTGTCGCCACCGTAGTCGATGTCGAGCTCGTCCACAGCTTCTTCCTGCTCGGCATTGTTGGCGGCCACACGCAGCGTGCCGGGGTCGATGTTCAGACGCACACCCTTGAATTTTTCGCTGGTCAAAATGGCGGTGCGCTGCAGCGTGGCCAGCAGCGCAGCACGGCCCAGCGTGATGCTGTTGTGGTGGTTGCGCGGGATCACGCGGTTGTAGTCGGGGAACTTGCCCTCGACCAGCTTGGTGACGAACTCCATGCCATGGAAGCTGAACTTGGCCTGGTTGTTGGCAAATTGCATCTCGATGGCGCCTTCGGCATCGGACAACAGGCGCTGCAGTTCCAGCACGGTTTTGCGCGGCAAAATCACTTCTTGCTTGGGCACGTCGACGTCAAGGGTGGCACTGGCAAAGGCCAGCCGGTGACCGTCGGTGGCCACCAGGCTGAGTTGCTTGCCTTCGGCCACGAACAAAATGCCATTCAGGTAATAGCGAATGTCGTGCACCGCCATGGCAAACGAGACCTGGCTCAGCAAGGCCTTGAGGGTTTTTTGCGGCACGCTGAAAGCCGGGCCGAAGTTGGCAGATTCTTGCACCAGCGGAAAGTCTTCGGCGGGCATGGACTGCAGCGTGAACTTGCTTTTGCCACCCTTGAGGATGAGCTTGGCGGCACTGGATTCGAGCGACACCATTTGATCGGAGGGCATGGTGCGCAAAATGTCGATCAGCTTGCGCGCGCCCACCGTGGTGGTGAAGTCGCCGGTGTCGCCACCGAGTTCGGCGGCGGTGCGGATCTGGATTTCGAGGTCGCTGGTGGTGAGCTGCAAGGCGTCACCCATTTTGCGAATCAGCACGTTGGCCAAAATGGGCAGGGTGTGGCGCCGCTCGACAATGCCCGAGACCGCCTGCAAAACCGACAAAACCTTATCCTGGGTTGCTTTTAAAACAATCATGTCATCCTCTTGGTTTCAATGCCGAACAGACTGGTCCCTGATTGGCGCAGACCAGTTTGCAAAAAGTCAGTTATTTTCCCACTCATTTGCTTCAGCCTTGTGGCGTCAGCCTTTAAGTGTTTGTTCCAGCACGTGTAATTGCTGGTTGAGTTCCGTCACCTGCTGGCGCTCGGTGCCAATTTTGCGCACCGCGTGCAGCACCGTGGTGTGGTCGCGCCCGCCAAACATTTCACCAATTTCGGGCAGGCTTTTTTGCGTCAGCTCCTTGGCCAGGTACATGGCGATCTGGCGCGGCCGGGCAATGCTGGCGGGCCGTTTCTTGGAATACATGTCGGCGATCTTGATCTTGTAGTAGTCCGCCACCGTTTTCTGGATGTTTTCCACCGAAATCTGGCGGTTCTGGATGGACAGCAGGTCGCGCAGTGCCTCGCGCGCCAGCA
Source organism: uncultured Rhodoferax sp. (assembly GCA_964538895.1). Lineage (GTDB taxonomy): Bacteria > Pseudomonadota > Gammaproteobacteria > Burkholderiales > Burkholderiaceae_C > Rhodoferax. Next base: position 56,990 of record CAZIGL010000010.1, read on the forward strand.
AAATCGAGATTTCTTTTTGGTTGAAGCGCGAATACGCCAGAATTTTGCGCAGGGCGCCTTCTAGCTCGCGCACGTTGGAGCGCACGTTCTTGGCCACAAAAAAGGCCACTTCCTCGGGCATCACAATGCCCTCGGCCTGCGCCTTGTTGATCAAAATGGCCACCCGCATCTCGAGCTCAGGCGGCTCGATCGCCACCGTCAGCCCCGAGTCAAAACGCGACACCAGGCGCTCGTGGATGTCAGCCAGGCCCTTCGGGTAGGTGTCGCTGGTCATGACAATGTGCGACTTTTTGGCCAATAGCGCCTCAAAGGCGTTAAAAAACTCCTCTTGCGTGCGCTCCTTGTTGGCAAAAAACTGCACGTCGTCAATCAGCAGCAGGTCCAGCGAGTGGTAACGCTCCTTGAATTCGTCAAACGCCTTGCGCTGGTAGGCTTTCACCACATCGGTCACAAACTGCTCGGCATGGATGTAGAGCACCTTGGCGCTGGGGTGATCGGCCATCAGTTGGTTGCCCACCGCATGCATCAGGTGGGTTTTACCCAGGCCGACACCACCATAAATGAACAACGGGTTGTACAAATGGCCCGGCATGCCGGCCACGTGCATGGCCGCCGCACGCGCCATGCGGTTGGCGCTGCCTTCAACCAGGGTGTCGAACGTCAAACCCGTATTGAGGCGACTTTTCAGGGGCTCGGCCGGGCGAAAATTATCGGCCTCGGCCAGCGTATCGACCACCACGGCGGCACTCGCCACCTTGACTTCAGGCTTGCGCACCAGCGCGTCACGCGGCGACAGCGCGAGCTCAACCTGAACGGATTGCCCTGTCAGGCGCTCCATGATCAGCGCCAGCCGGTGGCTGTATTGCGCCCGGATCCAGTCCATCTTGAAACGGTTGGCGACAAAAATGGTGACCTTGCTCAAATCATCGGCCACCTGGGCCGACAAAGGCTTGATCCAGGTCTGAAACTGCTGCTCCGGGAGTTCCTGTGCCATTTGATCGATACAGGTTTGCCAAAAATATGCGCCGCTTGCGTCTGCAAAGGCTTGGGGTGTGGGGTGTTGTCCCTCGGTCATTGTGTGCTTGGTTTCTGTGGATATTTTTGATTCTTGACGCGACCAATTCTAATTTATCAAACACTTATCCACACTACGGGTCTTCCCCTGATTTACCGCCGGTTAAAAAGTTTGCGATAATCTGCGGTTCCCCTGATCTGTTCGGGTGAAATTTACGTTGATGCCATTGGCATAATCAATCACACTGAGGCAGCTTGCCTCTGAAGCTTCTTAGGATTTCCGAAAATGAAACGCACTTACCAACCCTCCAAGATTCGTCGCGCCCGTACCCATGGTTTTCTGGTGCGCATGAAAACCCGTGGCGGTCGTGCCGTGATCAATGCACGTCGCGCCAAAGGTCGCAAGCGTCTGGCAGTCTGATATTCAGCGCGGGCGCAGTCTGCTCACGTTGGCGGCAACGCTTGTCTCACCTTGCAACGACTCAAAAGTCGACGCCAGTTTCAAGCCGTGCTGGCTGGATCAACGCTGGCGCGTACGACGCACTTTGCGTTGCACGCCGTAGCGCTCGGAGCTGACCCAGTGGCGGCAGGTGCCAAGCCCATGTTCGACCTGCCTTCAGTCTGGCTGGGTGCCATGGTGCCAAAACGCTGGGCCAAACGCGCCGTGACACGCAATGCCCTGAAACGCCAGATCTACGCCGTGAGCGACTTGTACCAGGCGCTACTACCTGTAGCCGCCTATGTGATCCGACTGCGCAGCAGCTTTGACCGGGTGCAGTTCGTCAGCGCGAGCTCCGATGCCCTGAAGATGGCTGCCCGCGCCGAAATACATCAGTTGCTGGACCGTGCCACGCGTGGCTTGAGCAGCACACCAACGCAAGTGACCGCCTGATGGCCAGGTTGCTGATCCTGCTGATCAAGGGCTACAGACTCTTTTTGAGTCCGTGGCTGGGATCGTCATGCCGCTTTGAGCCCACTTGCTCGGTGTATGCGCTGCAGGCCTTGCAGCGTTTTGGTGCGGCCAGGGGCAGTTACCTCATGTTGCACCGCATCGGGCGTTGTCATCCCTGGTGTGCTGGCGGCCTTGATCCTGTACCCGAAGCGTCGGCCAAGACCTCGTCCCGTTTGTTTACCCGGTTGATCCCCTCTTCCACTCAAAAGAAATCCTCATGAACGATATCCGCCGCACCATTTTGTGGGTGATTTTTGGCTTTTCCTTAGTCATGTTGTGGGATCAATGGCAGATTCACAACGGTCGTCAAGCCACATTTTTCCCTGGCGCCACGCCGGTTGCCGTGCAGCCACAGGGCGCAACCGATGCCGCCGGCCTGCCCGCAAGCTTGCCAAGCAGTGTGCCCACAGCCAGCAGCAGCGTAGTTGGCGCCGATCAAATTGCAGGGGCTGTGCCGACCTTGGCAGCACCCGTCATTGCACCCGCTGCCGCGCGGGAGTTGGTGCAAGTTGAAACTGACGTCTACAAGCTCACCTTTGACACCGAAGGCGGCTCTCTGGTCAAGGCCGAGATGCTCAAACACGCCGACATGGCGGACAAAGACCAGAACTTCATTCTGTTTGATGACAGCAAAGAGCGTGTTTACCTGGCCCAGTCGGGCCTGATTGCCGGCGCAGGTGGCCCGGCCCTGCCAACCCACAAGTCGATCATGACGCTGGCCCCGGGCGAACGCAGCCTCAAGGAGGGCAGTGATTCCCTTGAATTGCGCTTTGAATCGGGCGAGGTGGGTGGCTTCCAGCTCATCAAAACCTACACCCTGACGCGCAGCAGCTACGTGGTGGCGGTCAAGCACGAGGTGGTGAATGTCGGCACGGCTGCCCTGGCACCGCAGCTGTACCTGCAGTTGGTGCGCGACGGCAACAAGCCGCCCGGTGAGTCTGCTCTGTACTTCACCTTCACCGGCCCGGCGGTCTATACCGAGGCCCAAAAATACCAGAAGGTCGAGTTTTCCGACATCGAAAAAGGCAAGGTCGACATTGAGAAGTCGGCCCAAAACGGCTACGTGGCCATGGTACAGCACTACTTTGCCAGCGCCTGGTTACTGGCCGACGGCATCAAGCGTGACCTGTTCATGCGCAAGGTGGACACCAACCTGTACTCGGTCGGCATGATCGCGCCACTGGAATCCATCGCCCCTGGTGCCCGCAAGACCATTGCCACCACGCTGTTTGCCGGCCCGCAAGAAGAAAAGGTCCTCGAAGCCCTGTCGCCCGGACTGGAGCTGGTCAAAGACTATGGCTGGTTGACCATTCTTGCCAAGCCGCTGTACTGGCTGCTCGACAAGTTGCACGGCTTCATCAACAACTGGGGTTGGTCGATCGTGGCGCTGGTGCTGTTGCTCAAGGCCGCGTTTTACTGGCTCAACGCCAAAGCCTATTCGAGCATGGCCAAAATGAAGGCGGTCAACCCACGCATCATGGAAATGCGCGAGCGCCTGAAAGACAACCCGCAGCAGATGCAGCAGGAAATGATGCGCATCTACCGCGAAGAAAAGGTCAACCCGATGGGCGGCTGCTTCCCGATCATGGTCCAGATTCCGGTGTTCATTGCGCTGTACTGGGTGTTGCTGGCCAGCGTCGAGATGCGCAATGCGCCCTGGATTGGCTGGATTAGCGACCTCTCCAGCCCTGATCCGTATTACATTTTGCCGATCATCATGACGCTCACCACCGTGTTGCAGACCTCGCTCAATCCGGCACCGCCAGACCCCATGCAAGCCAAGCTGATGTGGTTCATGCCGCTGGCGTTCAGCGTGATGTTCTTCTTCTTCCCGGCCGGTCTGGTGCTGTACTGGATCACCAACAACGTGCTGTCGATTGCCCAGCAATGGGTCATCAACACCCGCATGGGCGTGCCGCCGAAGTTTCACTTGCCGAAATTCTGAAGCTTTGTGGGACGGACCGCAGTGACACGAAGTGCACCAGTTCGGCCCCAACACTTCGTAGCAGGGACCTGATGTGAGCTTGCCACGCCACAGCGACCCCATCGTGGCCATTGCCACGGCGCCGGGTCGCGGTGCAGTGGGCATGGTGCGGGTCAGCGGGCGCGGCTTGCAGGAACTGGTGCTGGCCCTGTGCGGACGGACCCTCAAACCGCGCGAAGCCACCTACACCCCCTTTCTGGACGCCACCGGCCAGGCCATCGACCATGGCTTGGCGCTTTATTTTGTGGCACCCCATTCCTTCACCGGCGAAGAAGTGCTGGAACTGCAAGCCCACGGCGGGCCCGTGGTGTTGCAACTGCTGCTGGCGCGCTGCCTGCAGGCGGGTGCCGAGGCTGGCCCCAGTGGATCACCCCGGTTGGCGCATCTGCGCGTGGCGTTGCCAGGCGAGTTTTCCGAACGTGCCTTTCTGAACGACAAGATCGACCTGGCCCAGGCCGAGGCCATTGCCGACCTGATCGATGCCAGCACCGAGGCTGCTGCGCGCAGCGCCAGCCGCTCACTGGCGGGGGCTTTTTCGCAAGAAATTCACCACTTGCGCGACGCCCTGATCCACTTGCGCATGCTGGTCGAGGCCACACTCGATTTCCCAGAGGAAGACATCGACTTTTTGCGTCAGGCCGATGCGCAGGGGCAGCTTGACCGGCTGGACACAAGCCTGGCCACAGTGATGTCCCGCGCGCAACAGGGTGCGCTGCTGCGCGAAGGCATCAAGGTGGTGATTGCCGGCCAGCCCAACGCAGGCAAGTCGTCGCTGCTCAACGCCCTGGCCGGGGCTGAGCTGGCCATCGTCACTGCCGTTCCCGGCACCACCCGCGACAAGGTGCAGCAAACCATCCAGATCGAAGGAGTGCCGGTGCATGTGATTGACACCGCCGGGCTGCGCGAGAGCGACGATGAGGTTGAGAAAATTGGCATCGAGCACGCGTGGCAGGCCATTGCGCAGGCCGATGCGGTGCTGTTCCTGCACGACCTGACACGCATCGACCAGGCCGCTTACCAGGCGGATGATGCAGCCATAGCCCGCGCCATTGCGCTAAAAATCCCGCCCCAAGTGCCGGTGATCGACGTCTGGAACAAGCTTGATGCCGCCACCGCACCGAACTTGCCCGAGGGCCTGCAACTGTCAGCCAAAACCGGTGCCGGGCTGGATGCCTTGCGCCAGAAGCTGCTGCAGGTGGCGGGCTGGCAATCGGGCTCTGAGGGTGTTTTCATGGCGCGCGAGCGCCATGTGCATGCCCTGCGCGAGACACAAAACCACCTGCAACAGGCGCAGTTTCATTTGAAATGCCAGGCACAGGCGCTGGACCTGCTGGCCGAGGAGTTGCGGCTGGCGCAAAACGCGCTGGGCGAGATCACCGGAGAGTTCACCTCCGACGATCTGCTCGGCGTGATTTTTTCAAGTTTTTGTATCGGCAAATAGACTGGCGGGTGGACGCATTGGGGCATCCAGCAGGGCACTGGCACGACGACCGCGTTCGCCCAGAAAAAATTCCTTGATGAACGGGTGCGGCTGCACCATCACCTCGGCTGCGCTGCCGGTGGCAATGATGTGCCGGTCGGCCACCACGGCGATGCGGGTGGACAGCTCCAGCAGCGTGTCGAGGTCGTGCGTGACCATGACCACCGTCAGGCCCAGCTCCTGGTGCAGCGACTGCAACAGCGCACAAAACTCGTCGGCGCTGCCGGGGTCCAGGCCAGCGGTGGGCTCATCGAGCAGCAACAGCGGCGGGTCCATGATCAGGGCGCGCGCCAAAGCCGCCCGCTTGACCATGCCGCCCGACAGATCCGCGGGCATTTTGTGCGCCGCCGACGGGTCCAGCCCGACCATGCGCAGCTTGACCATCGCGACATCCATGATCAGGTCATGGGGCAGGGTTTTAAGCTCGCGCAGGGCAAAGGCAATGTTGTCAATCACGTTGAAAGCCGAAAAAAGGGCGCCGTGCTGAAACAGCATGCCGACCCGGCTGGCTGCGCCCTCGCGTCCCATGCTGGCGGCGGCTTCACCCAGCACGGTGACACTGCCGCGGGCGGGCACCTCAAGCCCCAGCATCTGGCGCAACAAGACGGTTTTGCCGCTGCCGGAGCCGCCCACAATCGATACCAGCTCGCCCGCGTCAATGCGCAGGCTCAGGTCCTTGTGGATCACCACGTCACGACCGGCCTCGTGAAACACCGACCACAATTTGTCAATTTCAACCACGGCGGGTCTCATAGGCCGAGATTCCTGAAAACTACCGCAAACACCGCATCCACCAGCAGCACCACCGTGATGGCGGTGACCACCGAGGCGGTGGTGCCCTGCCCCAGGCTCTCGGTGTTGGGCTTGACGCGCAGGCCGTAGTGGCAGCCGATCAACGCGATCAGCAAGCCGAAGACCACCGACTTGCCCAAAGCAAGCCACAGGTTGCTGATGGCCACGGCACGCGGCAAGGTGGCAAAGAAATAAGCAGGCGTCACACCCAGCACCACATCGGCGGCCAGCATGCCGCCCAGCAGCGCGGCCAGCGTGGTCCAGACGCTGATAAGCGGCATGGCAATGGCCATCGCAATCGCCCGCGGCAGCACCAGGCGGTAACCCTGGGCGATGCCCATGACACGCATGGCGTCGAGCTCTTCGGTGACGCGCATCACGCCAATTTGCGCCGTGATGGCCGAGCCCGAGCGCCCGGCAATCAAAATCGCCGCCAGCATGGGGCCCAGCTCACGGATGATGGACAGGCCCAGGATGTTGACGATGAAGGTGTCGGCACCAAACAGGCGCAGCTGGCGCGACATCAGGTAGGCCAGCACCACACCGATGGTAAAACCGACCAGGGCGGTCACCGGCAGGGCTCTGGCGCCAATCCGGAACAGGTGGCCCGAAACGTCGCGCCACGGCCCGCGCTGGGGCGCGCGCAGCAGCGTCACCACATCCAGCAGCAGTTGGCCCGTCAGCGCCAGCAGCCCCATGAGGTGGTCCCACAACAACCAGAGCAACTCGCCCAATCGCAAAAAATGCTGCCACAGCGTGCGTCGGGCCGGTTTGACAGCAGGTGTCGAAAACCGCGCCACCCGCTCCAGCATGGCACGCTGGCCAGGCTGCCATTGCAGTTGCGCCGGCCACTGGTGGCCCCAGCTGTTCCACAGCAATTGGGCCCCGGTGTGGTCAAGCCGGGTGATGGCAGACAAATCCCATGCCACCGGGCCCCGGGTGGCCAGATCAGCCAAGCCCTGGCTGATCTGCGGCCATTGGGTGGGATCGGCCAGGCGTGCCGCACGCCAGCTGCCACCCAGCACCACGCGCGGCGCGTCATCGGGGGTGGTTTGCAGGGTCAGCGTGGGTAGGGCGTCGGGCATGGTGTCACAGCATAAGTGCAGAATGGTAACGGCAACTGGCACCAAGACAGGCTTTTCGACTTTCCCGACAACATGCGGCAAAATGCCCGCAGAGACAAAGCGCGCCAAGCGCTGGGACAGCCTTCAACAGAAAGTGATTTGCCATGAGCACGCCCTTTGACTACATCATCATTGGCGCCGGTACCGCCGGCTGCCTGCTGGCCAACCGTTTGTCGCAGGATGCGTCCAAGCGCGTGCTGCTGATCGAGGCGGGCCGGCCGGACAACTACCACTGGATTCACATTCCGGTGGGTTACCTGTATTGCATTGGCAATGAGCGCACCGACTGGCTCTACAAGACCGAGCCCGATGTCGGCCTGAACGGGCGCAGCCTGCGCTACCCGCGCGGCAAGGTGCTGGGCGGTTGCAGCAGCATCAACGGCATGATTTACATGCGCGGCCAGGCGCGCGACTACGACGCCTGGGCGCAGCTCACCGACGACACATCGTGGAACTGGCAAAACAGTCTGCCCGACTTCATGGCGCATGAAAGCCATTACCGGCTCGATGGCGCGACGGCCAGTCCGCCCCGGCACGACATGAAAAAATTCAGCCAGTTTCATGGCGGCAACGGTGAGTGGCGGGTGGAGAAGCAACGCCTGCGCTGGGACGTGCTCGACGCCTTTGCCCAGGCCGCCCAGCAGGCCGGCATTCCCGCCACCGACGACTTCAACCAGGGCGACAACGAGGGCGTGGGCTATTTTGAAGTCAACCAGCGCAGCGGCTGGCGCTGGAATACCGCCAAGGCCTTTTTGCGCCCCACCTGCTTGAGCCGCCCCAACTTCACGCTCTGGACGTCGTCCCAGGTCGTCAAGCTGAACTTCGAAGCACAGGCCAACGGCCAACTGCGCTGCACCGGTGTCGAGGTGCAGTCGCCCACTGGCCGGGTCAGCGCGCAGGCCACTGGCGAGGTGATTTTGAGCGCCGGCAGCATTGGCTCGCCGCAGATTTTGCAGCTCTCGGGCATTGGCCCGGGCGCCTTGCTGCAGCAGCATGGCGTTCAAGTGGTGCATGACGCGCCCGGCGTGGGCGCCAACCTGCAAGACCATCTGCAGATTCGCTCGGTGTACAAGGTGCAGGACGTCAAGACCCTCAACGTGCAGGCCAACTCGCTCTGGGGCAAGGCCGTGATCGGGCTGGAATATGCGTTGCATCGCAGCGGCCCGATGAGCATGGCGCCCAGCCAGCTCGGCGCCTTCACCCGCAGCGACCCCGGCCAGCCCTACCCCAACGTGGAGTACCACGTGCAACCGCTCAGTCTGGAGGCTTTTGGCGAGCCGCTGCACAGCTTTCCGGCATTCACCGCCAGCGTCTGCAACCTCAACCCCACGAGTCGCGGCAGCGTGCAGATCAAGTCGCCGGATTTCGCGGCCGCCCCCGCCATCGCGCCCAACTACCTGAGCACCGAGTCGGACCGCAAGGTGGCGGCTGATTCGCTGCGCCTGACCCGCGCCATCGTGGCGCAACCCGCGCTGGCCAGCTACCAGCCCAAAGAGTTCAAGCCCGGCGTGCAATACCAGAGCGACGACGACCTGGCCCGCCTGGCCGGCGACATTGCCACCACCATTTTTCACCCGGTCGGCACCACCAAAATGGGCCGAACCGATGACCCATTGGCGGTGCTGGATGCGCATTTGCGAGTGCGTGGGCCGGGCGGCTTGATTGCCGGCTTGCGCGTGGTGGATGCCGGCGCCATGCCCATCATCACCAGCGGCAACACCAATTCGCCCACGCTGATGATGGCTGAAAAAGCAGCACGCTGGATCAGCGCCGGGATATGATGGACCCGGCCAATGCACCAAAAAAGGTCTTGACCTAGGGTAATTCCGGATGGCAACGCACTGGTTTGGCGCATATAGTCAGACGCATCGAAGGATCAGACCTGTACTGATTCAAGCGAAAGACCCTAGGAGATCACACCCGCAAGGGTCAAAAAGTTGAGACAAGGCACCGGCAACCCCGGTGCCTTTTTCATTGGGGCTGATGTCCTATCCGTGACAATCGGGTCATGGAATTGCTCATTGTCTCCGTCGCCTCCCTGTTTGCCGGTTTTGTTGATTCCATTGTGGGCGGAGGTGGGCTGATTCTGGTGCCGGCTTTGTTTGCCACCTTTCCCACGGCCCATCCTGCCACCCTGTTCGGCACCAACAAGGGCGCCTCGGTGTGGGGCACGGCCATGGCCACCTGGCAATACAGCCAGAAGGTGCAAATGCGCTGGGCGGCGCTGCTGCCCGCTGCAGGTGCCGGGCTGCTGGCCTCGTTTGCCGGAGCCTGGCTGGTGACCGTGGTGTCACCTGACTTCCTGCGCAAGGTTTTGCCCTTTGTGCTGCTGGTGGTGCTGCTCTACACCTTGGCAAAAAAAGAACTTGGCCGCACCCACGCCCCCAACTATTGCGGCTTGCAGGAACAACTCATCGCCGCCGGGATTGGCGCGGTGATCGGTTTTTACGATGGTTTTTTTGGCCCGGGCACTGGCAGTTTTCTGGTGTTTTTGTTTGTGCGTCTGCTGGGTTATGACTTTTTAAGCGCCTCGGCGTCGGCCAAACTGGTCAACACCGCCACCAACCTGTCCGCCCTGGCGCTGTTCGTTGCCAAGGGTCATATCTGGTGGCATTTTGTGCTGGTGATGGCGCTGGCCAATGTCATTGGCAGCCTGTTGGGCACCCGACTGGCGCTCAAGCACGGCACCGGTTTTGTGCGCGTGGTGTTCATGCTGGTGGTGAGCGCCCTGATCCTGAAGACCAGCTATGACGCTTTTTTACGATGAAACGACCCGGTTGCTGCCTTAGCGCGGGGTGACCACCGTGGCTGACGCAGCGGTTGATGGCGCCACTGCCGCCTCGGAGCTGCGCGGCCAGGGAACCTCGGCAGCCAGCCGCACTTGCCCAACAGGCGCACCAGCCTGCCCTTTGCGCACCAGGGCCAGGTCTGCCTCACTGGGGTATTGGCCCAGCAACCAATAGTCAAAGGCGCGCCGGGTCATTGGGGCGGCCGAAACCGAGCCGAAACCGGCGTTTTCCACAATCACGGCAATCGCCATTTGGGGGTCCTCGGCCGGGGCAAAGGCAATGTAGAGCGCATGATCACGGCGGCGCTCTTCCATGCGAGCGGCGTTGTATTTTTCGTTTCGGCCAAGCGACACCGCCTGCGCGGTACCTGTTTTGCCGCCGCTCAGGTAACCGGCACCGGCAAACACGCGGCGCGAGGTGCCATCTTGCGTCACGCCCACCATGGCGCGGCGAATGGTGTCGAGATGTTCCGGTTTGTAGCCCAGGCTCTCTGCGGGCTGCGCTGGCACCGGCACATTGACCTGGGTGGTTGCGTCTTGCGTTGCCAACACCAGGCGCGGCGTGCGCTTGATGCCGCCGTTGGCCAGGATGGCCGTGGCCTGCGCCAGCTGCAGCATGGTGAAGCTGTTGTAACCTTGGCCAATACCCAGCGAGATGGTCTCACCGGCATACCACCTTTGCTGCTCCGGGCGTTTGTAGTACTTGCGTTTCCAGTCCTGGCTGGGCAGCACGCCGCGCACCTCGCCGTGGATGTCAATGCCGGTCAGTTGGCCAAAGCTCAGCGGCTTCATGAAGTCGTGCATGGCGTCGACGCCCAGCTCGTGGGCCAGCGAGTAAAAGTAGACATTGCTCGACTCGACAATGGCGCGGTGCATGTCCATGATGCCGCCGCGCTCGTTTTCGGGGCTGCCAAAGCGGTGGCCGCCAAACATGTAGAAACCGGGGTCGTTGATCTGCGTGCTGGCCGAGCGCTTGCCGGTGGCCAGGGCGGCCAGCGCCATGAAGGGCTTGTAAGTGGAGCCCGGCGGGTAGGTGCCGCGCAGCGCCCGGTTCAGCAGCGGTTTGTCGATCGACTCGTTGAGCGCTTGCCAACTTTCGTGGTCGATGCCCTCGACAAAAAGGTTCGGATCAAAGGTGGGCTTGCTGACAAACGCCAGCACTTCACCGGTTTTTGGGTCCAGTGCCACCAGCGCCCCGCGACGCTCGCCAAACATGTCTTCAACCAGTTGCTGCAACTTGATGTCGATCGATAGCTTGATGGTTTGCCCGGGGCTCGACGGCTGACTGGACAGGCGCCGCGTGGCCCGCCCGCCAGCTGAGGTCTCCATGGCATCGATGCCGGTGATGCCATGCAATTGCGCCTCGAAACTCTGCTCCACACCGAGCTTGCCGATGTACTCGGTGCCGCGGTAATTGGCGGCATCCTCGGATTCATCGAGGTGTTCTTTTTCTGAGGCGTTGATGCGCCCGATGTAGCCAATCACATGGCTGGCCAGCTCGCCATAAGGGTAATTGCGGAACAGCCGCGCCTTGATGTCGACACCGGGAAAACGGTAGCGCTGCGCGGCGAAGCGGGCCACTTCTTCGTCGCTCAGGCGGCTGCGCAGCGGAATGGATTCGAAGCTCTTGCCCTCTTCGCGCAGCTTTTTAAAGCGACGCCGGTCCCTTGGCGTGATCTCCAGAATTTGCGCCAGTTCGTCAATGGTCTGGGCCAGGTCAGGCACTTTGGCCGGCGTGATTTCCAGCGTGTAAGCTGAATAATTGGTGGCCAGCACGACGCCGTTGCGGTCCAGGATCAGGCCGCGGTTGGGCACGATCGGGACCACGGCGGTGCGGTTGTTTTCGGCCTGGGCATACAAGTCGTCATGGCGCAGCACCTGCAAATAGATCAGCCGGGCAGCGACCAAGCCAAAACACAGCAGCACAACAATGCTGGCCACCAGCACCCGCAGGCGAAAACGGGCCAGTTCAAGTTGAACATTGCGGATGATCTTCATGCGCACTTCATCATGAGGGCGTCACCAGGGCGGTCACAAGGGACGATTGGCATCGGGGTTGGGGGCACGCTTTTGCGGCAACAGCAGCACCACGCTCACCACCGGCCACAACAGCGACTCCAGCACGGGTGCCAGCAGCATCGACCAGCCCGGAAAATCGTCGCCAGCAATCAGGCGTACCAGCAGCGTCAGGGCATGGGCCACCACAAACAGAGGCAGCATCTGGGCGGCTTGTGATGGCACGCTGAACCAGAGCAGGCGGCGGTGCATGGCAATGGCCAAAAAGCTCAGGGTCGTGTAGGCCAGAGCGTGTTGCCCGAGCAGCGCGCTCTGGTGCACATCCATGCTCAGACCCAGCGCAAAAGCCGCGGTCATGCCTACCCGCAGCGGCTGGTGAATGGTCCAGAACACCAGCACCAACGCCAGCAGGTCGGGGTGCCAGGCTGCGCGTCCGATCAGGCCCATGTTGAGCAGCATATTGAAGCCCAGGGCCACCAGCAGGCTGCTCCAGATAAAGAGCGAGCTCGCTGGCAGCAGCAATTGTTGGCCACGCGGCATGATCATGGCTGACCCCCCTTGCCACCGGGCACAGGCTCGGCTTGTGCATCAGGCTTGGTCGGCATTTGCTGCGCAATGGGTTGCAGCACCAGCACGTGCAGACTGCCGTCCAGCCGGGCAATGGGCTCGGCGGTGATGCGGGCAAAAGCCGAATCGGCACGGCGTTCAATTTTCAGCACGCGCCCTACTTGCAGACCGGGCGGGTAAATGCCATCCACGCCGCTGGTGGTCAGCAAGTCACCGGCGGCCATGTCCACATGGGCGTCCATGTAGCGCAACTCCAGCGTACCGCCGCGCGATGAGGTATTGCCGAAGGCCAGCCCGCGAGCGCCCGTGCGCGTGTTGAGCACGGGTATCGCCTGGTTGGGATCGGTGATCAGGGTGACCTCGCTCACCATGGGATAAACCCGGGTCACCTGGCCCAAAATGCCAACCTCGTCAAGCACCGGCGCCCCGGCCGCTACCGCCTGCAGCGCGCCTTTGTCGATGATGACTTTGCGGGTGTAGGGGTCGGCGGCGTCGTACAGCACCTGAGCTGCCAGGGCGGGCGTGTTGCTGCGCGCGCGCATCTCCAGCAAGGCGCGCAAGCGCAAGTTCTCGAGCGTGAGTTGCTCCACTTGCTGAGCCCGCTGGGACTGCAGGCCCAGCTGGTACTGCGCCGCCGCTTCGCTGGCCTGGGACAGGTTGAGGGATTCAAAATACTGGCTGCCGCCCTGACCCCAGACGATGGGGCGCAGCGCCAGCCACTGCACCGGGTACAGCACTGTGGCAATCGCGCCGCGCAGCGGCTGGACCACCTGAAAGCGCAGATCAGCCACCATCAGCAGCAGCGCCAGTGCGCTGAAAAACACGAGCTTGGACAGTGCGGACGGGCCCTGCCTGAAAAATGGCGGTGGTGTGCCGTCCAGCGTACCGAGTGGCATCGCTGTGTGGCCCGCTTATTCGCTGGTAAAAATGGAGCCCAGGCGATCCATTTGTTCCAGCGCAATGCCGCAACCGCGCACCACGCAAGTCAGCGGGTCTTCGGCCACCAACACTGGCAGGCCGGTTTCTTCGGCCAGCAGACGGTCCAGGTCACGCAACAGGGCGCCACCGCCGGTCAACATCATGCCGCGGTCGGCAATGTCGGCACCGAGTTCGGGCGGGGTTTGTTCCAGCGCATTTTTGACTGCCGACACAATGTTGTTGATCGGGTCGGTCAGGGCTTCGAGGATTTCGTTGCTGGAAATGGTGAAGCTGCGCGGCACACCTTCAGAGAGGTTGCGGCCGCGCACTTCCATCTCACGGACTTCGCTGCCCGGAAAGGCGGAACCAATGTTTTTCTTGATGGCTTCGGCGGTGGGCTCGCCAATCAGCATGCCGTAGTTGCGGCGGATGTAGTTGATGATGGCATCGTCGAAACGGTCGCCACCCACACGCACGCTGCCCTTGTAGACCATGCCGCCAAGGGAAATGACGCCGACCTCGGTGGTGCCGCCACCGATGTCGACCACCATGGAGCCCTGCGCCTCAGACACCGGCAAACCGGCGCCAATGGCGGCCGCCATGGGTTCCTCGATCAGGTACACGTCGCTGGCACCGGCGCCAAGCGCACTTTCGCGGATGGCGCGGCGCTCCACCTGGGTGGAACCACAGGGCACACAAATGATGATGCGCGGGCTGGGCCGAAAAATGGAGCGTGGGTGCACCATCTTGATGAACTGTTTGAGCATCTGCTCGGTCACGGTGAAGTCAGCGATCACGCCGTCTTTCATGGGCCGAATGGCTTCGATGTTGCCGGGCACCTTGCCCAGCATGGCCTTGGCTTCTTTGCCAACGGCCTGGATGGTCTTTTTGCCCTGCGGCCCGCCTTCGTGGCGGATGGCGACCACCGAGGGCTCGTCGAGCACAATGCCCTTGTCGCGTACGTAAATCAGGGTGTTGGCAGTGCCAAGATCAATGGCGAGGTCAGTTGAAAAATACTGACGAAAAGTTCCAAACATGGATAAGTCCTTTGGGGCGCATGGAGCGCTTCGGCTCGCATGTCACCGGGTAACGGGTTCAAAATGGGTTAAATTTGGGCTTGAGGACGTGCTGACGCGCGTTGCCGCTCAAGGGATGGATAATACCCTATTGCCTGTGCATAACTTTGCATGACGCCAGCCAATGGCATTCATTTACACCCTGTTTCGATTCAACACCCATGGCACTTTCTACCGCTGATATTGACCGCCTGGCCCATTTGGCCCGTCTGGGCCTGACCCCGGACGAGCGCACCCGCCTGCACACCCAACTCAATGATTTTTTTGGCATTGTGGAAAAGATGCGCGCCGTCGACACCAGCGGCATTGTGCCGCTGGCGCATCCGGTCGAAATCATGGGCGATGTGGCGCTGCGCCTGCGCGACGACATCGCCAGCGAGCCTAACCAGCGCGAAGCCAACATGCGCAATGCGCCAGCGATGGATGCCGGCCTGTTCCTGGTGCCACGCGTGATCGAATGAACCAAAAAGAACATCTTTCCATGACGCAAATTTCCTCTGATCTGCATGATCTGACGGTGGCCCAGCTGGCCACGCTTCTAACTGCACGCAAAGTCTCGGCCGTTGAGACCGCCGAACATTTTCTGGCCCGCGCCGCGCGACACACCGAACTCGGCGCCTTTCTCGACCGGCAGCCCGAGGTCACGTTGGCCCAGGCCCGTGCTGCCGATGCCCGCCTGGCCGCCGGCAATGCCGGACCCTTGACTGGCGTGCCGCTGGCGCACAAGGACATCTTTGTCACGCGCGATTTCGCCACCACGGCGGGCTCAAAAATGCTCCAGGGCTACCAGTCGCCGTTTGACGCCACCGTGGTCGCCAAACTGGCCAAGGCCGGTGCCGTGACCTTGGGCAAGCTCAACTGCGACGAGTTCGCCATGGGCTCGGCCAACGAAAATTCGGCCTATGGCCCGGTCAAGAACCCCTGGGACTTGTCTTGCACTCCTGGCGGCTCCTCGGGTGGCAGTGCCGCCGCCGTGGCGGCTCGCCTGACACCGGCGGCCACCGGCACCGACACCGGCGGCTCGATCCGCCAACCCGCGTCATTCTGCGGCGTCACCGGCATCAAGCCCACCTACGGCCGGGCCTCGCGCTACGGCATGGTGGCCTTTGCCTCCAGCCTCGACCAGGCCGGACCGCTGGCGCGCAGCGCCGAAGACTGCGCCCTGCTGCTCAGCGCCATGTGCGGACCCGACCCGGATCGCGACGCGACTTCGCTCGACGTGCCCGCTGAGGACTTCACGCGCAACCTGGGCGCCGACCTGGACGGCCTGCGTATTGGCATCCCGGCCGAGTTTTTTGGCGAAGGTCTGGCGCCCGATGTGCGCGCTGCCATCGACGCAGCCTTGAAGGAATTCGAGCAACTCGGCGCCCAACTGGTGCCGATCTCGCTGCCGCGCACCGAGCTGTCGATCCCGGTCTACTACATCATTGCGCCGGCCGAGGCGTCGAGCAACCTGAGCCGCTTCGACGGCGTCAAGTTCGGCTTTCGCGCCAAGCAGTACACCGACCTCAACGACATGTACCTGCAAACCCGCGAACAAGGTTTTGGCGACGAGGTCAAACGCCGCATCATGATCGGCACCTATGTGCTGAGCCACGGCTACTACGATGCCTATTACCTGCAGGCGCAAAAAATCCGCCGCATGATTGCCGACGATTTTCAGCAGGCGTTCACGCTGTGCGACGTGATTGCCGGCCCGGTGGCCCCCACCGTGGCCTGGAAACTCGGCGGCCACAGCGACCCCCTGACCGACTACCTGGCCGACATCTTCACGCTGCCGGCATCGCTGGCGGGCTTGCCCGGCATGAGCCTGCCGGTGGGTTTTGGCGCCGGCCACATGCCGGTGGGCCTGCAGTTGATTGGCAATTACCTCACAGAATCGCGCCTCTTGAACGTGGCGCACCGCTTCCAGCAAGCCACGGACTGGCATACCGCCAAACCTGCAATTTGAGCGCAAGGAATTTGACGATGAGCACCACTTTCCAAGATGACAAACCGGTCACCTCCTCCCTGCTGATCATGGGTTATGAAGTCGTCATCGGCTTCGAGACCCACGCCCAGCTCTCCACCCAGTCCAAGATATTCAGCCGGGCACCGACTGCCTTTGGCGCCGAGCCCAACACCCAGGCCTGCGCCGTGGACCTGGCCCTGCCCGGCACGCTGCCGGTGATGAACAAGGGCGCAGTCGAACGCGCCATCGAGTTCGGCCTGGCCGTGGGCTCGCACATTGCCGAGCGCAGCGTGTTTGCGCGCAAGAATTACTTTTACCCCGACCTGCCCAAGGGCTACCAGATCAGCCAGTTCGAAATTCCCGTGGTGCAGGGCGGCGCCGTGGAGTTTTACCTTGGCGAAGAGAAAAAGTCGGTGCGCCTGGTGCGCGCCCACCTGGAAGAAGACGCGGGCAAGTCGCTGCACGAAGACTTCATCGGCCAAACCGGCATCGACCTGAACCGCGCCGGCACGCCGCTGCTGGAAATCGTGACCGAGCCTGACATGCGCTCCAGCGCAGAAGCGGTGGCTTACGCCAAAGAATTACACAAGATCGTCACCTGGATCGGCATTTGCGACGGCAACATGCAGGAGGGTTCGTTCCGCTGCGACGCCAATGTGTCGGTGCGCAAACCCGGTGCCGGGTTCGGCACCCGCCGCGAGATCAAGAACCTCAACAGCTTCAAGTTCATGCAGCAGGCCATCGACTACGAGATCCGCTGGCAGATTGAAGAGCTCGAGGACGGCCGCGCCATTCAGCAGGCCACCGTGCTGTTCAACCCGGACACGGGTGAGACGCGCGCCATGCGCACCAAGGAAGACGCTGCCGATTACCGCTACTTTCCCGACCCCGATCTGCCGCCGCTGGTGATCGCCCGTGAGTGGGTGGAACGCGTACGCGCCGAGATGACCGAGCTGCCGCGCGTGATGGCGCAGCGTTATGTGAGCGACTACGGTCTGTCAGACTATGACGCCGCCACCCTGACGCAAAGCCGCGAGGTGGCCGCCTATTTTGAAGCCGCCGCCCGGGCCTGCGGCCAACCCAAGCTGGTCGGCAACTGGATCATGGGCGAGATCTCGCGCCGGCTCAACCAGGCGGAAGTCGACATCAGCGCCTGCCCCATCACGCCGGCGCAACTGGCGCAGTTGGTCAGTCGCATCCAGGACGGCACCATCTCCAACAACGCCGCACGCCAGGTGCTCGATGCGCTGTGGTCAGCGCCGCAAGGCACGGTCGATGCCACCATCGAAGCCAAGGGCCTCAAGCAAATGAACGACACCGGCGCTTTGGAAAAAATTATTGATGCCGTGCTCGCGGCCAATCCAAAGAATGTGGCCGAGTTCCGCGCCGGCAATGCCAAGGCGCTCAACGCGCTGGTGGGTCAGATCATGAAGGGAAGCCAGGGCAAGGCCAACCCGCAGCAGGTCAACACCCTGTTGCTGCAAAAGCTGGCTTGATACCTGAACGATCCCGGATTCAGCGCGCCGGAACCGGCGGGGTCGGGGCGGATGGCCAGAGCGGCTCCAGGCGCTGCTGCTCTTCGTCAAAGTGGGCATTGACCCGTTGGACTTCCTTGTCTTTTTCAGCCAGAAAACGCTCCTGCTCTGCCAGACTCTGGGTCACGCCAGCGATCTGCCGCTGCAATTTCCTCGGTGCTTTGCTCGGGTCTTTGGCATAAAACGCCATCTCGTCGGTCAATTTGCTGCGCTCAGCCAGCAGGTCTTTCAGGCGCGAAACGCCCACCTGCTTGACCATCAGGACTTGCTCCAGGGAATTTTCCCGGTCTTTTTGATGCGAGGCGCGACTGGGGTAGCGGATCAAGAGCGCCCGCTCCATCCTTTTCTCTTCGTCCTGTCTGGCGCGTTCCTTTTGCTCGGCCCGGATTCTGGCTTCGGACTGGCTCTGTTCGTACGGCGTCAGCACCGGCCCAATTCTGGCTTTCACCGTGCCACTCGGGTTCAGGATGGTCTGCACACGGTCACGGCAAGCCGGGATCGGTCGGTCCGAGGTGAGGTTGCGGCCGTCGGCATCGATGCAGGTGTAAATCTGGGGCGTGGGCCCGGCCGCCGTCTGGGCGTACAGCGTGGCGCCAAATGAGGCCAGCGCCAGACCGGCGGCAGCGGCAAGCCAGGCTCGGGGGGTCGGGGTGCTCATGTGGCTGCCCCGGAAACACCATAACGTTCCCGATAAGCCTGCACGCGCTGGTGGGCGTCAGCCAAGCCTGGCACGGCGTGTTGCGTCAGGTATAGCAGCAGGTCATCGAGGCGGGCAATGGCGCACACCTGCAAACCCAGCTGCTGTTGCACATACTGCACCGCACTGTGGTTGACGTCGAGACCGTTCTCGGTGGCTTTTTCCTGCCGGTCCAGGGCAATGACCACAGCGTGGGCCTGGGCACCGGCAGCCTGGATCAGGGCGATGGATTCGCGCACGGCGGTGCCCGCCGACATCACGTCGTCCACGACCAGGACCCGCCCCCGCAGCGGCGCGCCGACCAGGGTGCCGCCCTCGCCATGGTCTTTCACCTCTTTGCGGTTGTAGCAAAACGGCACGTTGCGACCCAATCGGGCCAACTCCACCGCGAGCGCGGCGCCCAACGGAATACCTTTGTAGGCCGGACCGAAAATCATGTCGAACTCAAGGCCGCTGGCAAGCAGGCGCTGCGCATAAAATTGCGCCAAGCGGCCCAGCTTGGCACCATCGTCAAACAGGCCGGCGTTGAAAAAATAGGGGCTCAAGCGCCCGGCTTTGGTTTTGAATTCACCAAAGCGCAACACCCCGCAGTCCACCGCAAACTGAACAAATTCCAGCGCCAGCGCGTCCTGGCCTGACCTCTGTGCAGTTTGTGGTTCATTACGCTCTGACATGAAAAAGTCCTTATTCAAATTAACCAGCCTGAACCTCAACGGCATTCGCTCGGCTTGCAGCAAGGGCTTGCCGGCCTGGATCGATCAAACTGCCCCTGATTGTATTTGCGTCCAGGAAGTCAAGGCCCAAAGCGACGATGTACAAGGCCGCTTTGAGCAAATGGCTGAGCTGCGCGGCTATTTTCATTTTGCCGCAAAAAAAGGCTACTCCGGCGTTGGCATCTACAGCCGCCAGCAACCCACCGAGGTGCTGACGGGTTTCGGCCAGCCCGAGTTCGATGCCGAGGGGCGCTATGTGGAATTGCGCTTTGACAGCACGGACGCCAAACGCTCCATCATCAGCTGCTATTTTCCCAGTGGTTCATCCGGCGAGGAGCGCCAGCAGGCCAAGTTCAGATTCCTTGAGGTGATTTATCCGCACCTCCAGCGCCTGAAAGCCGAGCGCGAATTTGTGCTGTGTGGCGATGTCAACATCGCCCACCAGGCGATTGACCTGAAAAACTGGAAAAGCAATCAGAAGAATTCCGGCTTTTTGCCCGAGGAGCGCGCCTGGATGAGCAAGCTGCTCGGGGACGGCGGCCTGGTGGACGTGTACCGCCAGTTGCACCCCAATGCCACCGATGAAGCCTACACCTGGTGGAGCAACCGGGGCCAGGCCTATGCCAAGAATGTGGGCTGGCGGCTGGACTACCATTTGGCCACGCCCGGCCTGGCTTCTGGCGCCAGAACGGTTGCCATCTACAAGGCAGAAAAGTTCTCGGACCACGCCCCGGTTACGGTTGATTACGACTGGCAAGCCTGACGCGATGGGTGCACAGCGCCAGCCCCGTGGTTCGGCCATCGAGGTCTTTCTGGTTTTTTTGAAGCTGGGTCTGACGTCGTTTGGCGGGCCTGTGGCGCACCTGGGCTACTTCCGCACCGAGTTTGTGCAACGGCGCAAGTGGCTGGACGACAGCAGCTACGCCGACCTGGTGGCTTTATGCCAGTTTCTTCCCGGGCCCGCCAGCAGCCAGGTCGGCATGGCGCTCGGCCAGCGTCGTGCCGGTTGGGCGGGCGCCCTGGCCGCTTGGGTCGGCTTCACGCTGCCGTCAGCCGTGGCGCTTATTCTGTTTGCCTTCGGTGTCCTCAAGTGGACTGGTCTGGCGCAATCGGGCGCGATTCATGGCCTCAAAGTGGCCGCAGTGGCGGTGGTCGCGCAAGCGGTGCTGGGCATGTCCAGATCGTTGTGCCCGGACCGCCTGCGGGCCGGACTGGCCATTCTGGCTGCGCTGCTGGTGCTGGCACTGCCCTCTGCCGGCGGGCAAATCCTGGCCATCGTGGTCGGCGCTGTGGTTGGGCGGTGGACCTTGCCCCATCTTCACCTGCCTGCTGCACAGCACCACGACCACGGTATCAGCAAGGCAACCGGTGCCGTCCTGCTGCTGCTGTTTGCTGCCCTGCTGGTGCTGCTGCCGCTGCTCGCCGCCGTTGTCCCATCGCCGCTGGCTTCAGCGGTTTCAAGCTTCTACCGGGCCGGCGCACTGGTGTTTGGCGGCGGCCACGTGGTGCTGCCACTGCTGCAACTGGCGGTGGTACCGAATGAACTGGTGAGCCAGCATGCGTTCCTGGCGGGTTACGGGGCGGCCCAGGCTGTTCCCGGGCCGTTGTTTACTTTTGCGGCTTACCTTGGCGCCGTCATGGCGGCGCCGCCCGGTGGCTGGCTCGGTGGCCTGCTGCTGCTCGCAGTCATTTTTGTGCCGGCGTTCCTGCTGGTGCTGGGTGCTTTGCCGTTTTGGGAGCTGCTGCGCCAACGCGACAGCGTGCAACGGGCCATGGCCGGTAGCAATGCTGCGGTCGTCGGCATCCTTGGCGCGGCACTTTATGACCCGGTCTGGACCAGTGCCATCCATACCCGAAGTGATTTCGGGCTGGCGCTGGCAGCCTTCGGGCTGCTGGTTTACGGACGCCAGTCGCCGGTATTTGTCGTGCTGCTGGCGGCGCTGGCAGGCTGGCTGCTTGCCGCCTGAGTTCACACTGGTGCGACAAGGCCAGCGCGGCGGCTTGCGCTTATTATTCCGGTATGACCGTTACCGCCTCTGACCCCGCCGCCAAACCCAGCTGGACCAGCACTTTTCGGGTTTATCTGGAGCCCGCCAGCCTGCGCATGCTCATTCTGGGCTTTTCAGCCGGCCTGCCCTTGCTGCTGGTGCTGGGCACCCTGAGCTTCTGGCTGCGCGAGGCCGGCGTTGACCGCACCACCATTGGTTACCTGAGCTGGGTCGGTCTGGCTTATGCCTTCAAGTGGCTGTGGGCGCCACTGGTGGACCGGCTGCCGATTCCCTTTCTCACGCGCTGGCTTGGGCGCCGGCGCAGTTGGCTGCTGCTGTCGCAACTGGCCATCGTCTGGGGCCTGGTCGCCATGTCCTTCAACGACCCACAGGTGGCGCTCACGCCGGTGGTGTGGGGCGCGCTGGCGGTGGCCTTCGGCTCGGCCACGCAAGACATCGCGCTGGATGCCTATCGCATCGAATCGGCAGACATCAGCCGCCAGGCCGCACTGGCGGCGTCTTACCAGACCGGCTACCGGCTGGCCATGATCTGGGCCGGGGCCGGTGTGTTGTGGATTGCGGCCGGCGCACAGACAGTCGGAATTGCGGGCTACCAGCACAGTGCTTGGCATACCGCTTACCTGGTGATGGCGGCCAGCATGAGCCTGG
The DNA here is from genome assembly GCA_964538895.1 of uncultured Rhodoferax sp. Taxonomy (GTDB): domain Bacteria; phylum Pseudomonadota; class Gammaproteobacteria; order Burkholderiales; family Burkholderiaceae_C; genus Rhodoferax. Next base: position 79,254 of record CAZIGL010000010.1, read on the forward strand.
GTATCGCCACCGTGCTGTTGTCGCCCGAGCCGCTGCGCCTGCCCATGCCGGCTGCCAAAAATGCCATGGACTGGCTGCACGGCGCACTGGTGGAGCCCTTTGCCGACTTTTTGCGCCGCTACAAGTGGCAGGCCGCGCTGATCCTGGCGCTGATTGCGGTCTACCGCATCAGCGACGTGGTGATGGGCATCATGGCCAACCCGTTTTATGTCGACATGGGCTACACCAAATCGGAGGTTGCCACCGTCACCAAAGTCTATGGCGTCGTCATGACGCTGGTTGGGGCCTTTATTGGCGGCGCCATGGCCATGCGCCTGGGGGTGATGCGGGTGCTGATGCTGGGCGCGGTGCTGAGTGCTGCCACCAATCTGCTGTTTGCGGCTTTGAGCACGCGCGGCCACGACCTCACCGGGCTCATTTTCGTGATCTCAGCCGACAACCTGGCCGGCGGCATTGCCTCGGCTGCCTTCATCGCCTACCTGTCGAGCCTGACCAATGTCAACTACTCGGCCACCCAGTACGCGTTGTTCAGCTCCATGATGCTGCTGCTGCCCAAATTTATTGCCGGTTATTCGGGCCTGTATGTTGATACTTTCGGCTACCAGCACTTCTTCACGGCCACGGCCATGTTGGGCGCGCCGGTGCTGCTGCTGGTGTGGCTGGCAGCGCGCGTCAAAATGGCTTGATTTGCCCAACTTTACGCTCCCTTCACCCCCTGGATGCGACCAGCCCCTAGACTCACGCCCATGAATCAAAACCTGCTGATGATCGAAGACGACACGCGCCTTGCCCATATGGTGAGCGAATACCTGGGCCAGTCTGGCTACCAGGTGGCGCATGCCGGTGATGGACAAAGCGGTTTGACCGCCTTGCAGGCCCAGTCCGCAGACCTGGTGATTCTGGACCTGATGCTGCCCGACATGGATGGCCTGGAGGTATGCCGGCGCATTCGCACCCTGCCCGGCGCCCTGGCCCAAACGCCGATTTTGATGCTCACTGCCAAGGGCGATCCGATGGACCGCATCGTCGGGCTGGAAATGGGCGCTGACGATTACCTGCCCAAACCCTTTGAGCCACGCGAGTTGCTGGCCCGCATCCGCGCGGTGCTGCGCCGCCATGGCGACGGCCCCGCCGCGGGCAACGCCAATATGATGCGCTTTGGCAGCCTGGAAATAGACCGAGACGCGCGCGTGGTCAGTGTCGCCGGCCAGGTGTGCGACCTGACCTCGTACCAATTCGACCTGCTGGTGGCCTTGGGCGAGCGCGCCGGGCGCGTGCTGACGCGCGACCAGATCATGGAAGCCGTGCGCGGGCGCGAGCTTGAAGCCTTTGACCGCTCCATTGACGTGCACATGGGCCGCATTCGCGCCGCCATCGAGCTTGACGCCAAAGACCCCAAACGCATCCTCACCGTACGCGGCGTGGGCTATGTGTTTGCCCGCCAACAAGACTGACACCCCCAAGAGATCAACTTGTTCAACAAACTCTATGTCCGCATCTGGCTGGCCGTGGTGATGGCCGTGGCCGTGCTCATCCTGCTGGTGGGCTGGGCCTGGCGGCTGGCGGCCGAGCCACCCCTGCGTGACATCGAAGTGCGCAACCAGGCGGGCCAGATCATTGGCAAAGGGCGTTCCCGCGCCTTGCCCGCCGACGATGGACTTGGGCTGCAACGGCGGGATCAACAAGGCCTTGGCATGATCCACCGCTTTGAGCTCTCGCCCCTTTTGTCGCCAACCGAGTTATCGGCAACCGACGCACTAACGGACCCAAACCGACCCAGAACGCATCCCGGCGTCAGCAGCCCTCGCCGTGGCGGACCCGAATTTGTGGTGCGCATGCACGACGGGCAGACCATGCGCATGCATCTGACGCGCGCGCCGGCCTCATTCTGGAGCCGTCCGCCCTTTGGCTTTGCCTGGATGCTGGTCTGGGTCGGTCTGGCCGTGGCCCTGGCCACTTACCCGATTGTTCGCACGCTCACACGCCGGTTGGAGCGCCTGCAAAACGGTGTGCAGCAATGGGGCGAGGGCGATTTATCAACCCGCGTGCCGGAAACCGGTGAAGACGAAGTGGCCTTTCTGGCCAAACGCTTCAACCAGGCCGCCGAGCGTGTAGAAACCCTGGTGCATTCCCACGAGGCGCTGCTGGCCTCGCAGAAATCGCTGTTGGCCAATGCCTCGCATGAATTGCGCTCGCCGCTGACGCGCATTCGCATGGGGCTGGAACTGATGGGCGCCGGCACCTCACCCGCGTCCAAGGCCGAAATTGCTCGCAACATCAACGAACTCGACCAATTGATTGAGGAAATTCTGCTGGCCAGCCGCCTCGACGCGCGCGAGGCCGACCTGGGCACGGTCGAGTCGGTGGACCTGATGGGTCTGGCTGCCGAGGAGTGCGCCCGGGTCAACGCCGAGTTCGACCTGCTGCCAGACAGCACAGGGCTGAATGCTGGGGAGACCCCCACAGAACTGGCCGTGCCGGGCATCAGCAAGCTGTTGCGCCGGGCTTTGCGCAACCTGCTGGAAAATGCGCGGCGTTATGGCGCCGGCGAGATTCACCTGAGCCTGAACCAGACCGACAGCCGGGTGCTGATCCGGGTGTCGGACCACGGACCCGGCGTTCCGGAGGATTTGCGGGAGCGCATTTTTGAGCCCTTTTATCGCTTGCCAGGCGCCACCGAGCGTGACGGCGGCGTGGGCCTGGGCCTGGCGCTGGTCAAAGCCATTGCCCAGCGCCATGGCGGCCGCGTTGCGTGTGAGGATCGGCCCGGCGGGGGAGCCATCTTCGTGCTTGAGTTGCCAAAAAAATAGGTGTCAAAACCCCCCAAATGGGGGATACCCTCCCCCCTTGAGGCCCGCTATAGTTCATCTAACTGCTGTCACAGTCATGAATCACAGACCTTAGTCAGCCTTTGGATTCACTTAGGTGTCGTCTTTGAGTTCGTGAAGTTTCCAACGACGTTCCCCCCAGGGGGAACTTTACAAGCCACCTTCGGGTGGCTTTTTTTTGTCCCAGTCGGGTTCGGACCGCCAAGCCATGGCCCATGGCGGCACATCCCCGGCCGGCATGGGCCGTGCAATACCAAAACCCTGCGCCAAATCACAACCCATTTGCAGCAGCACACTGCCATGCTTCACGGTCTCGACGCCCTCGGCGATCAGCTCGCGCTTGAACGCCGCGGCCAGGCCGATCACGCCTTGAAGGATCGCCAGGTCATCAGGATCTTCGAGCATGTCGCGCACAAAGCTTTGGTCGATCTTCAGCGTTCTGACTTGCAGCCGTTTTAAATAAGTGAGCGACGAGTAGCCGGTGCCAAAGTCGTCCAGCGCAAAGCTGACCCCGAGTTGCGCACAGGACGCGATCAATTTGGAGACCTGCTCAATGTCTTCGAGGGCAGTGGTTTCCAGTATCTCCAACTCGAGCCAGGACGGATTGACCTGCGGATGCGCCGCCAGGATCGCGCGAAGCCGTTCCACAAAATCAACTTGCTGCAACTGCCGCGCCCCCACATTGACACTGACCGGAATGTCCAGGCCCACCAGCCGCCAGGATTCAATCTGGGCCAGCGCGGTATCGATCACCCATTCGCCGACAGCCACCGCCAGCGGATGGTCTTCGATGACCGGCAAAAACAGTGCGGGCGGGAGCAGGCCACGGTCAGGGTGCTGCCAGCGGATCAGGGCCTCGGCACCGATGACCTTGCCAGTCCGCATATTCACCTTGGGTTGGAAATACAGCAGAAATTCGTGGCCGATCAGTGCCAGGCGAATGCGCTCAAGGCTTTCGTTCTGGGCGCGCACACTGCTGTCGTGCAGGGCATCAAAAATATGGCACCGGTTCTTTCCCGCCAACTTGGCCTGGTACATGGCCTGGTCGGCCTGCCGCAACAGCTGGTCGGCACCAACGGGCTGGACCTGCGGGTAGAACGCAACGCCGATACTGGCGGAAACCTGGAGCATCTGGTCGCCCATCGCCACGGGTTGTCCCGCAGAAGCCAGCAGCCGGCTCAGCATCGGCAGACTGGCGTCCACATCCGCGAGATCGCCCATCACCGCAACAAATTCATCGCCACCGAGCCGGGCCAGCGTGTCGCCTTCGCGCAATGTCTGCTTCATGCGGTCGGCAATAGCGACCAGCAACCGGTCCCCCGTCTCATGCCCGTACCGATCGTTGATGGCCTTGAAGCCGTCGAGATCAAGGTAGGCGACCGCCAGCGTGTTGCCGCGACGCTCGGCGTGTGCCAGCCCCTGGAGCAGACGATCCGACAGCAGCAACCGGTTGGGCAGATTGGTCAGTGCGTCAAAGTGCGCCATGTGCTCAAGCTGGCTCTGGTGCTCCTTGACCGCCGTGATGTCGGTAAACAAGGCCACATAGTGCTCTATGCCTCCATCGGCACCGCGCACCGCCGTGATGGTCAGCGCCTCCAGGTAAAGGTCCCCGTTCTTGCGCCGGTTCCAGACTTCGCCATACCAGTGGCCTTTGTCCTTCATCTCGGCCCACATGGCCGCATAAAACTTTTTATCTTGCCGACCTGAGTTCAGCAAGCGCGGATTCTTGCCCAGCGCTTCCTCGCGGGCGTACCCGGTGATGCGCGTGAAGGCATCATTGACATTGAGAATCGTGCCGTCCGCCTGGGTGATCATGATCCCTTCGCGGGCGTGGGTGAAGACACTGGCAGCCTGAACCAGGCTTTCTGCCCGCTTGCGCTCGGTCACATCGCGCGCCGCGGCAAACACACCCATGATCCTGCCATCAGGGTCACGGTACACGCTGGCGTTGTAGAGCACATCGGTAATCTTGCCCGAGGTGTGCCGGATGGCCAGCGGGTAGTCGGTGACGAACCCTTTGGCAAAAGCCTGCCGGTACCCGGCGCGGGCCAAGGCGGGGTCGGTGAAGTAATCAGCAAAGTCGCTGCCCACCAAATCGGCCCGCCCAAGCCCGGTCACCTGCTCGGTGGCCGTGTTGACATCGGTGATCTTGCCTTCAGAACTGATGGTCACCAGCGGGTCCAGACTGGCTTCGATGAGACTGCGGGAATATTGACCAAGCCGCTTCTCGTTTTGGCGGCGCTGGCGCTGGACTCGCCAGGCCATGGTGCCAGCCACAATCAAGAGCGCGAGAACGCCTGTGAGCCAAGGGACCCAGGCATGGATTCTTCCCCATATCAAGACAAGAGGATCCGGGCTGATGCTGATCCATTTCTCGAGAATGGCCTGCCGGTCGCGATCGGACAGGGTTGCAAGCGTTTTGGAAAGAACCTCGTGCAAGACAGGCATGTCTTTGCGCACACCCAGACTCAGGTCGTAGGTGTAGTCAAAAGCCGCCAACATGCGAAGGTTGGTGAATTTCTCACGCTCGATAAAAAAGGAGGCGCTGGCCACATCCATGATGACCGCATCGACCTCGCCAAAAGACAGTTTTCGCATGCCATCCAGATCGTCGGCGACGAGTACAAGTTGAATTTCGGAGAAGTTACTCTCCAAAAACTTTTGCACCCCATAACCCTTGCCCACCGCGACACGCTTGTTTAAAAACGCATCGGGCCACTGCCCTCCAATGAAATCAGCCTTGACGATGATCGCTGTGGGCACCCTGAAATACGGCTGCGTGAAATTAAGATACTGCGAACGCTCAGGTGTTTGCATGAGCGAGGTGACGATCTCGACATTGCCGCGTTGCACATCAGCCAGGATGGCGTCGAGATTTTGCGCGGGCAGAATTTGAAACTGCGCACCAGTCCGATCATTGAGCAGTTGGACCATGTCCGCCGACAGGCCCTGCCACTTGCCGTTTTCAATGAAGCTGAATGGGGGATAGTTTCCCTCGGGCGCGACACGCAACCGGTTTGTGTGGGGGTCGATCCATGCGCGTTCCTGGGCCGTCAGAAAGCTGCGGTCTGGCTCAGCTGCTCCGGCCGCTGAAATGCCAAGAATGCACGACAAGCCCGTCAGCGCGGTCCATCTCACCAGCCAGTGGAACAACCGAATTTGAAAGGATGACTGCCCTGGGGTGCTCATGGCGGGATGGGTGCAGATGGATAGTTTGAATGCGCCTGGGCGATGATGCCACAGCATGAGGATAAGGTACAGCGGCATCCTTGGAGCCTGGGCGGCAGAGCGTTCTGCGCAGGTCAAAGGAGGAGCCCGCAGGGCGGGACACGCAGCAGAGCGTTCTGCCGCCCAGGCTCCCTGACGCAAAAGTCACGCCAGCAAGGCCCTGACCCGGGATGGCAGAACATCGTTGAGGCAGCGCGTATGGCCCAGCGGGCAAATCCGCTCAAAGCAGGGCGCACAATCCAGCGGCGGCTGGTAGTTGGCGTCCGATTTGAGCCACAGCACTTGGGCCAATGCATTGAGCGGTGGTGTGTGCAGCGGGCTGCTGGAACCAAAAATAGCCACCTGCGCCACCCCAAAACCGGCGGCAACATGCATCAGTCCGGAGTCATTGCTCACCAAGCTTTTGCAGGCTGCAATCACAGCCAAAGCTTGGACCAGGGTGGTTTTTCCGGCCAGATTAACGCAGTGCCCCGGGCGCTGGGCATTGACCGGGTCGGCAATGGCGGCGCACAGCGCGGCCTCCTTGCCCGAACCCAGCAGCACCACCGGCAAATCCAGTTGCGCGGCCAATGCGGCGAAGTGCGCGGCAGGCCAGCGTTTGGCGTCGCCGTATTCGGCGCCGGGCGCAAAAACAAAATAGCCCCTACGCGCCAGACTCAAAGTGCACAAGGCAGCGTCTACCTCCTGGGCCGACAACTGCAACTGCGGTCGGTCGGCAGCCACATCCGCGTCCCCGCTGAGTGCCGAGTAAAACGCCACCATCGGCGGGCGCTGCCCCTTGGCCGGATTTTTCAGGCGCTGCGTCAACAGCCCGAAGCGCGACTCGCCCAGATAACCCACCCGTTTCGGAATGCCCGCCAAAAAAGGCAGCAGCGCGCTTTTGAGTGAATTGGGGCAAACGTAAGCGACATCAAAGCAGCCCCGGATCTGCCGGGCCAGGCGCCAGCGTTCGCGCCATTGCAGGCCACCGTGGGCAAACGGAAACTCAATGACCTCAGCCACCTGCGGCATGGCCCGGTACACCGGTGCAACCCAGGGCAAGGCGCCGACGGTGAGCCGTTCACCCCGCGCGGCAAGGCGACGCAACAGCGGCTCGGTCATCACCGCGTCGCCAATCCATTGCGGGGCGATGACGAGTGCGCGTTTCACCAATCAGTGGCCGTGGAAATGCTCGCCTTCCTTGAGCTTGTACACCGTGCCGCAATAGGCGCACTTGGCTTGGCCAGTGCGGGCCACATCCAGATAAACCTTGGGGTGGGTATTCCAGAGCTTCATGTCAGCCAGCGGGCTGGGGCAATAAACCCCGCCCTGGTGGTTCAGGTCTTTGGCCAGCAGTTCTACGGTTGCGTTTGTCATGTTAGACCTTCGTCAGCCAATGGGCGTATTTGGGGTTGCGGCCGTTGACGATGTCAAAGAACGCGCTCTGGATTTTTTCGGTGATCGGGCCGCGGGTACCCACGTAGTCGGCCTTGCCCAGCTCGATGCGGTCGAGTTCGCGAATGGGTGTGATCTCGGCTGCGGTGCCGCTGAAGAAGGCCTCGTCACAAATGTAGATTTCGTCACGGGTGATGCGCTTTTGCACCACTTCGATCCCGAGGTCCTTGCAGATGTGCAGCACGGTGTTGCGGGTGATGCCGTTGAGCGCACCGGCTGACAGGTCGGGGGTGTAGACCACGCCGTCCTTGATCACAAAAACATTTTCACCGGAGCCTTCTGACACAAAGCCGTTGGCGTCGAGCAGCATGGCTTCGTCGTAGCCATCGTCCAGCGCCTCGGTGTTGGCCAGGATGGAGTTGGTGTAGTTGCTCACCGCTTTGGCCTGCGTCATGGTGATGTTGACGTGGTGGCGGGTGTAGCTGGAAATCTTGACACGTATGCCGTGTGTCATGCCTTCGTCGCCCAGGTAAGCGCCCCAGGCCCAGGCCGCCACCATCAGGTGGATGTGGTTGCCTTTGGGGCTGACGCCGAGTTTGCGGCTGCCGATCCAGCTCAAGGGGCGCAGGTAGCAGGACTCGAGCTGGTTGGCGCGCACCACGTCGACTTGCGCCTGCATGATTTGCTCTTTGCTGAACGGAATGCTCATACGCAAAATCTTGGCGCTGTTGAGCAGCCGCTGGGTGTGCTCTTCGAGCCGGAAAATGGCGGTGCCATCGGCCGTTTTGTAGGCGCGCACCCCTTCAAAGACACCACAACCGTAGTGCAGGGTGTGGGTCAGGACGTGGATCTTGGCGTCACGCCATTCCACCATCTGGCCATCCATCCAGATTTTTCCATCACGGTCAGACAGGTCGGGCGGTAAGGGGCTCATCGGTTCTTCCTTCAGATTAAGGGGGCAATGCTGCAAAACGCAGATTTTACGGGCCCGGCGAAGTGCTGTTGCGAGAATTTCTGCGTTTGTGAAATCCGGCTGGGCAAAGCCGGGAAATCGCAGTATTCTTCGCCAGCTTGGGTTGGCTCGTGTGCCGACCCGCACCATGTTCACTATCAGGAGAATTTCATGACCCGCACCTTGATCTCTCGTTCCGTTCCCGGCTGGCTGGCCGCAGGCCTGCTGTTGGGTGCTTGCAGTTTGGGCGCACAAGCGCAAACCCCCACCGCGAGCGCCGCGAAGGCGCAATATGAGGCCGACAAAAAATTGTGCGTCGATGAAGCCTCGGCCGAAGCACGGCTGCAGTGCCGCCGCGATGCCAAGGCGATTTACGACAAGGCGATGGCCGCCCTTGCGCCGCCCAAACCAACAACATTGCCGGCGGTGTGCACCACTTGCGGCACGGTCACGGCCGTCAAGGTCACTGAAAAACCTGGCGAAAGTAATGCGCTGGGAATGATCGCCGGCGGCGTGGCCGGTGCCGTGCTGGGTAACCAGGTCGGTGGCGGCACAGGCAAAACCCTGGCCACCGTTGCTGGTGCCGCCGGCGGTGCCTATGCCGGCAAGAAAGTTCAGGAGAACATGAACGCCAGCAAGGTCTGGACGGTCAGCGTGCGCTACAACGACGGCAAGACGGCTGAATTCAACTACAAGCAAGACCCTGGTTTCAAGTCCGGCGATGCGGTACGCAAGTCTGGCGATGTGCTGGAGCGGAACTGATTAAAGACTTCTCACCACTTCCATCGCTTGTTCGACGCGCTCGACGGCGTGGATTGTCAGGCCCTCGAAGTCTTTGGCTTTGAGGTTTTTGGGCATGTTCGCCTTGGGCACCACGGCAACGCTGAAGCCCAGCTTGGCGGCTTCTTTCAGGCGCTCCTGACCGCGCGGTGCAGGCCGCACTTCGCCGGCCAGACCCACTTCGCCAAAAGCAAAAAAACCTTTGGGCAGCGGTTTGCCGCGCAGGCTCGAGGTGATGGCCAGCAGCACCGCCAAGTCCGCCGCCGGCTCGGAGATGCGCACGCCACCCACGGCGTTGACAAACACGTCTTGGTCCATGCACGCGACTCCGGCATGGCGGTGCAGCACTGCCAGCAGCATCGCCAGGCGATCCTTGTCCAGGCCCACGCTCAGACGCCTGGGAGAAGGCCCGCCGCTGTCCACCAGCGCCTGAATTTCCACCAGCATCGGGCGCGTGCCCTCCAGCGTGACCATGACACAGCTGCCCGGCACCGGTTCGGCGTGCTGGCTCAAAAAAATGGCGCTCGGGTTGCTGACCCCCTTCAGACCTTTTTCTGTCATGGCAAACACACCAATTTCGTTGACCGCGCCAAAGCGGTTCTTGATGGCGCGCACCAGCCTGAAGCTGCTGTGGGTGTCGCCCTCAAAGTACAGCACGGTGTCGACCATGTGCTCCAGCACGCGCGGCCCGGCCAGCGCGCCCTCCTTGGTGACATGGCCCACCAGCACAATACACACACCACTGGCCTTGGCGGCACGCGTCAGGTGGGCAGCACATTCACGCACCTGGGCCACCGAGCCCGGCGCCGAGGTAAGCTGGTCAGAATAAACAGTCTGGATCGAGTCGATCACGGCAATGTCGGGCTGCATGGCGCCCAGCGTGGCCAGGATTTTCTCAAGTCCGATTTCGGCCAGCACCTTGACCTGTGAGCCGTCCAGGCCCAGCCGCCGCGCGCGCAAGGCCACCTGGGCGCCACTTTCCTCGCCGGTCACATACAAGGTGCTCTGGCCACTGCGTTGCAGTGAGTCCAGCGCTTGCAGCAGCAGGGTCGACTTGCCAATGCCGGGGTCGCCGCCGATCAGCACCACGCCGCCTTCGACCATGCCGCCACCCAGCACCCGGTCCAGTTCCTCGTGGCCGGTAGGTGTGCGCGCCATGTCGACCGCGTCAATGTCGCCCAGCACGGCAATTTCGGCCGTTTTGGCCAGGGAGGCGAAACGATTCTTGACCGGTGAAGCGCTCTCCGGGGCGGATTCAATCAGCGTGTTCCAGGCATTGCAGCTGGGGCATTTGCCCTGCCATTTGGGGCTGGTGCCGCCGCAATCGGAGCAAACGTAGTGGGTTTTTTCTTTGGCCATGTCGGGATAATACTGGATAAAACCACAGACAACACACCCAGACCAAAACCTTACCACTGCACCAATTGCACCTCACCCGACTCGGAGGCCATCACCGCACGTGACCCCTTCAACGGGCTCACACTGGGCCGCAGGTCATGCGCAAACGGGATGCGCAGCAGTTCGCGACCGTCGTCCAGCGCCAGCACGTGCAGCACCTGGTTCATGTCCAGGCAATACAGCTTGCCCTCGAACGTCACCAGTTCGGCCATCATGGGGCCCCAGTTGGCCGTATGGTTACCGTAACGGGTGGTTTGATGACGCCAGCGCACCTTGCCCGTGGCAACGTCAATGGCGTAAATCCAGCCCGTGGGCGACCACAGGTAAGCCGCGTCACCCGCCACATGGTGCGAGTTGATGAAGTTGCCCGCCTTGAACTTCCACAGGATCTTGCCGCTGTCAACGGCAATGCCGTACAGCAGCTCGGTGTACGTGCCCGCCACCAGCACCTTGCCGCTGACGTACATCTGGCGGATGTACTGCCATTCTTTGCTGTCATCGAGCTGCCATTTGAGCGCGCCGTCAGCCTTGTTCAAGGCGTACAGCAAGCCGTTGCCCGGACCAAAAAACACGGTGTCGCCGGCCACGGTGGGCGCATAACTGGCCAGCGTGTCAGGCGTGCCGGCAAAGCGCCAGTCAATGGCGCCCGTGCGGTTGTCGAGGGCCAGCAACTCGTGCCCGTCACCGACATAGGTGCGCTCGGGTGTGACAAAGGGCGTTCCCACCTGGATGTTGGCCTGGTGCAGCCAGCGGCGTCGGCCGTCCTTGAATTGCCAGGCGCCCAGTTCATGTTGACCGCCGGCAATCACCGACTCGCCTGCCATGCGCGGCCGATACACAGCATCGCTGCTGAGTTGGTGCGGCACATTCCAGACCGGGCTCGCTTTCTCCGGGTCAATACGCCCCAGCGTCAGGTCGCCACCGAACAGGATCTGCCCATTGACCAAGGCCAGCGGCACCAGGGTGCTGTTGCCACTGACCCAGCGCCTGAGCACCCGGGGGCTTTGGGTTGCGGCAGAAACAACACAGGTGGGCCAAAGCCCGCCTGCAGTAAGTGCCGCCAAAAAATGGCGGCGGTTCTGGTGGCCAGGTGCCATCAATCGCACTTGGCCCCTTGTTTGATCCAGGCGGCAAGAATGGTGGTGTTCGGATGGTCACGCGGCTCGGACGGCGCGATACCCGGTGGCATGCGGTCTTCCGCCAGGTGTTGCCAGACAAAGCTGGCAGCGGGGTCGCCGGGAACGATGACCTTGGTGGCCTTGTCCACACCCTTGGCCACCGAGTCCGCGCCCAGCATGATGCCGGCGTGAGTGTTCAGGTTCAACTCATGAAAGCTCGGGGGCTCCTGGTTGGACATATGGCACGCGGTGCAGGCCGCCGTGTTGGGGCCAAAGGCGTTGGCTTTTTTGAACAGCGGCAGAACCTTCTTTTTGAAGTTGTCATCGTTCTTGGCGCCGTCCGCAATCCATTGCTTGACCAGCATATGGTTCGGCGTGAAGGTGGAGTTCTCAAAACCCTGACCCAGGGGCATGCGGTTGTTACGCAGGCGGCGGATGAGGATGTCGCGCTTGGGGTCGGTGCCGGGGGTGAACAGCACGTGTTTCGGAGCCTCGGTGGAACCTTCGATCAAACCCTTGCAGGTGGACAGGTCCAGCCCACGGTAACTCTGGGTAGGGTCATTGGAGTTGTGACACACCGTGCAGGCCACGCCGGGACCAAACGCATTGGGCGTGTTCATCAGGGTGTTGATGTACTTGTAGGTGATGGGAATACTGCGCTTGATGATCAGTTCCTGCACCACATGGTCATCGGCACCGCCCTCGCTGATCCTGCCCTCTTTCATGTCATGGATGAACTGCTCTGCGATGGTGCGCTTGCCGGACGGCTTGTCGTCAGCATGGCCCATGCCCGCGAAGGCCAGACCGAGGCCGACAACACAGGTTGCCTTGGCCAGCCGGGAAAGCCAATGGTTGACGGGTAGATGGAACTGCATTTGAATCTCCTTAATATTTGTACATTTAAATATTAAGAGCCTTAAGACATATTAATTCTAGGGGTTTTCACTAACAAAAGTTACAAAACATCACAGTTCTGCCGGTCCCTGACGAAACTCTGGCGAGTTTGCCCGTCATTCACGGATCGCGCCGTGGCCTCATGGCGCGTGCCCGCCTTGTGTGTCGGCGCGACATATCGCAAGGCGCTGTCCTTGTCCTTGTGATAACTTGCGAACTTCAATGACAAATCCGGACAAAGGCTTGAACCCAGCCACCAACACACACAGGACTGACGAGGCAGTCGGGCTCAGCGCAGCGCAAGCCGCCCAAGCGCTGCTGGACGATGGCCCCAACGAGTTGCCCGATGCGCAAAAGCGGGGCCTGCTGGCCATTGCGCGCGACACGCTGTCAGACCCGATGTTTGCGCTGCTGCTGGCGGCCGGCGTGCTGTACCTGGTGCTGGGCGACCTGAAGGAAGGCTTGGTGCTGTTCGGCCTGGTACTGGTGGTGCTGGCCCTGACCCTTTACCAGGAGGGCAAAACCGAGCGTGCAATCGAATCCCTGCGCGACCTCACCAGTCCGCGCGCCCTGGTGCTGCGCGATGGCGCCGCACTGCGCATTGCCGGGCGTGAGGTGGTGCGCGGCGATGTGCTGATGCTCGCCGAGGGCGACCGGGTGCCGGCCGATGCCCTGTTGGTCCAGGGCACTGAAGTGCAAGTGGACGAGTCCCTGCTCACCGGCGAGCCGCTGCCTGTGGACAAGCTCACGGGCGGGCTTGATGCGGCCGGCGCCGCAGCGTCACCTGCCAGCACCTTGTACTGCGGCACCTTGCTGGTGCGCGGGCACGGCCTGGCACGCGTCATCGCCACCGGCAGGCACAGCGAAATTGGCCGCATTGGCCAGGCGCTGGGCGGCTTGTCCGCTGAGACCTCGCCGCTCAAGCAACAAATGGCGCGCCTGATCAAACTGCTGGCGCTGGTGGCCTTGTTCGCCAGCCTGTTTTTGTTTGTGGCTTATGGGCTGATGCGCGGCGACTGGCTGGCGGCCTTGCTGGCTGCCATTGCGCTGGCCATGGCCTTGTTGCCGCAGGAATTCACCGTGGTGCTGACCGTGATCCCGGCCTTGGGTGCGTGGCGCTTGTCACGGCAAAACGTGCTGACCCGGCGCATCGCCGCCATTGAAACCCTGGGCGCCACCAGCGTGCTGTGCGCCGACAAAACCGGCACCCTGACCGAAAACCGCATGACCGTCAGCGAGCTTGATGTGCCCCCGTGCCAGGCCAAGGGCGAGCACCTCTGCATCGACTACGCCTTCACGACGGAATTGCCCGAATGCTTTCACACTCTGGTGGAATATTCCATTCTGGCCAGCGTCACCGACCCTTTTGACCCGATGGAAAAAGCCTTCCATCGCCTGGGGCAACACTTTTTGCAAGACACCGAACACCTGCACCGCGACTGGGTTTTGGTGCAGACCTATGGCCTGACGCCCGAGCTGCGTGCCATGTCACATGTCTGGCAAGCCCGCGTTGGCGCTGCCCATGTGGTGGCGGCCAAAGGGGCACCGGAAGCCATTGTGGATTTGTGCCACTTGGACAGCGCCGCCCAAGCGCGGGTCGCCGACGCCGTCGAGGCCATGGCCGCCAAGGGCCTGCGCGTGCTGGCGGTGGCAGGCGGGCGCTTCGACGGCCAGGACTGGCCCGCCATCGAACACGACTTCGACTTCGAATTCATCGGCTTGCTGGGCCTGGCCGACCCGCTGCGCGCCGAGATCCCGCAGGCCGTCACGGAAGCCCATAACGCCGGCATCCGGGTGGTGATGATCACTGGCGACTACCCCGCAACCGCCATGGCCATTGCCCGCCAGGCAGGGCTCAAACTGGAGGCCAATGGCCTCCTCACCGGCGACGCACTGGACAATTTGACCGACGCCGAGTTGCAACAGCGCATCGGCAGCGTGCGCATTTGCGCCCGTATCGCCCCAACACAAAAGTTGCGCATTGTGCAGGCCCTGAAAGCGGCGGGCGGGGTGGTGGCCATGACCGGCGACGGCGTCAACGACGCGCCGGCCCTGAAAGCCGCGCATGTCGGCGTGGCCATGGGCGGGCGTGGCACCGACGTGGCGCGCGAGGCCGCTTCCATCGTGCTGCTCGACGACAACTTCGCCTCCATCGTCGGCGCGGTGCGCCTGGGGCGGCGTATTTTTGACAACCTGCGCAAGTCCATGAGCTACATCCTGGCGGTGCACGTGCCGATCGCCGGCATGGCGCTGCTGCCGGTGCTGCTGGGCTGGCCCACCGTGTTGTTCCCGCTGCACATCGCGTTTCTGGAACTGGTGATCGACCCGGCCTGCTCAATGGTGTTCGAGAACGAACCCGCCGAATCGGATGTGATGCAGCGCCCGCCGCGCGACGTCACGCAGCCCCTGTTTGGCGGCATGGCGCTGGGGTTGGCACTGCTGCAGGGCCTGGGTGCCCTGGCCGTGGTGCTGGCCGCCACCGTTTGGGGCGCCAATCACTTGACCGAAGGCGCCATGCGCGCGCTGGCCTTTACCGTGCTGGTTTTTACCAACCTGGCGCTGATTTTTTCCAACCGCAGCCGCGCCGGTTCGCTGTGGGCCAGCCTGTGGGTGCCCAACCGCACGCTGTGGATGGTGGTGGCAGCCGCCCTGAGCCTGCTCGGGCTGGTGCTTTATGTGCCGTGGCTGGCTTCCCTGTTTTTGTTCGAGCCCTTGCCCATCGCCTGGCTGGCAAGCGCTGCCGGTTTGGGCCTGGCCAGCGTGCTGTGGTTTGAATTACTGAAAGCACTCAAACACAAAATGGCGCCATAATGGCACCCAGATCCATTTTGGAGCCATTATGCCAAACCTGTCGATCAAAGATGTGCCCGAAGCCTGGGCCCAGGCGCTGCGCGAGCGCGCCGCGCGCAACCACCGTTCGCTGCAAGGTGAACTCATGGCACTGATCCAGCGTGTGGTCGAGCCAGAATCAATGCCTTTGGCAACTACCGCCAAACCCCTGACCAGCCGACGACAGGGCTGGAAAACAGTGGAGCAAATTGCGGCAGAACTGCGCGCCAATCCGCATGACGCCAAGCTTTGCCGCGAATTGCCTCGGGGTGTGGACATTATTCGCGAAGAGCGGGACGCACGATGAGCCAGCCCTCTGACGCTTTGTTTTTGGCTGAACCACCACAGCACTATCTGGTTCGCCCACCCTTGGTATTGGACTGCAGCACATTGGCTGGCCTGATCTTTGAAGAAGATTGGCAAGTTCAGGCCATGCAAAAAATCGAAGGCCGCAGCTTGAAGGCACCCTACTTGCTGGAAGTCGAAATCACAAGCGTGGCGCTGAAAAAACACCGCCGAGGCGGGACTGACATCGCCCTCAGCGGTTTGGCAAAGTATGCAAGTATGGACATTGAGCTGTTTGAAGTCAGCGCGGTTGAGGTGTTTGAACTTGCAAAACGCTACCAGCTCAGCGCCTATGACGCGTCCTACCTCTGGCTGGCCGCCGAACTCACTTGCCCGCTGGCCACCTTTGACGAAAAACTGGCTATTGCGGCACAAGCGCATTTGAGCAGCTTGCCCTGAGCACTCTAATAAGTTGGGGTCAGAGCACGTCGCTACGCGAGTGGTCTGACCCACAATGTATCAATCCATTTGCACCGGCACCCGCTGCGCCAGCGCGCACATCAGCTCGTAGCCCAGCGTGCCGGCCGCCTGCGCCACCTCATCAATGCCCAACACCGCGCCGTTGGCCGCGCGCCCCCATAGCGTCACCTCGGTGCCCATGCCGGCCTCTGGCACCGGTGTCAAATCCACCGTGACCATGTCCATGCTGACGCGCCCAATCAGCCGGCTGCGCACGCCCGCTACCAGCACCGGCGTGCCGGTGGGGCAGACGCGCGGGTAGCCATCGGCATAGCCGCAGGCCACCACACCCACGCGCATCGGGGCCTCGGCCACGAACTTCGAGCCATACCCCACGCTGGCACCCGCAGTGATGTCCTGCACCGCAATGATTTTGGCTGTCAGCGTCATGGCCGGCTGCAAGCCCCAATCCCCGGCCAGGTGTTCGGGATGATCGGGCGAACTGCCATACAGACTGATACCGGGCCGAATCCAGTCAGACGCCAGCACCGCATCGGCGTGGCGCAGGCTGGCCGCGCTGTTGCTTAAGGTGCGCTCGCCAGGCAAGTCACGCGTGAACTCGGCAAAACAAGCCATTTGTGCGGCAATGCCCTGGCCGCCATCGGCGTCGCTGAAGTGCGTCATGAGCGATATTTCATCCACCTGGGGCAAGGCGTTCAGGCGTGCCCAGGCGCTGCGGTAACGCGCCGGGGCAAAGCCCAGCCGGTTCATGCCCGAGTTCATTTTCAGAAACACCCGGTGGCCGACATGGGTCTTGCAGGCCGCCAGCATGTCGATTTGTTCGTCGCAGTGCACCGTGTGCCACAGGTCCAGCCGCGAACACAGCTCCAGGTCACGCGCTTCGAACACGCCCTCCAACAACAAAATGGGGCCACGCCAGCCCAGATCACGCACCCGTTGGGCCTCGTCCAGGTCCAGCAGGGCAAAGCCATCGGCACTGCGCAAGCCCTCGAACACGCGCGCAATGCCATGGCCATAGGCATTGGCCTTGACTACCGCCCAAACTTTGGCGTCCGGGGCGGCTTGGCGGTTGCGTGCCAGGTTGTGCTGCAGCGCGGCGGTATGGATGGTGGCAAGGATCGGGCGGGGCATAAAAGCTCTGGGAAATTGCGTTGGGGTGATTTTGACACTGCAGCGGCGTGCTATAACCCGGTACCGTTTGGAGACACGTTACCCTTAATAGCGCCGCCGCACGCGGAGACGACAAAACATCGATGAAACGCGGCTTCTTCACCATCATGTCGGCGCAGTTTTTCAGCTCGCTGGCCGACAACGCCTTGTTTGTGGCCGCCGTGCAATTGCTGCGCAGCAGCCACGCCCCGCAGTGGCAACAGGCCGCCCTGGTGCCCATGTTTGCCCTGTTTTATGTGGTGTTGGCGCCTTTTGTCGGCGCCTTTGCCGACTCCATGCCCAAGGGCCGGGTCATGCTGGTGAGCAATTTCATCAAGATCGCGGGCTGTCTTTTCATGCTGTTTGGCACCCACCCGCTGGTGGCCTATGCCATCGTCGGTTTGGGTGCGGCGGCCTATTCGCCTGCCAAATACGGCATCCTGACCGAGCTCTTGCCAGCCTCGCAACTGGTCAAGGCCAATGGCTGGATCGAAGGGCTGACCATTGGCTCGATCATCATGGGCGTGTTGCTGGGCGGCCAGTTGGTGGGGCGCCATTTGTCGCAACACTTGCTGGCCATCGACATCCCCGGCATCGACACCGGCATTGACAACCCGGCCGAGGCGGCCATAGCGGTGCTCATTTTTGTCTATCTGCTGGCAGCCTGGTTCAACACCCACATTCCGCTCACCGGTGTGCTGATGCGCCCCATGCCCAAACGGCTGCTGAGCCTGCTGCCTGACTTCTGGACCTGCAACACCCGCTTGTGGCGCGACAAGCTGGGGCAAATCTCTTTGGCTGCCACCACGCTGATCTGGGGCGTGGCGGGCAATTTGCGCTTTATCGTGCTGGCCTGGGCCGCCGCCGCTTTGGGTTACTCGGTCACCCAGGCGTCGGCCTTGCAGGGGGTGGTGGCGATTGGCATGGCCGTGGGTGCCGTTGTGGCGTCGATGCGCATGAAGCTCGAAGACGGCCCGCGCGTGATCACCCTGGGCATCATCATGGGCCTGTTGATCATTGGCCTGATTTTTATCACCAATGTCTGGGTGGCGGCACCGTTTTTGATTTTGCTGGGCGCTTTGGGTGGCTTTTTGGTGGTGCCCATGAATGCGCTGCTGCAGCACCGCGGCCACAACCTGATGGGGGCCGGCCGCTCGATTGCCGTGCAGAACTTCAACGAGCAAGCCTGCATTCTGGTGCTGGGCGCGCTCTATAGCCTGTCCACCGGGCTCGGTTTCCCGACCTTTGCCGCCATTACCGGCTTTGGCCTGGTGATTGCCGGCTTCATGTGGCTGATTCGCCGCTGGCATGCCCGCAATTTGTCTGAACACCGCGAGGAAATCGACCGCTTGCTGGCCATTGCCCGCAACGACAAGGCGCACGGCTGATTTGCCAGCATATTTCTGAATTATGAAAATCACTGTTACTGAAGCACTCACCTTGCTGACTGTGACTGACCTGATACCCCTGAGCCGCCTGTTGCCTGGCCCTCCCCTGGCCGGGCGCAAGGCAGATCTGGTCGCAAGCATTGCCGGTGCGGTGCTGGGGCCAAACTTGCAATCGCTCTGGGAGCGGCTTGACGCCATGGCACGCGCCGCCGTGTCAGAGGCGGTTCATGATGTGCAGGGTGAATTCCTGGCGCAGCAGTTTCAGGCCAAGTACCAAACTGGGGCGCCCTTTGCCAAAGCGAACAAGCCGACCTCACTGGGGCTTTTTATCTACCAGCATTTGGCCGGGCGCAGTGTCGGGGTACCCACCGACCTGGGCCAGCGCTTGTTGGCCTTTGTGCCCAAGCCTGCGGCGCCGCAGATCAAATCTGCCGCAGCGCTGGCGCCAGTGCCAGGGCAGGTCACGCGCGAAACCGAGCTGGATGCGCTGCAAGAATTGGTGCTGGTGCTGCCACGCTGGAATCCGATCGCATCACGGTGGGCGATACAACCGGTATGCCGAGCGCGGCGGCCCAGCGCTTGCTGTCTGGCAAGTTGCCATCGGGCGATTTTTATCCCTGGGTTGAAAGGGCCGACAAGTGGGACCAGCAAATTCGATCCGCCTGCTTTGGACCAAGTGGCTGGACAGCCATGTGCTGGATGAGTTCAGCCGCATTGATGCCATCAGGGGCCAAAACAGCGCGGGCCGGGTGATGAGTGCGCTCGCACCCCGGCGCGACGTGATCGCGCGGGCGCTGCAAGACTGCCCGGTAGGCCAGTGGGTGGCCTTGCCCGAGTTTTCACGCTACATGCAAGCCAGCGATTTGGGCTTTGAGGTGACCCGTGATCCGTGGAAACTGTTCATTGCCGAGCGTCAATATGGCAGCCTGGGCTATGCGGGCTCGCATGACTGGAACCTGCTGCAACACCGCTACATTCTGGTGCTGCTGTTTGAAGTTGCGGCCACACTGGGCTTGCTCGATGTGGCGTACACCGACCCGACTGAAGCGCACGGTGGTCTGGATGATTTTCGTGATTTATGGGGCGCGGATGAGTTGACCTTTTTAAGTCGCTACGACGGCCTGCGTTATTTCCGGGTGAATGCGCTGGGCGCTTTTGTGCTTGGCTCGTGCGACAGTTACCAGCCGCCAACGCCGCTCTGCGCAGTCAGCCTGCGCATCTTGCCGGGCTTGTCGATAGGTGTGACAAGCGGTGCGCCCGACGAGCAGGCGCTGCTTATGCTCGACACCTGGGCCACAAGATTGCCCGACGATCTTTGGCGACTGGACCGCGTCAAAGCCATGGCAGCGCTCGAAAAAGGGCACGACATTGCGGCTTTGCAGGCGTTCCTGCAAAACCATGCCATGTCTGAACTGCCAGCCAGTGTGGCGAACTGGGCTTGGGTGGGGTGGTCTGACCGACAGGCTAGGCGTTTGGCTCCAGCGGCGGCAGGTCGCGAAAGATCTCGGCCACCGCAATGACCAGCTCGGGAAAGGCCTGCGCTGAGCAGGTATCTTCAGGCCCAAACACCGCCGGTTGGCTGTAGGCCGCATTGACCAGCCGATAAATGCTCACCGAGCGGTCACCCGGGTGAACCAGCCAGTACTCCGCCACCTCGTGTCGCTCGTACAGCGCGCGTTTGGTGCGCTGGTCGTGAATGGCCGTGCTAGGCGACAACACCTCAATCACCCAGTCGGGTGCGCCCAGACAACCATGGTTGTCCTTGAGTTTGTCCGGGTCGCACACCAAACTGATGTCAGGCTGCACCACGGTGTCGACCTGCTGGTTGGCCAAACCCCTTTTGGGCAGGCGCACGTCAAATGGCGCGACGAAAGGGCGACACGACTTGTCGTGGAAAAAGTTTGCAATGATTCTGAACAGCTCACCCACAATCAGTTGATGCGCGTTGGTGGGTGCCGGGCTCATGGCGTAGGCCTCACCGTCAATCAGTTCCCAGCGTTCGCCGTCTGGCCAGGTGACGTAGTCTGCATAAGTAAAACCGGCATTTGAATGGCGTTGTGGCAGCCCCATGAGGACACTCCTTCACAAAAAATGAAGGATCAGTTTAGCCCGTTTGCGCCAGCGATGGCGTGCTTGCCCCGGGAAGCGTTGGCCGCATCATGGCTTGCCTTGACGCTCCCTGTGATTGCGGGCCCCGACCCGCAATCCATGAACCCGCAAGTGCTGAAGTCGTCGCTTTACACTTGCGCACAATCCCAACGCCCGTCCAGCCAATTGATTTGGCGCGTCTTTTGGCCACGCAGTAGTCGGCGTATTCTTGTTTTTTACCCAAGGAGTCAGAATGACCACGGTGTATGACTTTGAAGCCCTGTCGATTGACGGCAAACCTGTTGCCTTGAAAAAGTTCAAAGGCACGGCGATGTTGATGGTCAACACCGCCAGTGCCTGCGGCTTCACGCCGCAGTTTGCCGGCCTGGAAAAACTGCATGAAGCTTATGGCCCGCAAGGCCTGGTGGTGCTGGGTTTCCCCTGCAACCAGTTTGGCGCGCAAGACGCGGGTAGCAACAGTGAAATCGCCGGGTTTTGCCAACTCAACTATGGCGTCACCTTCCCGATGATGGCCAAGATCGAGGTCAACGGCGCGGGTGCCCACCCGCTCTACCAGTGGCTGGCCGCCGAAGCGCCCGGTCTGCTGGGCAGCAAATCAATCAAGTGGAACTTCACCAAATTCCTGGTCGGCAAGGATGGGCAGGTGCTCAAGCGTTACGCCCCCACCGACACACCGGAGAGCCTGGCCAAGGACATCGAGGCTGCGCTGGCGGGCTGAAGCGCTATGTATCGCCCTTCAATTCGTCATCAAAACTCGACACCAAACAGACTGGCGGCAGACACCGCCCGCTTGGTTGCCCGAGCTCATCCTTAGAAATTGCGCCGTGAAATCCATAAAAAGCATCCGATTACTTGAGCTACTTTCTGGCAGGGAAAAGATTCTCCTGTTGTCGAGTTACATCGTGCTGGTATTGCTGATTGCCGCTCCGATGGTGTACTTTGACGTTACCGAAGCCTGGTACCAGTTCAGCAGACAACATGAGCATCTACAGCTGGATGAATTATTCATCATCGCCCTGGTTGCCCTGTTTATCTTAGGCATCTATTTGATACTTATTGCCGTTCACCTTGGAAAGCGACTGCTCTTGACCGAATCGGAAAAGCAGGGTCTGGAACGCTCGATTGATCAGAACCGACACCTTGTTGCCATGGGCACCGTGCTGGGGGGCGTATCCCACTCGGTCAACAACCATTTGCTACCCGTGATTGCGTTGACGGAAGCGGTGATTGAGGACCTGGACCCCGACTCTGCCATGGCAAAAGACCTCAGCGTGGTCCTGAGTGCTGCCATTGGCGCAGCCCACATCATCCGGCAACTGAAGCACTTTTCCCGGCAGGAAATGGTTGTCCGAGAGACATGCAACATTGGCGATGCCTTATGGCAGGCCATCCACCTCTGCGAGAAAATTATTCCAAGTTCGGTTCGTGTTGATAAGGACTTGGCCCCACTCGGCGTGCGCGTGGCACTGTCCAAAGTCTCCGTGGAGATCGTGATCCTGAACCTGATGCTGAATGCAGTCGATGCCATTGGCGGAGCGCCGGGAACGATTGGCATTTCGTTGGCCCCGTCGGAAGCACCGGCGGATGCAAGCGATGCCCAGATGGGCTATGCAACATGGGTCAGCCTCAGGGTCGAAGATTCTGGCGAGGGAATGTCAAATGACCAAATCAGCAAAATATTCGTGCCGTTTTATACAACCAAACCTGCTGGCATGGGCACTGGACTTGGGCTGTCCGAGACCTTCGACATCATCAAAGCAGGCGGTGGCTGCATTCATGTGGAAAGCACACCTGGGGTAAGCACCGTGTTTACCATTCACTTGCCGATCTTGGTCAATGAAGATCGGCTAGGCGGTTCACGGTTTGCGCCGCTGTAAACGGAGCAACCATGGCACATGTATACCTCGTTGAGGATGATCAGTATGTTCAGTACACGCTGAACAGGATTCTCGTGAAGGCCGGGCACACGGTGGATTGTTTTGACAATGGGCGTCAAGCGCTTGACCAGCTTAGGCTGAAACAGCCCGATCTCGTCATTACTGATGCGGTCATGCCAGAACTCGGCGGGTTGGAGATGCTGGCCCAATTCAGAGGTTTCAACTCGGTCACACCCGTGCTGGTGGTGTCAGCAGGCAGCACAAGACTTTCTGCGGACTTCAAGGAACTGGCCGCCAACAGCGGGGCGAATGGCGTGCTGTTCAAGCCGTTTAACAAAGCCACGTTTCTTGCCTGCGTGACCGAACTATTGCACTAAGCCATGTTGCGGCGCCATCTTTCCAGTACCGTTTGCAAACTGGCAAGATCGGCCGACTTGGCGTAGAAACCCAGGGTATCGGCCAGGTTGCCAAACTCGGGAAACACCTCGCTCAAGTCGTCTGTCCACTCTTCAATTTTCAAGAGTTGCCCGCTTTGCATCAACTTTTCAAATTTTTCAAATTCGTTCACCGGGATCTCTGGCAGTTCGACATCACCGGCCATCGGCACCGGCAAGCCGACGGCGGCGGCTAGCCTGCCGGGTTGTGACACACGAGGCGCTGGCTGCTGGCTGACGTCTGCGCTGGCATAAGCCTCCAGCAATCGCAAAACCACCGTACCGCACCACTCGGCAACACGCAATTGATCGAGCTGCTCTGGGGAGGCGTCTTTTCTTGCCAATAACAGACTGCCTTGCAAGGTATGCAGTGCAAGACGTGTCTCGTGGTTGAAATCGCGCCACGACGGCGCTTGCGAACCGGGCCGCTCAATCTGGTTTGCCATGTTTATGCTTCCTTTGGTGCGCCGACCAAAACGGCCTTGGCGCAGGCCTGCCGATATTCGCGCGGCCCCAAGCCGTATCTGCCTCTGAATGCCCGCGCGAAATCACTGGCATTTTGGTACCCGGCTTCGATGGCAATAATCTGAATCTGGGTCTTGCCTGATGCCAGACGCGCACGGGAATTTTCCAGTCGCTGTGTAATGTGATACTCGTTGACCGTCATTCCAAACTGATTTTTGAATATCTCAATCAGTTTCTTTTCATTAACACCCAATTGATGTGCGAGTTGAATGGTACCTTCCCATTGAAGATCTGGCGATGTCAGTATTTCAATGGCGGATGCCAGTATCTTGTTATTGCAAGATGATTCATGCGACGCAGATTGATTTAGTGGCGTGTAAATACCAACTAAATTGTTGGTATTGTCTGGTAATTTTCCATATTTAAAATGGACAAACACGCGGGCCAATACCTCTTGGGAACTGAAGGGTTTGCAGATGTAATCCACCCCACCCGACGCGAATCCCTCAAGCTTGTGTTCAACAGAGCTGTTTCCGGACAGAAAAATCACGGGAATCTGGCGGGTGATGGGGTCGCTCTTGAGCGCCCGACAAACGTCGTAACCACTCATTTCAGGCATGGACACATCAAGCAGGATGATGTCCACCTGCCCTGATCGCGCCTTGTTGATCCCGTCCGGGCCATTCAACGCCACCATCACGTTCACAGCTTGACCGCGAAAGTACTGCAGCAGCACAGCCACGCTTTGCATCTGGTCGTCAATGACTAAAACGCTGGGATTCGACACGCAATGGTCTCCGATGGAATGGCCACAATTTGGCGCGACAGTATACGACTCTTAAGTCTTGCGAGCCCACAACGAAACACAACAGTGCGTTTCATCACCATTCATTCGGCAGATCCAGAAAATGCATTGAACTAATCCGGATATGCATGGTTTACAGATTGTTTTGGATCGAACTAGTACTTTAGTCCAATAGGCTTCATAGACCTCGACAACTAACATGAACACAACTGGTGTCCAGTGCGGGTGATGTGAATATTCACCCGTGTTATTTACTAATTAAATAGAGGTTTACATGACTACTACCATCGCTGCAATCAACGGGTCCGGGCAGGTTTTTGCCGTCAACGCACAAGGCGTTCAACGTGCGGTCAAGGTGGGTGATGTCCTGCAAAAGGGCGAAACCCTGCGCACCCCCGCCGGCACCTCCGTTGAGCTGCTGATGGAAGACGGCAAGCTGATGGCGGTGGCCCCCAACCAGGTGCTGCGCCTGGATGAAAACGTGTCTGAATCAGACCAGCGCCCCACTGCGCAAGACAGCGCCGTGGGCGCACCCGCTGCCACGGCCGACACCATTTTGCAAGCCCTGGAGCGCGGCACCGACCTGAGCACCGAGCTGGAAGCCACGGCGGCCGGCCTGGGTGGTGGCGGTGGTGCCGACGGCGGCAGCAGCTTTGTGCAGCTTTTGCGTATTGTGGAAGGGGTGGATCCGCTGGCTTATGACTACTCTTACACCGC
>CAZIGL010000010.1:104463-104655 GCA_964538895.1 uncultured Rhodoferax sp.
TTTTGCGTATTGTGGAAGGGGTGGATCCGCTGGCTTATGACTACTCTTACACCGCCCCTGACTTGCTGCCTGATTTACAGGCAGAACCAGAAGTGCTACCGACAGAGGCACCAGCAGGGGCTCCGACGATCGACGTCACGGCCAACGACTTCACGGAAGACGCAGCCGGCACAGTGGCAGGCGCGGTGGCAG
>CAZIGL010000010.1:104755-119379 GCA_964538895.1 uncultured Rhodoferax sp.
GGTGACCGATCCTGACCTGCTGTTTGGCACGGACGAAGACACCCCGGTGGTCACGACAGCGAACGACGCGCCCACCATTGAGGTGACGGCCAACGACTTCACGGAAGACGCAGCCGGCACAGTGGCAGGCGCGGTGGCAGGCACCTACACCACGGCTGACGAAGACAACACGGCCGACGAACTGACGGTGAGCTTCACCGGCACCAGCAACAGCGCGGGCTACTACGAACTGGGCAGCACCGGTCAGGTGCTGCTGACGGCAGCCGGTGCGGCGCACGTCAACGCTGGCGGCACGCTGCCGGCGATTGATCTGACGGTGACCGATCCTGACCTGCTGTTTGGCACGGACGAAGACACCCCGGTGGTCACGCCATCAGACCCTCCACAGCTAATCATTGACCCCAACACGTCAAATATCCGCATCGGTGGCTCTGGCGATGATGTGATGATGGGCGATCAGGGCGGCACCAGGACGACGGTGACCCCTGGGCTGAACTACAACATTGCCTTGGTGGTGGACGTATCTGGGTCAATGTCGACCCGCATGACCCTGCTGAAGAGTTCGCTGAACAACCTGCTCGACCAACTCAAGAACCACGACGGTGTGATCAACATCAGCTTGATCCCGTTTGGCACCAACTCGCAGACCGTCACCACGGTGCTGGACCTGGATGGCAGCAACGTCAACACGCTGGTCAACGCGGTTGGGAGCCTGTCGGCTAACGGTGGAACGAACTACGAGGCGGCATTCAATTCGGCGACCAATTGGTTCAATGACCCTTCAGTGACCAACAACTATCAGGACCTGACGTTTTTCCTGACCGACGGCGACCCGACCTATTACCTGAACGACGCTGGTGATGTTGCAGGAACGGGAAGCAGCACCAACTTCGCCACATTCCAAAACGCTGTGAGCGCCTTCGCGCAACTCAGTGCGGTGGGCGGGCAGGTTTACGGTGTGGGCATCGGTTCTGGCATCAATTCAGACTACCTGCGATTCTTTGACACCACGAATGTGGTGGGCAGCGGGTCGGAGTCGTTCGGTTCGACGTCAACCGTACTGGCCGATTTCGATGACAACACTGGCTTGAACAACTTGTCCAGTTGGACCCGTTCCGGTGACACCGGCGGTGACACCAGCGTAGGTCGCAGTAGCGACACTTTGCGTATTCGTGACGATCGCACCAGTTCAGACACGACGCCCGTGACGTTGACGCTCAACACAGACCAAGCCATATCGGTTCAGGCGGACCAGAAGTTTAGTTTTAGCTACCGCACGGAGGACTTCAACACAGGGGATGTGTTCACTTGGAAGCTGGTAAAGCTTGATGGAAGTTCCTGGGTGGATGTGCAGACTGGCATTGTCACAACCTCTTCCGGCGGCACGACGGTGACCACCAACGCGCTGGCCGCAGGACAGTACGGCTTCGTGTTTCAGGTCCTCGATGGAAGCGGCAACAACGGCGATGATTTCACCGTGCGCATTGACAATATTGCCCTGGTGACCGATCAAACCGTCACTGGCCCGATCGGCGAAGGGCAAATCGTCACCACGGCGGCAGAGCTTACCGCCGTGCTGATCAACGGCAGCACCAACACGGAACTGCTCGCGGTGGGCGACGATGTGTTGCTGGGTGGTGCAGGGGACGACCTCATCTTTGGCGACACGCCTTACTCTGGCGTCGGCGGTGCTGGCTGGTCTGGCGTTGTGGAGCAAGCGAAGACCGCGCTGGGCATCTCAACCCCACCGACTGACGAACAGATGTACGACTACATCAAGGCTAACCTGAGCACGTTGCTGGAGCCGGATCCTTCCTTGTCAAACTCGACGGACACGCGCGGCGGCAACGACACCATCACGGGCGGTGCGGGCAACGACACCATGTACGGCCAAGGTGGCAACGACACCTTTGTGTGGAATGACGGTGACCAGGGCACCGCAGCCAATCCGGCAGTGGACCACATCGGTGATTTCAACCGCGGCGACAAGCTGGATCTGCATGACCTGCTACAGGCCGAAGACAGCAGCAACCTGAACCAGTTCCTGTCGGTCGGTGAAGAAGGCGGTAAGGCGGTGCTGAATGTGTCTGCAACGGCGAACGGCGCCGTAACACAGAAGATCTTTTTCGACAACATGAGCGAGGCTCAGTTGAATGCGCTCTACAACGACGCGTCAGGCGCCGACATCATTGCCAAAATGAAGGCTGCTGGCGGTCTGATCACCGACTGACCGAAATCAATTCGGTGCACAGGCCGTTGCCAGGCCACTAAAAAACGGGGACTTCGGTCCCTGTTTTTTTTCGGCCAGCGGTTTACCTTTTCGTCTTATTCGATGGCGGATTCGCGGTCAAGCGCCATCCAACTTGCATGAATCCAGAGCGCCGCCCCGGATGATGAAAGAAACTCTAGGGCGGAGGTGCTGCGGATATCTGTACGGGCTCACCAAATACTTACAGGCACGCTCATCTGGCAAAGAATCATTCCCTTACCAGTTCGCGCCAAGAAATGCGACGGGTCATTGAGCCGCTTGATGTGGAATTCCGTTGTTTTACGATAACCTCCACACCCGACGAAAGTCGGTACTTATTGAGCACTACGCCATCTGGCAACTGGGCAATCTGAGGGGCAGTGGCAATGCCCGTACCCAACGTTGTCGCAATGATGCCGGTTGGCGTGCCGGCAGCCCCGCCAGTCAGATAGTTCAACATATAGGCAAATGCCCGGGGGTCAGCAGCATCTGCTTTGCCGCAGACTGCCGCTGATGAAGCCACCGGGACGCTCGTTGAAAAAGCCAGCGTGCCGCGGGTCAACTTGGAGTCTGTGAACTGCAATTCACCGGCGTTAAGAGGGAAGTCAACAAACCAGCCATTCTTGGTGTCAAAGCTGTCGGCCGCCGCAGTGCCCGTATTCAGGCTCACCGTTCTAACTTGAGTACCTGAATCACAAATGTCTATATTTGTGCCTGAAGGGCAGACGCCATCAACTGCCGTTTTTTTGATAAAAGTGTTGTCGCTGCGGATACTGGTGTAGGCAGTCGTTGTCACATTGTCTTTGACGCCGTAAAAAGATTGCTGCTGGGTGTTGCCAACATCGGTCGTGCCCAAGTATCGACCAGTCCCGACAAAAACCAAAGTTTGCCCCTTGTACACCGTGACCTGTGGTCTGGCGGTAATGGGCTGTGGCGTACCCGATGCATCCTTGAAGGTCGCCAACAGTTGTTTGCTGTACCCGTTAGTTCCGGTGGCTTCAATCGTAAAGCGCCACAGGTTACCCAGCAAATCCCCCCCGTAAACGTGGGTTGTCGTGTTGTCTGTCACAGACTTGCCTTTAGCAATAATGCGTGACAGTCCGCTGGACCCGCCGACGCCGGTAGATATCTTCTGTTTGGCAGCGCCTGTGCCGGCATTGATGACATATAAATAACCATTGCCGTCATTGTTATAGCCTGAGGTCAGCAACACCACCCAGGTTCCGTCGTCCTGTTTTGTGATCTCCGGGTTTCCAAAACCCAGCCCCATATCGGCATCGCTGAATTCCCACAACAAGACTGGCGTTGCAGGGTCGGTGATGTCCAGTGCGTAGTAGCCGACACCTCCGGCATTGAGACCGCCCACCAGAATCGTGCTCCAAGCGCCGTTAATGTAGACGTCGCCAGTTTTTGGGGTGCCTTCCACAAAGTACTGGTGCTTGTTGCTGTATTTCTTGTCACTCAGCGTAAAAAGTTTCGGCAATACAAAGGAAGGAATATAAGCCCATTTTTCATTTCCCGTTGTGGCATCAAAGGCATGCAGCATACCGTCGTTGGCTGCCACATAGACGACTGCTGCACGCGCAGCTTGGGCCGTTTTAAAGGCAGCGTAGCCGCTGTCGGCGTAGCTGCGGTCGGGTTTGCCGACATACTGCGGTTGTGCTGAAACAATATCGCCCAAGACGTGAGTGCGGTTGCGGAAATACTTGGAAGGGTCAGTCACAGGGCCTTCTTCGTTGCTGCGATCACCACGCAGGAAATTGACCAAGGCCTCGCCGGCCGCACCACCCGCGGCAACCGTCGTGTTGCTTTGCGCGGTGGCGCTGATGCAGTCTGTGCCGGTTGCACAGAATTGCGACAAGCCGGTTACGGGGCTGGGCGGTGAAGTCGAAATATGGGGCGCCCTGAAATAAGCTTGCAAGCCGGCCGTCCCCAGATTGGCCCAGGTAAAGTCAATCAAGCCCGAACTGCCTTTGGTGTAAATCTGGCGGCTGTCGTACGCCTTTGCATCAAGCTGCGTTTGCGCTGACCAATCGTATTTGGTCGGATCAGGGTTCATGTGGTTGTAGGACGGCACACTGCCATCGGTCAGACTGATGGATTGACGGATCAGCTCGCCGGACCATTCAACCGATTTGAAAAAAGAACTGAACTGGAAATTGTTCGCTGAAGTGATTTTCGGGTTCGTCGTGGCCGCCGCCGCGGCTGTGCCTGGCTGCGGCGTATTGATGATGACGTTGAGCGAGCTCGACAGTGCGTTGGTCAGGGTCGCCGGGTCCGTCGCGCTGAAGTAGTTGCCATGCCCGTTGACGGCCGCATGCCAAAGGTCGTCAATATTCTCAACCTTGTCTGCCCCCGGAGTGGGCCAATTGCAGGGGGTGCCACTGGCAATTTGCCAGGAGCAGTTGTTGGCACCTGCGGTATTGCCTTTCAAGACATCAAAGTAGTCGCCTGCAGTATCGGTCAGGTAGGTGGGGGAAAACACCATCTTGCCGCGTGCGCCCAACCCCAGGGTGAAGGTTGTCATGTGTTGCCAGGTTGCGGTGTCGAGACCGTTGGCCGGCACTGTGTTGGCCTCGCACAGATCAGTGGCGGTGGTCGCTGGGTGTATCACCGGCCCGGTACAGTTGCCTAGTGCACTGGTTCGCAAGTTGTTGTTGTAGTAATAAGCGGCGACGTCAGCCAAGGTGTTCGCCGTGCCACCGGAGACGCTTGCACCGCTGCAAGTAGTTGCTGTGTAATTGTTCGATGCGGAGGCCACCGCGGCGGTACAGCTGGCAGTTGTGGTGGGCCCGGTTGTAACGGTATTGCATGTTGTGGCGACATAGCCGTTGCCTGCGTTCGGCGCTATGGCAGTGCAGGATGCAACCCCCGTCGGGCCAGAAATAACTGCTGACGAGCAGGTTCGCTGCAACCAGGAGTTACCTGACCCTGCTGTCTGAGGGGTGCAGGAAGCAACAAAGGTTGGCCCGGTCGGGATCGTTTGACAGGTTACCGTTTCTCCTCTCCTTGAACTTTCCGAACAACTTCCAGCCCCCACCCATCCGGTATCTGTGATGTCGCAAGTGACGGTTGGACCGTCCTCTGGATCCGATGCAGTGCAGGAAGAACTATCACTAAATCCTGGATCCTTAGGGATTTTGCACAAAGGTCTGTTCGAATCGTTTGTCCCGCCTGCAACTGTACAGCTAGAGGTGTCCCTGCAACTGCTGCCGTTTGCCCTACACTTTTCAAATTGCATCGTCTTTTTCTGGATTTGTGTTGTCCTTTTCTGCAACTGACTTGTGGACTCTGTCGTTTTGGTCTGGCTCAACTGAAGTTGGCTCGTTGATTTTTGAAACGTGGTTGAAGTGCTATCCAAATAGGGCCTGGGAAGGGTGCCATCCTCATTGCCCATGGTCGTTGATCCATCGAGTTTCTTGACATCACTGTTCGTGCCATTCCAGAAACCATCGGTAGAGAGAATGACGTAGTTTTGCTGACAGGAATATTGAACCGGGTTGCTTACCGTGGTGCCATTCAGTGTTGAAATCTTGCTTGCGTACATTCGCCCCGTGTCGGCGAGCGCTTCACGCAGTGGTGTGGCGCCGGCGGCACGGCTGGCGTAGAGCTTGCTGTACCAATTCGATTTTTGAGTGCTGCCGAAGTCATCAATATTTAAAAATGCGGGCGACGCGTTGTTGTTAATGCTCAGGAACCCGACGCGAAAATGATCGTCTAAGGTCTTGAATGCAAGGCCCGATGAAGTCTTCATCATTTGCATACGGGTTCGGTAGTAGCTATACCAATTGGCAAAATTGGTGCGCTCATCTGCCCCGCCGGGTCCTGATGTTGCGCTGACAACTTTGCGGGTGAAGAGCGAATTCACTCGATTCGTGCCATCGACTCTAGTCTCTGACCCGATCGAACTTCTGCATTCCTTGTAAAAAATACTGTTGGAATCGTAGTAATTTTTCTGCTTTTCAGTCGTCTGCGTACCTGAATAGACGTAGTAGAAAGCGGCTGAGTCGTCGTAGGGCAGCCGATAGTCGGAGTAAGTAGAATTGGCGCTGTACGGGACAAACCTATCGGGCTCAAACTTACTGCGGAGATCGACAGTGCCCCTGCCCGTACTCGTATTCAGTGTGCCGACTGCCGTGTTGTAGCCGTCGTACTGCGCCGCGGTAAAGCTCGCGTTTCCCATGCTGCTGCCACCGGCGTTGACAGGCGGAGTGTAGGTAATGTTGGGGTTGTAATACACGCCATTGCAATGGCTGCTTGTATAGCCGTACCGGCCTCTAAAGTCATTTGCCTCGTCGGGCATGTGAGTCCAGCTCATACTGCCCGAGTCATCGAGCACAAACATCACGTTCGGTTTGACCTCGGTGGTTGCTGTGGTGGCGGTGAAAATCGGCGAGGGCGAAATGTCGGTGGCCAACACCCAGCCCGTCCCGCCCATACCCGCCAAGCCCGCCACCACAAGCGTGCGTAGCGCTTGTAAGGCAGGCGCAGAAAAATACGGTGACTTGATTTTCTTCATGACAAACTCCGGTTGCATTGTTCGTTACGCTTCAAACTATCGGGTATCTGGGGCTGAGGTCGCCTATTTTTCACATTGAGACGGTTGATTGGACAAAACTCAGGGTGTTGCGGGGGCCGCTGACGCGTACCGTGATGCGGTAATACACGGCCGTACTGGGATCTAGCGGAAGAATGTCCCCGCCCGCCTCCAGGTTCTCGCCCGAGTTGTCGGATGATGCACTGGCCAGGCCTGGGGCAACTGCACAGCGGCTGCTAATGGATTCGCCGGTGCTGCCGCACAAGCGCTGAATCATGAAACTGACGGTATTGCCGGCTGCATTTGCAACACCAGGCGCCGCACTGCATGCGCCACCGGCCATCGGCAAGAAGCAAACGCCAGCGGCTGATGACGCGATCCAAAAAGCTTCGCCGGTCTGATTCGCCGGGACAGGGTTTGCATCCGCGGCATAGCCTGCGGCAGGCATGGGGTCATCCAAATCCGTCGCGTCAGCCATCTTGACGCCTTCAAGCCACGCAACGGCAGCTTCGATGCCACTGTCCGCAGAGTGCGTTGCGGCTTGCTGAAAAGCCATGTTGCCGGCGATCAGGTTGGCGGTATCCGTAGAGCGCACCAGCGCCAGGCCGCCTAGCGTCATGGCGATCAGGATAATCAGCGCCACGATCATGACCATGCCTGCTTGGGCGCGGCGGGCCACCATGGTCACCTGGCGGTGTGGGCAGATATTTAACATCCGGCTACCGCTTCCATCCAGGTTATGTTGCGAACGGGTATGACCGTCTGAAATACCTTGTAGCGGTAGTTTTGCCATGCCGTGTTGCCTGTCAAGTTAATGGGGTTGGTGGCGCTGCCTTCCCAAACCGGCGCCGCAGCCGTTGCCGCAGCAGCTGCCTGTGCGCTGCGCGCCACCAGCGCCAGGCGCACAGCAGGGACTCGCATCCATGTGCAGGCGGTGGTCGGCGTGGTTTGGTCATAGGTGTCTGCCACGGCCATGCGGAGCATGGACCCGGCAGCAGAGGTATCCCGGCCGTACTGTGCGCGCAGGCTGACGATGTTGCTGGCCACTGGCACCCAGACCGTTGCATCGCCCGCGCTACCCGCCGCTCCGCAATTCTGTGTGCTGTAGTCACACTGCGTGAGATTACCGCCGCGGATCGCGTAGGCGATAATTTTTGGCGGCAGCGGTCCAGGGCCAAGGTTGAACAGGGTATTGCCGACGCCCAACGGGGTAGCCGACGCCAGGGTCAAGGTGGAGGGCGTAGCTGTAACTGTATCAACTTGGTCTAGTACTAAAGTGTCAGCGCAGGCAGCTGAAATTACGGCGATATCAATTGCCTGTATAACCGCCTGTATAACCCAGTCGTCATCCGCAAACATCGAAGGTGTCTGGACCCCAGTGGCCGCAATGACTTTGTCGCCTTGGGTTGTTGTGCTGGTCGTTGCATAGACCACCAGCAAGGTGTCGGTATTTGCATCGCCGGCAGGAATGCTGGCATGGTTGATGGTGACTGGCGCCATGGCGTTGAGGGTCACCCCCGTGCGCAGCAGCACATCGCAGCCCATCAGTCTGGCATCTGCAATGCCAAAACCCGCCATGCGCACATCCCGCTGCAAGGCGTAAATGGCCATGATGCCTTCGTTCATGGCGTCGGCACCGCTGGTGGTGTTGCGCTTGCTGGACTCAGACGACACATAGACTTGCATCATGACGATGACGCCAAAGAGCCCGATCGCCATGGCGACCATAAGCTCGATCAGGCTGAAGCCACGGGCATGGGAACGGGTTGAATCAATCATGGGGTTCACGTCAGCCGCCGATGTGTGCGATGGTGACATAGCTGTGCGAAGCGGCGTCTTCGGGCGCACTGGGCAACTTCCAGAAGATGGTGATGGTTACCAAACTGCTGGCAAGACTGGTCGGACTAACTGGCGGCACAGAGGTGAAGACAACGGTGGGTGGATTCGCTTGAGTGCCTGGCAAAGTCTGCAGTACCGAGCCGGCAGCAGGTGCCGCGGTGGTGCCACTGGTGGCGCCTTCCCAAGCCCAAACTCTATAGGTTGCGCCGCTGGTTATGCTGCCGAACGCTGCTTCCAAGGTCGCCTGGGTGCGGTCACCCGCCCACATCTGGCCAATCAACTCGTTGGCCAGCAAGGCCGCTTCGCTCCTGTACTTGGCATCCGTGGATGCCGTGACGACGGACGCCTGAAGACCAACGATGCCCAAAATACCCACTGAAAAGATGAGTATGGCAATCAGCACTTCAATCAGCATGGAACCGGTTTGTCGGCTTTGGGGCGTGGTGAGCATGGCTTTTTTCATTTGGGTTACCTCAGCAGCCGCGCGGATCGCTGCTGGCAAGCGATGGGTCGCACATTCGCACCTGCCCCCCTGGGGATACCGCGACGCGCAGGCAGCGCATGGTGCCGCCCTCTGCGGCACAGGTGCCACCCGTGGGATTGCTGATGTTGATACTGATGGCCGCAGCAGGCGCCGGGACGACGCGGCCCATGGCGTTGAATGTGATGGCCGCTTGATCGGCTGCAACCGTCGCGTTACGTGAGCCTTCTGCCTGGGCGCGCCGCTGGATGATGCGAGGCCCGGGGTTGTTGGTCGTGTCAGTAACAGCAAAGGCATCATTGATGAATGCGCTGTTGCACGATCCGGCGGGGTTGTCAAAGCTGACGACCCAGTTGGAACTCGTGGTCGAGAGCACGCAACTGGCATCGAGCGTGCTGGTCAATTGAAAACGGGTGTCTCTGTTGCGTTGTACAGCCTGGGCACGCGCGAGTTGCAGCCCGTTTTGAATGGCCTCGGTCGCCGTGCGAATTTGGGCATTTTGGAGCCACGCGCCCATGCCAGGTGCAGACAAAGCAGCCAGGATTGCAATGATTGCCATGACCACCGCCAGTTCCAGCAGGGTGACGCCGCGCTGTTTGTCCCCGCGCAACCCTGCGCAAAGGCGTGGTGCCAAAGCGTGTTTGGCACAGAGGCCCAACACGTGGCGTCCTAACATGAGCCGTCCTTTCTGGTGACCCAGCAATCGGTCTTGGTAGCCCAGCCACTGGGAACAGAAGTGGTCGCCCTGGCATTTTGCTGGGTGATGGTGTAAGTGAATCCTGCCATCGCGCCTTTGCCAACCGCTTGCAGGGTGTATTCCGTGGCGGTCAGACCAGTGCAAGAAAAATTGAAGTAGGTGCTGGTTGCAGCGTCTGCAGCGCAGGCAGGACCGGCTGCATAGCTGCGGTTGTCCTGAAAAAACTGCTCCATTTGGATGCGTTTGGTAGCCAGAGCCGAGGTGGCGTCCGGGATGCGTCCGCGGACTACGTAGTCTTGATACGACGGCAAAGCGATCATTGAAAGTATGCCGATGACGGCCACCACAATCATCAGTTCAATCAGGGTAAAGCCCGCTTCCGCTTTGATTTTCATGACATTTTTCATACATTTTTAGTCAAATTACTAATATCTATTGAGACTTCTGGTATCGAGCTTGGTACTCAGTCAGTGTTGTTGCATATTTTGATACAGTTCAAGTGCAACGGTGAACTCTCAATATGCAAGCGGTAGCCGGGAGCTGACAAACGGTAAGGATATGCAAGTTCGGGCGGTTGGCAGCAGGGATGGATCGTTTTGGTGGGACTGCCCTTCTTTGTGACCCGTTGGGCACGTTGGCAGTGTCGGTTTATCCAAAAGTCCACAAATCAATGTGCGCATAAAGATGAGCAAATTCCTTGTTGTGTCTTTCGGCCAAGGCATGAAGTGTGGTTAGCGTCTCAAACGGAAATCCTCTGCGATTGTCGCCTCGGTTATCGTGAAGTAGGCCGCTTAAATAAGGATTGAATTCAGCCGTTCCCCATAACGCGCTGATTTTTTCCGAAATTCTGGGAAATGAATTATGCAAAGACTTGAACTCAACACTACCTTCAATCCCTGGCAAAAGTTCAGAAAACTCTTTGTCGTGCGACGCCGAAATGTTGAGTAATGCGCTCATTACGGACTGGGGAAAACCCGTTTTGGCACCGTCTTGGGCGTCACGAAGAAGCGTTTTCATGTAAATCGTGAACTCTCTCGTTCCCCAAAGCCGTTCAATAGTAAGCGCTCCATCAACCACAGTAGATCACTGTGCTGATTTGTCCACCAAATCTGTTAAGCGCAAATTCCAAGGCAGCAGTGCCTCAACTTCTTCAACCGTTTTGGCGGCCGGTAAATCACGCAGCACTCGACGCAACCAGGTGTAGGGTTCCAGTCCATTGGCCTTGGCGGTCTGCACCAAAGAGTAAATCACCGCGCTGGCATGCGCACCAGCAGGCGTATCACTGAACAACCACGCCTTTCTGCCCACAACAAACGGCCGATATCGGCATTCTCACAGCGGTAATGCCGACTCCCGGATTATGCCGATTCAAGGCTAAAAGTCTCGATTTCAACTCGCGTTCGACGGTTTTTGTGTCGGCATAATTTCTAAGATTTCTCCAGACTGGCACTCCTGCCGGTCAAGGAGAAATCATATGACTGCGAACGACTCAATCAAAGATGAGGTGCACCCTGGGCATCGCGAATTTCACATTGATGCGTATCTTCATGAACTGCATCAGGCTGGCTATTCCGAAGTAACTCTGGGAAAAAAGCGACGGGTCCTGCGCGCCTTTTCGCGATGGATGCAGGGTAAGTCGGTCTTACTGGAACAGTTAGATGAATCCGATATCGCCGCATTCGTGAAGAGCGTGCCGGGTGCACCAGCATCTTGCATTCAATTCAATAATTCTGTGCTGCAGCGTTATCTTGCATATTTGCGTGCCGAGATGCTGGTGCGAGTGCCGTCGCCCAATACAGAGTCAGAAGTTGAATGTATCAATCGCCAATACGTGGAGTACCTTCACCAGGATCGAGGCCTTGCGGAGAATTCGGTACACGTCTATGCGCCCTACATCCGTGACTTTCTCGAAAGTCAGAAGCTTGGGGACGGCAGCATATCGCCTCGCGCATTCGAAGCTGCAACGCTCCGCAATCACCTCCTGACTCGTGGCAAGGGTCGATCAGGCGGGTATGTGCGGCTCCTCGCTATAGCGCTGCGTTCTTTTTGTCGTTTCCTTTTTCTTCGTGGACATACGGTGCGCGACCATTCGCACTTCGTGCCAACGGTTAAAACATGGCGCCAATCGTCCGTACCGACATTGCTCTCGCCAGAGCGAGAGCAATGCATTCTCAAGGCCACGGATCAAGCAACACCGACTGGGCGCCGTGATTACGCAATCCTGCTTTTGTTGGCGCGACTCGGCCTGCGCGCAGGAGAGATCGTTGCACTCAAACTCGACGATATCCGCTGGCGTTCCGGCGAACTCGTGATCCACGGCAAGGGACAAATGGTCGAGCATGTGCCGCTGCTGTCCGATGTTGGCGAAGCGCTGGCCCGGTATCTCCATCAAGATCGCGGCGCCAGTACATCTCGACAGGTATTTTTGCGTATGTGGGCGCCACACGTTGGTTTGACGGGGCCTGCGGCCATTGGCCACATCGTACGTCTGGCGTTTGCCCGCATCGGTCTGCGGCCTTCAAGTCGCGGTGCCGCCCACCTGTTCAGGCATGGTCTGGCGACAACGATGATTCGCAATGGAGCGTCCATGGCAGAGATCGCCGAAGTCCTGCGACATCGCACGCAAGACAGTACCGCGATCTACGCGAAGGTCTCTTTCGAGTCCTTGCGTCGCGTCGCGCGAGCTTGGCCTACAAAGGCAGACGCATCATGAGCGCAATTCGCAATGCATTGATTGAGTATGTAGCGGTTCGTCGCGTCCTTGGAACACAATTCTATGAACCCGCGCTGGCACTGGATCACTTTGTCGACTTCCTCGAACGCGAGGGGGCCGAATTCATCACCACCGACCTTGCCCTACGTTGGGCGATGGAACCGAAACTCGTCCAACGCGCCACGTGGGGGCGGCGCTTTGGCCAGATACGGGGCTTCGCTGCGTGGCTTAGCGCCATTGATGTCCGAACAGAGATTCCGCCAAAGCACCTGCTGGATGCACGTCGGCGACGCAATACCCCGCATATTTATACCGAGCAGGAGATCAGCTTACTCATGGCCGAAGCTCAGCATCTGCATTCCAGAACTGGACTGCGTGCACTGACCTATACAACGCTCATCGGGCTTCTGGTCGCCACCGGTCTGAGGCCAGGAGAAGCCCTCGCTCTGAACCGGTCCGACGTTGATCTTGTGAGTGGAATTCTTTCAATTCGAGAAACGAAGTTTGGAAAGTCGCGCTTCGTTCCGGTTGAAGAATCGACCCGCATGGCACTTGTACGCTATGCACGTGGGCGTGACGAGCTCTGTGCATTACGGCTGACGGAGGCATTTCTCATTGGCGAACACGGCAAGAGGTTGACCGGTTCTGCCGCCCGTGACACGTTTGTCAAGATGTCCCGTGTGATCGGCCTGCGGGAAGCGTCTGAGGACAACCGCCATGGCTTTGGGCCGCGCCTGCAGGATTTCAGACACAGTTTTGCGACTGGGCGGCTTGTCGAATGGTATCGCGCCGGATTGGATGTCACGCGGGAATTGCCAAAGCTTGCCACCTATCTCGGACATGTCGACGTCGCGCTCACTTATTGGTATATCGAGGCGGTCCCCGAGCTGCTTCAGCATGCGGCCAACTATATCGGTGAGCACCGCTCAGGAGAGGGAGCATGAAGCCCGCTGACCTCCCGTCACTGCTGCAGCGCTTCTTTACACAGCGTCTGCTCGAACAGCAAGGCGTCAGCCTTGCAACGGTGGCAAGCTACCGCGACACCTTCCGATTGCTGCTCAGATTCGCCACACAGAATCTTGGCCGGGTACCTTCCAAATTGGCGCTGGAAGAATTTGATGGGCCCTTCATCGAGAAGTTTCTTCGCCATCTTGAGGTCGACAGGGGAAACTCGGTACGCACACGCAACACCCGGCTCGCCGCAATCCACGCGTTCTTTCGGTTCGTGGCGATCACTGAGCCAGCACTGAGCCTTCAGTGCCAGCGAATTCTTGCGATCCCGACCAAACGATGCGAGCATGGACCAGTCGAGTTTCTCACGGAGGACGAGATCGCGGCCCTTGTGGCCGCCCCTGATCCAGTGACATGGATTGGGTGCCGGGATCGCGCGCTGCTTCTCGTAGCTACTCAAACCGGACTGCGCAATCACGAACTCACCTCACTCAAGCGCCAAGACGTCGCATTCGGCACGGGTGCGCATGTCCGCTGCCTCGGCAAAGGGAGAAAGATGAGATGCACACCACTCAGGGCGGACATCGTGGTGATCCTTAAGCAGTGGCTATCACGACAGCCGGGGGAACCTGGCGACCCTGTCTTCCCGAGTTCACGTGGCGGGCCTCTCAGTGCCGATGCACTTCAGTTGATCGTGGCGCGTCACACCGCAACCGCATGTACGTCCTGTCCTTCGCTAAAGGAGAAAAACGTCACACCGCACACGCTCAGGCACGCGGCTGCCATGGGACTGCTGTTCCGAGGCGTGGACCTGAGTGTGATTGCGCTCTGGCTTGGTCATGAATCGTCCGAGACAACCCAAATCTACCTGCATGCCGACATGCGCCTCAAGGAGCGTGCACTCGCCCATGCCAATGAAAGCGGCCTGGCACCAGCCAGATATAGGCCGCCGGACCCCTTGCTTGCCTTTCTTGAAGGCCTTTAATATGCCGACAAATTGAATGATGAGAAGCCGAGATCCGCTTGACAGAAGTCCTGCCTTCAACGTCGAATCGGCATAATCCGGGAGTCGGCATTACCGCTGTCATGCCGATATCGGCATGACAGCGGTTGTTGTCAATGGGCAAGTCGCCCCGCTCGGTATAGCGGGTGAGTTGC
>CAZIGL010000011.1:0-2501 GCA_964538895.1 uncultured Rhodoferax sp.
GTCGATCGAGCCCAGCCACATCTGTTCATCGGTGAGCATGCCGTTGAGCGAAATCTTGTCGCCATAGAGGAACGGGCTGTTGATGTCCAGCAGGCCATGCAGACGGTAGGCCCCGGTGCTGCGCGCGCCGGTGTTGTCGAGACCGACTTCGGCGCTGGTGTAGGAAGCGCGCTCGACATTGACGGTCAGGTCTGCCTCCCCCTGCGCCGCACCCGGTTTGATGACCGGGTTGATCTTCATGCCAGGCTGATCGTCCAGGATCAGCAAGCTGCGCTCCAGCGCCGTGTTCTGGATCAGATCGCCACGCTTGAGACCATGATTCAGGAAAGGCTGCGCACCGGCAGGCAACTTGTCCTTGCCCGCTGCGCTGATGACGCCGTAACGACCTTCGAGCACCGCGATTTGGAGCACGCCATCCTTCATATCCTGCGCCGGCAGATAGACCTGGGTGAACGCATAGCCCCCGGCCCGATACAGGGCCTCGAGCTTGGCGGTCAGCGCATTCAACCCGGCCATGTCGAAGCGTTGACCCTTGACGTCGCCCAGTGCGCTCAGCAGCGTCTCGGTGGACAAGGCGGTGTTGCCGGAAACCCGGACCGACTGCAGTTCGACACGGGCGCCACCAATCGCCGGGGCCGCCGGAGGTGCCGGCTCGATCTTGGGCACGACGACACCGGAAGGCGTCGGCTGCGGTGGCGTAGCCTCTTGCAGTGCAGCGCTGGACTGGGCCGATGCCTGCGCAACCCAAGCCAGCAGGGCCAGCGCGACGTAGTGATTAAGTTTGATGATCTTCATGAAGTAGTCCTATTAGTTGGTCAGACCGCGCAATTCGGCAACGGACTCGAGATTGATGCCGGTGTCAACGACAAACACATCGAGCGGGCCAGTGGAACTCGGCACCGTCACGTTGTTGATGTTGAGTTCGCCGGAGGACTTGCGCTTGCCGTCCTCGTCCGCATTGGCCGGGCCGTCGGTTGAACCGTCGGTCAGCACGTAGGTCAGGCCACCGAAGTTGGTCGACGACTGGCCGGCCAACACCTGGGCGCCGTTGTCGACAAAGGCCGGAACGATGATCGGGCTTGAGGGCGGAATCGGCACCGGGGCAATGGTCAAGATGCCGTCGACAAGCGTGACTTCGTAGTTTTGATTGGCCGATGCCATCGCATTGATCGCATAGCGACCAAGTGCTTCGCCGGTTTCCCGGTGCAGATCAATCACTAATGAATCATTGTTGACCAAGCTGCCACGGGTGAAATGGTAGGTCAATGCCGGATCGACACCACCGATGACCTTGACCTTGTCATCCGCCACGACCGTCATCGCCATCCGGGCGATGTTTGCCGTGTTGGTCGCACCCGAGCCATCGGGCGCCGTGCCGGCCGTACCCGTGCCACCCGTTGCGTTTATCGATCCGTTAAGCACATAGTTACGCTGATCGAAGAGACCGCTTCCGGTAAGAGCAAGCACCT
This sequence comes from uncultured Rhodoferax sp., assembly GCA_964538895.1. Classification (GTDB taxonomy): domain Bacteria; phylum Pseudomonadota; class Gammaproteobacteria; order Burkholderiales; family Burkholderiaceae_C; genus Rhodoferax. The sequence goes on from CAZIGL010000011.1 coordinate 1,470, forward strand.
TCCTCGCGTTGGTCGCGTCCTTCAAATCCAGCGTTGCCGTGCTTAGGTTCGCGTTGGCGTCCTGGCCCACCAGGCCGTAGGCGGTGATGGTCGCACCAGCAGCAGTGGACATCACGTCCGTGCCGTTGTACGTGCCGGCAACCGTGACACCCAGCGGCGCACGGTCGATGCTGGCGTTGTTGTGCGTCGTGCTGATGCTCTCGCCACTGCTGGTCGTGTCGGTGCTTGCACTGAGCTGATAGTTGCCCAGGCTGGCTGTGCCACCCGTGAACGCCGTAATGTAGTTGCTGCCATTGCTGGAGACGTTGGCATCGCGCACGGTTACACCGGTGAGGGTGTCACCACCCAATAAGCCATTGGTAGCGATGGTGGCGTTGCTTGTGGTGAAGCCAGTCGTGCCGTTGTACCTGCCGTTGACATCCACGCCTAGCACCGCTTTGTTGATGACGCCGGTGTTGTTTGCAACTGTGGTCACGGTGTAGTTGTCGCCAGAGTTGCCGTCGTTGACGGTGTACGCCGACACCGTCATGGTCTTACCCGTTCCGGCATTCTTGTTGTCATAGGTTTCAGCCAAACCAGTGACAGTATCGGAGGATCCCTGCACCAGGCCACTGACTGTCGGCGAGGCGACGGCTGTGGTGTTGCCGTCATAGGTTTTGCTGTTGGTTTGCGCCGTGATCGTGATGGCCTTCGGTGTGATATTCGCCGTGACGTTGCTGGCATCGCTGATGGTGTAGTTACCTGCATCCGTGCCGCTCAGGCTCAGGCCAGAGACTGCAACACTCTTGCCAGTTCCCACATTCTTGTTGCTGAAGGCGCCCACTGCCATGTTGTACGCCAGCGACACCGTGTCGCCCGTGTAGGCCTTGTTGTCAGTACTGGTGCCGGTTCCGGCAGTTTCGGTGTCCAACACGCCATTGCCGGTGACGAGCGTTGCCACCTCGGTGGCGTCGTACACCTTGTTCTGTGCCGCTATCCCGCTGGCCGTGATGGCCTTGGCGGTGATGCGTGCCGCCGTGTCGTCGGCGTGCT
>CAZIGL010000011.1:2601-14192 GCA_964538895.1 uncultured Rhodoferax sp.
GTACACCTTGTTGGCGCTGCTCAGGCCGCTGGCCGTGATGGCCTTGGCGGTGATGCGTGCCGCCGTGTCGTCGGCGTGCTGGGTCAGGCTGTAGTTACCCGCCTCGGCGCCAGCCAGGCTCAGGCTGGTGAAGCTGACCTTGTTGGCGTCGAGCACATCTTTGTCGTTGAAGGTGCCCACGGCGGTGCCGGTGAGGCTGACGGTGTCGCCCGTGTACGCTTTGCCGTCACTGCTGGTGCCGGCTCCGGCGGCGCTGGTGGCTTGCAGCGCGGCTGTGCCGTTGACTGCGGCCACGGTGGTGGCGTCGTACACCTTGTTGGCGCTGCTCAGGCCGCTGGCCGTGATGGCCTTGGCGGTGATGTTGCCGCTTGCCGCGCTGGCGTCGCTGATGGTGTAGTTGCCGGCGTCGGCACCGGTGAGCGTGTAGCCGGTGATGGTGAAAGCCTTGCCAGTACCCGCGTTCTTGTCGGCAAAGGTGCCAGTGGCAGCTGTCGTGACCAGCGTCACCGCGTCACCCGTGTAGGCTGTGTTGTCGCTGGCATTGCCGCTGCCTGCCGTCTCTGTCGCTTTCAGCGCCACAGCGCTGAGGTTGAGTGTGGCCGTCGTCGTGGCGTCGTACACCTTGGTCGTTGCAGTCACGCCCGAGGCCGTGATTGCTTTGGCTGTGATGTCCGCCATGGCGCTGCTGGCATCGCTGATGCTGTAGTTGCCAGCACCGGCGCCGCTGAGCGTGAAGCCGGTGACGGTGACTGCCTTGTCCCTGCCCACGTTCTTGTCGGCAAAGGCGCCGGTGGCAGTCGTTGTGACCAGCGTCACCTCGTCAGTTGAATAGGCTTTTTTGTCCGTGCTGTTGCCAGCGCCCACCGCCACGGTGCTCAGTACCGCAGCGCTGAGGTTGAGCGTGGCCGCCGTCGTGGCGTCGTACACCTTGTCGGCGGCGCTCACGCCAGTGGCCGTGATGGCCTTGGGCGTGATCGTGGCAACGTTGGTTGTCTTGCTTTTCGCGTTGCCGCTGCCATTCAAGTCATTGTTGTAGGTCTGGGTGATCTTGTAATTTGTCAGGTTGGCTGTGCCGCCGGTCACCACGGCGGACTTCACGTAATTGCTGCCATTGGCACTGACGTTGGCGTCGTTGAGCACGGCGTTCAGGCCCGTGATCGTCTCACCGCTCACCAGGCCATAGGTGCTGAAAGCGGTTGGAATCAGGCTGGTGCCGCCGCTGTAAATGCCGGTCAGGCTAATGCCAAGGGGTGCTGGCATGATCACCGCTGAAATCAATCCGCCGCTCAGCGTGTAATTCGCTGCATTGCGGTCGGCCAGGTAGAGGTTCGAGGACGCCCACTGGGTGTAAGTGCCAACGTCTTTGCTTACAACATTGGCATAGCCGTTGAGCGTAACAATGTCACCCACAACAACTCCGGAACCAAGACGCAGTTCAAGGCCAGCATAAAAAGTTGTGTTGCCGTTGTAGGTCCTGCTGCCGCCGACACCCAGCACGGTCAGGCCCAACGGATTGATGGCTGCGGTGTTGTAGGCGCTACGGGACAACAAAGACGGCAACACATAGTTGCCGTCCAGGCCCGGCGTCCCCAACGTGCCGTCGGCAAGGGTTAAAACCCCGAGAGAAGTCAGGTAATTGGTGCTGTTGTCTGCGACAACTGCTGAAGACGCCGCTGCGGTTCCACTACCGGACAAGGAAAGCGTTTCGCCGTTGACACCCGACACCGTGATTTGAGCGCTGCCAAGGTTCGCATTGCCGTCGAAAACTTTCACAGCGCTCAGCGAGGCAGTTGCCGGGTCGATCTGGCCGGCGCCATTGGCGGTACTGTCCACCTGATAGCCGTAGACCTTGACCCCGCTCACTTCAGTAGCACTGATGGCCGAGGCACCGACTGTTGCACTGACTGTGGTAGCGGTGGAAACATCTTTGCTGTTGTACGAGCCGGTAGTGGGCAAGCTTCCGTTGACCAGGCTCACGATGTCCCCACCCACCGCGCCGCCCTGCACGCTGAAGGCGCCGGAGGCTAGCGTGGCGTTGGTGTTGCCGTCGTAGGTTTTAGCCTGCGCAGTGGTAATTTGCAGCGTGACCGTGGGCGACACAGACAGCAGGTAAGCGTTACCGGCTTCGGCTGGTGTGCTGGCGCCATAGCTGGCGCCGTACTGCTTGAAGCTGTAGGCCAGCGCACCGATGGTGTCGCCAACGGTGTTGTCATAAGGTGTGGCGTTGGTGCTCCACACGCGCCAGATCTTGCCGGCGCCGGTCTGGAGCGCGGAGGCCCCTGCGTTGTTGACAAACTGTTTGCTGGAAATGTCGATGCTGCCACTGACGTTCAGCGCCTCTTTCAGCGTCACCACGCCACCGCTGGTGTCCGCCAGGGCGACGTAGTTGTGGATTGGCGCTGCAACGTCTATCGCCAGCGTCGAAAACGCACCATCCACAAGCGCGTTGTGGGTGATCGTGCCCGAGGTGCTGGCACCACGGGTGTTGATGGTCAGATCCTGGTTACCGCCCAAGTTGCCGTTAAAAACCACGTCACCGCCATGGGTGGCAAGGGTGCGGGCACCACCGTACAGGTACACGTTGCCGGTGTAAGAGGTGCTGTTGTATGTGCCACCGAAGGTTAATCCGAGCGCGGCGGTGGTGGAATCAATATCGGCGCCCAAGCCAACCACGGGCGCATACAGACCCAAGGTAGCCGCCCGGGCTCCCGTGTAGGTCAATTGGGACTGCAGATCAATGTACTGGTTGGCCTGAAGGTCAACATTATTCGAAGTGAGAGCGGTATTCAGGGTCGCTGTGCTGATCTGCGAAGTGCCTGCCCCTGCGCCAGGAATGCTGCCAGCGGCGACGATTTCAAGAACGTCCGGATCAATCAGCCAGGTACCCGTCGCACCATTGACGGCACGGCTTGTGATGACAGCGGTGTCAGTGACGCTGAACATGGCACCAGAAGTCTCAATAAAACCACCATCCCCGCCATTGGGCGCACGCGCATCCAGCGTGCCGCCCACGTTGACCGTGCCAGCCTTCATGTCGGCCATCAAGCGGATCTCGCCCTTCTCGCCGGTGGCGAGGGTTTGAGCGCGGATCACACCCGTGTTGTTGATGGTGGCGCTGGAAAGTTCGTTCACAGCTTGCGCGGTGAGGTAAACCAAGCCGCCGTCGGCCTGAATGGCGCCCCCGTTTTGCACCAAGGCATCGATAGCGCCCTGCTTGACTTGCAGCTTGACCGGGCCGCCCAGATCCAGCGTCACGTCGCTGCCGGCACCCAGCAGCACGTTGCCACCGGTGGCGGTCAAATTGCCGTCATTGGTGATCTTGGCTGCGATCAGCGCAATCGTGCCACCCTTGCCAGCTTCGCCTACAGCTGAAATATTGCCTTGGTTGATGACCGCATTGCTGCTGCCGCCGACAAAGTTGTAGTTGCCTGCCAAAAAATCGGCCGTGCTGAGGTTCAGCGTGGAGGCCACGATGGCACCCACATTGACCTGCGAATTGGATGTGAACAGCACGCCGTTGGGGTTGAGCAGGAAGACCTGGCCGTTGGCGTTGATGGCACCCTGAATCACCGACACATCGGAGCCCAGCACCCGGTTCAGCGCAACGGCGCTGGCGCTAGGCTGTACGAAATTGACCGTATTGCCTTTGCCAATGTTGAAACTTTGCCAGTCAGCCGCAAGTTTTGCGGTGTTTTGCGTGACGGTCATGGTGGTGCCACTGGTGGCGATGCTGCCACTGCCTGCAACAATATTGCCACCGGTGGGCAAACTCTGCGCCCAACTGGTGGGCACCGCCGCAGCCAGCGCGACTGCGCCGATCAAGGCCGCGCTGCGACGTTGCAGACGGCTGCTGGACTTGGTTTTTCCACCCGATGGGGCCGTTTCAGCCACGGCCTGCCAAGCCGCAGTGGCGGCGTTCCAAACCACCCGAAAACACCGATTCATTGTTGCGTGACCGTTCATGCGAGTACCTTTTCTTTACGAATTCAAATCAATTTAGTGGGGGCGTCCGCTACTGCAACAGCAACAAGCGCAAATTTTTAACAAAAATCAACACCACGCATCATAATCATTGATTTGGTGTTATTCGTTTTAAAATCAACACATCATAAATTTTTGTTGTTTGTGTTTATTTTGTGTTTTTTAAAAACGAATTCCACACGTTGTGTTGATTGACGTCGCAATGGCCAGTCGTCCCCTGCTGGTGGTGGCGCGCAAGATGATGAATGTCTCCAGTTGCGTGGCTACCTCGAATGCCCGGGGACCTTGCTGATGGCGTGATGGCTGCAATTTCTCGGCGCTTCACCCGGGCTACGGGTTGCCTCGGGCAACTTGAATCTCATCAGGGCTGGCAGGCAGACCGCAACACGGCCTAAAATCTCGCTCTTTTGCATGCGGGAGCTTTGCGATACATGGTTACTGCCTCCAAACACGGAACAACTGCGCCGACGCACTATGAAGCGGCGCTGCAAGAACTTGAGCAATTGGTGGCCAAGCTGGAGTCTGGCGACATGCCGCTGGCGCAGCTGCTCACGCAATACCAGCGTGGTGCCGAGCTCCTCAAGTTTTGCCGCGACCGTCTGGCCGCCGTAGAAGACCAGATCAAGGTGCTGGACCAAAATTCGCTCAAACCCTGGACCAGTGAGGCCGCATGATGGGTTTTGACATGGAAGTCTGGTGCAGCCAGCACCTGCAACGTGTCGAGCAGGCGCTGGACCACTGGGTGAGTGTGGACGCCGCCTCGGACCCCACACACACCGCGCCGGCCGACCTGATGCTGGCCATGCGCTATGCCGTGCTCGATGGCGGCAAAAGATTGCGCCCCTTGTTGGTGATGGCGGCCTTTGAGGCCGTGACGCAGGGCGCGTCCCGGCCCGCTGCGCCGCTTGATGATGCCGCCTTGCGTGCGGCCTGTGCGGTTGAGCTCATCCACGCCTACTCGCTGGTGCATGACGACATGCCGTGCATGGACAACGACGTGCTGCGCCGTGGCAAGCCCACCGTGCATGTGCAGTTTGGCTCGGCCACGGCCTTGCTGGCCGGTGATGCCTTGCAAGCCCTTGCTTTTGAGCTGCTGACCCCCGATGCCCCCGCCATTGCCGCCAGCTGCCAGGCCAGCTTGTGCCGTATGCTGGCGCGTGCCGCCGGTTGCGCCGGCATGGCCGGTGGCCAGGCCATCGACCTGGCCAGCGTCGGGCGGGCCCTGACCGAAACCCAGCTGCGCGAAATGCACCAGCTCAAAACCGGCGCCCTGTTGCAGGCCAGTGTCATGATGGGCGCTGCCTGCGCTAACGCCACGGCGCAAGCGCTGCAAGCCCTGCAGACCTATGGCGCGGCCATCGGGCTGGCATTTCAGGTGGTGGACGACATTCTGGATGTGACCGCAGATTCGGCCACGCTGGGCAAGACGGCGGGCAAGGACCAGGCGCAGGACAAGCCAACTTATGTGTCGCTGATGGGCCTGGACCGCGCCAACACCTATGCCCAAACGCTCCACCAGCAGGCCTTCACGGCGCTGGCAGGCAGCGGTTTGCCCGATACGCGTGCGCTGCAAGGCCTGGCCAACCTGATCGTGCAGCGCTCTTGCTGATGTGCCAGCCGCTGTATAAATGAGACCTTATGTTGATGATTAATCCCTTCCCCCTGTTGCAAACCATCCATGCGCCAGCCGACCTGCGGCACCTGGCGCGCGAGCAACTTGACACCGTGGCCACCGAGCTGCGCGCCTTTTTATTGGAGAGCGTGTCCAAAACCGGCGGCCACCTGAGCTCCAACCTGGGCACGGTCGAACTTTCGGTGGCACTGCACTATGTCTTTAACACCCCGCATGATCGGGTGGTGTGGGACGTGGGGCACCAAACCTACCCGCACAAAATCCTCACCGGCCGACGCGAGCGCATGGGCAGTCTGCGCCAGTTGGGCGGCTTGAGCGGTTTTCCGCAGCGTGCCGAGAGCGAGTTCGACGCCTTTGGCACGGCGCACTCCAGCACCTCCATTTCTGCGGCTTTGGGCATGGCCATGGCCGCCCGGCTCAAGGGCGAAGACCGCCACGCCATCGCCGTCATTGGTGATGGTGCCATGACTGCCGGCATGGCTTTTGAGGCCATGAACAACGCCGGGGTGTCTGACTGCAACCTGCTGGTGATCCTGAACGACAACGACATGTCGATCAGCCCGCCGGTGGGCGCCCTGAACCGCTACCTGGCCAAGCTGCTCAGCGGCCAGTTTTATGCGGCGGCCAAAAGCGCCAGTAAAAACGTGTTGCGTGGTGCGCCACCCTTGCTGGAGCTGGCGCGCCGTTTGGAAGAGTCGGCCAAAGGCATGGTGAGCCGGGTCACGCTGTTTGAAAAATTTGGTTTCAACTATGTGGGGCCAATTGACGGCCACGACGTGCAGACCCTGGTGACGGTGCTTGAAAACATCAAGCAGCTCAAGGGCCCGCAGTTTTTGCATGTGGTGACCAAAAAAGGCCAGGGCTACAAGCTGGCCGAGGCCGACCCGGTGGCCTACCACGGCCCGGGCAAGTTCGACCCAGCGGTGGGCTTGCAAAAATCAGCAGCTGCCAGCAAACCGACGTTTACCCAGGTCTTTGGCGACTGGCTGTGCGACATGGCGGCGGCCGACGACCGGCTGGTGGGCATCACGCCGGCCATGCGCGAAGGCTCGGGCATGGTGGCTTTCGAGAAGCGCTTTCCGACGCGTTACTTCGACGTTGGTATTGCCGAACAGCACGCCGTGACCTTCGCCGCCGGTCTGGCCTGCGAAGGCCTGAAGCCGGTGGTGGCAATTTATTCCACCTTTTTGCAGCGTGGCTACGACCAGCTGATCCATGACGTGGCGATCCAGAACCTGCCGGTGGTGTTCGCGCTCGACCGCGCCGGTTTGGTGGGTGCCGACGGCGCCACCCACGCCGGTGCCTATGACATTCCCTACCTGCGCTGCATACCCAACATCAGCGTGGCCTGCCCGGCCGATGAAAACGAGTGCCGCCAACTGCTCAGCACCGCCTATGCCCAAAACACCCCGGTGGCGGTGCGTTACCCGCGTGGCACCGGTGCTGGCGGGCCGGTCACCTGCACGCTTGACGCGCTGCCGTTTGGCAAGGGTGAGATTCGCCGCAGTGGCCAGCGTGTGGCCATTCTGGCTTTTGGCACGCTGCTGTACCCGGCCCTTGAGGCCGCGCAAGCGCTGGACGCCACCGTGGTCAACATGCGCTGGGCCAAGCCGCTCGATGTTGATCTGCTGCTGCAGGTGGCAGCCAGCCACCAGGCTCTGGTCACGCTGGAAGAAGGTGCGGTCATGGGCGGGGCTGGCAGCGCCGTGCTTGAAGCCCTGGCCGCAGCCGGCATTACCAAACCGGTGCTGCAACTGGGCTTGCCCGATGTTTTTATCGAGCATGGTGATCCGGCCAAGTTGCTGGCGCTGCAGGGCCTTGACGCGCCCGGCATTGAAGCCGCTATTCGCACACGCTTTGCGTTGACGCAAAGTATGTGAAGACGGCGTGTCCTTTTGAGGGTAAACCCGCCTGTATGCCGTGGGTGCGCTTCTTAAAATGGCGGTCTATCCTTATTCGTCATGGCCAGTTTTTTCTGCATGACGGCTTGTTTATTTCATAACCCCAGGAGCAAATCAATGGATCGTCGTTCGCTAATCAAAAACGCAGGTATCGCGGGTGTTCTGGCTGCGGGTGCAGCACCTGCTGTGCATGCCCAGGGCGCCAATGTACGCTGGCGCATGGCTTCCAGTTTTCCCAAGTCATTGCCCACCATTTTTGGCAGTGCCGAGATGTTCGCCAAGACCGTCAAGGACCTCTCGGGCGGCAAGTTTGAAGTCTCGGTGCATGCCGGTGGCGAACTGATGCCCGCGTTTGGCGTGGTGGACGGCATCCAGAACGGCACCGTCGAGATGGCCCAGACCGCGCCCTACTATTTCACCGGCAAGGACCCCATTTTTGCCTTTGGCTGCGCCGTACCCTTTGGCCTGACCGCGCGCCAGATGGACGCCTGGATGGAGCACGGCAACGGCCGCAAGCTGATGGACGAGTTTTACGCCAAGTACAACATCAAGAGCCGCAGCGCGGGCAACACCGGCACCCAGATGGGCGGCTGGTACCGCAAGGAAATCAAGACCGTGAACGACCTCAAGGGTCTGAAGATGCGCATGGGTGGCGGTTTGTTTGGCGAAGCCATGCAAAAGCTGGGCGTGGTGCCGCAAAACATGCCTGCCGGCGAGGTCTACCAGGCGCTCGAGAAAGGCACACTCGATGCCACCGAGTTTGTCGGTCCTTTTGACGACCAGAAACTGGGCTTCAACAAGGTGGCACCGTTTTACTACTACCCTGGCTGGTGGGAAGGCGGCGCAGAACTCGCGTTTTTCATCAACACCAAAGCCTATGCCGCCTTGCCGGCAGAGTTCCAGGCCATGGTTGACGTGGCCACTGCGGTGGCCGCGCGTGACATGATGGCCAAGTACGATGCCTTCAACCCGATTGCCCTGAAAAAATTGGTGGCTGACGGCACCAAGCTCAAGCCCTTCCCCAAGGCCATCATGGACGCCGGTTTCAAGGCATCCATGGAGGTATTTGCCGCGCACGAAGCCAAGTCGCCAGAGTTCAAAAAAATCCACCAGGACATGCGCGCCTTCCAGCGCGACCAGCTGCTGTGGTTGCGGTTCTCCGAGATGCGTTTTGACGGCTACATGGCGGGCATCAAGATCTAACAAGATCTAACCAAAAAACCGCGCATTGCGCGGTTTTTTTTAGCCGTATGCCAGTGCCGCCGGATCAATGCACTGTTTTCCATGCCACGTACTCGGCGGGACGCAAGCCATAACGCGCCAACACGGCTGGTCAGGCTCGGGCACTGCAGCTTGTCCGTGTGTTACCGGGGTGGCTGCGTGCCAAGCCACTGTGCCAGTGCAGCGCCCGACAAAGGTTTTGCATAAAGATAACCTTGCGCCTCATCGCAACCAAGGCGCCTGAGTTCTTCCGCCATCGCCGTGTCTTCGACTCCTTCGGCAATGGTTTTCAGGTTCAGGCTTTTGGCCATCTGAATGATGGCCCGCACCAGCGCATGGTTGCTTTGGTTGCGCACCATGTTTGTGACAAAACTACGGTCAATCTTGAGTTTGTCAACGTTGAAGCGTTGCAGGTAAGACAGGCTGGAGTAGCCGGTACCGAAGTCATCGATCGACAGCTGAATCCCATGCGCCTTCAGCCGGTTGACCGTGGCCAGCACCGACTCGACATTGCCCAGCAAGATCGACTCGGTCAGCTCAAGCTCCAGGTTTTCGGGCGCAAGCCCAGTGGCCTCAAGTGCTGCCAGCACTTCGGCCTCCAGATTGCCCTGGCTGAACTGGACCGATGAGAGGTTCACCGCCATGACCAGATGAGCCCATTCGGTGTTCTGCCAGCTGGCCGCCTGACGGCAGGCTTCGCGCAGCACCCAGTTGCCTATGGGCACGATCAAACCGCTTTCTTCTGCTGTTGCGATGAAGTAGGCGGGCATGATCAGGCCGTGGTAGGGCCTGTTCCAGCGAATCAGGGCCTCAACGCCCAGCACTCGCCCGTCAAGCAAATCAATCTGGGGTTGGTAATGCAACTCAAACTCGTTGCGCTGCAAGGCCAGGCGCAAAGCGTCGCGTGTTTGCACGTAATGCATCACCTTGTCGTTCATTTGGTCGTGAAAGAAGCTGTAAGTGTTGCGCCCGTCCTGTTTGGCGTCCAGCAGGGCCATGTCTGCATGGCGCATCAGCAAGTCGTGGTCTGCGCCGTGCTCGGGGTACAGCGCCACCCCAATCGATGCCGTAATCTCCAGTTGGATGTTGGGCAGATTGAACGGCTCGGCCAGGTGGGCCAGAATTTCCTGGCAAATTTTGGCGACATCGCCCGGTTGCTGCAACTGCTCCAGGACCACCATGAATTCATCACCAGACAGGCGACCCAGCAGGTCAGGCTTGCGCAAGAACTGTGTCAATCGTTGGGCCACCAGGCTCAGCAAGGCGTCACCCATGGCATGGCCATGGGTGTCATTGATATGCTTGAATTTGTCCAGCCCCAGGCACAGCACGGCCACAGGCTTGCCGTGCTGCGCCGCCGTGCCAATGACCTGCTTGAGCATGTCGGTGATCAGCATACGGTTGGGCAGGCTGGTCAGCACGTCATGAAATGCCAGGAATTCGATCCTTTCGCAGGCGTTCTTGTAGCCGGTGATGTCTGAAAACGCAGTCACATAATGGCTGATGACCCCACTTGCTTCTGCAACCGCACTGATGGTCGTCCAGGCCGGAAACTCATCGCCATTTTTGCGGCGATACCAGAGCTCGCCCTTCCATTGGCGAAAGGTGGTCAGTTCGAGCCACATTTCCTGATAAAACTCGCGACGGTGATGCTCCGACTTGAGCACCTCGATACTGTTGCCCTGCATTTCCTCGGCACCATAACCCGTCATGGCGGCGAAGGCCGGGTTGATCAAGGTCACCGTGCCCTGGGGGTCTGTGACCACAATGGACTCGCTGCTGTTGATGATGATTTTGTCTGCCAACTGCGAACGCTCCAGGGCGAGTTGAAGTGTTTTGTTTTTGCGCTGCACCATGGCGGTTCGTCCCGTCACGCCCAGCAGCAGCACCTGCAACAGGCTCACAAACATAAGCCCGGCCACGCCGATCGTCCAGACGCTCCAGGGGTGAACCTGGACCAGGTAGGTTTGACTGGGTCGCAGTGAAAGTTCCCATTGGCGGTTGCCAGCCACCCAGCTTTTGCTCCAGGCGACTCCATGGGTCATGGATTGCGTGACATGCTGGTTCGGCTCGGCAGACTGGTATAAAACCAGGCTGTTGTCCGGATCTGTCACGTCGCTGAGCTCGATCTCCATGCCCTGATCAACGAAGCTATTGGTAGCCACTTCAATCAGCGTGTCCAAACTGAGCACCGCACCGACAAAGGCCACAGGCTCGCGTGCGCCTTCACTGTAAGCGTCATTGATGCGGTAGACCGGGTAGAACGCATGGACCACCCAGCGTTGACCCGCCTCATCACGCTGTGCCTCGGGCGCTGTCAGGGTCGGGCTGCCGGTGCGGATGGCGCTTTCAAGCGCCTGGCGACGCAGCGGCTCGGAAAACTGATCAAAGCCCACCAGCCCATGGTGAATGCTCAAGGGCACCACGTAGCGCGTCACTACAAGCGGTGTTTGCCCGGCCGCAGGTACCATGTCATTCAGGCTGAACGCCATAATGTCGTTGTTCTCACGCAATCCATGACGCGTGAAGTTTTGAAACTCATCGAAACGCAAGTCTGGCGTGGTCTCGATAAAATTGCGCAGCGCCGCCAGGATGCCACGGTGTCTGCCCATGCGGTCGACAATTTGTGCGGCGATCTTGCTGCCGTCGGCTTGCAAGCGCTCTGAAGCGCGGCGTATTTCCCACTGCGTGGCGGCGTAAAACAGGGCGCTGAAAAGGCTCAGGGCAAGCAGTGTGGGCAGCACGATACGGCGCCGCCGGTCACGCCAGATGCTGTGTCGGCCCAGCAAAAAGCAGAGGCTTAACGGTGTGAACAGCATGATGCCCAGGGCATCGCCGATGTACCAGGTCCACCA
>CAZIGL010000011.1:14292-109435 GCA_964538895.1 uncultured Rhodoferax sp.
AAAATTGGCGTGGCAAAACTGGGCGGTGATCCCAGCATCAAGCCGGCGCCGCCCAGCACGGCGTAGCCAAGGGCCAGTGCCAGGTTTAAACGGGCGGTCGAAACAGGTGTGGGCATGGTGTTGATCAAGGCACGCTCGCTGTTCAAGGGCTCGCCACCGGCATCTGATGGGCAGCACGCAACAGGGGTTTTACTTGGGAACGGTTCCATAAATGCTACCAAGTGTGGGTTGGGAACAGCAGCGTCACTGCGGTTCCCTGGCCATAGACGCTGTTGATGATCACTTCCCCCCCATGCAAGGTCATGATTTCCTTGACGATGGCCATACCCAGGCCTGATCCAGTCACATTGGAGGTTTGCTTGGCGCGGTAAAAGCGTTCAAAAACTCTTTGCTGGTCTGCCTGCTTCATGCCAATGCCGAAATCCTGCACCGTGATCCCCGCCATCTCCTGTTGGTTGACAACAGCCGGGGCGACAGTGCAAATGTGCACCGCACTGGTTTTGTCGGAGTATTTGAAAGCATTGGAAAGTACATTCAACAAGGCCTGTGACGCCTTGTTGAAGTCAATCCGGCAGTGCTGGGAAAACCCGCTGAGCTCGGGCGCCTGTCGGCCATCAGGGGGAATGAATTCCAGGGCGATCTTTTCTACCAACACCCGCAGATCCACCACTTCAAACAGAAAACTCTGACTTCCGCCAGCATCGATTCGGGCCAGATCAAGCAGCTCGTCAACCAGCCCCTTGATGCGCTGCGCTTGACTCAAAATGATATGACTGAATTCGCACCGTTCGCTGGCATCGAACTCGGTGCTGGTCATCAGTTCAGCGAACCCCAGGATGCTGGTCATGGGCGAGCGAATTTCATGCGCCGCAGTAGACAAAAACTCTGACTTGAGCTTCTCGATCAAGCTTTCGTGGCTCACATCCCGCAGGCTGAGCACCTGCGACACCGTGTTGGAGTTGCTGGAAGCCAGCGTGACCAGGAGCACCTTGGCAACCGGCCCGCCGAGCACCAATGTGTTTCGCATGCGGGTGACTGCGATGAGGCTGGCCTCACGCAGCGCGGGCAGGCCGCAAAAGTGCTGGTCAGGTGCGCACAGCTGGTTCAGGGTGTGGGTCAATTGCGCCTCGTCCTGACCCAGCACCAGGCCGGGTTCCAGCCTGGTCAGCCGCCGGAAGGCCGGATTGACCAGTTTGACGCGCCGGTTCTGGTCAAACACCACCAGCGCATCCTGGCTCAGGGAAAAAATCGTCTCAAGCTGATTGGCGTTGTCTTTGATCTTGTTTTCAAGGGCGCGCTGCTCGGTGATGTCCATCACGATGCCAGAGATCCGCAACGGTCCGCCGTCGGGTCCGCGCACTGTGACTTGCCCTGTGACGCGGGCCCATTTCCATTCATCGTTCGGGTCCCGCAGGCGGCATTCGTGCGTAAAGTAAGCCGTCTCGCCACGCATGTGCCGTCTTAAGTTGTGCACGTACAACTCTGAATCTTCTGGATGAAGCATCTTTTGGTGCACATCCGAATTGAAATCAATTTCTTCCGGCCAGGACTTGAAAAGGGTGTTCAGAAATTCATTGGTCCGAAATTTTCGGTCACGCAGGTCCCAGTCCCAGGTGCCCAGTCGGCCGCTCGTGACGGCCAGCGACAAGCGCTCATCGCTGGTTTTGAGCTGTTCGGCAAGCAGTTGTTTCTGCGTGAGCATCTGGTTCAGGCGGATCGAGTGGCCCCTGAAAGTCAGAAACAAAATCAACAGGGCGGCGAGCAGGGTGACGGCCGAGGCCGCAAGCATCTGCTGGGTCGATAACAACAGGCCATCCCAGCCGCGCGCGGACACGCTGGTGACCACCGCAAAATCCATGTCAGGAATTTTGCGGAACGTGAAAATTCGTTCGATCCCGTCGTCTGCCTGCGCACTCACGTAACTGCCCTGGGTCATGCCCTGGCTGATGAGCGCGGGTAACGGATGCTGTTTGTAATCCCGGATTTGTCGCTGATCGTGGTCCAACAGCGCCGACCGGATCGTGCCGTCCAGGCTCACCAGATGGGCCACGCCATCAAAGCGCATCTGCACGTCATCAAACGCCAGATTGATGTGGTTAGCGTTGAAGCTGGCCAGCACAACACCGGCAAATTTACCGTCGGGCCCGTTCAACCGATGTGAAAAACCGGCAAAGCGTTGGGGATGCCCACCGCCAAAAGCGCTGGCTTCTATCAACATGCGGCCATGATGGCTGGAAGCGTGTGTCCTGAATGCATGGGTGTGCGACAGGTTCAGGTCCAGCGGTGCCTTGGTGCTGCTCAGCAGCAGTTGGCCACTGGCATCCAGAATTTGCACTTTGGCAAAAATGCTGGGGTCAATCACCCCCTGCTTTACCAGGGCCTGCAGGTCCAGCTTGGTGCCCGCGGCAGCGTAACGCTGTGCGATCTGACCCAATAACTGGTTCACCATCCGGGCTTCGCTGGCAATGTAATGGGCCCGCAAAGCCGTCTGATTCGCCAGAACGCGCTCAGCAGTAAGGGTATAGCCGCTGCCCAGTTGGTTGGCCAGCATAAGGATGACGCCAACCAGCAACACCACCGCCAGCGCAAAGCTGCCCCAAATGAGGTGGGCGGATCGCCTGGGCAGTTTGGCGCCAGGCGGTGCCACGCCGCTGGCGACCTGCGTCTGGGTGTTGGCTGTCATGCGGGCTCCCTGGTGCTCAGGCTAGCTTGCTTCGGCACCACTCCCGCAGCTCATTCGGACTGAAGGGTTTGACAAAGTAAGCATTGGCGCCGTAGGCCCGGCCCGCCAGTTGGTCGGTTTTCTGGCCACGGGCCGTGACCAACCCGACCCAGGTGTGGCAAAGCACCTCATCTTGGCGGATCATTTCCAGCAGCTGCAAGCCACTGAGTTCACCCGGCAGCATGATGTCAAGAAACACCAGCTTGGGGTGGTGCTGATACATCGCGAACAAGCCACTTTCGCCGTCACACGCTTCCAGCACATCAAACTCGGGTGACAGCGTGATGGACAACAGCCGCACGATGTCCGGGTTGTCATCCACCACCAGCACTTTCTTGCGCGGCAGCAAAGCTGTGCCGGCGGCCGCGCTGCCAGCCACCCGGGCTTGATCCGGCACCGGTTCAGGCGGCACGTCGGCCTGTTTGTTTTGCTGTTTGTTGAGATGGGCCTGAATGAGTTGCATCTTGCTGGGGTCCAGTGGCTTCTGTAATAACAGCACATCGGTCGGCAAACCGCCCGCTTGCCTGACCTCGCTGGCGGTAAGACCACTCAAGGCCACTCTGGCAACGTCTGCATACCGAACATCGCCCGCCAGCAGGTTCAGCAAGCTGAAGCCATCAATGCCGGGCATGTTGAGGTCCACGACGACCAGGTCAGGCACATCGCGCTCCAGGTGCAGCACGGCATCCAGCGCGTTGTCGAAACAATCAACACAAGAGGTCGCCAAAAATTTTTCAATCTTGATTTGATGAAGCCGCAACAGGCAGGAGTCGTCGTCCACCAGCATCACCCGGGCCCCGGTGTTTGAAAGACTTTGCAGCGGAATGTTGCGTGTTGTGGGCTTCATTTAGGCATGTCGAATCACAATGATTTGTTTGAATTGATGATAATGACGATTAATTGACCATTATAAAGGCGAATTAAGTCATTCTTTTGGTGATTTTTGTGAAAATTTGAGGACTCGTCGATGCAAGCGCCAGCGCTTTCTGGTGGCTGCCAGCCCGACGCCACTGCAGCCCTGCATTGCTAATTCTTGCGGCATCAGGACGGGGTCGACTCCAATGACAGCAGGTGCCAGCAGCGCGCAGGCAGTTGGTCAATAAACGGCGATTTTCAGCCAGGGCATTGACCAAAAAAAAGCAAGTTCAAACAAATTGAGCATTTCAGTCCTCGTTTGAAAATAGTGAAACGTTTATCATTATTTTCACGATTTAAATGATAAATTTTGATAAAATCCCACTATGTCTCATCAAAAATGATAAAAACCATGGCGCCCATGCCTGCAATCGCGTGTTGAATCTGCGTGCTGAAGGAGCCGACTCAGGCCGTGCGGATTCTACCAAGGCGCGCCTGGCGCTGGCACGGCTGTGGGTGGGCCGCAAACAAGCAAGTGCCGCCGCTGATTTGCTCGCCGACGGGTTGATGCCTTGCGCCGGGTCAGTGAGCGTGGCGGACGGTCACCGCAAAACAAGACCACAGCTGAAACCAAATGCCGGTCAGATCTTTGGGGATTCACGAATTTTCAATGATCCAATCATTCTTTTATAAACAATATCCAGAGACATCGTTGCCATGCCCACTACCTTTAGCCCTGCGGATTCAACTGATTACATTGGGATCGGGGAAGCTGCCCGCCTGATGTCGCTGTCGCGAACCTCCATGCAGAAGCTGGTGGATGGGGGCATGGTGACGGCCATCAAGACGGTGGGCGGGCACAGGCGCATTTTGCGCAGTTCCCTGCTGCTGAAAGCGCCTGCCATCCTGGCATCCTCGCCGCAGCACGGGGCGCGGCCGGAGCGCAGGCTTGATGACGCGCGCTACGGTAGTGCGCGCAGCCCGCATCGGTCCGGCAGGCTTTCGGTCTTGATTGTTGAGGACGACGCGGCAACGGCGGCCTTGCTTGAAGCCACCCTGGCCGCCTACGCGCCCAAACTGGTCACCATGACCGCAGCCGACGGCCTAGAAGCCGTGCTGTTGTTGGAGCGCATCCGCCCGGACATCATCATCACGGACCTCAACATGCAGCCTTTTGATGGCTTCACATTGATGAAGCTGCTGTCCGCCAGAAGCGAATACAAACACATCTTGTTGATTGTCATTTCCGGTTTGTCAGAGCAAGAGATTGCGACACGCGGCGGGCTGCCGCCCAGCGTGCTTTTTTTGCCCAAACCCCTCGACCTGTCGCGCATCAAGGGCTATGCCGACGCCCACCTGCAGCTGCTTCGGCGCCAGCATGCGCCAGGCTGAAGCCGATTTTGTTGCGCATTCGCAGGTGTTTGACCGCCGCCAGCTGACCGCCCTGGTGCACAAAATGAAGGGCAGTTGCCAGGCGATGGCCGCGCTCGGGGTGGCGCAGGAGTTTGACCAGGCCGAGCGGGCGCTGCCAAGCCTGCAGGCCCACAATTGGCCAGCCTGCCAAGCCCGGCTGACGGCGCAACTGGTGCAACTTGAAGCCGAGATCCGGCACATCATGGCGCGCGTCGACGCGCGTTAACCCGGGCAATTGGGATAGCCTTTTGTGCCCGAAGGCGTCCGGCATGGCCCACGTCGGTCAAGGATGAGCCTCATTTCCTGAGGCATTGCCGCAGTAGGTCAATACGCCAGACCTGGCTGTGCACCTGGCGCTGCAGTCCTCGGCACGGTTTCAACAGCTTCGCTGCATCACTTCAAGCAGTAAACCCCGTGCTTGTTGAAAACACAAAAGAATGATTGTGGTAAAAAATCATTTAAATCGCATTCAGTTCACAAAATAAGTAAAAATGATGCAATAATTTAATAGAAATCAATTCAATGGTGTGTTGATTCATTTTTTTTTGCAAAACAGTTAAACGACTGTTTTCGAACAGGTACCTCATGAATTCAAAACCATCAAGTCCATCCGGGACCAGGGCGTACGCCCCAGGACATCTGCAGACAGCGCACCTGTGCCGCACTGAAGGTCTGACGTGGTTGCCAGCCTTGCCGCGTCACAAGGGCGCGATTGCCCTGGTCGCCCTGTCACTGACTGCATTTGGCGCCCTGGCCAACAACCTCGGTGAAAACAGCGTCTGGCAATTTGGCAGCACGCAAGACAAGGTGAACAAGGCCACGGCACTCGATCAGATCGAGAAAAAAAAGGCGGGCTATTACGACTCCATCCGGCCCGTCTACAACTACACCACCTACATCGACAGGCAGATCAACTGCACTGTGGGCGCCTACGTCACAGGCAACAGCAAAACCCAGTCACTCGATGCCACCATCTCGTCTCCGAAGGTAGACAATGTCGGGTCTACAGTGGTCAGCACCGATGCCAACAGCGCCGACAACAATTTGTCTGACGGCACTTCAGGCGCACCGCTCAATACCGGTGCGGGTAATGCGCCAGCCGGCAGTCTGGCCAACAGCCAAAACAACAGCGGCAGCCTGGCTTCAAGCGTCACTGGCTCCAACACCAGTGCCACCACGGGTGCCGTCACGGCTGGCGCGGGCACCAGCAGCCAGACGCTCAATTCACAACAAAGCAACTCCGGCACGCTCAGTGCCAGCGTGGTCGACAGCACCGCCTGTTCTGGCCCGTTCAACTGATACTTATCATGCACAAGAAGATTATTGGATTCGGTCTCATTGCCGGACTGACGGGGTGTGGTGTGCTGCCGACCCAGCGCGTCGCGCCAGACGAAGATGTCGTGGTTGTCGGGGCTTCCGTGCGTGGCAATTTCACGCCGCTGGAGCCGGCTTTTGCGTGCCTGGCCGACAGCCTGCGCCGGCAGCAGCGACCGGTCATCAGCATTGCCGTGGGCGATGTCAAGGACTACACCGGCAAGTACAACCAGAACGAAGGCAACGCCATCACCCAGGGTGGCGCCCTGATGGCCTATTCGGCCCTGGGCAAGCTCGGTGACGTGGTGCAGCTGCACGAGCGTTTTGACACCCGCATCGGCGAGCTTGAGCTGGCCTACACCGACCGCAGGCAACTGGGTGACGGCAAGCCTCATGCTGTTGAAGCGGGCAAGCCGCCGGTGTCCTGGGTGCCGTACTTTGGCGGCACCATCCTGGGCTCGCAGTACTACATCATCGGCGGCATCACCGAGGTCAATTACGACATCCAGTCGGGTGGCGCTGACGTCTCTATCTCCAACGTGGGCGCCAAGCGGCGCACTTACACCATGAACATCGGGGTCGACCTGCGCCTGGTGGACACGCGCTCGCTGGTGGTGATCAAGACCGTCAGCCTGCAAAAGCAAATCAAGGGCGAGGAAGTGGGCGCCGGCGTGTACCGCTTTTTTGGCAGTGAGCTGCTCGACCTGACGGTGGGTTCCAAACGCCAGGAGCCGCTGCAGTTGGGCGTGCGCACCACCATCGAGCAAGGCATTCTGGAACTGGTTGCGGCTGTCGGCAAGGTGGACGCCAAGAGCTGCCTGGCACAAGCCGCCGACCAACTCAAAACAAGTCAGACCAAGGCCGCTGCGCCGGCCCAGGCGCCCGCCGCAACGGCCCCCGTTGTGCCTGAGGTGCTTGCGCCGGCCGCTGTGGCCAGCACAGCCCCGGTGCAGGCAGAACCCCTGCTTGACGCCACCAGCACCCAAAGCGGTCAAGTGCCCCAAAACGGCGGTGCTGTGTCTCAAGATGCGGGTTACGACATTGAGTTTGACGTGGCCAGCGCCGCCATCTCGCCGCGCGTCATGTCGCTGCTCGACAAGATCGCCAGCGACGCCGCTTTGGGCAAGCGGGTCAGCTACAAGCTGCTGAGCCGTGACTCCGAAGTGTTCCCACCGATGCAGCGCGATGAGCTCATCAACCAGCGCCTGCGCACCGTGTCTGACCTGTTGGTGGCGCGCGGCGTGCAGGCCTCGCGCATCAGCGTCGTTTGGCGCCCTGAGCCCACAGAGGGCAAGATTTTCCGTTATGACAACGGCCTGCAATTGCTGGCGCGTATCAACCTTTGGCCTTAACTTTCATTTTTCCTTCACGACTCTTTTACCCGTTAATTTACAGGAATCCTTGCCATGAACCTTTCATCAAAAACCAAAAAATTCGGCCAGTCGCCCGTTGCTGCGGCGTGCGTGTCGCTCGTCATTGGCATGGCTTCGGCCAGCGCGTTGGCGCAGAGCGCGTCGTTCGGCATCAACTTTCCGGTTGCAGCGGTGACAGTTCCTACACCTGAGGCTGCGGTGCCAACCCAAATTCAATTGGGCGGTGGACTGTACGCGTTGGATGCTGACTTCGGGACTATTCCGGGCATGGCAAACGTCGCGCTCCCGGTGCATTCGGTGCAGACGGTGTACAACGGTGGCGTAGACACGCCTACGCTCAAAGTGGAGACAACATTGGGTGAGAATGGCATTCTCAACAACCAGAGCGGCGGCGGCACCGTCACGGCCGATGTCAGCAACAACAGCATCGCCGGCAGCGCCACCGGCAACCAGGTGACGCTGTCCAACGTCGACTTGGCGGCCACGATTGATCTGGGCTTGCTGAGCACCAACAATTCCATCGGCGCACTGGCCGTGCAGTTCCTGGGAGGCCAGTCCACCGCTGGCCAAGTCAATGTGCAGGTGAATGTCAGCGGCTCGACTGTTGGTGCGCTGTTCAAGGGCATGTCCGCCGCACCCATTACCGTTAGCAACAACGTGGTCAAGGCCACGTCCACGCTCAATGACGCCACCACCTTGGTGGCCGGTACCGTGCCGCTGGGTTTTGCCGACGACACCGACGACACCGGCGGCTCCAGCACGATCGGCTTCGCCGCCACCGCCACCACCACTGGTGACGCCGGCGTGTCGGCTGACTCGGATGCGACGCTCAGCATCAACACCTTGCAAGGCACGGTCAATGGCGGCATCAGAGCCGGTAGCATTGACGGTTCTTACGCTGCGCTGACCGACAACACCATCGCGATCAAAACACAGACCACTGCGGGCAATCTGTCGTCACCACTCACGCTCAACAACAACACGCAGTCGGCAACCTTCACCGGCAACAAGGCCACCAGCGTGCTGGAAGCCGATGCCAGCAGCAATGCCTTCAGCGGCAGCGCCAGCGTGACCAACGCGCAGGCCAATGTCGAGACGCTGGTCGCTACCTCCACAAGTCCAACGGCGGAGGTTTCCAACAGCCAGATCGTGGCCGACCTGACTTACCGGGGTGTTGGTGTCACCGCCGGTGCGTCCAGTACCTTGCTCACCAGCAGCCTGTCGGTCAGCGGCACGGCTGCAGCGCCGCAGTCCATTTCCGCGCAATCCATCGGCAATGCCGCTGGCAGCTTGAGCAGCGCCGGCCAGCTCACCAGCTCGGGCAACGCGCTTGAATTCCGCAACAGCGCTGTCAACCTCACTGGCAGCAGCTCGGCCACTGACGTTACCGTGAGCGCCGCCACGCAAACCGCAGACGCTGACTTCATTGTCAACAGCGCCCAGGTCAACCAGAGTGCTACCAGTTCGGGCAGCGGTGTCAGTTCGCTGGTGACTGCCTCGGGCATCACGGCAGCGGTCGACCGGCTGGCAGCCGCGGGCACGGTCACGGCCAACTACAACGCGGCCACGGCCGGTGCCACCGGCAACCTGGCCGGCAACCTCATCAACGCGCAGGGCAGCAACATCACAGCCTCGATGGCGGTGGTGGGTACCCAGCAAAACACCAACGCCGGTGTGCTGTCGGACAACCTCGGCACGCGCATTGGCGTCGGCATTGGCGACTCAACCGGGACCACCGTGGCCCAGCGCGGTACCACCACAGCGGTGTCGGGCAGCGTCACGGTCAACAACAATGCCATCGGTGCGGTCGCGCAGGGCAACCTCGCGGCCAACACGTTGCTGGCCTCGGCCGGCAACACGCTGACAGCACAGATTTCGGGCGGTTCGGTCAGCAACAGCGTCAGCAGCGGTGGCGCTTCGGTCAACGCCGGTCTGGTGGCGGTCAATGTGCAGGGCAATGCCGGCTCGGCTGCCACGGCCACCGTCAGCGGCGGCAGCGTCTTTATTGCCGGCGTCGACCAGGCGGGTGACAACAAGGGCAATCTGGTACCGCTGGGTGCGGCCACGCTCACGGCGTCTTCCAACCGCATCAGCGCGCTGGCGCAGGGCAACAACGGCGGCACCAACATCGGCGCCAGCGCCGGCGGTGCCATGGCCTTGACAGCCGCTGCAGCCAACAGCCAGAGCAACGACAGCACCTCCCCCGTTGAGGCTGTGGTCGACAGCTCCCGCGTCTTGGTCAGCGGCCTAAGCAGCGTTGGCACCACCATCGCCACCAACAGCAACACGCTCACGGCCGACGCCACGGGTAACCTGGGCGTGAATGCCATCAGCATCAGCGGCGGCAGCACGGTGAATGGCCAGAACACCTCCAAGCTACAAAGCCTGCAGGACAACCTGGCCGCCATCACGGCCAGTGCCAGTGGCTCGGCGGTGGGTGTGTTGCTGGGTGCAGCCTCTTCCAACGTCGGCTCGTATCCTTACAACCTTTCGGATACAAAGCCCAAATCGGATGAACCTACCAACACGTCCACCGCCAGCAGCACATTTGGTAGCAACACCTTCGCGGACATGCTGAATCGCAACGTCACCACCGTCACCGGTGCCACGCTCGATGTCAACACCAGCACGGTTGCAGCCAGCGCCACGGCCAACCAGGTTGACAACCGCGCCAGCTTGTCCGGCACCGCGCTTGGTGGCATCGCCCCGGTGGCCAGCGTGCTTGGCAGTGTGCTCGGCAGTGTGCAGAACAATTATGGGGCGGTCGGCAGCAGCGTTGTCAGCACCGATGTCGGTGTGCGCCTGGCCAACCAAAGCAATACCGTCTCGTCGATACCCACCTACTCCAGCAGCGCTGAAACGTCGAACACCAATTACGTGGGTGATGACCAGGATCTCAACACCGCCAGTGCGGTGGCTGCCAACAGTGTCAGCGGCAGTGGTTCCGGCTACATCACGGCCATTGATGCCACCACGGCTTCAGTCAGCGGCACGACCCTGGCCGCCGCCAGCAGCGCCAATACGGCGCGCAACAGCCTGCGCCTGAGCGGCACCGATGTGACCCTGCAAAGCGGCGCGGCGCTGTGGGTTGACAATGACCAGACCAACTCTGCCACCGGTGATCTGACCGCGTCGGTATCCGATGCGAATGTGGGTGTCATCGTTCGTGATGAAATAACAGTCCCCGACATTGGTGTCGTTTTCACTGGCGTGACCGGCACCGGCACCAGCACCCTGATAGGCACTGTCGAAGCCAAAGCCGTTCCCACTGCAGGCAGCCCTAATGGTCTCTTCAGCGGCTCGGCCAGCGCAACCATCGGCGCACTGGACCCCGAGACCAGCTTACCGGTCGCCACACTGGTCGTCGGCGATATGGCGGCCACCGGCTTCAAGGCCCTCACGGCCGAAGTCGACGACAGCAAGCTGTCGGCCGCCAGCGTGGCCAACAGCGCGGACAACCGCATCACCGTCAGCGCCACGGCGCTGGCAACAGGCGGTACTGCAGCCAACGCATTGGTCACTAACAGCCAGAGCAATCAAGGCGATTACGGCGCCACCATGAGCGCGGTCAATCTGGGTGTCGTGCTGGCCGATGTCACGTCTGTCCAGAGCACGACCGCCTCGGGCAGCACCACGGCCAACGTGGTCGCGACCGACAACAGCGGTAACGACGGTAGCTCGGTGGTCGACGGTGCTTTTGCCCGCACCACGTTGAGCGCGTCAGGCAGCGCCACCGCCATGGGTATTGACAATTCCACCCTGTCGGTGCAGCGCAGCGCGCTGAGCGCCAGCGCCAAGGGCAACACGGTCACCAACGTGATCGACCTGGGCAGCACCGTGGCCAATGCGTTTGGTGTCTCCATCGCAAATGGCAACAGTGCAGATGTAGGGCAGTACAACAATGCCAGTGGCAGTGCCAGCATTGGTGGTGTCGCGCTGGGTACCGTGGTTGGCCCTGTTGACGCCGCCTCCACCTCGACCTCGACGGCCGACGCAACCGCCAGCGGTTCTGCCACCGACACCACCAGCGCCAGCGTGACCAATTCTTCGGCCACTGCCTCCGGCAGCGCCACCGCCGACGCGACCGCCACCGGCCTGCGCAACAGCACCAGCACGGTGTCAGGCAGCAGCCTGGCTGCGGCCGTGTTCGGTAACGAGGCCATCAACGTCGCCAGCGGCAGCGGCACCGTGATCGGCTCTGTCAGCAGTCAAGCGGCCGCCAAGCTGGTGAACTGGCAAGTCAACGACTACTTGGCGGACTTGACTGCAACGGTGGGTGGTACCGATACCGCTGCTGTGCAGCTGGGCACCCTGGTCGGGGCTGTGACTGCGGGCGGCGACGCCATCGCGACCAGCACTGCGTCAGGCAGCGCGACCGCGCTGGCCACGAAGACGGACGTCAACGGCGAAAGCACAACGGCAGAGTTCGACTCAATTGCAGTGGCCAGGGCCTTCGCCACGGTCAACGCCACCGGTATCAGCGGTCTGACCGCTGCCACCGACAGCAACCTGGTGGAGGCCGCCAACACCGGCAACAGTGCCGTCAATGCGATTCGCCTGTCGGGTGTCACGATGGCTGGCAGCACGGGCGCTTCGACCCTGGTCAATGAAAACATTCAAACGAATGGTACAAACGTGCTGGAAGCCAGCGCCAGCAATATCGCACTGGGTGTGATGCTGACCTCGGTGGACGCCCGCGGGTCGACGAGCGGCTCATCCAGTGCCACGGCGAGCGCTGTGGCGACCGATGCGGTCACGTTGAGCATGGCGGAGGATTCGGGTGAGACTACAAATAACCTTGCAAGCGCAATCGCCTCGGGCGGCGCCACATCTGAAGCATCGGGTTCAGCCACGGCGGTCGGCATTGAGGCGACGAAGGCTTCGGTGGCCTCCAACGTGCTGCGCGCCGCCAACACCGGCAACAGCGCCAGAACCTTGACCAGCCTGTCGGCCTCCAGCCTGACCAGCATCGCGGGTTTTGCCACCGTCAGTGGTTCCAGCACGCAGACCAATCGGGGCAGCATGAGCGCCACGCTGGGTGATACAAGTGCTGCGGTGACGGTCGGTGTCAGCGGCGGTGCCGTGACGGCGATCTTCGTGGCTTCGGGTGGCGCTACCGCGACCAGCGCCGGAGATGCCACAGCGAACAATTGGTATGAAGACCTTATTGGCGGCGATCAATGGGATGACGCGTCAAGAGACACCGCATCACCTGTCCTAAGTACCACGGCCAAGGCCACGGCCAACGCCACGGCCACGGCCACCGGCATGACGGGTTCCACGTTCAGCGTGTTGTCCAACCAGCTGGAAGCCTCCAATGTGGCCAACAGCGCCTACACCTCCGCGGTGCTGGACGGCACGGTGCTGGGCACGGCCGCTGTGTACGACAGCACTGGTATTGAGTTGCTCACAGCTGCGGCGCCGGTCTCGGCAACGCAGTCCAACACGCAGACCAACGACAGCACAGGCAGCGGCACCGCCACGGCCACCAACATCAAGCTGGGTGTGATGCAGGGTGCCGTGTCTGCCAAAGCCACGGGCATCGACAGCTACAGCAGCACAAATACAGTCATAAATGGCGTCATTGACGCAATTCCACAAGGCAATGACCCAGAAGACACTGTCACGGGCGGCGGCGATAGTTCCAGTTCAACGGCCAACGCCTTTGCCTATGGCATCGTCAACTCGAACCTGACCGTTGGCGGCACCGCGAAAGCACCGCAGACGGTGACGGCGCAAAGTGTTGGCAATTCGGCCACCACGCTGATTGACGCCAGACAGACCACGGGCGTGGGGCCAAGCGCCAGCGCGACCTTGGCACTGACCAGCTTGCAAACCAACAACGGTAACCAGACCGCCACAGTGGGTGAGGCTGATGTTACCGTCGCGGTCGTGACCGTCGGCGTCAAACTGGGCGCTGTCAAAGCCGAAGCCATCGCTGACAGCGGTACCGCTACAGCGGTCGGTATCAGCGGCGGCAGCACGGCAGTGCAATACAACACGCTGGCAGCCAAGACCTTCGGCAACAGCGCGGTCAACAGCGTGGCATCCACCACGACCACCAGCTTGACGGGCAGCACTGCGGGTGTGGACACCTTCAGTGCGACCAACACGCAGACCAACACTGCCATCACGGGCTCCACTGTGGGCGGTGCCGACATCGGCGTGTTTGTCGGGAACGTCACGGCAATCGCACCGGGCACCGAAACGGGCACCGTAACGGCGCTGGCAATCAACGCCGCGCAGCTCAATGTCAGCAACAACCAGTCGCTGGCCACCAGCATGGGCAACGTGGCTGACAACAGCGTGGCCGTGTCGGCCGGGGTGGCTGGTTCGTCCTTGCCGGTCAGCAGCTTGGTCAGCAGCGGTCAAACCAACGACGGCGCGCAAACCGCGCTGGTCGATGCCTTGCGTGTGGGGGTTTTCACCGGTGCAGTTGCTGCTGGGGATCAGGCAGATGGCATCAAGGCTTCGTCCCTGACGGTCAACAGCAACCAGTTGCAAGCGGCCACCTATGGCAACAGCGCGAGCAACGTCAACGAGCTGCTGGCGGCTAACACGGCCAGCATCGGCGCGGTGAGTACCAGCAATGTGCAACTCAATGGGCTTGACGGTTCTGGCCCGAGCACGGTCAGCAACACCACGGTCGGTGTCGGCATCAGCACCAGAACCGCGCAGGATTGGGCCTTGGTCACCACGCCAACCACGGTGCAGGCCAACACGCTGGCAGCGCTGAGCTACGGCAACAGCGCCACCAACAGCACCAGCGTGTCGGGCGGCACTACGCTGAGCGCCAACACAGCGGCGAATGCATTTGAGACGGTCAATGACCAAACCAACCATGCATCCATGGTGTCTCTGGCTGAATTTGTCAAGGTCGGCGTGATGGTCGGTACGGTTGATGGAGATGTCGCCAGTGGCAACGGCCTCGACAGGTCGCCGACAGTCGTCAAAGACAATGCGGTCAGTGTCTTGGCCTACGCCAACCAGGCCACCAACAGCCTGAGTTTGACAGCGGGCAATGTGATCGACGGTAACGGCAAGCTGGCCCGGGTCAGCAACTTGCAGACCAGCACGGTGACGCCAGTCACTGATGGCGAAACCACCACCTTTGTTGGCAACGCGGAGTCGACACTGTCAAATGTTACTGTGGGTGTGTTCGTGAATGCCACGGGTACGGACGTCAATAATTCGGCTATCACCGTGGAGGGCAACCGCCTGACGGCTGCCAGTTACCTGAACACCGCGACCAATACGCTGAGTCTGGCTGCGCAGGTGCTGGGTGGCGTCGAGACGACTACGCCCGCCACGGTGACCAATTGGCAATCCAATGCGGCTTCGGGTTCGGGCACCATCAGCGGCGTCAATGTCGGTGTCATGCCGCACGGTGCTGTTGCCAACAATGCGCTCACGCTCAACGATGTGACCAGCACGGTCAGCAACAACGCGCTGAACGCACAGGCCGGTGGCAACACGGCGCAGAACGTGCTCAACGCCACGGCGTCAGCCACCATTGCCGGCGGCGTTAACACACCGACCTTCCAGGTGCTGAACTCACAGAGCAACAACGGGGTGATGACGGCCTTGCTGGAGAACGTCAATGTCGGCAACTGGGGTAACGCGGCCAGCAGCAACTACTACGGCCCCACCACCATGACGGTGAGCCTGAACACCGCCATGGCCAATGCCTATGGCAATACCGCCAGCAACGCCTTGAGCATGAGCGCCTTGACCGGCGCGTCCAACAGCGCCTCGACCGGCCTGTCCAACAGCCAGAGCAACACGGCCAATTTGAGCGCCACGGTCAACGGTGTGCTGATGGGCGTCGGTTCGGGTCGGGGCACCGGTACGGTGGCAGTGTCTGGCAACAGCATTGTGGCCAGCACCGTGGGCAACGCCGCCAGCAACCGCGTCGGTATCGTTCGTTAATGCTGACTTGCCCGGGCCGCTTGGCCCGGGCATTTCCGCACAAGCGAAAACATGAAAAATTCGTAGAAAAGATGATCATGATAAAAATGCACAAAGGTGCCCTGGCTGCCGCAATGGCGGCCTTTTTGTTGGTGGGCTGTGGTGGTGGCGACTCGTTCATGTGGCCGGTGCCCGTGCGTCAGTTTGGCGTGACCGAGTCGCTGCTGATGGATGCCGCCAGCAACGTTAATGGGCTGGTGGTTGGCGCGGGTTCCGGCCTGGTGGTCACGCAAATCGAGCCGCTTACCGGCCCGGCTGCGCCTTTGCCCGGTGACAGCGCCAGCGTCGGGGTCGATCAGATGTGGTTCGATGTCGACAATTTGGTCAAGGTGACGATTGCTCTGCCCATTGACAGCTTTGCCGTGGTGTCCAAGGTGGAGGTGCTGAACCAGGCCGACAACGTGCTGCTGACCATTGACCGCGCCCACCCCAAGGGGGAGCTTTGGCTGGATCATGGCCGCTACCAGCTGCGCTTCACAGCGGCCGACACGGCCACCGACATCGCGCTGGGCATGGTGTGGTTTGGCGGCGAGTCCAAGTTATACAACGCCGCCGATCTGCAAAAGCTGGCGACGGGCAATTGCCCGAGTTGCAAGCTGCGCGGGGCCATGCTGAGTAATCTGGATCTGCGCGGTTTCAACCTGCCCGGTGTTGATCTGCGGGATGCTTTGCTGCTGAATATTCCGGGCGGGCTGGCGCTGAACGGCAGCCTGTTCAAGGTGCTGCTCGGCGCCAGCGATGTGGAGGGTGCCGACCTGAGCAGCGCCAACTTGGCGGGTGCCAAGTTGACAGGCGCTTACCTGACCGGTGCCGGAGGCAACGCGGCCAGGTTCACCAGTGCCAATTTGAGCGGCGTGACGGCGCAGAACATGTTTCTGCCGGGCGTCTTGATGACTTCGACCAACCTCGCAGGCGCCGACTTCACGGGCAGTGTGTTGACGCGGGCGCGCATGCGCTTTGCTGATCTGACCGACGCGATCATGGTGGGCGTGGACCTCACGGGCGCCGATCTGAGCAGCGCCAATCTGGCAGGTGCAGACTTCACGGGCGCCACCTGGACCGATGGGCGCGTCTGTGCTGTCGGTTCGGTCGGCTCATGCCGATGAGCGACGCCATGCCCAAGCGTCGCCCCTACCGCATCCTGTGGGCCAATGTGTACTGCCTGCTCGACACCTCCAGCGGCGCGTCGATGGCGGTGCGCGAAATGCTGCGTCAGCTGTGCCTGCGTGGTTACGAGGTGGCCATTTGCGGCGCCACCATTTACGACAATGAGCGCGGGCGCCAGCGTATTGCCGACAAATGGGATGTGGTGGAGGCCAAGCGCGGCACGGTGATCAGCGTCAAGGACGAGCCGCTGGTGCATTACCTGCAGGTGACCGCCAGCGGCCAGCGCGACGCGATGACCTCCTATGAAGAAAACCAGTGGTTGCTGTTCTACACCGCCACCATGGACAAGCTGCAGCCCGACCTGGTGTTTTATTACGGCGGTCAGGCGCTCGACATGATGGTGACCGACGAGGCGCGCCAGCGCGGCATTCCGGTGGCGGCCTACGTGGCCAATCCGAACTACCGCGGCCACCGCTGGCACCGCGACGTGGACCTGATGCTGACCGACAGCGCCGCCACGGCGCAGTTGTATGCCGAACGCGAGGGTTATGAGATCACGCCGGTGGGCGCTTTTATTGACCCGCTGCCGGTGGTGGCGGCTACACACACGCGTGAGCGCTTGCTGTTCATCAACCCGTCTCTTGAAAAAGGCGCCGCCATTGTGGTGCGGCTGGCCTTGATGCTGGAGCAGCGCCGCCCCGACATCGTCTTTGAGGTGGTCGAGTCGCGCGGCAACTGGCAGCAGATTGTGCGGCAGGTCACGCAGGCGCTGGGCGCGCCGCGTGACGTGCTGCCCAATGTGGTGGTGACGCCCAACACCGACGATGTGCGGCCGATTTTTGGCCGGGCCCGGGTGCTGCTGGCGCCCAGCCTGTGGTGGGAAAGCGCCGGGCGGGTGATTGCCGAGGCCATGCTCAACGGCATTCCGGCCATCGTGCCCAACCGTGGCGGCCCGTTGGAGTTGATGGATGACGCGGGTTTCAAGATCGACTTTCCGCCGGCGTGCCTGGAGGCGCCCTATACCCAGTTACCGGGCGATGCGCTGATGACGCAAGTGGCCGACGTGCTGGTGCGCTTTTACGAGGACGAGGCTTTTTACCAGGACTATGTGCAACGTGCCTTGCGGGTGGGGCAGCAGCGCCACGGCCTGGCCGTGAGCACGGCGCGCCTGGAGCGTGCGTTGGCGCCCTGGCTGGCGCTGGGTGCGGCCCGGCCCGGTGCCTTGCCGGCGCTGGGCGGCGTGGCCGTGCCGATGCCCGGCACGACCGATGCGCCGCAGGTCTCGGTGATTTTCCCGGTGGGCAACCGTGAGGCCTACCTGCGCGAGGCGATCGACTCGGTGCTGGCGCAGACGCTGACGAATTTTGAGCTGCTGATCATCGCCGACGGCGTGCCGGCACCGGTGCTGGCGATTTTGCAAAGCTACACCGACCCGCGCATCCGCCTGCTGCGCCTGCCCGTCAACCTGGGTATCAGTGGTGCCCGCAACACCGGCCTGGCCGCAGCGCGCGCACCCTACATTGCGCTGATGGACTCCGACGACGTGGCCTTGCCGCAGCGGCTGGCCACCCAGCACGCTTTTCTGCAGGCACACCCTGAAGTCACGGTGTGTTCGTCCAACGCCATCAAGCTGTTGGCCGACGGCACGCGCATCCCGATGCGTTGCCCGCTGACCGATGGCCAGATCAAGGCCAGGTTGCTGATTGTGGATTCGTCCATTCTGAACCCCACGGCCATGTACCGCGCCGATTTTGTGCGCCAGCACAAGTTGCGCTACGACCCCAACTTTCCGCCGGACGATGACCACCGTTTCTACGTCGACATGCTGCGCGCCGGTGCCGTTTTTCAGGGCTTGCCTGAAGAGTTGCTGTTGTACCGCCGGCATGCGTCCAACTACACCAACGACATGACCGGCGCCGACGCCATCAAGACGCGGGTGCGCGAGTTGCTGATGCCGGTGTTTTTCCCCAAGCTGCGCGGTGACGAGGTCAGCGCGCTGCTGGACGGCATGCGTGAGCCATTGCCGGCCGATGCCAAAGCACTGGAGAAGTGTCTGGCGGCAATTGACAAGGCATTGAAGGAGCGGCGCAGTTTTGTCCAGGAAGACCGGCAGGAACTGGCCAGTATCTTGGGCGCTGTGCGGGTTCGGGTAGCCCAGGCGCTCGATCCCGTGGACACGCTGCAGTCGGTGTAAGTGCTTGCGCTGATGCGCATGGGAGTAATGATGCTTAATTTGATGGATGGCGCACGACGCGCCGCGCTTTGTTTGGGCCGTTTCAGGCGGCCACTGGTGGTGTGCCTGGCGGCCATGGCCGGGTTGGCGGCGGCTGTTGAGCTGCCCACCGTGGACCCGGCGGCGCGCATGCAGGACGAGTTGCGCCGGGGCGAACAAACGGCGCCGCCGCTTGCGCCGGCACCCGAGCGCGGCCCGGTCGAGCCGCTGCTGGCGCCTGAGGCGCCCGCGCTGGCGGGCAAGGTGCGGCTGCGGGAGATTGTTTTCTCTCCCAGTGAATTGCTTGGTGTGGCTGAGCTCAGTGCGCTGGCCGAGCCTTACCTTGGCCGCGAGGTGGACAGCCAGGAACTGAATGCCTTTTTACGCGCCATCCAGTCGCTGTACCTGAGCAAGGGCATCGAGACGGCGGTGCCGGTGTTGCCACAGCAGGACTTGGCCAGCGGCACGATGCGCATCCTGCTGGTCGAAGGCCGACTTGGTACGGTGCGCTTTGAGGGTGCCACGGGTGCTGACCGGGCCTGGCTCGGGCGTTGGTTTGACATGCCGAGTGGCGCGGTCATTCAAGCCGACGCGCTGGGGCGCCGGCTGGGCATCTTCAACGCCGCCAGCGATTACCTGGCGCAGGGCAAGTACGTGCCGGGTGACGCCTTTGGTCGCAGTGACCTGCAAATTACCCTGCCCGACACCCGGGTGTCGCAGTTTTGGAGTTCGCTTGATGTGACCGACCTTGCCGCCGGCAACTCAGATGCGACGAGCCTGATCGCCGGCTACCGGCTGTACCCGGTCAGCGGCTACGGCGGGCGCTTCGATGTCATGGCCATTGCCAGCAGCACCGCGCGCACGCTGAGCGTGGCCGCTGGTTTGCCGCTGGGGCAAAAAGGCTGGCGCCTCGGGTTGAGCGCGTCTGATTCACGTTCGACCAGCACCGTGGCCTCGATGACGGAGGCGCCCGATTTGTCGATTGACGGTGCGTCCGGTTCGGTCGGGCTGGAACTTGGCAACTATGTGCCCTTGAGCGGGTCGCAACTGTTGCATTTGTCGGCTGCGTTGATGCAGATGACTTCCAAATCCAGCCTGAGCGGCGAGGTGCTGAGTGACCGTGCCGTCGATCGCCTGACGCTGGCGGCGTCAACCGAGTGGCCAGCGCGTGCGCAGGGCATTTTTCAGGGGGCGTCGTTGCGTGCGGCCGTCACACAAGGGCAGGCACCGGGGGGCGACTACCGCTTTGCGGAATTGAGTGGCATGGCTGCATTCGCCGCTGAGCAGGCCAACGCCCCAATGTTGCGTGTCAGCGGCCAAGCCCGTTTCGCCACACAGGATGTTCCGGATGCCATCGACTATTGGCTGGTGGGCGGCAGCAATTCGGTGCGTGGTTTTGACTCGGGTGCGGCCTACGGCGAGCGCGGCTACGTGCTGCAGCTCGGGCTGTACCAGCCGCTGGTGCTGGCCGGCTTCGAGGCGGCCCAGGGCTACCTGCTGGCAGACCAGGCCAGCGCGGTGCTTGACGGCGTGGCAACCCGCATCGCCTCGGTGGGCTTGGGCTTGCAGCTTCAGGTGAACCGCCATCTGGCCCTTGACACGGCGCTGACGCGGCAGACGGCCGGTTTCCAGGGAGCCCGCTCGCGCCTGGCCGTGCGTTTGATCGGCTCCTGGTAAGCGTTTTCCCCTGGCCGGCCCCAGGCCTGGCCAAATTATTTTTTACCGACTTCAAAAACTTATGAAAACTCCTTCCGTCCCCCAAGCATCCGTGAACGAGCCCGAATTCACCGTGTTGCATCGCGAGGCGCATCGCTTGTTGCGCCTGAACCGTACCCAGCCCGACATGCGCTGGATCGGGCGGGCCATTTCAGTGGCGCTGGCCGCTGGCGAACTGCCGGCCGCCGCAACCGTGTTCCCGTGTGTGATGACGCGCGCAGCCGAGGGTGGCGCCCGCCTGGTGGCGATCACCGGGCTGGAGCACGGCAACAACCTGTTTGTCGACGCGCAAGGGCATTGGCGCGGTGACTACCTGCCGGCGGTGCTGCGCACCTGGCCGTTTCGCCTGCTGGAGCAGCCGGCAGAAGAAGGCGTGCATTTGATTGCCGTGCACAAGCCGGCGCTCAATGTGGGCGAGGGCGACCCGTTGTTTGACGAAAACGGCCAGGAGATGCCGTGGCTGCAAGCTATTTTGCGCGAGCTGACCGCGCTGAACGCCGCCACCGCCGGCACCGCCGCCGCCGTGACCGCGCTGGACGAGGCGGGTCTGTTGCAGGAGCGCACGCTGCAGGCCATGCTGCCCGACGGCCGGCAGATGGAATTGACCGGTTTTCTGAGCGTGGACGAGGCGAAACTGAACGCGTTGGAGCCAGCCAAGGCCGGCGAGCTGCACGCGTGCGGTGCCTTGTCGCTGGCTTACCTGCAGCTCTTGTCGCTGCGCAAATTCCGCTCGCTGATGGACCTCGCAGCAGCCCAACAGCCCGCCCTGACGGCCTGATCGCCAACCACCCACCCACCCAACCGAATGCCCGCCATGACACACTACACCTTCAAAACCCCTTTCTCAGCCAAAGCAGCACGCCTGGCGCGCAGGCGACTTGTGGTGCGTGTGCGCTCCGTGGCGCTGGCTGCGGCCGTGGC
This sequence comes from uncultured Rhodoferax sp., assembly GCA_964538895.1. Lineage (GTDB taxonomy): Bacteria > Pseudomonadota > Gammaproteobacteria > Burkholderiales > Burkholderiaceae_C > Rhodoferax. The sequence goes on from CAZIGL010000011.1 coordinate 35,894, forward strand.
TTTGGGGGCGGTGAGCCCGGCGCTGTTGGCTCAGACCGTGATCACGCCCCTGACCGGGCCAGGCCAGACCGCCACCGTGGTGAGCACCCAGGGTAATCAGACGGTGGTGAGCACCCAGACTTTGCGTGACGGCAATGCCTTCAGCACGTATTCGGCGTTTCAGGTGGGGCAGGGCGACACGGTGAAGCTGGCGGTGCCCCAAGGCGCCAACTGGTGGGTGAATATTGTTCGCGACGCCCGTGTGCGGGTGGACGGCCGGCTGGAGAGCCGGCTCACCGATGGCAGCATCGGCGGCAACATCCTGTTTGTCGACAGCCACGGCTTCACGGTGGGGCCGAACGGCCAGGTGGATGTGGGGCGCCTGGGTTTTGCCGCGCCGTCGACCACTTTTGTCAACGGCCTGCTGGCCGGCGGCGGTGCGCTGTCGGGGGCGGCGGTCAGCGGTTTGCTGGGGGGTGCTTTCGAGCGCTCGGCCACCGGTGACGTTGATATTCAGGGCCGCGTCACGGCCAAGGGCGGCGTCAGCATCATGGCCGGCCAGGGCGGGCCGGGCGGGCTCGGCGTGAGCCTGTCGGGCCAGGTGGTGCTGCAGGGCCGTGTGGCCGGTTCGGCGGTGAACCTGGGCGACCTCAAGTCGCTGGCGCCGCTGGAAGATCATGACGGCGTGATCGACATCACCACGCCGGGGTCGATCATGCTCGACGGCCTGCTGATTTCCGACAGCGCCCGGTTCACCCGTGCCGGTGCGGTGCGCGTGGTGGCGGGGCAGGACATTGCCGTTGGTGCCCAGGCGCTGGTGTCGGCTTCGGGTGCGGCGGGCTCGGGTGCGGCGGGCGGGCAGGTGGCGCTGTTTGCGCAGCGCGACATTGCCAACACGCCCGGCGCGAGCCTGCGTGCACGCGGCGACGGCGCGGGTGCGGGCGGCGCCATTGAGTATTCGGGCTTGCGAAAGCTCAACCTGAGCGGCATGCGCTTTGACGCAGGCAGCGACACCGGCGCCGCCGGCCTGGTGTTTGTGGACCCTACCCATGCTGTGGTGGAAGGCACCAACCTCACGAGCGGTGCGGATTTTGAATACGCTGGCGACAACACGCTGACCGTCAAAAGCGGTGCGGTGATCAACACCCGCCAGGTGGCTTCGGGTGCTGACGCAACGAACGCCAGCGTGGCTTCTACCGGTAACAGCGGCAACATTGTGCTGAAAGCTCCCGACATCACCGTGGAGGTTGGCGCGCTGCTCGACGCCTCGGTGGTCGGCTCTATTTGGGCCGCGGGCGACATTGACCTGGTGGCCCAGCGCAGCAGCACGGGTGAGACCTTGGTCACCCTGTCCAACGCCAACGCCAGCATCGATGTGGCGGGCACGCTCAAAGGCAAAAACATCACCATGGAGGCCTCAATCGAGTCCTCGGCGTCGTTTGGTGGCCTCACCGGCAGCATCCAGCAAGAGGCGGTGAACCTGCTCCTGGAGAGTCTGGAGTCGCCGATCGCTCTGAGCCTGGCTTATGTGGAGGCCAAGGGCGATGCGACGATCACGATCCGCCCAACAGCGTTGCTGGATGCCACACAAGACATCTCCCTCACCGCCCTGGCCGACCGTTCGGTCAGCGTCGAGGTGCAGACCGAAAGCTCTGCCAAGGCCAACCTGAGCGCGGGCTTTGCCCAGGTCACCGGCACAACCAAGATCGACATCCTGTCGGGCGCGACGCTGACCGCGGGTGAAAACATCGCACTCGTGGCCGCCTCCAAGACCGGGGTCAGCATGAGTGCCGCTGCGGCGGGAGAGACCGACGAAGAGACCGACCAGGCCAACGTGGCCTCTGTGGTTTTTGCGGGGTCGCGTTCGGACATCAGCACGGCTGTGGTGGTTGGTGCCGACGCGGTGCTCACCAGCGGGGCCGACACCCGGTTGCAGGCATTCCATGCGTCGCAGTTCGAGACCAGCGCCGAAGTGACGGTGTACGGTGGTGGCACGGCGGGCGTGGTGGGTGCGCTGTCGCTGCAGGCGTCAGAGACCACGGTGGACATGAACGGCGAGATTGACGCCGAAGGCAACGTGTCTGTGATGGCGATGAATGCGTCCAGCAAGAACACCATCGCCGCCACTTCGGCCAATGCCTCCAAGGAGGAGGAAGAGAGCGCGCTGGATGGATTGCCGGAGTCGCTGGAATACTCGGAAGACGCGGCCGAAGAGGCTGCCCAGGCCACATTGCTCGATGGTTTCATGGCCATGGCCGAGGGATTTTCGGACCAGGCTGACGCGGCGTCCGGCGGCGCTCCGGCCGAGAGCAAGCCGCCAGCGTTGCGCCTGGCCGGCGCCATGACCTGGTCGGAATCCGATCACGTGACCCGGGCCACCGTGGGTGCGGGCGCGCGTATCACCGGGGGCGGTGATGCCGTGGTCGATGCCCAGACGCTGGTGGGCCAGCTGCAGAGCGTGGCAGAGTCCGAGGCCACTTCCGAGACCGAAGGGGACGACGGGTCGAAGATCGGCCTGGCGGTGGCCTTCAACTACGCCGATCACAGTTTTTCCACACGGGCCGATGTGGGTGTCGGTGCGCAGATCCATGCGGGGCATGTGGCCGTGCACGCGGCCACCGATGTGCCGCAGTTTTACACCGCGATGTTGCCCATCGATCTGTCGAAACCGGAGGTTCCCCCGGTCGAATGGGGCACCTTCAACACAGCGTACGAAACGTACATGGGAGGCCCCGATGTGCTGTTCGAGGGCTTCAACACCCGGGTCGGCGCCACATCAGCGGCCACCAGCCTGGCTGCTGCGGGGGCGGTGAGCCTGTCGTTCATGAAGAACGACACCCGCGCCTGGGTCGATACCGACGCCATGATCACAACCACCGTGAACGATGGTCTCTCATGGGAATATGACGTCCAGGAGGTGGGGTTCGAGTCCGATCTGGTGCCCATGCTAAGTTCGGTCGACCCGTACACGCTGGACAAGGATTTGGGTGTGCTGGGTGACTTTGTCTCCGACAGCCGTGGTGCCCCTGAGGGGCCGGATCTGGACCAGATCGACTTCACGCGCAGCTTCGATGCATCCATGGTCGTGCGCGCCGAGAACCACGTGCAGACCTTGCACTACGCGGGTGGCAGTGGGCCGGAGGCCGGCGCGAAAGGCATCGCTGTCGGCGGCACCTTCTCCATGGTCAGCCGCGACAACACGGCAATCGCCGGCATCGCGGATCGGGCCGACATCAACACGCAGCGGCTGGATGTCAGCGCTGAAACCCAGGACTGGGTGCTGTCGCTGTCGCCCACCTCGGGCGCCGGCGCCGGTGTGGCGGCCAACGGCATTGCGTCCTACAACCAACTCAAACAGACCACGCACGCTTCCATCAGCCGCGAAGCGCGGGTGACGGCGCCCGTGGTGAAGGTGGATGCCCAGCTGTCGCTGGGTGTTGTGGCCATCACCGGCGCCGTGACGCAGAGCGAGAATTCTGGCGTGGGCATTGGCGTTGCCATCAACGACATGACCGGCGACACGCGCGCCTACGTGGGCGACAACGACACCGGTGGCGGTGGCGCCGACACGGTGGAAGGCGAGCAGGGCTACATCCGCACCGGCCAGCTGGGTGTGAAAGCGCGCACCGACGGCATGATCGTGGCGGTGGGGGTGGCCGGTGCGGTGGCCGGCAAGGAGCCGCCGCCGGAAGCGCCGGATCCGGGCGCAGCACCTGAAACCAAGAGCACCGGCGACAACCTGGCCGACACGGCGGGCGCCAAGTCCGCCGATGAACAGGCCCAGCTTGACGGCAACGACGCCACTCTGGCACCGCTGGAGCAAGCCAGCGCACCGGCCGAAGGGGAGGGTGAGAACGCCGCCCCTGCCGACGAGCCTGCTGCCGACAAGCCACCCAGCTTCTCCATTGCCGGGGCGGGTGCCATCGTCACCAACTTCAGCGACCTCGACACCACGGCGCTGCTCGACGGCGCTTTGGTCGAGGGTGTGGGCAGCGGCACCAACACCGTGGCGGTACAGGCCCTGTCCGACCTCACGCAGGTCAGCGTGGCCGGTGGCGGCGCGTTGTCGCTGGCCAAGAATGCGGGCACCACATTCACCGCCGCCATTGCTGGCGCGGTCGCCATCCAGAAGTCCGACGACGACACCACGGCACGTATCGTCAACAGCCACATCAGCGACCTGGCCGACCAGAGCGGCAGCCTGGTGCTGCAAGCGCTCAAATCGGGCGAGCGCACCGCCGTGGCCACGGGCATCTCGCTCAACCTGTCCAAGGGCAGCACCACCAGCGTCTCGGTGGCTGGCGCGGCATCGGTCACCACCACGAGCGACGACACCGTGGCCGAGATGGTCAACAGCACCGCCTCGGGCGGCGTGGCCTCGCCCACCGCGCTGGGCGTGCAGGTGGTGGCTTACGACCGCAGCCGCATTGGTGCCGGCGGCGGGGCCTTGTCGGTCAGCACCGGCAAGGGCTCGGCTGGCGTGGGCGCGGCCATTGCCGTGGTGAACGCCAAAGGCAGTACCCAGGCGCGGGTGTCCGGCGGGTCGATCACACAGGCACACGACCTGGCGGTGCTGGCCTTGTCGTCGCAAAAAGTCGTGGGCGTGGCCGCCGTGGGGGGGCTGCAGACCGATGCGTCCTCCAAGGGCCAGCTCATGGGCTCGTTTGTTTACAACCACATCGGCAACACCTTGAACGCGGGTGTGACGCATGGCGCTGTGGTCAACCTCACCGGCGACCTGGCGGTGCAGGCCGGGGGCGCGCCCACCACGGCCTCGCTGGACGCCCTGCTGGGCAGCGTGCGCGCCTCCGATGTCACCGACTACGAGATGGCGTCTGCCGGCAACGGCTACACCAGCGAATTCAAAGACGCCGTGGGTGGCGAGAGCATCGTGGGCGTGGCCGGCACGCTGAGCGTGACCTTGGGCGGCAGTGCGTCCAGCCTGGGCTTGTCCTATGTGCACAACGATATTCAGACCACCTACGGCGCCGAGCTCAACGGCAGCATCACCACCGCAGGCGGCGTGAGCGTGGCGGCCCTCAGCCGGGCCGATACCGTGGGCGTGTCCGCTGGCGTGGGTGCCACCAAGGGCAAGTTCTCGGGCATGGGGTCGGCTTCGGTCAACCTGATGGGCCAGCGCACGCAGGCCCAAGTGACGGGTGGCACGGTGACCGCAGCCAGCCTGGCAGTGAACTCGGACACCACAGGCAACACCTTTGGCCTGGCTGGCAACCTGAGTTTTGCCGTGGGCAGTGGCAATGGCAAAGCCATGGGCGCGGCCGTGGCCTACACCCAGAACGGCACCAAAACTTACACCGTGGGCAACGACACGCTGAGCACACGCGCGTCCGGCAACGCCGCCACGATCAACAACACCACGGTCAAGGTAGGCGCAGGCACGGTGCAGGTGCAGGCCAGCAATACCAGCGACCTGATGTCGGTGGCCGCTTCGGGTGCCGCCGCCGACGGCAATGTCGGCTTTGCCGGTACGGTCACCGTGAATGAAACCGCTGACGTGACTGAGGCGCGCATCAGTGCCTCAACCGTCACGGCCGCCACAGTGCGGGTGCAGGCGGGCGAAGGTGCGGGTGCCAGCAGCGCCCGCATCCGCTCGCTGGCCGGCGGTGTCTCGGCGTCCAAAGGCTATTCGGGTGCGCTGGCCCTGGGCTTCAACACGATCGAAAGCACGCGTTCGGCGCAAATTTTGTCGTCCACCCTCTTCGCGAGCAGCGCGGTGTCGGTGCTGGCCGATTCCGATGCCAGCATCCAGACGCTGTCGGTCACCCTGGCGGGTGGCAAAGACTATGCCCTGGCGGGTTCGTCGAGCACCAATGTGCTTAACGGAACCACTTTGGCCAACGTGGAAAACAGCACCATCTACGGCGCAGCCTCGGCGCTGACCGTGCACGCTTCGCAGGCGGGTTCGATCGAGTCGCTGGCGGGTGCTGTCTCGGCGGGTGGCACCGGCGCCATTGGTGGCGCAGTGGCGGTCAACCTGATGGGCCAGGGCACCGACGACTTCAAGGTCACGGCGCGCCTGAAAAATTCGTCGCTGTATGCCACGGGGACGGTGTCGCTGGATGCCAGTCTTGACGGCTCCATCCAATCGGTTGCGGCCTCCGGCAGCGGCGCAGGTACGGCGGCCATCAATGGCAGCGTGACCACCAACATGATCGATGCGAGTGTGCAGGCTCAGGCCGAGAACATCACCCAGAGCAGCAACGGCGGCGCCTTCACGGTGAGTGCCAACAACGACGCCGGCATCTTCTCGCTCGCGGGCACCATCAGTGGTGCCGGTACGGCAGCAGTTGGCGTGGCGGTGTCGGTCAACGACATCGGCGGCGATGTGACAGCGCAGCTCAAAAACAGCACGCTGCGTGCGGCGGGTGCGGTGGCGGTGGAAGCCACCACCTCGGGCACGATCCAGTCGATCGCGGCCGGCATGGCCGGCGGTGGCACCGTCGGCGCCGCAGGCTCCAACACCACCAACGGCATCACCTCGACGGTGCTGGCGCAGATGGACAGTGTGACGCAGGCGGCGGCTTCGGCCTCGCTGCGGGTGCAGGCGCAAGACAGCTCCACCATCCAATCCTTCGCGGGCAGCGTGGCCGCTGGCGGCACGGCGGGTGGCGGCGCCGCCTTTGCGCTGAACTTTCTGGGCCGCACGGCGCTTGATGCCGACAGCAGCAAAGTCGTCAAGGCCGAGGTGCTGAACAGCACGATCAATTCTGGTGGAGCGGTGCAGGTCAAGGCCTTGTCGACTTCGCTCATCGAATCGATGGGCGTGGCCGCGGGCGCCGGTGGCACCGTCGCCATCACCGGCTCGAACACGACCAACCTGCTGGAAGACGAGATCACGGCCAGTTGGTCGGGCGGTTCCCTCAGCGGCACAGCCACGTCGCTGACGGTGCAAGCCGACGATGCAGCCACCGTGCGCACGCTGGCGGGTAATTTTTCGGCCGGTGGCACCGCTGCGGTGGGTGCGGCGATTGCCGTCAACCAGATCGGCAGCGCGGTGCTGGCGAACCTGTCAGGCATGACCCTGCACGCGGCGCCGGCTGCGGTGGTGGTCGACGCCGACCTGCGCGGCGAGATCAAGTCGGTGGCCGCCTCGGGTGCGGTCTCGGGCACTGCTTCCGTCAACGGCAGTTTCACCACCAACACGGTCAGCGCCAGTGTCAAGGCACAGGTGCTGGACTTGACCCAGGACACCACCGGCGGCGCGTTCACCGTGAGCGCCGACAACGACGCTGACATCTTCTCGCTCGCGGGCACCATCAGCGCTGGCGGCACGGCAGCGGTGGGCGTGGCGGTGTCGATCAACGACATCGGCGGCGATGTGACAGCGCGGCTCAAAGACAGCACGTTGCGTGCAACCGGTGCGGTGAATGTGCAGGCCACCACTACGGGTAGCCTTGAGTCGATTGCGGCCGGTATGGCTGTCGGCGGTACGGTGGCGCTGGCGGGCTCCTTCACCACCAACGGCATCACGTCGACGGTGCTGGCGCAAATGGATGGCGTCGATCTGGTGGTCGATGCCGCCTCCTTGACTGTGCAGGCGAGCGACAGTTCCACCATCAAGTCCTTCGCGGGTACGGTGACCGGTGGCGGCACGGCGGGCGGCGGTGCCGCACTGGCGCTGAACTTCCTGGGTCGCACGGCGCTTGATGCCGACAGCAGCAAAGTTGTCAAGGCCGAAGTGGTCGACAGCGTCGTGCGCTCTGCCGGGGCGGTTGCGGTGAACGCGTACTCGACCTCCACCATCCAGTCGATCGGTGTTGCCGCCGGCGTCGGTGGTGCCGCTAGTGTCAACGGCTCCAATTCAACCAACCTGCTCGAAGACGAGGTCACGGCGTCGTGGGTGGGTTCCGACCTGAGCTCCAGCAACACGCTGACGGTCAGTGCCCGCCAGGCGTCCGTGATTGATTCGCTGGCTGGCAATCTGTCGGGCAGTGGTGGCGTGGCCGTGGGCGCGGCGCTGGCGGTCAACCGCATCGGCACCCAAACCAAGGCCAGCCTGGTGGGCGTGACCAACGCGAACTTTAACAACGGCATTGGCCATTGGACGCAAAACGCCGACGACCTGCTGCTGTCGGCTGAAAGTGACAACCAGATCAACACCGTTGCTGTGGGCATGAGTGCGGGCAGTGTGGGTGTGCAGGGTTCGGTGGCGGTCAGTTTGATCGCCTCCCAGACCCACGCCACGCTGGGTGCCGACGGCTACGTCACCAATGTGATCGCCGCCGACTCGGTCGCGGTCACGGCCAACAGCCGCGACCGCATCAAGGCGCTGGCCGGTGCGGTCGCCCTGGGGGCTGCCGGGGTGGGCGCCGCCGGTGGCGTGCTGACCAACATCATCTCCAGCTCCACCACGGCCGGCATCACCGGGTCTGACTCACACGTTAACGCCCTGGCTAACGGCGCCGGCCTGACCGTGAGGGCCGACGGCCTGGCCAGCGCGCCTAACCTGATGAACATCACCGAGGTCTCGGATGCAGTGCTGGCCGGTGCCAGCTTTGCCACCCGAACCGTCAAGGGCCTGGCGGTGCAGGCCACATCGATCCAGCAGATCGGTGCGCTCACCGCGGTGGCCGGTGGCGGTGCCCTGGGTGCAGCCGGTGCGGCCATCAACGTGGACAAGATTGGCGGCAGCACACGCGCCTACATCGACAGTGCGGCGTTCATCAACGACGCCGCCAATGCCAACGCAGCGCAGGCGACCGACGTGATGGCCGCCAACCACGCCATGGTGGCCAGCTCGGTCACGGCGCTGGCCATTGGTGCGGTGGGCGTGTCAGGCGCGGTGGGTACTGAAATCATCGAGCGCAGCACCCGCGCCGAAGTGATTGACGGTGCCCAGGTAAGCGCGCAAGGCGCTGCCTCGGTGAAAGCGGTGTCCACCAACACGGTGGCACAAATCTCTGCCGGCGCGGCCGGTGGGGCCGTGTTTGGCGTGGCAGGCAGCGGCGATGTGGTGTTGCTCAAGGGCAGCACGTTGGCGCAGGTCGACAACGCAACGGTGAAAGCCGGCAGCATTTCGGTGCTGGCCAACGGCACCAACGCGTCCAACCTGGTGGCAGGTGCCGTGAGTGTTGCGGGCGCGCCAGGGGGCGTGGGCGTGGGCCTGAGTTTCACGGTGAACGTGTCGGGCTCCACCGTGCGCGCGCTGGTCAACAACGCCACGATCCGGGCCGATGGCGCGGTGGTGGTCGATGCCGACAACCGCACGGAATCGTTCTCGGTGAGCGCTTCAGCCGCCGCGGGCGGCGCTTTCGGGGCCGCCGTGGGCGCTTCAGTGAGTGTGATGGAAGGCGCCACCGAGGCCGCCGTGACAGGCACCACAACCATTGGCAAGCGAACCCTGGCCACTGGTTTATTGGCCTCGGCTGGAGATGCGCCGGTGACCCTGAACCTGGCTTCTTCTTACGATGCGGTGGGCACGGCCAATCAGTCGAACCTGCGCTTCAGCCTGAGCGACGTGGCGGGCCGGGTAACCCCCGCCGGTGCGGTGGTGACGGTGACGGACGGCACGATCACCGTGACGGCAGTGCTGCAGGCTGACGGCAGTTATGCCGCCAATGTGGCCAGCCTGGACGACGGGGTGTTGATGGCCCAGGTGGTGCTGAGCGAGGGCGGTGTGCAGAAGGTGTCGACCACCACGCTGCTGAAATCGACCGGCAAGAGCGATGCCGACGCCGTGCTGACGCCGGCCGCCCTGCCCGCAGCGCAGACGCGCATTGCCACGCTTTCAAGCTTTGAGCAGGTGGACGCACGCAACCATGGCGCGGTGCAGTTCGTGCTCAAGAGTGATGCGGGGCTGACCGCCGACGGCGCGGCGGTGGTGATCGTGTCGGACGGCACGCGCCAGGTGAGTGCCACACGCAACAACGACGGCAGTTACACGGCCGACGTGCGTACGCTGGGTGACGGCGTGCTGACCGCGCTGGTGACCACGCCCGCTGGCGGCACCGAGACCGCCCGGCTCACGTTTGTGAAAGCTTCGGGTGCGGCGTCGTTGTCGGTCACGGCGAACGAAACCATTGCTCTCAACCACAATGCGGGCCAGGTGGGTGTGGGCGGCGTGGCGGGCGTGGGCGCTTCGGCCAACGTGGTGGTGGGCAAGAGCACGGTGGACGCCACCGTGAACGCCAGCAGCATCCGTGTGACCGATGCGGTGACGGTAAGCGCAGAGCGCGATGCTGACATCGACATGGTGACCGCCACCGGCGGTGGCGGTGGTATCGCCGGCATCAGTGGCGCCGTGGGCGTACTGGTGTTTGGCAGTGCGCCCGACAGCAACGCCAACAGCGAACTCAATGGCGATGGCGGCACCCTGAGCCAGATTGGCACGGCTACCCAATCCGACCGTGCGCAGGGCACGGGTGACGGCTTGTCTGCAACCGAGAGCGCCTCGCTCAACAGCAGCGGCAGTTACGACACCCAAGGTGCCTATGCGGGCGCCTCGGGTGGGCACCGCACCTCGGCCACCGTGGCTGCGCAAAGTATTGTTGCAGGGTCACTCACGGTCAACAGCCTGGACCGCACCGTGGTTGACAACAGCGCGGGCGCAGTGGCTTTGGGCGGCGCGGCGGGTGTGAGCGCGGGTGTGGCCGTGACACAGCTCGGTGGTGCCAACCACGCGGGCGTGTCGGTGGGCAACATGGCCGTTGCGGGCGATGTGAGCGTGGCCTCTGGCACGCGCAGCACGCGCGACAGTGCTGCCGTCAAGAGCCTGGCAGTGGCCGGTGCCGGTGGATTTGTGGGCGTGGGGGCAGCGGTTTCGGTGGCGAGCAACAGCACGGCCAATACCGCTGTGCTTGCTGGCAATCTGCAGGCCGGTGGCGCGGTCAGCGTGCTGGCGCTGGATGAATCTTCCATGCGCAGCCAAGCCTATGGTGCCACGGCGGGCGTTTTGTCGGTGGGGGTGGTCACGGCCACCGCCACCCAGAGCGGCAGCGTGGGCACCAGCCTGAGCGGCAGCCACACCGGCCAGGGCCTGACAGCCGTGGCCGAGCGCAACGCATCGGTGGACGCCTTTGCCAAAGGCGGCTCGGCCGGTGTGGTGGCGGGTTCAGGGGCGGGTGCGACGGCCACCGACAGCGGCTCGGTGTCGCTCACGCTGGCCAGCGGCACGGTGCTGGACGCCGGTACTGGCGCGCTGAGCCTGGCCGCCAGGTCCAACCCTGGCGCCAGTACCGAAGCCCTGGGCGTGGCGGTGGGAGCGGGTGCCGCCGTGGGGGTGTCGGTGGCGTTGTCCACCGTGTCCACAGCAGTGGACGTGAATGCCGCTGGCCCGGTGAGTTTGCGCGGTGCCAGTGTGAGTGTGGCAGCGGTGCTGGGCGCTGGCGCCTCGACCGTGAGCAGCAAGGCCACGGCGGGCGCAGGTGCCCTGCTGCTGGGGGCCACCGGGGCCGGTGCCACGTCCAACAACACGGGTCGGGCCAGCGTTAACCTGGCGTCTGGCGTGGTGCTGGGCACGGCCGGTGATGTGACTCTTTCGGCCACCGATTCGATGGTGGTGAACGCCAGCGCTTTGGGTGTTGGCGTGGGCTTTGTGGGCCTGGGTGTTGCCGTGTCCCAAGCGGTCAGCAGCAGCACCGTGGTGGCCAAGGCCACCGGCGTGCAGGGCAGCGTGGGCGGCAGCCTGCAGGTGAGCGCCAGCGGCAACGAAAACATTGACAGCGAGGCCGTGGCTGGCTCGGGCGGTGTGGTGGCCGGCGCGGGCGCCGATTCCAATGTGGACCACGACCAGAGCGTGAGCGCAGAACTTGGCGTGGCGGCGGGCCAGACCCTGGTGGTGGGCGGTCGCACCACGATCGAAGCCAGCCGGGTGGTGCGCTATGACAGCCAGACCACGGCGGTAAACGCAGCGGTCATGGGTGCCTCAGGCGCTGTGACGCGGGCCACGCTGGACGGCTCGGCCACGGCCCGTTTGCTGGACGGCTCCAAGCTGGATGCCGGCAGCCTGCGGGTGCTGGCCACCAACGACCTGGCGCGCACCAACATGGGTGCCCAGAGCGCGGAGGGCGGCGGCGGCGGTGTCATCAGCGGTGCCGGTGCTGATGTGTTCACCCGGCTGGACGGCGATGCCACCGCCAGCATTGGCAGCAATAGCACCGTGTTGCTGGAGGACCTGCTGGAGGTGCGCGCCTACAACGAGATGCACGGCTCTTCGCGCGCCCAGATGGATGTGGGCGGTGCCATCCCGATTGCGTTGGTCAACACCGAGATCCTGGGCAATGCCAACGCTGACGCAGTGATTGGCAGCAACACCGACATCAATGTGTATGGTGAGTCGGCGGTCAACGCCTTGTCCTACCTCAACCTGGAGGCCAACTCGGTTTCCAAGACCTACGGCCTGGCCGCTGCGGCCCAGGGCAACGCCTACGCCACGGCCAACGTGAACAACCGCGTAACGGTGGGCACGGACAGTGAACTGCGCAGCTCCGAAGACGTGACCCTGCTGGCCGGCCAAGACCTGGATTTCAACCGCAACAAACACTTTGTGACCGCCCGCGTGGACCTGTTCAACCACTCGGTTATACCGGTGTCGATCAACCCCGATGCCGACGCCACGCTGAATCTGACCAACGCGCTGGTGGTGAACGCCGACGCGATCCGCTCGGGTGGCACCATCAAGCTCGGCGGGGTCGAGGGCACGTATGTGGTAGAAGGCAAGGGCAAGGTGAGCGACTGGACGCGCGACCTGGGTGAACTGGTGGGTTTGAGCAGCGACTACGGCAGCTCTGACAAAAATATCAGCAACACGGCGGTGCTCAACGGCGAGTTTGAAGCCGGCTTTGGCAACAAGCAGCGCCTGGTGGTAGGGGTGGACGGTGCGATTCTGGAGAGTGTGGGTGATGTGCGCTACAGCATCACCAACGAGGACTTGTCGGCTTCGGCCAGCGCCTATCTGAGCCGGCTGTACGAGCAACTCGCGCGTTATGGCGATGTGCCCGAGGTCAAGGCCTTTGTTGAGGCCGAACTGAGCTTCTATTTCTCCAACCTGCTGAAGGAAGGCCTGGCCGAGCAGGTGATTATGGACGATGGCTCGACCATGATCATTCCGCTCGAGGGCGCTGCGGCCAACTTCCTGAACATCAAGGACCTGCGCGCGGGCAGCGGCAACATTGAGCTGTTTGGCAACGATGTGAGTGGTGGCGCAAGCCTGACAGCACGGGCCGACTCCGAGATTTACATTGAGAACCGCAGCCCGTTGAACTTGCGTGTTTACAACATGACGGTAGACGCCAATGGCGGCTTTGCCAAATACAACGGCACTTACCTGACCAAGAGCGCCGACATCGCCGCGCTCAACACCAGTGTCAAGAGCACCGGCCTGAGCGTGGACAGCATTGACACACGCGAGAAGGTTATCGGTGGAGAGCTGAAAGAGCCAAGCCTGACGCTGAAAAACACCTATGCGCCGGGGGCGAGGGCGAGCTCCGCCGTGGTGATGACGGCGCCTGACGGCACCTCGGCCGACCTGCGCGAAGACCAGATGCGCGCGCCGGAAATGCGCGTCAACGGCACGCTGTACAACAAGCTCGGCACGGTGAATTTGAGCAATACCGCAGGCAGCATTTCGGTGTACGCGGAAGACCCGGCGTACACGCCGCGCCTGGATGGCAATGAAATTACGGTCACGGCCGGCAAGAGTTTTGTGCTGTCGTCGCCGAGTCTTAGCCAATCAATCGGCGGTTCGCCCGAGTCGCTTTATGCGGTGGCTTACAGCGAAGACCAGCAACTGATTCTGGACAAGCTGGGTGTTACCGCCTGCGGCTCGGCGCGCCCGGGCGACGCGGGCGCGACCACCTCCGACCCTAAATGCGTCGTCAATGGCGCCGGCGGGGTTTATGCCAGTGGCGCCATCTTCATCGGTGCGCGTTATCTCAATATCAATGGCACCGTGCAGTCGGGCCAGCCTGATTACAACGTGGTGCTTAGCAGCGCGGCGGTGGGTACCGCCATCAACAACTGGCAGACCTTGTGGAATGCCAACCGTGGGCGCTACCTGTCCCAGGGCAAGTCGTCGTTACTCCAGGTCACCGGCCCGTTGCCCACCGACAACGAGGCCGAGATCAACAAGCAGTTTGCCAACGGCACGATCACGGCGACGCAGCGCACCAACAAGCTGAACGCGATGGCGGCACGGCGCTTGCAGCCCATCGTGTACTTTGATGCCGAGACCAAACGCCTGAAGGTGGCAGCCACCAACGTCACCGGCGGGCTGGTGGAATTGATTGGCACCATCATCAACACCGGCGGCGGGGTGGTGCGGGCACTGGACGGCTACGCGCACATCAACATCGACAACCAGACCAGTTATGGTCTCGACCTGCTGGGGCTCAGCACTGGTGGGGCAGCCGGCATGGTGCGCATCACCGACATGGGCAAGCCGGTTTACACCAACGGCGCGATCAGCGACTACCAGACCACCACCTACCAGCGCGACGCCGACGACGTGTTTCGCGCCACCGTCACCGCCGGACGTGGCATTGGCGCCAGTGTGATCGGTACCCCGACGGTGTACTCGGCGACGCCATCGGGCAGCCTCAAGGCCCAGTTCAGCTACAACCCGGTGGATAACAGCACTTACTCCTGGTCGGCGGGTTACGATTTCACGGCCGAAAAGCGCTACTGGTACCAGAAGTCGACATGGCTGGGCTTCATCCCGGGTGCCAGTGCCAACTGGAACAGCGTCAATACTTACGTCAAGACCGCCTATGCCATGCCGTCTGATGTCTTTGTCAGCACCACGCTGCCAGTGGGGGGCGGCAGCTTCTCGCTGCAAAACCAACGCTTCACTACGGCGGCAGAGAAGCAGATCTATTACCGTTCATGGTCGAAGTGCGGTTTTCTGTGCATCAAGAAGACCAATTATGTCGACTACCGCACCGAGACCGGCTACAAAGATGTCTTCACACAGCGCGTGTTGGCTGATCACCCGATCGACATCCAGTTGGTCGGCTACAACACCGGCTTGCTCAATGTGAACAGCGTCGGCGACATTCGCCTGGGTGGCAACGTCACCAACGCCAGCGGCACGGTGACGTTGCAGTCGGTCAACGGCGCCATCAGCCAACTCAACAGCGGCGCGGTGGTGGAGGGCGTGGACTTGAGCTTTTTGGCCAAGACCGGGATTGGCACCGAGGCCTCGCCAATCAATGTGATCACGGGCTCGGGCGCCTTCACGGCCGAGTCGCAGTCGGGCCCGATTGCTTTTCACAGCAACAGCGGCGCCTTGCGCATCAACAAGGTGTCGACCACTGGCAACGTGTGGCTCGATGGTGACGACAGCATCGTGGGCCTGGCCCCCGGTGCGGTGCATGTGAAGGGCAACCGCATTTATCTGTCGGCACCGCGCGGCAGCATTGGCGAGTTCAATGAAAAGGATGTGAACCTTGGCTACAGCACCGTCAAGTCCACCCTGAACATCGACTCGGGCGACTCGACCAGCGGCGGCCTGTCGGCCTATTCGCGCAATGGTGTGGCCATCATAGAGACCTCCGGCAACCTGTGGGTGGACCAGGTGGCCACCGGCGGCGATGTGTACCTGGAGGCGCCGGGCGACCTGATCGACAACAACCGCAACGAAACGCGCGACGAGCGCACCGAAGCCGAGCTGCTGTCCTTGTGGGACCAGGCGGCGCTGCAAGGCACGGACGCCGAAGCCAGCCGCCAGTTGACGCTGACCACCACCCGGGCCCAATACCAGCGCTACTGGAGTCTGCGTGGCGTCAGCGATGTGGTGACCGATGCTTCGGGCAATGTCACCAGCTACGTGACCCCGGTGATCGACCCGGCGACCTATCAGTACCATTTCAGCACGGAGGAGCGTCAGAACTACCTGAGCATGGGCATCACCGAGGTGCAGGTGGCTGGTATTGAGACGGCGCGCACGGCTGAAGTGCTGCAGTTGCATGGGCAGTTTTCCAAGTCTTTGTACCAGACCGCGTACGACAAGATCATTCTCGCTGTCAATACCGCCAATGCGCTTGACGGCAAGGCTGAGGTCGGTGCGTTGGCGGTGTGGTCGGATGCTGAACTGAAGAGCCCGCTGCCCAAGGCGGTGTTTGCCAAGAGCAGCACCGATACCCAGACCCGCATCGAGGAGCCCAACGTGGTGGGCAACCGCGTGGTATTGCGCCCGGGTGGCAAGATTGGCCGTGACGATGGACAGCTGGTGATTCCGCTGCTGAGCGCCGACCGCGTCAGATTGGGTTTGACAGCCGAATTGACGGCGGATGAACGCCTGGCCATCATGTCGGCCGAGAGCGATGACATGTCGCTGAACAAGAGCACCTGGACGCTGACCGTGGTGAAAAAAGACACCTTCAACGTGTTGTCCAACCGCTTGAACGTGGATTCCAAGGGCTTTGTCTACCTGGGCGCAGATACCACCGCAAGCTACCCGAACGGCGGCTCCGCCAACCTGGAGATGGTCAAGGGCACCGGCGAGATTCGCATCAAGGTGACTGATTCGATCCTGAGCGTGGCGGATGCTGGTGTCTCGGTGATCGAAGGGCAAAAGGCGATTCTGGAGGCCGCGCAGGGTTCGATTGGCACGGCGCTCAAGCCGATTCAGATTGCACTGGCCAACAACAGCACTGGCACGCTGACGGCCAGGGCCAGCGAGGGCATCTGGATTCATGAAATCGGCGACATGCGTGCCGCCGACATTTACACGCCGGGGCTGGCTTCACTGTCGGCCACCGGGGCCATCATCGATGCGCGTCCGGTGGTCAATTACCCCAACGATGGTGACCGGACGGTGCGCTCGATCGAGGCCAATGCGTTAACGCTGGATGCCCAACGCGGAGCCATCGGATCAGACAGCAATCCGCTGGTGGTGAAAGTGGGATCCGGTGGGGTCAATGCCACCACGCCGCGTGGTTATTCGATTTATCTGAATGCGGCGGAGGGCTCGAGCCTGAGTTTGAAGGCGGTCAATTCGGGGCTCGATGTCCGTGCCGTGGCGGCTTACGGTAACTTGAACAACCTGGATGCTGTGAACGCGCTGGGCAGCATCGATGCGCAGGCCCACGGTGACATCACCAATGTCAAGTACACGGCTGGCAGCACGGTTGTGCTCGGCGCGGGCGGGGCCATCACGGGTAACCAAGTGGCGGCCACGGGTACGGTGACGCTGACGGCTGGTGGTGGCGTGGACTTGAACAGCTTGTCATCCAGCCGGAATGCGTCGGTCACGGCGGGTGCGGCGTCCAACGTGAATTCTGCGAGTGCGGGCGGCAACCTCAGTCTGGTTAGCACGGCGGGTGGCTTCAGTGGGATTGCCTGGATGGCGGGTGGCAGTCTGCTGGCCAGGGCGGGCGGCGATGCGGGAGACATCTCGGTCACCTCGGTATCGACGACCAAGGGGGGTGTGGATATTTATGGCGGAGGGCAGCTGGTGCTGGATGTGGCATCCGCGCTGGGCAATGTGCGTCTGCAAGCCTTGGGCGATGTGGCCCTGTTGAATGTGGCCAGCAGAAACGGAAGCTTGTGGTTGGGTGCCGGTGACGCGCTGTCCTTGTTGTCGGGATCAGCCAAAGGTGACGTGTCGCTGACTGCTGGCACGGGGGTTCGGGCCTCAGGGCTGACCAGCGCCGCGGGGCTGGTGACTGTGACGGCAAGTGGTGGCGACGTCAGCGTGCAGGCTGCCAGCGCCAAGAGCGGACTGTCGTTTGCGGCGGTTCTGGGCAATATGAACCTGGGTGCCGTGAAGACCGCCAGTGGCAATTTGTCCTTGACGTCTGGCGCGGCGATGCAGGTGGCGAGTGTTTCTTTGCCAGGCAACATCGTTGCCACAGCCGGAACATCGGCTGATTTCGGCACCCTGACGGCCAGCGCGGGCAGTATCAATTTGACTGCCAGCCAAGGCACGCTGCAAGTCGGCCGGTTGAGCGTCAAGAACGACTTTTCTGCCAATGCCACGCACGGTGACCTGGTGCTGGATTCGTTCACGGCAAACACCGCCAGCTTGCATGCGGGCAACAGCCTGCAGGTCAATGGTGCGGTGGCGACCCGCGGCGACCTGAAGATCAGCAGCGACGGCAATGCCGACCTGGGGGTACTGACCTCGACAGCTGGCGCTATTCAGGTTGACGCGGATGGATCGTTGCAGGTGACGACCGCCAGGGCAGCCAGGGCACTTGATTTGTCGGCGGGTACCGGCCTGGTGGCGGGCTCCCTGCTCAGCAGCGGCGCCAACATCGTGGTTGACACCACATCGGGGCTGCTCAAGGTTGCCAGCCTGAATGCCAAGACCACCTTGGTGGCTAACGCGGTGGGTGGTGACTTGACGCTGGGATCGTTCAACGCGGCATCGGCCAATTTGCACGCCAGCGGCAATCTGCAGAGCACAGGCAATGGGGTGACCAGCGGCAACATGGTGATTGCCAGCGGTGGCAATGCGACCCTGGCGAGCCTGAGTTCATCCTCGGGTGGCATTCAGGCCGATGCAGTCGGCACATTGACCGTGTCCATGGCCAAGGCTTCCCGGACGATCGACTTGTCGGCAGGCACCGGCCTGACGGCAGGCACCTTGCAAAGCAGCGGGGCCAACATTGCAATTGACACCACATCGGGGCTGCTCAAGGTTGCCAGCCTGAATGCCAGGACGACCTTGGTGGCCAACGCAGTGGGTGGTGACTTGACGCTGGGATCGTTCAACGCGGCATCGGCCAATTTGCACGCTGGTGGCGATCTGATGGCCACGGGTTCGGGTGCGACCAGTGGTGAGATGGTCATCGTCAGTGGTGGTGACGCACGTTTGGCAAGCTTGAGCTCTTCCTCGGGTGGTGTCTCGGCAGCCGCTGGGGGTACTTTGACCGTGGCGACGGTCAAGGCGGCAGGCACGGTGGACTTGTCAGGCGACGAAGGCTTGTCTGCATCGACGTTGAGCAGTTCCAAAGCGAACATCACGGTGGCGTCGGCAGGCGGCTCGGTGGTCGTCAAGAGCGCCACAGCCAGAACCAACTTCGCGGCGAACAGCTGGGGCAATCTGGATGTGAGCAGCTTTACTGTCAGCGCGGGCGGGGCGCTGTTGCAGTCGGGCGGTGCGACCATGCTGGGCAAGGGCGTGGCGACAGGCAACCTGGCTGTCACCAGCGCCGGCAATGCCGGTTTGGGCAGCTTGAGCACGTCGACCGGATTGATTCACGCGGCCTCAACGGGCGGTGGCCTGAGCTTTAACACGCTGAGCGCCCGCACCGGCATCAACCTGACGGCGGCGCAGGCCTGGTCAGGTGGCAATGCCATTGCCGGTACCTCCTTGCTGGTGACTAATGGCGGGTTCTACTTGTTGGCCAATGCCGGCAGCATGGCCATTGGCACGCTGTCGGCCACGGCGACCAGCAAGCTCAAAACGGCAGCCGGCGCCATCAAGGTGGGGCGCATCTTGCGTTTGACACCAGCGCAGTTGACGGTCGAGGTCAACGGCGGAGCCAAGAGTCTGCCCCGCTCTTACTGAGCTGTTGCGACTTGTTTTCTTATTAACTTTTTAAACTTCTGATAAACCATGCTTGATTCTTCTTTCAAATTTCGTCGTGCCAGTCCGGCTATTGCCTTGGCTCTGACAGGGTTGTTGATGGGCGCCGCCGGCGCTGCGCCAGCAGTGCCTGCCGCTGCCGCCGGGAGCGCGCCATTTGACGTGACGGTCAATGGTGTGGCGTTGCCACCGCAACGCGGTGAATTTTTGTTGCAACAAGAGCTGGCGCGCGGGGCAGCGGACACGCCGCAGTTGCGCTCGGCATTGCGCGAAGCCTTGATTGACCAGGCTTTGATGGTCGAAGAAGCCATTAAAGCAGGCCTGGACAAACAGGCGCCGGTGGTGACACGCCTCGACTTGGCCCGGCAGAACGTGCTGGTGCAAGCCTGGCAGCAGCAGGTACTGCAGGGTGCGCAGGTTTCGGATGCCGACCTGAAACTGGAATATCAACAACAGGTTCAGACGCTTGGCAACGAGGAGGTGCGCCTGCGCCATGTGTTGCTGGCCGATGAAAAACTGGCGCAGCAGGTACAGGTCAAGCTCAAGGGCGGGGCCGATTTTGAGGCGCTGGCCAAGCAGTATTCGGGTGATGCGGGCACCCGTGAGCAGGGGGGGCTGAGCGGCTGGCTGCCCAATGGCAGGCTGGACCCGGCGATTGCCAGCGCGATTCGTGATTTGAAGACTGGCCAGCTGGTCGCTGCGCCAGTCAAGACGGAGGCCGGTTGGCAAATCATCAAGCTGGAGGAGCGCCGCCCGTTCGTCGCACCGGCAATGGACAAGGTTGAACCACAACTTCGGCAAGCCATTGCGCGGCGCCTTTTGCAGCTTCAGCTCAAAGCCTTGCGCGATGGCGCAAAGCTTTGAGTGGCAAAGTTCGCAGAGCACCTACTGGTTTTTAATGAATAAACAATTTTTGCGAAGTTTCCTGGTACTTCATCCAAATGCCCTCGCGGCGAGGGCACCCTGACCGCAAACACGTCGCTGCGTTTGTGGGCTGACCCCGCCACCGGTCCAGGGGCGGGGTCAGCGGTAGGACCTCAGGGCTTGGCTTTCTTGGCATCTCTGGCAATGGCCTCCTGCATGGCTTTCATGGGGTCGACTTCCTCCTCCAGGGCGGGAGGCTCTTCTAGCGCCGGGGCGCTACTGTCAGTGGCTGCGCCCGCATCGTCTGCGCCTTCGGCAGGCGCTTCATCAGACGCTTCATCATCCATGGGTTCAACATTGAGCATTTGCAGCTGCTCCATCACGGCGGCGTCGCTCAAGCCCTTGTCTTGGGCCATGTTGCCCACCACCAGTGACGGAAACGCCATGATGGCGGCCACCATGATGAGCTGCAGCACGATGAAGGCGATCGAGCCCTTGTAGATTTCGTTGGTGCTCACCGCCTTGATGGTCTGGCCGGTGACGCGGTCCTTGTAGTCGAACTTGGCGGCCACGCTGCGCAGGTAAAACAGCGCAAAGCCAAAGGGCGGCGTCAAAAAGGAGGTTTGCAGGTTCATGGCAATGATCACGCCAAACCAGATCATGGCCATGTCGGGGGTCATGCCGGGCACCAGGCCGGGCAGGATTTTTTCGGCCACTGGCGCCAGCAGCGGCAGCACGATGAAGGCGATCTCGAAGAAGTCAATGAACATGCCCAGCACGAACACCAGGATGTTGACCACAATCAAAAAGCCCCAGCCGCCGCCCGGCATGTCGGCGAACAGGTTTTCGACCCAGTAGTGGCCATCAGCCGCGTTAAAGGTAAAGCTGAACACGGTGGAGCCAATCAGGATGAACATCACAAACGAGGCCAGTTTGGCGGTGTTCTCCAGGGCCTGGTTCAGCAGCGGCATGGACAGGCGCCGCTTGCCGATGGCCAGAATCAGGGCGCCCAGCGCGCCCATGGCGCCACCCTCGGTGGGTGTGGCCACCCCCAGAAAAATCGTGCCCAGCACCAGAAAGATCAAAATCAGCGGTGGCATCAGCACAAACGTGACCTGCTCGGCCAGGCGCGACAGCAGTCGCATTTTGGTGGCCCGGTTAAACAGCGCCAGCAGCAGGCCGGTGATGGAGGCCAGCGTCAGGGTCATGATGACGATTTCGTCACCGGCTGAGGGTATGCTGCGCTCCAGCCAGCGCGTCATCAGGGTGTCGTGCACCTGGGCCCAGCTCCAGCCTACCGCCGCGCAAATCAGCACCAGCACCAGCAGTGAGCGGTGGCCCGAGCTGCCGTTGGGCTCGCGGTAAATGCGGGCTTCCTGGGGCAGCGCCGGCACCAAGGCCGGCTTGAACAGCGCCACCAGCACCACGAACACAATGTACAGCGCCACCAGCAGCAGGCCGGGCAGCAGGGCGCCGGCATACATGTCGCCTACCGAGCGGCCCAGCTGGTCGGCCAGCACGATCAGCACCAGTGAGGGCGGAATCGACTGCGCCAGGGTGCCCGAGGCCGTGATGGCGCCGGTGGCAATGACCCGGTTGTAGCCGTAGCGCAGCATGATGGGCAGCGAGATCAGGCCCATCGAGATCACCGCTGCGGCCACCACGCCGGTGGTGGCGGCCAGCAGTGCGCCCACCAAAATCACGGCAATGGCGAGGCCGCCGCGCAGCGGGCCAAAGACCTGGCCCACGGTTTCAAGCAGGTCCTCGGCCATGCCCGAGCGTTCCAGAATGATGCCCATGAAGGTGAAAAACGGGATCGCCAGCAGCGTGTCGTTTTGCATGATGCCGAAGATGCGCAGCGGCAGGGCCTGAAACAGCGAGGCCGGAAAGATGCCGGCTTCCATGCCGAGCAGGCCAAAGCCCAGACCGGTGGCGGCCAGGGCAAACGCCACCGGAAAACCGGTCAGGAGGAGGGCAAACAGACCACAGAACATGAGCGGCACAAACTGCTGTGCCAAAAAGGTGGTTTGCATTTACTTTCCTTCTGCCAGTTTGCGCACAACACTGGCCTCAAGTTCTTCAAGGTATTTTTCCTGGTCGGATTTGGTGGCCTCGTGCGACAACACGTCGGGTCCGAGGCCTTTCAGGAACGCCACGCGCTTGATCAGTTCTGACAGTGCCTGCACGGCCAGCAGCGAAAAACCCAAGGGAATCAGCGCGTAGGCGGGCCAGCGAATCAGGCCGCCGGCGTTTTGCGACATTTCGCCGGAAGCCAGCGCGTTGACAAACAGCGGCCAGCTCAGCACGATGCTGAGTGCACAAAACGGCAACAGCACGACAACGATGCCGACCGCGTCAATCCAGTTGCGTGTGCGTGGCGACAGTTTGGTGGCAATGAAGTCAATGCGCACATGCGAGTTCTTCAGGAACCCGTAACCGGCACCCATCAGGAAAACAGCAGCAAACAGGTACCACTGAATCTCCAGCAGGCTGTTGGAGCTGATGTTGAAAATTTTGCGCACGATGGCGTTGCCGGCGCTGATCAGGGTGGTGACCAGGATCAACCACATGCTAAATTTGCCGACCAGGGTGGTGATCTTGTCGATCAGCCTGGACAGCGCGAGAAAGGGAGTCATGGTGTTTCCATTGTGTTGAAGGCTTGCAAGCTGAGGCCCTCAATTTTAGGGCGTGGTGCCGGTGTTTTGTCGTGCCGGTAGTCCCACCAGGGCAGTACTTTGCGCAGCGACAGCACCAAGCCGCTGTCTTGCGCCGCGTAGCCTGCGATCGAGGCCATTTTGTCGTGCCAATCCCGGGCCTGCAGCAGTTGCAACAGCGCCAGGATGCCGGGTTGTGTCAGCGCCGATTTAAGGCACACCAGGTGGTAGCGCTCCTGCGCCAGTGGCACAAAGTCCAGCCCGGCTTGCTGCGCCGCCGCGGCAATGCCCAGGCCAACGTCGCACTGGCCCGCTGCCACCGTCTGGGCAACGGCGGCGTGTGAGGGCTCGGTGTGGGCGTAGCCAAGGATGTCGCTCGCCTGCAGCGCTGCCTGTGCCAGCAATTCGTCCAGCACCACGCGTGTGCCGCTGCCCAACGCGCGGTTGGCAAAGCGGGCCCGGCGCAGTGCCACATCTTGCAAGCTGAGCAGCTTGAGCGGGTTGCCGCGGGCCACCATCAGGCCCTGGCTGCGCCGGGCAAAACCGATGATCTTGTGCAGACCCGGTTTCAGCAGCGGCTTGTAGTTGCGCTGTGTCAGCGGGCCAATGCCCTGCAGGGTGTGAAAGCCCGCCATCACGCAGCGGCCCTCGTTCAGGGCGCGAATGGCGTCCACGCTGCCGGTGAAACGGATGTCCAGGTGCAAGCGGCCACTTTCCTGGGGCAAGGCCAGGTGATCGCCTTGCAGGGCATGCTCGCGCAGGGCGGACAGCGCATCGTCGTGGCTGGCATAGAGCGTGACCACGTGCACGCTGTTGTCAAAGGCCAGCGCGTAGCTGCGCTCCAGCTCGGCGCGCAAGGCCTCGATCTGGGGCGCCAGCCGGGCCTGCGCCTGGCGCTCGGCCCACATCAGCTTGTTGCCAAATTCGGTCAGGTGGGCGCGTTGGCCTTTTTCCCAGATCACCAGCTCGTTGCCCAGTTGGTTTTCCCAGCGCTTGAGTTCGCCCCAGACGTGGCGGTAGCTCAAACCCAGCGCGCGCGCTCCGCCCGAAATCGAGCCCTGGCTGCTCACCGCTTGCAGCAGGTCGATGAGTGGATTGCGCAGCAGCGCCGGACTGCTGTCTTTGGACAGGGTGTAGTGGAGTTGGAGCCTATGCACGGTATTTCATATCGCCAGGTTTTTGATCGGTGGCTAGGATAGCCGAACTGAAAACTCAATTACTGCAAACGATGAAGGATAGACGTCATTGCGAGTCGCGCAGTGAAGCAATCCATGCAGTTTGGGGTCATGGATTGCTTCACTGCGTTCGCAATGACGATGTTTTTTCGTCGACCGGAGTCGACCGCACAACGTTTTAATTCATGACCACTTTTTCTGACAGCGCCACCACCGCGCTGCAACTCATCACCACGCTGGACACCGAACTGCTCACCATTGTGGGCCGTTCCCTGGCGGTGAGCGCCAGCGCCTGCGTGCTGGCCTGCAGCCTGGGGCTGGTGCTGGGCGCCTGGCTCGGGGTGGCGCGTTTTGCCGGGCGCGGTGCGGTGCTGACGCTGCTCAACACCTATTTGGCCGTGCCCTCGGTGGTGGTGGGGCTGGTGGTTTACCTGTTGCTGTCGCGCACCGGGCCCTTGGGTTTTTTGGGCTGGTTGTTCAGCTTCAAGGCCATGGTGCTGGCGCAAGCCGTGCTGGTGCTGCCGGTGGTGACGGCCCTGACGCGCCAGGCGGTGGAAGATGCGCAAAATTTGCACGGCGAGCAATTGCAGTCGCTGGGTGCACGGCCACTCATGCGCAGCCTGTTGCTGGCCTGGGATGAGCGCTATGCCTTGCTCACGGTGCTGATCGCTTCCTTTGGCCGGGCCATCTCCGAAGTGGGTGCGGTGATGATCGTGGGCGGCAACATCGACGGCTTTACCCGCGTCATGACCACGGCCATTGCCCTGGAAACCAGCAAGGGCGATTTGCCGCTGGCGCTGGGCCTGGGGCTGATTTTGCTCAGCGTGGTGCTGTTGCTCAATGCCCTGATTGCCGGGCTGCGGCGCTGGCGCGAGGCACAGGAGGGTGGCCTGGCATCGGTGGCGACGGTGGGTGTGTCGGCATGAGCGCGGTGTTTGAGTTGCATCGCGCCTCGGTGCATTTCGGCCAGCCGGCACGCGCCGTGCGCGCGTTGTCCGATGTCAGCCTGCAAATTCACGCCGGGGAGCGGGTGGCGCTGGTCGGTGCCAATGGCTGCGGCAAGAGCACTTTGCTGCGCCTGCTGCATGGCCTGACACCACCAACATCGGGGCGGGCGCGCAGCGAACCGACATTGCGCCAGGCCATGCTGTTTCAAAAACCCCACCTGATGCGCCTGTCGGTGCAGGCCAATATTGCGTTGGGCTTGTGGCTGCATGGCACCGCCTGGGGTCAGGCCAAGGAACAGGCTTTGGCGGCGCTGGCCAAAGTGGGCTTGTCAGGCCTGGCGCTGCGCAATGCGCGCCAGCTCTCGGGCGGCCAGCAGCAGCGGGTGGCCATGGCGCGTGCCTGGGCCCTCAAGCCCCAGGTGTTGCTGCTCGATGAGCCCACGGCCAGCCTGGACCCCCACGCCAAGAGCGAGGTGGAGGCTTTGATTGAGGCTTTTGCCAGTGGGCCTGAGGCCATGACCCTGATTTTTGCCAGCCACAACCTGGGCCAGGTCAAGCGGCTCGCCAGCCGGGTGATCTACCTGGAGCAGGGCCGCATACTGGCAGATTTGCCGGTCACAGATTTTTTTAGCGGGACCTTGCTGCAACAGCAGTACCGGGAAGCCCATTTGTTTGTCAAAGGAGAACTTGTATGAAAACGGTGAAAACTGGTCTGTCTTTTCGTCCCCCGGTCCTGCTGCAGCGCACGCTGATCGCGGCCTCACTGCTCGTCACGATGGGGGTTCAGGCGCAATCGATTGTGGTGGCCTCCACCACGTCAACCGAACAATCGGGCCTGTTCACGGTGCTGCTGCCCGAGTTCAAAAAGGCCAGTGGCATTGACGTGAAGGTGGTCGCGCTGGGCACAGGCCAGGCCATCGACATGGGCCGCCGTGGCGACGCCGACGTGCTGTTTGTGCACGACAAGGTGGCCGAAGAAAAAGTGGTGGCCGAGGGGTTTGCCGTCAAGCGCATTGAAGTCATGTACAACGACTTTGTGGTGGTCGGCCCGGCCAGCGACCCGCTCAAGGTCAAAGGCAATGACGTGGTGGACGCGCTCAAAAAGATAGCGGCCGCCAATGGCCCGTTCATCTCGCGCGGCGACAAGAGCGGCACCCACGCCGCCGAATTGCGTTTCTGGACCATGGCCGACCTGGCCGACAAGCAGGGCAGCGGTTACAAGGCTTGCGGCTGCGGCATGGGCCCGGCGCTCAACATGGCGTCCAGCACCGGCGCCTATGTGCTCACCGACCGCGGCACCTGGCTCAACTTCAAGAACCGGGGTGAGTTAAAAGTGCTGGTGGAAGGCGACAAGCGCCTTTTCAACCAATACGGTGTGATGCTGGTCAACCCCGCCAAACACCCGCATGTGAAGGTGGCAGAGGGCCAGAAGTTTGTCGACTGGGTCAGCGGCAGTGCCGGGCAGGCGGCCATTGCCAGCTACAAAATTGGCGGCGAGCAGCTGTTTTTTCCGAACGCAGCCAAGTGAGGGGTTGACGACTTCATCTGCCGGGGTGTGATTCAAAGCATGCCTCATGGTGCTTGCCCAATCAGCCGGGCGATGCGCTTTGCTGCGTGTCCCCCGTCCGCTGCGCGGACTCCGCCTTGACCTGCGCAAAGCGCATCACCCAACTGATGCCATGCGGTGGTGGGTCGACCAGCACGTAGCCCGGATGGAGCGCAGCGCAATCCGGGAACACGAACCATCGTCCTGGCATTGCGCCAGGGCGGTGCTGGCTATTTCTCGCTAATCGTTGGCCTGCCCAGCCGGTTCTGCGTCCAGTTCAGCCAACTCCTGAGCGGTAAACACCCGTGACCGGGTGTGGAACGCCTTGCCCTCGGGGCCTTCCAGCGAGAAGGTGCCGCCATGGCCTTCAATCACGTCGATGATCAACTGGGTGTGGCGCCAATACTGGTATTGCGCCTTGCCGATGTAAAACGGGCAGCCACCCACCTCGCCCAGGTACACATCGCCCGCACCCATGGTGATCTCACCGGGCAGGTAGCAGTTGGCCGCGCTGTTGTCGCAGCAGCCGCCGGATTGGTGAAACATCAGTTCCGGGCCGTGTTTGGTTTTCAGGAAGGTGATGAGCTCGACGGCGGCCGGTGTGGCGATGACTTTTTCAACCATGCTTGGCTCCGAAAAAATAGCGTTGAGGATGAAGCACTACGAGGCAGCCGGGTGGGGCGACCCCCGATTTCTGGTACTCCAGTATGAGGGGGTGCCCCATCCGGCTGCCTCGCAGCTCGGGTTAACAGACGGTGTTTGTCCGATCAGAAGAAGCCGAGCTTGCTTTCGCTGTAGCTGACCAACAGGTTCTTGGTTTGCTGGTAGTGGTCGAGCATGACCTTGTGGGTCTCGCGGCCAATGCCGGACTCCTTGTAGCCACCGAAAGCCGCGTGGGCGGGGTAAGCGTGGTAGCAATTGGTCCAGACGCGGCCAGCCTTGATGGCGCGGCCCATGCGGTAGGCCACATTGCCATTGCGGCTCCAGACGCCGGCACCCAGGCCGTACAGTGTGTCATTGGCGATTTCCAGCGCTTCGGCTTCGTCCTTGAAGGTGGTCACAGCCAGCACCGGGCCGAAGATTTCTTCCTGGAAGATGCGCATTTTGTTGTGGCCCTTGAACAGGGTGGGCTGCACGTAGTAGCCGCCT
This sequence comes from uncultured Rhodoferax sp., assembly GCA_964538895.1. GTDB lineage: Bacteria > Pseudomonadota > Gammaproteobacteria > Burkholderiales > Burkholderiaceae_C > Rhodoferax. The sequence continues at coordinate 63,700 of CAZIGL010000011.1, forward strand.
TCCAGATCGCCACCCAGGTGGGCCTGGCTACCGCCGGAAAGCACTTCTGCGCCCTCTTGCTTGCCCAGGTCCAGGTAGGACAGGATCTTGGTGAGCTGTTCTTTGGAAGCCTGAGCACCCATCATGCTGTTGGTGTCCAGCGGGTTCTGGTGTGCAATGGCGGCCACACGCTTCAAGACACGTTCCATGAACTTGTCATAGATGGATTCCTGGATCAGGGCGCGCGACGGGCAGGTGCAAACCTCGCCCTGGTTGAAGGCAAACAGCACCAGACCTTCGATGGCTTTGTCCAGGAAGCCGTCGTCTTTGTCCATGATGTCGGCAAAGAAGATGTTGGGCGACTTGCCACCGAGTTCCAGCGTGGCAGGAATCAGGTTGTTGGCCGCGGCCTGGGCAATCACGCGGCCGGTGGTGGTGGAGCCGGTAAAGGCAATCTTGGCGATGCGCTTGCTGGTGGCCAGGGGCATGCCGGCTTCGCGGCCGTAGCCGTTGACGATGTTCAACACGCCTGCGGGCAGGATATCGGCAATCAGTTCGGCCAGGATCAGGATGCTGATGGGGGTGGATTCAGCGGGCTTCAACACCACACAGTTGCCGGCGCCGATGGCGGGAGCCAGTTTCCAGGCCGCCATCAGGATCGGGAAGTTCCAGGGGATGATCTGACCGACCACGCCCAGGGGTTCCTGGAAGTGATACGCCACGGTGTTCTCGTCGATGTTGGACAACGCGCCTTCTTGCGCACGCAGGCAGCCGGCGAAATAACGGAAGTGGTCAACCGTGAGGGGGATGTCAGCGTTCAGCGTTTCGCGAATGGCCTTGCCGTTGTCCACGGTCTCGGCGTAGGCCAGCAGTTCGAGGTTGGCTTCGATACGGTCAGCAATCTTGAGCAGCAAATTGGCGCGGGTGGCAGCATCGGTCTTGCCCCAGGCGTCAGCGGCGGCGTGGGCCGCGTCCAGAGCCAGTTCCACGTCTTCCGCCGTGGAACGTGCAGCCTGGGTGTAGACCTTGCCGGTGACGGGGGTAATGACATCAAAGTACTGACCCTTGACCGGGGCCACAAACTTGCCGCCGATGAAGTTGTTGTATTGGGCCTTGTAGGCAATCTTGGCACCGGCTGCACCGGGGAACGCGTAGATCATGAATGTCTCCAGAATAAATAGTTGGTTGAAACTTTCCCTTGCGGGCAGTGTTATCTATCAAGTCGCGTGCCAAGCCTGTGTTCAGACGCTATCGTGTTGATTTGTATAAGGTTTATTTCAAATGGTTTGCCACTGCAGCCGCTATGGGTGTTGCGTTGTGGGGCACCTGTCACACAACGTGACAGTTGGCGTGGCTGCTCTCTATGCAGGCCAGTTCATATCGCGGGGAATCGCGCTGCTGGCTACCATTGCGGCATCCAAAATGACCAAGAGCAGACACCAGTCTGTCCAGGAGACACCGTGCGAACATCCCCAACTGCCCTGGTTTTGCGCCAGGCCCGCCAGCATTTGCTCGAACATGGCGACGTGGCCGTCGATGGCCTTGATGCCTGCGTGGCACGCTCGTGGCGGCGCTCGCTGGCGGCCGGGCTGCTGCCGGCCGGGCGCCTGTTGGACACGCCGCACGCCAATGGTTCGGGTTTGCGTGAGTCGCTGGCGGTTAACCAGGAGTTGCTGGCCCATTCCCAGCCAGTGATGGAGGCCCTGTTTCAACAGGTGCGCGACAGCCAGAGCATGGTCATTCTGGCGGACAGGCACGGCATGCTGATGCAAACCCTGGGTGACACCGATTTTTTGGGCAAGGCCGAGCGGGTGGCCTTGTCGTGCGGGGCCTCGTGGCATGAGCAGCACCGCGGCACCAATGCCATTGGCACCGCGCTGACCGAGGCCCGGGGCATCGAAATTCATGGTGCCGAGCACTTTTTTGAGCGCAATGACTTCCTGACCTGCACCGCCGTGCCGATCCGGTCGGCGCAGGCAAAAGTGTTGGGTGTGCTCGATATTTCTGGCGACCACCGCAGCGGTCACCCGCACACGCTGGGGCTGGTGAGCATGGCGGCGTGCATGATCGAAAACCGGCTCATCACGGCCACCTGCCAGCGCCAGCTGCGACTGCACCTGCACCCGCAGCTGCAAGGCCTGGGCACAGTGGCCGAGGGGATTGTGGTGCTCGGCAACGACGGCTGGGTGGTGGGCAGCAACAGTGCCGGGCTCGCGCTGCTGCACCTGAGCGCGACTGATATGGGCGCCGCCCAGCTCAAGAACCTGCTTGACGTCAGTCTGGATGAACTGTTGTCGCGTCACAAACGGCGCCCGGGCCAGGCCTCGCAGGTCAGGCAGTGTGACGGCAGCACCCTGTTTGTGTTGCTACAACAAGATTTGGCCACGCTGCCAGGCCGCTCAGCCAGCCAAGCTGCCGCTGTGCTTGACCGGCCGCAGCTAACCCCCGCCAAAGACGCCCTGGCGCAACTCGATACCGGCGATATGCGCTGGCGCGCGGCCGCGGACAAGGCGCGCCGGGTGCTGGACAAGCCCATCCCGCTGCTGATCCAGGGCGAGTCCGGGGTCGGCAAAGAGCTTTTTGCCCGCGCCGCCCATGACAGCGGGCCACGTAGCGGCCACCCGTTTGTGGCGATCAATTGCGCCGCCGTGCCGGAAAACCTGATCGAGGCCGAGTTGTTTGGTTACGGCCCCGGGGCCTTCACCGGCGCCCGGCGCGAGGGCAGTCCGGGTCGGCTGCGTGAAGCGCATGGCGGCACGCTGTTTCTGGATGAAATTGGTGACATGCCGCTGGCCCTGCAAGCGCGTTTGTTGCGCGTGCTGCAGGAGCGCCAGGTCAGCCCGCTGGGCGGCGGGCCGTCGGTGGCGGTGGATTTTGCGCTGATCTGTGCCACCCATTGCAAGTTGCGTGAGGCCGCTGAGCTGGGGCGGTTTCGCAGCGACCTGTTTTACCGCATCAACGGCTTGACGCTGATCTTGCCGACGCTGCGGGAACGCACCGATTTTCAGGTGCTCACCCAGCGCCTGCTGGCCGACCTGAACCCCGGGCGCAGCGTGGGGCTGGCCCCCGAACTGCTGCAACGCCTGAGCCAGCATGCCTGGCCGGGCAACTTGCGCCAGTATGCCAATGTGCTGCGCACCGCCAGCGCCATGCTGGACCCGCATGAGCACGACATTTCATGGCACCACTTGCCCGATGATCTGGCCGAGGATTTGGTGGCGGCCGAGGGGGGCGTGGCAAGCCAGTGTGCGCCGCTGGCCACGGCGCCAGCGCTGTCGCACAACCTCCAGGCCCTGTCGCGGGTGACCATCGACCAGGCCCTGCAAAGCAGCCATGGCAACATGTCCCAAGCCGCCAAGCGGCTGGGCATCAGTCGGCAGACGCTGTACCGCAAATTAGGCTGATGGAAAAGTGCCGTCAGGTACGGGCCCAGCACCACCATGCGCATTTTTTTCATAAAAAACAAGCCCCACCCGCTCAATATGCGCTTCCAGTTCGGGGTGATTCAGCTGGGCAAAGACCGACAGATCAATGGTGTAGGGCAGCAGAAGGTCGTCAAGCGCGTCGGCAATGCTGGCGCAAAGTTCCCAGCTGATGTCGCCGAACAGTGTCAACCAGAGCAGCGACAACTGTCTGTAATTGAATGACAATGTCATTCAACTTAAGGACATATCATGGCTGCAAACGCATTGGTTCAGACGCGCATTGACGGCGCCATTAAAGAAGAGGCAGCTGCTGTTTTGGCGGCGATGGGGCTCACCGTGTCCGAGGCTGTCAGGCTGCTATTGACCAAAATTGCCCATGACAAAGCGCTGCCATTCGAGCCTTTGACACCTAACAAAACCACTATCGCTGCAATGCGCGAAGCTCGCGCTGGCAATCTTTCGCGGGTTGAGGGTGTGGACGCACTGATGGCCGCACTTCATGCGGACGATTGAGTGGACTGGACAATTCAAGCGGGACTACAAGCGGGAGGCTCGGGGCAAGCATCGTGTAACGCTAGACGCTGACTTGTCAGCCGTGATCACCTTATTGGTCAAAGACCAAGTGCTGGACTTGCACTACCGGGACCACGGGTTGGTAGGCAACTGGAAAGACCATCGAGACTGCCACATCAAACCTGACTTGATTTTGATTTACCGGTTGCAAAACGCTGCCGAACAGGACCGCAGGTTTATCTGATACGCCAACCCTGCACACTACCTGCGCCACGCTGGAGTCGTACGTGGTGTGCACATCGTTTTCTCTTACCCCTGGCTCACCCATCCCGCATTGCGCAGCAGCACATACAAGGCCGTGCCCGCCAGAATGCTCAGCAGCGGGTGTTTTTTCCACCACTGCAGCGCCAGCACCACGACGACGGCCAGGGCTTCGGCCCAGGGGCCTGCCGGGTTGTCGCGGGCATGGCCGACCAGCGTGTGCAGCAGCAGCAGGGTCATGATGGCCAGTGGCAAAAAGCGCCCGAGTTGCTGCACCAGCGGGCTCATTTGCAGCCAGCGTGCCGCCAAAAACGGCAACGCGCGCAGGCCAAAGGTGACCACGGCCATGGCCACAATGGCGCCAATGGCGTAGGGGATGTCGATCATGGGCTCACCTTCTTGCTGCCAGATTGGCGCCAGAACAGCCCGGCCAGCACGCTCAGGCCGATGGCCGTCAGCAGGGCTTGTTGCGGCAGCAGCGCCCAGGCCACGGCGTAACTCGCCACCGCCACCCACAGCGGCGCGGCCGAGTGGGCACTGCGCCATTGCTCGACGGCCAGCACGGCAAACAGGGCGGCCAGCGCAAAGTCCAATCCGACCAGTGAAATTTGCGCCTGCGCCCCGATCACCGCGCCCAGCAAGGTGCCCAGCACCCACCAGCCCTGGTTGAGCAGCGCCACCGTCACCATCTGGCGCGTGCTGGTACCAGCGGGCAGTGTGGTCAGCACCGAATAGGTCTCATCGGTCAGGGCAAACACCAGGTACCAGCGCGCCCAGGGTTTGGCGGGCAGCTTGTCCAGCAGCGACAGCCCATAAAACACATGGCGCAGGTTCACCACCAGCGTGGCCAGCGCAATCGACGCCCAGGGCAGGCCCGCAGCCAGCATTGGCACCATCATGAACTGGGCGGCACCGGCAAACACCAGCACGCTGGCCAAAACAGCCAGCCACCAGGGTGCGCCGGCCTGCACAAACAAAAAGCCGAACACCATGCCCAGCGGCACATACCCCATGGCCACCGGCACCGAGAGTGAGAGCACTGAACTGGGTGGTGCTTGCGGGGCTGGCGTTGGGTTGGAAGAGGTGGTCATGAAGCAAGAGAAAGGGGGCAGCCATGGTGCGAAATGGTGCGCCATGTCTGAGTCGCCGATTGTGCCAGCCAGCGCCGTGTGACGGCCCCCGACCCCGGCTGCATCCGTCGCAGGTGGTCCGCGCGCGGCTGCGACGTTGCCATAATCAAGCCATGAAGAACATCTGCGTTTACTGTGGCTCCAGCCCGGGTCGGCTCGAAACTTATGCCGCTGCTGCGCGCGCGCTCGGCGAGGCGCTGGTGGCGCGCGACCTGGGGTTGGTGTATGGCGGTGCCAGCATTGGGCTCATGGGGCTGGTTGCCGATGCCGTGCTGGCGCTTGGTGGCCGGGTTGTGGGCGTGATCCCGCAAGGTCTGGCGCGCAAGGAGGTGGTGCACCGGCATTTGACCGAACTCCACGTGACGCAGTCCATGCATGAGCGCAAAACCCTGATGGCCGAACTCTCCGACGGCTTCATCGCCATGCCGGGCGGCATCGGCACGTTTGAGGAAATTTTTGAAATCTGGACCTGGGCCCAGCTTGGCATCCACGCCAAGCCCTGCGGCTTGCTCAACGTGGCGGGCTACTACGATGCGCTGACCACTTTTCTGGATCACGCCACAGATGAGCAGTTTCTCAAGCCGCCGCATCGCGCCCTGTTGATGGTGGAGCAGCAGCCCTTGGCGCTGCTGGACCGGTTCGCCAGCTACCAGCCGCCGCCGATAAAGAAATGGCTTGATCCCGATGAATCCTGATTTTTACTGACCAAACACCACCCGGTTGCGCCCCTGTTCCTTAGCCTGGTACATGGCCACGTCGGCCTGTTGCAGCAGGGCCTCCGGGTCGACGCTGTCGGGGGCCATCAGCACCACGCCGATGCTGCAGGAGCACTGGTGTTCCAAGGCGCGGCTGCTGTGCGCGGCCAGGCCCAGCGTGACTGAATAAGGCTCGGCCAGACTCACGCGAATTTTTTCAGCAACCGCGCTGGCCTGCGCCAGGGAGAAATCGCCATCCTGGTCGAGCTCGCTGAGCATGACCACGAACTCGTCGCCGCCGATGCGCGCCACGGTGTCGGTTTGTCGCACGCAAGCGTGCAGGCGCTGCGCCACTTCGATCAGCAGCAGGTCGCCCACGGCGTGGCCATGGGCGTCATTGAGCGGTTTGAAGTTGTCCAGGTCCAGAAACATGAGCGCACCAAAACGCCGGCTGCGCTGGTTGGCCAGCAGGGTTTGACCCAAACGGTCAGACAACAGACGACGGTTGGGCAGGGCGGTGAGGGCGTCGAAAAAGGCCAGCTGGTGCACCTGGTCTTCCATTGCCTTGCGCGTGGTGATGTCGGAAAACAGCCCCACATACTGGCGCGTGACGCCATGCCCATCGCGCACGGCGTTGATGTTGAGCAGCTCGGGGTAGACCTCGCCATTTTTTCGCCGGTTCCACAACTCGCCGCGCCAATGCCCGGTGCTGACCAGCTGCTGCCACAGGGCCTCATAAAACCCGGCGTCTTGCCGGCCCGACTTCAGCACACGCGGGTTTTGCCCAAGGACCTCGTCGCGCGCGTAGCCGGTGATGCGGGTGAAGCTGCTGTTCACATCCAGAATTTTGCCCTCGGCATCGGTGATGGTGATGCCCTCGAAGGTATGGCTGAACACCTTGGCCGCCAGCTCCAGCTGGAGCTGGGCCTGTTTGGTTTCGGTCACATCCTGGAACGAGCCATACAGCGCACATGCTTGCTGGTTGGCATCGAGCTCGATCTGGCAGCGCGCGATGCAGACCCGGCTGCTGCCATCCGGGCGCAGGGCGTTGAGCTCCAGTTCGTAGGGCACATGCTGGGTCATTGCCAGGTTGACGGCTTCGCGCAGGCGCGCCATGTCGGCTGGCGGAAAGATCCGGTCCTGCACCTCAAAAGGCGGTGCAGTAGCCGCCGGTTCCAGCTGAAAGATGCGAAACAACTCGTCTGACCAGAAAATTTTATTGGTGGCCAGATCCCACTGCCAACTGCCCAGGTGGGCCATGGCCTCGGCCCGGACCACCATGGCCTGCTGGCTAATCAGCAGGCTTTGTTGTTGCGCGATATTGGCCAGCAAGGCGTTGAAGCTGCTGATCAATAGGCCGATTTCGTCTTGCCGTGGCACATGCAGCGGCGCCAACGTTTGCCCGCCCTGGACCTGCTCCGCCAGCACCTTGACGGTGTCCAGCAAGGGGTGCAATTGGCGGCGCAGCAGCCACCAGGTCAGGCCAGTGGCCGCCAGCGTGAGCAGCAGGGTGGTCAGGGCCATGCGCCATTTCATGGTCCGGATCGGCGCAAAGGCTTCGTCGGTGGGCAGTACCACCGCCAACACCCATTTAGCCGATTGCAATGTTTTGTCCGAGGCCAGAACTTCAACGCCCTGGGGGTTGCGGATGACGCGGGTGCCCTCGAAGCCAGCCAGAAAGTCATCAATGCCAGGGTTGACGCCCGGCGCCGGCAGTCGCTCCAGCATGCGGTTTTTGTCGGTGGCTGCGATGATGCGCCGCTGGCCCGGGTCCACCAGCAGGTAGCCGCCGGTTTGGCCGTACTGCTGCTGGCCGATGATGTCGAGAAAATTGGGCTGGCTCAGGTCGATGTAACCGGTCAGCACGCCGATGGCCTGGCCCTGGGCGTTGCGGATGGGGGCGGACATGCCAAAGCCGGTCTTTTTCGAGATCCGGCCAGTCAGGAGTTGACCGACAGACGATCGGTTGTGCTGTAGCGCCAGCTGAATGTGATCCCGGTCCTTGTAGCTGGTGCCCAGCCGGCCCGGGAAAAAGCTGCCTTCCGCAATGGCCGTGCCCTCGTGGTTCTTTACCAACAAACCTGCATTGAACAGGCTTTCCAGAATAACGCGTTGTCTGAGTTCGGCCTGCAAAACCGCCGGGTCGGCCATCATGGCGGGGTTGATGCGCTGCGCTGCCGTTTCCAGCGCCTCGAGCCGCATGGTCAGGCCCTGGCTGACAAATTCGGACAGCAAGGACAACGCGGAGCGCTGCTGCTGGCGCATCTGTTGCTCCATGTCGGCGCGTAATTGATGGCTGGCATACAGCGACAAGCTCACCAGGCTGATCACAAACACGGCCAAGGTGAAAAGGGTCACCTTGGCCTTGATCGAATGACGCTCAAAATAGGCAAAACGCATGATGCGAATGCTAGCGCGTGTTGCAAATTTTGCCTATAGGGGAGGGCATCGATTTTTGTCGCACCCGCGACCCGAGCCGCTGGATAACGGGCTAATCCATCAAGGCGACGGACTTGATCAGGGCAAAAGCCCGCATGCCAGGGTGCAGCCCCAGCGTGTCGCACGAGTAGCGGGTGATTTCGGCCAGCAGGGCCTGACCGTCTACCAGCTGGCACACCAGCGTGACCCGGCCCGGCGCGCCCGGGTGCATGGCCGTGATGGTGATGGGCAGCTGGTTCAGAATGCTCAGGCCTTGTGGCTGCACCGTGGCCAGGCTCACATCACGCGCCAGGATGCGCAGGCGGGTGGCCGAGGGGCTGGCACCCGCTGCCAGGCTCAGGCGCAGTTGCAAGGCTGCGTTGCCAAAGGTTGCCAGGCCGTGCGCGTCGGCGTGCTGCAGGCGGCCTTGCAACACGCTGACCGGCCCTTCCTGCTCGAACAGCGGTGAGTCGGGCCGGGCCAGCGCTTCGCCCAGGGTCTCGATGCGCTCAATGCGGCCGTCGGCCATGAAGATCACGCGCGTGGCCAGGCGCTCCACTTCACGCGGGGCGTGGGTGATGTAGAGCACCGGCAGGCCGGTCTCTTGCGCCAGCGCGTCGATCAGTGCCAGCAATTCGGCCTTGGCCTGCCAGTCGAGCGCCGACAAGGGCTCGTCCATGCACAGCAGGCGGGGTTGCGACAGCAGCGCGCGGGCAATCGCCACGCGCTGGCGCTCGCCACCCGAGAGTGTCGTGACCGCCTGCTCCAGCAGGTGGCCGATGCCCACGCGCTCGGCCATTTTGGTCAGCGCACCGGTGACTGTGGCCGGGGCGCGCTGACAGGCGTAGTTGAGGTTGCCGCGCACGCTCAGGTGCGGAAACAGCGCGGCATCCTGAAAAACAAAACCGATGTTGCGCTGGGTAGTGGGCAGACGCCAGGCCTGGTTTTGCCAGAGCTCGCCTGCAAAGCGCAGCTCGCCCCGGGTGTCGGCGTCAAGGCCGGCAATGGCCCGCAAGAGCGTGCTTTTGCCTGAGCCGGAGCGGCCAAACAGCACGCTGATACCCTGCGCGGCAAAGCAAAACGGTCCGCTTTGGAGCTCGAAATTGCCCTTTTTCAGGGTCAGATTACCTTCAATCATGGGGTGCGGGCAGTCAACGGGGTTTGAGCGGGCTCATGACGCGCTGGTTGATGGCATAGAACAGCAGCAGGGTCACAAATGAAAAGCCCAGCAGCACGGCCGAGAGCCGGTGCGCGGCGCCGTAGTCAAGTGCCTGGGTGTAGTCGTAAATGGCAATCGACACCACCCGTGTCTCGCCAGCCATGTTGCCACCCAGCATGACGATGACGCCGAATTCGCCCACGGTGTGGGCAAAGGTGATGACCACGGCGGTCAGGATGCCGCTGCGCGACAGCGGCAGCACCACGGTAAAAAACCGGTCCAGTGCACTGGCCCGCAAGGTGGTGGCGGCATCAAGCAGGCGGGAATCTATCGCACCAAAGGCCTCACGCAGTGGCTGCACCGCAAAAGGCAGCGAGTAGATCACCGAGCCCACCAGAATGCCCCAGAAGCTGAAGGCAAGGTGCGGCAAACCCAGGCGCTCCAGCGTGCCACCCACAGCGCCTTGCGGCCCGAGCACAATCAACAAATAAAAACCGATCACGGTGGGCGGCAACACCAGCGGCAGCGCCACCAGCGCGGCCACGCTGTTGGCCCAACGGCTGTGGCTGTGGGCCAGCCACCAGGCCAGGGGTGCGCCCAGCAGCAGCAGAATCACGGTGGTCAGGCCGGCCAGTTTGGCAGTCAGCCAGATGGCTTGCCATTCGCCCGGGGTCATGGCGGTCAGGTTCATGGTTTGGCCTGCGGCGGCAGGCCAAAGCCGTGGCGCTGCATCAGCTGGCGCGCCGCGGGGGTGTGCATGAACTGCGCCAGGGCCCGAGCGCCAGGGTTATTGCGGCCGTGGTGGGTGATCACAAAAGCCTGCTCCAGCGGCTGATGGGCATTGGCCGGAATCAGGCTGTAGCTGCCTTTGGCTTTCAGGGTGTCGCTCAGGGCCAGCGACAAGGCGATGATGCCAACCTCGGCGGCCTGGCTGTCAATGAGCTGCGCGGTGTGGGCAATGTTGTCGCCAAACACCAGCTTGTGCTGCACCCGTGGCCACACGCCGCTGTGCTGCAGCGCCTCTTTGGCGCGGGTGCCGTAGGGAGCGTGGTCGGGTGAGGCGATGGCAATCTTGCGAAATTCGGGCCGGTCCAGGCTGGTCAGGCTGAGCTGGCTGGCATCGACCTTGGCGCTCCACAGCACGATGCGGCCAACCGCGTAGGGCGTGACCGGGGCCACCGCTTTGCCGTTGGCCAGCAGTTGGGTGGGCATAGTGACATCGGCCGAGAAAAACAGGTCAAACGGCGCGCCGTTTTCGATCTGCTGCATGAACTTGCCTGACGAGCCCAGGATGAGTTCAAACTGGTGCGTTGGGTGGCTTTTTTGAAACAGGGGCAGCAGCTCGTTAAAGGCATAGCGCAGGTCGGCTGCCGCCGCCACCCGCACTGTTGCGGCCTGACTCAGGCTGCCCATGGCGGCTGCCAGGAGCGCAAAAATCAAGTTCAGGAAGAGGCGTGCGTTCAAGTCATTTACCCGGTAACCGGGTCCAAGGTAGGGGGGTGCCGAGTGGTTTCAAGTGTGCTTTTGCGCCAGCTTGCGGTACAGCGTGGCGCGGCTCAAGCCCAGTGCCCGGGCGGCCTGGCCGACATTGCCACGGGCTTCATCCACGGCTTTGCGGATCATGGCGGCTTCTACCTCGCGCAGCGCCCGCGCTGGCGGCGCGCCCGGGCCCATTTGCAGCGTGTGGGCTTCGTCGGCGCGGGTGATGGCCTGGGCTTGCAGGCGCAGGCCGCTCCACAGCGGCAATTCAAGCGGCTTGGCGGGTCGTTTGGCAGCGTCAAACAAGGGTTCAACCGGCACGCCAAAGACCTCGCTGACGTGCACCGGCGCCTGGCTGGGCCCGGCCAACCCGGGCACCATCTGGCGCGCCACCGGGTTGGCGCCGGTGATCCAGCCATCAAGTTCCAGGCACAACATGCCATCGGCGTCGCTGCCCAGGGCGTTGCCAGGCCAGTTCAGGCGCAGCAGCAGGGCATGGGGCAGGGCGGTGATCAGGGCGTTTTCGATTTTGCTGGCTGACTGCATCACCAAATGCTTGAGCTCGGGGCGCTCCTGCACGTCAACACCGGTCACATCGAGCATGCCCACGCAGGCGCCATCCGGGCCAAACAGCGGTGCGCCGGCGCAGCTGTAGGCTGATGTGGCCTCAAAAAAATGCTCGCCACGGTGCAGCCAGACCGGTTGCAACTCTGCCAGTGCGGTGCCAATGGCGGTGGTGCCTATGCAGCGTTCGGACAGGTCGGTGCCAACCCGGGTGATCAGGTGGGCGCGCGGGTCGTTGTGGTCAATGGCACCGCAGGCATCGACCACCACGCCGCTGGCATTGGTCAGGATGGCAAAGTAGCGGGTGTTGACAATGGCGCGCGCCAGGTTGTGCAGCATGGGTTGCGCTGCCGCAATCAGGCTGCGGTTGGCCTCCAGGGTTTGGTGCAGCGTGGGGGTGGTGACCTGTGAAAAGTGGACGGCGCTGCCGGGCTGCAAGCCGGTACTCAGGCACCGCTGCCAGGAACGTTCGACCCACGGCGCCACCCAGCCAGGCGTCAGGGCGCGGCCGTCGTGCATGAGGCTCTGGCGCGCCTGGGCAATGCGGGCCAGGCGGTTGGGCGGTGCACTGGTGTGTGGGCTGGGGTTGGCGGCGTTCATGGACATGTCTGTTGAGCCCTGAATTTATCGCATTTTGAGCAGTTTTTTGCGTTTGATTTCTGGCACATCGTTCTGTCTCAATGTTTGACTGTTGTCTCAATTTGAGAATTTGTGCCCTTGACCCTTATCCGACTAGGGATAACCCTAGTCCTTATTGTTTGGCAAACTCCAACAATACCTAGGCAACTGATTTCATAAGAAGAACGGTATTGCAGCCGTTCAAGCAGTTTCATCTTTACCCACAGGAGACCTCCACATGCAAAAGGTGTTGCACATTACCGCAGACAAATGCACCGGCTGTCTGCAGTGCGAAATGGCTTGTTCTTTCGAGAACTACGGCACGTTCGCTACCGCCAAGTCGCGCATCAAGGTGTTTAACTTTCACCATACCGGCAAAAAAGTGCCCTACACCTGCACCCAGTGCGACGAGGCCTGGTGCCTGCACGCCTGCCCGGTCGAGGCCATCACGCTGGACAAGGCCACCGGCGCCAAGGTGGTCAACGAAGCCACCTGTGTGGGTTGCAAGGTCTGCACCATTGCCTGCCCGTTTGGCACCATCAATTACGTTCAGGAAACCGGCAAGGTGCAAAAGTGCGACCTCTGCGGTGGCGACCCGGCCTGTGCCGACGCCTGCCCCACCGGCGCCATCACCTTCATCGACGCCAACTGGACCGGTCTGGGCAAGATGGAACAGTGGGCAGATAAATTGGCTAACCAGCCTTCGGCTGCATAAGGAGAAACGAACATGTCATGGGCAGGAAAAATCCTCCGCGTTAACTTGACCGCGGGTACCGTCAAGTCAGAACCCCTCAATATGGATTGGGCGCAAGCCTACATTGGCTCGCGTGGCCTGGGTACCAAGTACCTGGTCGAAGAAGTCGATGCCACCGTCGATCCGCTATCGGCTGAGAACAAGATCATCTGGGCCACCGGTCCGCTGACCGGCACCATGGCCTCCACGGGCGGGCGCTACACCGTGATCACCAAGGGCCCGCTGACCGGCGCCGTGGCCTGCTCCAATTCGGGTGGCTACTGGGGTGCCGAGTTCAAGATGGCCGGCTGGGACATGGTCATCTTTGAGGGCAAGTCGGCCAAGCCGGTCTACCTGTACGTCAACGACGACCTGGCCGAACTGCGTGATGCCGCCCATCTGTGGGGCAAGAGCGTCTGGGAAACCGAAGAAATCATCAAGAAAGGCCTGCAAGACCCGCTGGCTCGCGTGTCCTCCATTGGCAAGGCCGGTGAAAACGGCGTGCTGTTTGCCGCCGTGGTCAACGACCTGCACCGTGCCGCCGGCCGCTCGGGCGTGGGCGCCGTCATGGGCAGCAAGAACCTCAAGGCCATTGCCGTGCGCGGCACCAAAGGCGTGGGCAACATCAAGGACCCGAAAGCTTTCATGGCCGCCACCAAGGCCGCCAAAAAAGTGCTCGCTGACAACGGCGTCACCGGTACCGGCTTGCCCGCCATGGGCACCCAGGTGCTGATGAGCGTGATCAACGAAGTGGGCGGCCTGCCCACGCGCAACCACCAGGACAACCAGTTCGAAGGTGCCAAGGACATCGGCGCCGAAGCCATGGCGACCCCGCGCAAGACCGACGGCAAGAAACACCTGGTGACCAACCAGGCCTGCTTTGGCTGCACCATTGCCTGCGGTCGCATCAGCAAGATGGACGAAGGCCACTTCACCATCGAGAACAAGCCGCAATACCGCGGTGCCAATGGCGGCCTGGAGTACGAAGCCGCTTGGGCGCTGGGTGCCGCCAACGGCGTCAACGACCTGGAATGCCTGCAATACGCCAACTTGCTCTGTAACGAAGAAGGCATCGACCCCATCAGCTTCGGTGCCACCGTGGGTGCCGTCATGGAACTCTACGGCATGGGTGTGCTGACCAAGGAACAGATCGGCATCGAGGCGCCGTTTGGCTCGGCCCGCGCGCTGGCCTTTTTGGCCGAGGAAACCGTCAATGGCCGCGGCTTTGGCAAGGAAATTGGCCAGGGCTCTAAACGCCTGACCGCCAAGTACGGTCACCCCGAACTGTCAATGTCGTCCAAGGGCCAGGAATTCCCGGCTTATGACGGCCGTGCCATTCAGGGCATTGGCCTGGCCTATGCCACCAGCAACCGCGGCGGCTGCCATTTGCGCGGCTACACCATTGCCTCCGAGATTCTGGGCATCCCGGTCAAGACCGATCCGCTTGAGTCGCAAGGCAAGCCCGAGCTGGTCAAGGCCTTCCAGGACGCCACTGCGGCATTTGACTCCAGTGGCCTGTGCATCTTCACCACCTTTGCCTGGGGTCTGCAAGACCTGGCGCCGCAAATTTCGGCAGCCTGTGGTGACCAGTACACCATTGAGGAACTGGCGCTGATTGGCGAGCGCATCTGGAACATGGAGCGCGAGTTCAACAACCGTGCCGGGTTCACCAAGGCCGATGACAGCCTGCCTGCACGCCTGACCACGGCCGCAGAGGCTTGCAAAACCGGTCCGGCCAAAGGCAAGTTCAACGAACTCGCCACCATGCTGCCGCTGTACTACCAAGCCCGTGGCTGGGACCCTGAAGGCCGCCCGACGGCCGCCACCAAAGAGCGGTTGAGCCTGTAAGGTTCGCGTCACCGTCTTTGCGAGGAGCGTAGCGACGCGGCAATCCAGGAAGTCATGGATTGCCGCGCTTCGCTCGCAATGACGACGTCAAGTAACAAACAAGCGGCGCCAACAGCCGCTTTTTTTCTGGAGAAATTACCATGACCCACCACGTTATCCTCGGTGCCGGTCCGGCCGGCGTCATTGCCGCCGAGACCATCCGCAAGCTCAGCGCCCACGACAGCATCACCATCATCGGCGACGAGCCCGAGCCAGCTTATTCGCGCATGGCCATTCCTTATTTGTTGATGGGCAACATCGACGAGGCCGGCACTTACCTGCGCAAAAGCCCGACGCACTTTGACGACTTGAACATACAAGTGCGTGTGGCGCATGTGAAACATGTGCAGTCAGACACCAAAACGGTGGAGCTGGATGGCGGTGAAAGCATCCGTTTTGACACCTTGCTGGTGGCGACGGGTTCGCGCCCGGTCACACCGCCTGTGCCCGGCATCAAGTCGGAAGGGGTGCACCGCTGCTGGACGCTGGCCGATGCACGTGCCATTGCCACGCTGGCCCAGCCCGGTGCCCGGGTGCTGCAACTCGGTGCCGGTTTCATTGGCTGCATCATCATGGAAGCGCTGGCCGCACGCGGCGTGAAATTGAGTGTGGTCGAAATGGGCGACCGCATGGTGCCGCGCATGATGGGTCCTACGGCGGGCGGCATGATCCGCGACTGGTGCGAGACCAAGGGTGTGGAGGTGTTCACCAGTACCCGGGTCGAGTCGATCGAACCGGGCAAACCCCTGAATGTGAAGCTCTCCAATGGCAAGACCATGCAGGCCGACCTGGTGATCAGCGCCGCCGGCGTGCGCCCGGCCATTGGCTACCTTGAAAATTCGGGCATCACCTGCCTGCTGGGCGTGCTCACCGACGAGCACCTGCAATCCAATGTGCCCGGCATTTACGCCGCCGGCGATTGCGCCGAAGCGCTGGACAAGGTGAGCGGCAAGATGATCGTCAGCGCCATCCAGCCCAACGCTGCCGAGCAGGCCCGCATTGCCGGCATCAACATGGTGGCTTTTGCGCGTGGCGAGACCCCCAAAGCCATGCTGAAGGGCGTGACGCAAATCAACGTGCTCGATACTTTGGGTCTGATCTCGGCGAGTTTTGGCGATTGGGAGGGCGCACCGGGCGGCGAGCATGTGGAACTGACCGACAAGGCCCAGGGCCGCCATTTGAGCCTGCAGTTCAAGGACGATGTGCTGGTGGGTTGCAACAGCGTGGGCTGGACCGAGCATGTGGGCGTGATGCGCGGCCTGGTCGAAGGCCAGATCAAACTGGGCGACTGGGCCAACATTCTGAAGCAGGACCCGACCCTTTTGATGGAGGCCTACCTGGCTGCAGCGCAGGGACAAAGTGACTGGTCGGGTGCAGAGGATGCGCGCAGGCGTTAAAGTTTGTGGCATGAAAATCACCCTGAAACTTTTTGCGTCGCTGACCGACTACCTGCCGCCCGAGTCCAAATACACCAACATCGTGGCCCTGGACGTTGCCCCCGAAACCACCATCGGTCAGTTGGTGGCGCAGTACCGGTTGCCCGAGAAACTGGTGCACCTGGTGCTGGTCAACGGCAGCTACATTGCATCCGAACAGCGTGCCGACCGTACGCTGGCTGAAGGCGATGTGCTGGCCATCTGGCCGCCCATTGCCGGCGGCTGAGGGCCATTGGCGTATGCAGGATTTTTACGCCGAGCGCTTCGAGCGCGAGATGGGCTGCACCGAGGCCGAGTGGCTGATGTGGCTGCCCAGGGCCATTGGCGACCACCACTGGAAGCAGCAGGCGGGTGCCGCCGGGGTGCGCATCGGTGACGGTGCGCTGGGTCTGAAATGGCAGGTGGGTTCGCCCCGGGTGATCGGTCTCATCAGCATTCCGGTGCTGCAAGTGAGCTTTCGCTTTGCGGGTCTGGACGATGCGGCGCGTTATGCCTTCATGAAGCGCTTTGACTTGTACATGCAGCGCGGCGGCGGCTAGATATATAAGAAATTGACCTCTCGCCCTTTTGAAACAGACGCTGGCAGCCATCAATTAAATAGCAATCCAGAAGCGGTTGAAGGGCACTTGAAAGCCATTTGAAAGTAGGCCAGCTTGCGAAGTGCAAAAAAACAGCGCCCTTGGGCGCTGTTTTTGTTTGGAACAGTGCAGGTGAAAAATTCACCCGCAAAGATCAGAACGAGTGTTTGACACCCACGTTGAACAAGGTGGCGTTTTTATTTGCCAGCGTGCCGCCTGCAACAATGGTGGTTCTCAAGCCAGCGCCTGCGTCCGCGTTGGCAAAGGCAACTTGTCCGTACAGGGTGGTGCGTTTGGATAAGGCGTATTCGTCACTCAAAACGAAAGTTGTTGTCTTGGCCGTGGTGGGCAATTTATTCTCACCGATATACACAGCGGCCATCACGGTATTGTTGGCGGCCATCTTCCAGTCCACGCCCAAGCCCAAGACGCCGACATCGCTCGCATCGCCGCCTGCAGTGTCTTTTTCACGCGCCTTCAGGTAATTGACCTTGCCCGTCAGCGCACCCATGGTGTAGCCCGCACCCACGGAATACATGCTGCTGAGTTCATTGGATGTGCCGGCATAGTTGGTTTTTTGGTAAGCGGCTGACACCGTTACTGGGCCAGAATAGGTGGCGCCCAATGCCAGCACGGCACCGCCCGTAGTGCCAGTCGCATTGTTTTCAGCCACGCTGTAACCAATGGCCAGGTTGACCGGGCCGATGGCATTGCTATAGGAAATGGCGTTGTGCAGGAAAACTCCGACATCACTGTTGGTGGAGTTGGCGGCATCAAGCGCCCCCGAGTTGTAGGCCCACGGATACAAGCCAGAGAAGTTTTCACGCAGACCGCGCGGGTCGGTTGCCGCAAAGGCCAACACCGCCGGGCTGTACTGCACGCCAAGCGTCACAGTGCCCATGCTGGCAGACGATAAGCCCACGTTGGCTTGACGACGAAACATGCCACCAACACCTGCACCCGTGTCGGCCGAAAAGTGCGATTCCAGGTTGAACGTGGCTTTGAGTCCGCCGCCCAGGTCTTCCGAGCCACGCATGCCCCAAATGCTCGGCGAGATGCCACCGTTGTAAAGCTCGGTGCTTTCATTCGCTTTGACATTGCTTTGGGTCAACAGACCTAGATCGATGTTGCCGTAAAGGGCGACGTTGCTTTGCGCCTGCACAACGCCGCAAGCCAGAGCCAGGGCAGACAGGGCGATCAAATTTTTCTTCATGGAATGTATCCTCGTTATGGGGTTTGTAAATGTCACTTTGTGCATGACAAACCTTGATTGGCAAGATGCGTGCCTGATTTTTTTTGAGCGTCAACCAGCCACTTTGCGTGAATGATTAGCCTGGTTTGTCCGTGGCTTGTCGTGGAGGATGCTTTGAAATGCGTGCGTTTGCTCAGGGGATTTTGTTGGGATTGACAGTGGAGACAGGGTTGCGCCAGATTGGAGCAAACTGTCTTAAAACTGAAGTTCAGCGTTCCACGTTGGCAAGGTGTGAAAGGGCGTGGGGGGCGATCAGGGGTTTTTGAGCCCCTAACGCCTCAGCTGGCAGCAGTTGGCAGTTTTGAATTTTTCGGATCCCGAAACACCAGCGGCTTGAGCACGCTGCGCTGGTCATCGGGTGTCTGTGCGTAAGTCACGGCCTCAAGCACGCGGTGGTGCAAGGGAGATTTGTCGCACACCGGGTCGGCGTTGGCGGCATCACCCGCGCAGGCACAGCCCTGCGGGGTGTCGGTTCGGGTGACTTTGCCCTTGACTAAGAAGGCAAACAATGCATAAATTAAACGTCATGCTGGTCGATGACCACGCCGTGGTGCGCATGGGCTTCAAGCTGCTGCTGCAAGCCTGCGACGGCATTGCCGTAGTGGCTGAGGCCGACAGCGGCGAGGCCGCTTGCCAGCTGTTGGATGCGGCTGCACCCGACGTGGTGGTGATGGACCCGGCCATGCCGGGCATGGGTGGCATGGAAGCCATCAAATGCCTGTGCGCCAAAAAAGCCCGCGTGGCGCAAATCTCAGACACCTTGAAGCTGCCCAACTCCACGGTGGGCACGCATTTGTACAACATCAAACAAAAGCTGGGCCTCAACAACCAGGCCGAGATGACCTTGCTGGCCGTGCGCTACGGCGTGATCAACGTGACATATTGAGGGCTTGGCGGCACCGACGGTGAACTGCAGTGCTGCTATGTGTGTCATTGCACCAAGCGAGGATCTGCTTGCTGCAGAGGCTTAAATTGCTATTAAAAACAGAGTATCTTGCGATTACTTCAGATGGCCTAAAGCCTGTTTTCACATGAAACAGCTGCAAAGCTCAATCGGCAGGCTGATCTGCCTCAGCTTTGAGCGCGGCCACCGCAGCAGGGTAGTGCTGCTGCGCAGATTTGTTTAACCAGACCATGGCTTGCGCGCGGTCTTTGGGCTGCCCCTGGCCGGTGCGGTGCATCACGGCCACGGCAAACTGGGCTTCAGCGTGACCAGCCTGGGCGGCGGTCATGAACAATTTGGCGGCTTGGGTCAAGTCACGCGGCACGCCCCGGCCAGCTTCATACATCCACGCCAGGCGGGTGTGGGCAGTCAGGTTACCCGCCTCTGCACTGCGTTGGTAGCGCACTGCGGCCTGCTCGTGCTGGCCATTGCTGGCCAATATTTCAGCTTCTTCAAACGCATTGAGTGGGCGCCCGGGTTGCGCCAGTGTGGCAAGCCGGGCGGCGGCATCTTTGTCGCCATGGGCGGCGGCCAGGCTCAGGTATTGGCGCGCCTTGAGCAGGTCTTGGGCCAGCACACCGCCGCTGCTGTAAAGCATGCCCAAGCGGTATTGCGCCTTGAAGCCGCCCGCGTTGGCTGCGGTCAGGTAAAGCGCTTCGGCTTTGGCCATGTCTTTGGCCTCACCCAAACCGTCTTCAGCCAGGATGGCCAGGTTGAACAGGGCGTCGGCATTGCCCAGGCCTGCCAGCGTTTCCCAAATATGGCGCGCCGTGTCGTAATGCGCCATTTTGAACTCGGCGTAAGCCTTGTAGTTGCCCATGGTGGGGTTGCGCAACCAGTCTTCTGCGCGGCTGTCTTGGGCTTGCGCTGCCAGTGCCTGCCAACACAAGCACAACGCGAACAAAGGGCCAGCCAGCCGGGTTCGAAACATTTTCATGACTTTACTCAATGGTGATGGCATCAATCCAGCGCGCGCCCGCCGTGACGGGGTCGCGTGCGTCCGGGCCATAGCTTGGCTTTGACAAGTCTTCTGGCGGCGCGCTGAGCAGGTTAAGGTCAATGGCCATCGGTGTGCCGCGCAGCCCAAGGTCTGTGACCTGGAGCTTGAAGTAGATGCCGTTCCAGAGTTTGGCGCCAAATTCTGCTGGCGTCTTGTAAAGAAAAAGCAAGTTGTGCTCCAGCCAGGTCAGGTCTTGCCGCGTGACTTTGCCTGGCTGGGCGTAAGGGTAGGGCACATGGCAAGTGACTTCCGCCGGGCTGCTCAGGCACTTGAACTCTTTCATGGACAAAAAATAATCAGTGAACTTGTCATGGTCCATCGTGACTTTAAACGCGGCACTGCCACCCTCTTGCGGCACAAAGTTGACGTGACCAATCACCGTGCGCTGTTGGTCACGGCTGTGCGCCGTGATGGTTTTCTGGCCTTCAAGCTCCCAGGCCATGGCCACGCTTGGGCCCAAGACCAGCAGGCACACAAACCAAAAGCTTTGAAGCGAAAAAGACACGGTGGTGTTCATGACGGACGGGCCTGTGCGGTTGGGGTGAGTCCGACAAGCAATAAACATGCGCGTCAGGGGGCGGGTGGCGATGACGTGACGCGGTGGGTTGTCGGCTGTCGGCTGGCCAGTTCATGGGTACGGAGCGCAGGCGCATTGCGCCATTGCGTGCACGGTACTGTGCCAAATCTGAACAGTTTGAGCCAACTTGTCACCACTGCGTCCGTGTTGTGTGTCAGCACCGTCAGGTCTTGGGTGCATTGGCTGTTGGTACGTTTATTGCACATCAGGCTCCTTTAAAACAGTCGGTGTCGCAGTTCGTAAATGTGCCAACCACCGCCACAGAGAAGACAAGTCAAGGACATTCATGCGTCAAATCAGCAATCTCCCAAAATTCCCCGCCCGCCTGAACCGTTGCGCCGTTACCCTGGCTGTGCTGGCCACCTGCCAAACCCTGGTGTCGGCCCAGACTTTGAGCGAGGTGGTGGTGTCGGCCTCGCGCGTCGAGCAGCGCAGCTTTGACGCCCCCGCCGCGGTGCAGTCCATTGACCGCGACACCATTGAGAACGCTGGACCGCAGGTCAACCTGTCTGAATCGTTGAACCGGGTGCCGGGTTTGACCATCCTGAACCGCCAAAATTACGCGCAAGACCTGCAGGTGTCGATTCGCGGCTTCGGCGCGCGCGCAGCCTTCGGCATTCGCGGCATCCGCTTGCTGGTAGACGGCATTCCAGCCACCACACCCGATGGCCAAGGTCAGGGCTCGTCCATCAGCCTGACCTCCACTGGCCGCATTGAGGTGCTGCGCGGGCCACTGGCGCAGTTGTATGGCAACTCGTCCGGTGGGGTGATTCAGGCTTTCACCCGCGACGCACCTGACACACCCGAGTTTTCAGCGGCAGCCTACACCGGCTCATTTGGCCTGCGCCGCACCGACTGGCAATACGCCGGGCGGGCGGGCAAATATGGTTTGGTGGCCGACTACAGCACCTTTGACATTGACGGGTTTCGCAACAACAGCCGCACCGAGCGCAAGCAGTTCAATGGCAAGCTGAGTTTTGATGCCAATGAGGCCACGCGTGTCAATGTGGTCTTCAACCGCTTTGACATGCCCCTGGCGCAAGACCCGGCGGGCCTGACCCAGGCGCAATTGGATGCCGACCCCACCCAAGCGGGCACCAACACCGTGGCCCGAAGCGTGCGCAAAATCGTGCTGCAAAACCAGCTGGGTGCGTCCATGGCCACCCAGCTCGGCGGCAACCGGTCGGTGACCGCACGTGCCTACACCGGCACCCGTGAAAACCTGCAGTACCAGACAGGTGTGTTCATTGCCGGGCTGCCACCGCCCACGGGCGGCTGGGTCGGGCTGGACCGCACCTATTACGGCATTGGCGTGCAATACAACGCCCAAAGCCAGCTGGGCAGCGTGCCTGTGAACTGGGTGCTGGGTTATGACCATGACCATTCCAGTGAGACCCGTGAAGCCGGTGTCGCAGCCCTGGGGCTCAAAACCAGCACCAACCGCAACGAGGACAACACCGCCAGCAACAGCGATGTGTTCATGCAAGGCACCGCGCTGGTGTCAGACAAGGTGTCGTTGGTGGCTGGCCTGCGCCACAGCACGGTCAAGTTCAACAGCGAAGACCACTACTTAAGCAATGGCGATGGCTCGGGCGCCACCAGCTACCAGCACACCAGCCCGGTGCTGGGTGTCACCTACCACGCCAATGACGCCTTGAACTTCTTTGCCACCTACGGCAAAGGCTTTGAAACCCCCACCCTGCAAGAGGTGGCCTACAAAGGCGCGGGCGTTCCTGCGTTCAACACCAGCATCAACGCCTCCACCAGCCAGCACTATGAAGTGGGCGCCAAGTGGGCAATTAACCCGATGTCTCGGCTGGAGGTGACGGCGTTCCAGATCGATTCCAGCGACGAGATTGTGGTGGCCAGCAGTACCGGCGGCAGCTCCACGTTCAAGAATGCACCCGGTACCCGGCGCACTGGCTGGGAGCTGTCGGGCAGCACCTGGTTCAGCCCGCACTGGCGCGCCAGCCTGGCGGCATCGCAAATCAACGCCACCTATTCAAAAGCCTTCACCAACGGTGCCACAGCTGTGGCCGAGGGCAACCACATGCCCGGCATTCCGCAAAGCTTTGTGTTCTCTGAACTGGTCTGGACGCAGCACCCCGGCTCTTCTGGCAGCAAAGCCGCCACAGCGGGCAGCCAGGCGGGCATCGAGCTGACGAAAGCCGGGCGTTTGTATGCCAACGACAGCAACACCGCGTCGGCTGACGGCTACACCACGATTAATTTGAAAGCCAGCCACGTCTGGGCGCTGGCTGCGGGCCGGCTCACCACCTATGCGCGCATTGACAACGTGGCCGACGAGCGCTATGTGGGCTCGGTCATCGTCAACCAGGCCGCCTCGCAGTTTTACGAGCCGGCACCGGGCAGAAACTGGACGCTGGGCGTGCGCTTTGTCATGCCTTTGTGATGCAAAGGCGTTAAAAGGAGGCCACGCCATGATGCGTGCTTTTGCATACGGTCTGCTGCGCTGGCAGCGCATGTGTTTAAGCTTTGTTCTGACTGCGCTGGGTTTGGCACTGGCTGCCCCGGCGCAGGCCGGTGTCATGACCAAAGAGAGCTTGCGTCAGGCGTTTCCGTCGCCCATCATCGTGGGTGACAAAGACACCGAGTTGCCGGTGTGGCCGATCTTCAAACAAGAACTTACCTCCACGCAGCTGATTGGCTATGTCTTTGAGTCGATTGACCTGGCGCCGATTCCGGGGTTTTCAGGCACACCGTTCAACTTGCTGGTGGCACTCGATGCCAAGGGCGAGTTCATGGATGTGCAGGTGCTCTCGCAGCACGAACCGGTGTTTGTCGAAGGCTTGGGCCCAGAGCCCGTGATCCGGTTTGTGGACCAGTACAAAGGCTTGTCGCTCAAGCAAAACATCAAGATTGGCGCTGAGAAAAACAACGGCGGCAACGCCAATGTCAATATTCAGGGTGTCGCCAAGGCCACTGCGTCGGTGCGCATTTTGAACCAGAGCCTGTTGTCTGCCTCACTGAAAGTGGCGCGCGCCAAGATGGGTTATGCCCAGGGCCGCGACCCCGATTTGATTGCCCGCATCAAGCCTGAGCTCTTCACCGCGATGGGCTGGGACGCCTTGCTCAAAGACGATCTGGTGACCCGAAATGTGTTCAGCAACCAAGATGTTGAAGCCGCCTTTGTCGGCACCGCCGTGGAAGGGGCAGATGCGCAGGCGCTGGCTGTACCCAAAGCTGATTTTGTAGAGATGGTGGTGGCCTACCTGCATGTGCCCTCGGTGGGGCGCAACCTGCTGTCACCCAAAGACTGGGATTATTTGCAAGGCCGCCTGGACCCCGGTGACAGCGCCATGCTGGTGATGTCCAAGGGGCGCTACTCGATGCTGGGCGACGAGTTCACCCGCGGCGCGGTGCCCAACCGCATCACGGTGCAGCAGGGCAGCCTGCCGCTGGAAATTCGTGACCTTGACATTGACCTGTATGAGCCTTTGAAAGTGCCCGAGGCCTTGACAGATGCCGAGTGGAAAATATTCCGGATCATTGGCCCGGCCGGGCTCGACCCCTCGCTGCCGCTTGAATTCAAGCTGCGGGTGATTCGCACCAAGGGCGAGATGTATGGCGAGCGGGTGGGCAAAGATTTGTCGGTAGTGACGCAGTTGCCTGACGACTATTTTGTGGCGGCCGAGTCAGACAACAAAACCTGGCATTCGATCTGGTCCGATCGCACGGGCGAACTGCTGATTTTGCTCATTGGCTTGGGGCTTTTGTCGTGGGCTCTGGTCAAGCAATCTTGGCTGACACGAACGGTCAAGCGTTTGACGCTGTTCAGAACGGGCTACCTGTTGTTCACGCTGTTCTTCATTGGCTGGTATGCGCAAGGCCAGTTGTCTATTGTGAACATCACCGGTGTGATTCGGGCGCTGATGGCACAGCAAAGCCTGGGTTTCTTCTTGTATGACCCGATGACCATCATTTTGTGGGCTTTCATTGCCGTGACCTTTGTGGTCTGGGGGCGTGGGGTGTTTTGTGGCTGGTTATGCCCGTTTGGTGCCTTGCAAGAATTGTTGGCCAACGTGGGCCGGTATTTGAAAATACCGCAAATCAAAATTTCATGGCAACTCGACGGTAACCTCAAGCTCCTTAAATACCTGGTGTTGGCCGTGATTTGTGTCACGGCGCTGGTGTCGGTGCAATGGACGGATCGTTTGGTGGAGGTGGAGCCCTTCAAGACCAGCATCACCCTGATGTTTGTGCGCTCCTGGCCGTTTGTGGCGTGGGCTGCTGTGCTGCTTGTGCTCAACCTGGTGGTGTACAAAAGCTTCTGCCGCTACCTGTGCCCATTGGGCGCGGGTATGGCAATTTTGGGCCGACTGCGGTTGCAAAACTGGCTGCCCCGGCGCGCAGAATGCGGCCAGCCGTGCCAGCGCTGCAGCAACGACTGCCGCTACCAGGCGATCAGGAAAACCGGTGAGATTGACTACGTGGAATGTTTCCAGTGCCTGGACTGCGTGGCCATTGAGCAAAGCCCCGAGCTGTGCGTGCCCCGCATTATGGAGAGCAAAAGTCGGGTGATTCCGATCCATACCGAGCCGGTGCGTTAGGCCTGCTCAATGTTTGTTTGATTTCAAGGGACGAAGATGAAAAGACGCGCATTTTTGCAAGCCTCTTTGGGGCTGGGCGCAACCCTGACTGCGTTGGGCGGTGCTGCCACGGTGCAGAGGGGCTTGCACAAACCACTGGGCCCCCTGGTATGGCAAACGCGCCCCTTGCTTGGGTTTGGCACCCATTTGTCTTTGCTGGTGGCGCACAGCGACCCAGCGTTGGCGGAGTCGGCTTTGGATGCGGCGGCGGCAGACATTCGCCATGTGGAGCGGCAAATGAGCCTGTTCAACCCGCAAAGCGCGTTGAGCCAACTCAATGCGCAGGGCTTTCTGGACAACCCGCACCCTGATTTGCACAAGCTGCTGCAGCTGGCCCGGGCGGTGTCTGAAAATAGCCAGGGCGCCTTTGATGTCACGGTGCAGCCGCTGTGGTCGGTGTTTTCTGCGGCCCAGGCCTTGGGCCGCTTGCCCAGCGCAGCGGCAGTAGCCCGGGCCCGCCAGCGCACCGGTTGGCAACATGTGAACCTGAGCCCGGCGCGCATCAGTTTCAGCCAGCCCCACATGGCCATCACGCTCAACGGCATTGCCCAGGGTTTTGCCGCAGACCTGGTGCAGGCGCACTGGCAGCGCATGGGCATTCAACATGCCTTGATCAACACCGGCGAGTGGGCGGCCATGGGCGAACCACAAAACGGCGGCAATTGGCGCCTCGGCATTGCCGACCCGCGGGATGAGCACAAGTTAATTCAAAACATCGCGCTGCATGGCAAAAGCATGGCGACTTCAGCCGACAGTCAGACCGCTTTCAGCGCTGACTTCAAACACCACCACATCTTCAACCCGCACACCGGTTATTCGCCCCTTGATGTGGCCAGTGTCACGGTGGCAGCTGACAGCTGTGCGTTGGCCGATGCCCTGACCAAGGTGATGTTTGTCGCAGGCATGAATCAGGCCATGGTTTTGGCCAAGGCCTGGAAGGTGGAGGTGCTGGTGGTGGACAAGGCTGGCAATTGGCGCGCCACACCGGGCTTTGAGGCGTAGCCTGTTGTCGCTTCAATGTTATTGAATAAATAGCTTCTTACGCATACTGCTCAAAGGCTAAAAACTTATTTCTTATTAATTTAGTCCAAATGCAGCCCTGAAAGCAATTGCGGATGGCGGTCAAGAATTTGCTGGTGCGTCTGGGTGACCCAGTCGCTCTCGATGTCGATGGCTTCGGCGCGCTCTGCCGACCGCGCCATCGGGTAGTCCAAAATTACCCTGGAGGGCCGGGCTGACAAAAACACAATGCGGCTCGCCACGCTGATGGCTTCGCGCAGGTTGTGGGTGACAAACAGCACCGTGGGGGCGCTTTGTTGCCACAGCGCATGCAGCAGGCGGCGCAGCTGTGTGGCAGTGGGCGCATCCAGTGACTGAAAAGGCTCGTCCATCAGCAGCACATCAGGCGCCACGATGAAGGCGCGCAGCAAGGCCACGCGCCGCTGCATGCCGCCCGAGAGTTGCCCCGGAAAAAGACCACCGCAGCCTTGCAGCCCCACGCTTTCCAGCCAGACATCCAGCGGTTTGCTTGGTTGGGCAGCGGGTGCATTTTTGATCACCAGCTGCAAATTTTGGTACACGGTCAGCCAAGGCAAAAGCCGGCATTCCTGAAACAAAAAGCCAAGCCGCACGGCAGACGGATTGAGGGCTTGTCCGGCAAATGTCACAGACCCCGCGTAGTCACGGTCCAGGCCAGACACCATGTTCAGCAGCGTGGATTTGCCCGCACCCGAGGGGCCCACAATGGCAATGAATTCGCCTCTTTGGCATGAGAGCTTGAGGTTTTGAACGGCCAAACAACCATTCTCGAAAACTTTTTGATGAATATCCACCGCCAAAAAGCTCATAGTCGCCACCGCAACAAATGTTTCTCAAGCGGGCGCAGGGCCAGCACCTCAATAGAGAACACCACCCCCATGAACGCCAGGGTGTAAGCCAGTACCCCCGCAATGTCAAAAAAGTGGAAGAACCCACCAATCTGAAACCCCACGCCATTGCTGCAGCCCAGCAACTCCACCACCAGCACAATTTTCCAGATGATGGCCAAGCCGTTGCGGGCAGCGCCAAAAATATAGGGCAACAACTGCGGCAAAACAATTTTTGTCGCCACGTCCACTTTTGACAACTGGTACACCTGCGCCACCTGAAACAGGCTTTTGTCCAGCGCCCGCGCCCCTTCGCGCAAACTCACCGCCACCATGGGTATTTTGTTAATGGTCACGGCAATGATGGCGGCATATTCCGTCAAGCCAAACCAGATGTAACAAATGATGATGACCACCAGGGCCGGAATATTCAAGCCGATGATTAAAAAGGTGTCGAGCGCATGGTCAACCGCCTTGTGCATGCCCATCAAGATGCCCAATACGGTGCCCAACACCATGGCCGCCATGAAGCTGATGCCGACGCGTTTCAAGGTCATGCCCAGGTGAAACAGCAAGTCGCCCTCAACCACTTCTTTCCATAAAAGTTGCCCAATGACAGCCGGCGGCGGCAGCAGCTTGCTGTCAAAGTGGTCGCCAAAAAGCTGCCAAAAAATCAGCACCACCAGCAAAGGCAGCAGCCGTATGCCGCTGCCAGAAAGCCAGGCGGGCGTTTGCTTTACGGCCTGCTGCATGTCGCTTGGTAGCCAGGCCAAAAGGTGGCATTGGACAGCTGTGTGGCGCGGCCGACCAGTTTTTCACCGCCAATGTCCGCCAGCACTTTGTAGGTTTGGGTGATGTCGGCCATGGGGTTGGGGCCGCAGGCGGGAATGCCCGCCCTGAATTTGTCGCGCAGGCTGATGAATATGGCGTCGTTCTCGGCTTTCATTTTGGGTTTGAGCTTGAGCCATTCGTCGTCTTTGGTCATAAGTTGCTTGGCCTCGTTTGAGGCGGCAAAAAAGGCGTTCAATGCGTTCTGGTTTTTGGCGGCCCAATCTTCTCGAAACACCCAGCCAACTAGTGGAATGGGTTGTTTGACACCCAAGCCGGCCAAAATTTCGGGCAATTCAATCAGGCGCTGCATGCCTTTGGCTTCCAGGCGGGCGGTGTAAGCCCAGGTGTTGAGCACCGCATCCAGTTGCTGGCGCTGCATCAACTCATTGAGCAAGGGCGGCGCACCAAATGTCGGTATGGCGGTGGTGGCCACATCTGCGCCCAGGTTGCGCAGGCTGTGGGCACGCAACAGCAGCCAGATTTTGTCGTTGGCACCGCCTGAGACGCCGATTTTTTTCCCTTTCAAGTCGGCCAAGGTTTTGATCGGGCTGCCTTTGTCCACAATCACTGAGCCCACCGCGTTGGAGTAGGTGACAAAGCTGAACATGTTGGCGTCAGCGCGCTGCCTTGACACCCACAGCCAGTCCGACACGATCACATCGACCGAGCCGCCTTGCAGCGCAATGGTGGAGGCATCGCTAGACGCCAGCGGCACCACCACCAGGTCAACACCGCGCTTTTTTGCCAGCGCATGGCGCTGCATCACATCAAGCTCCCAGTTCACCGTGCCAAACCCCAAGACGCCAACACGAATTTGCGTGGGCGTGGCGGCAAAGGCAGCACTCGCAAGACAGAGGCATATCAGGGAGGATTTAAGTAGGTTCAACATGGATTTGTCTGTTTTTTAAAATGGATTGGCTTCAATGGCTTGTCTTGTCATGCGCTGGCTTTGACCACTGCATGGCGTCGATTCAGGCGTGTGATTCGTCTTTTTGTACCAGGCCTTTGAATTGTGAAAAATAGTCATCAGGTATACCGTCAAACCGAATCAAGCCTTGTTGCAAAAACAATACCCGGTCGGTGACCCTGATTTCTTCAATCAAATGCGTGGCCCACAACACGCCCACTTGCTGCTGTGTGGCCAGTTGCCGCACCGCAGTCAGCATGGTGGCGCGTGACTCGGGATCCAGGCCCACCGTGGCCTCATCCATCAGCAGCACGCGCGGCTGGTGCAGCAAGGCGCGCACCAGTTCGACCTTGCGCCGGGTGCCGCCTGACAGGCTGCGCACCACGTCTTTGGCCTGACCCTGCAAGCCCATGGCCGCAAGCCCTTCGGCAATGCGTGACTTAGCCACCCGCCGGGGCAGGCCGTGCAGGTCGGTGTGAAACAGCAAGTTGGCGTTGACTGACAAATCCAGGTCAAGCGCACTTTGCTGAAACACCACGCCAATGCCGGCCAAGGCCTGGCTGGGGTGGGCGTTGAGGTCTTGGCCAAAAATCCCGATATTGCCAAGGTCTGGACTGAACAAGCCGGTGAGCAACTGCAGCAGCGTGGATTTGCCCGCGCCGTTGGGGCCGAGCAAGGCCACCATTTCACCTGCCTGGATGGTAAAACTCACGCCTTTCAGCGCTGGTTTGGCACCGTAAGACTTGGCCAGGTTATGAACGATCAGCATGGGGGCAGGCATGGGGTAATCTGTGGGTTGGTGAGCATCATCATGACATGGGCAAAGCGGTGAGGGTGTGTGGCGTAAAGGAACAGCGTGCCAGTTTATGGGACACTTTAAGCTCGAAGGTCGCGCCTATGGCATCTTTCATGCAAATTTTGTGCCTTTGTGTTTGGCGTAATTTTTGCTTTTCCTCTGCGTCATTCGTGGTGTCTGACATCTAACTTCAATTTTTAAAAGAGACAACATGTTCAACATCCTGAAAAAAAACAATCCCACATTTTCGGCAGTTCCGCGCCGCGCTGCGGGTCGAATGCTCACGCTGTTGGCGTTGGCCGCCAGTGCGGCCGTGGTGCAAGCCGCACCGGCCAACCGCCTGTATGTCTCAAGCGAAAAAGACAACAAGATTTATGTGTTTGACACCCAGGGTCAGCGCCTGTCAGCCATTGACGTGTGCCAGCGCCCACGCGACATGCGCTTTACCGCCGACAAATCGAAAATTTATGTGATCTGTGGCGAAAGCAATGCGATGGGCATCGTCGATGTGACCACTGGCAAGATGACCGACCAGTTGCCGCTTGATCAAAGCCCCGAGATGTTTGATGTGAGTGCCGACGGCAAGACGGTCTTTGTCAGCATCGAAGACGACAGCCTTTTGGGCGCCTACAGCCTGGAAACGCGCAAAAAGCTGTTTGACATCAAGGTGGGCGGCGAGCCGGAAGGCGTCTTTGTCATGCCCGATGGCAAACACGCTTACGTGACGTCTGAAGAGGCCAATGTGGTTCATTACATTGACCTCAACAGCCAAAAAATCATCAAAAACATCCGTGCGGGCAAGCGGCCACGCCGCTTTGTGCTGGCTGCTGACGGCAAAGAACTGTGGGTGAGCAATGAGCTTAACGCCAGTGTCAGCATCATCAGCACCGTGGACCAAAGCGTCAAACACACCGTCAAGTTCCAGATCAAGGGCATGCGCACCAACGACATCACACCCGTGGGCATGACGCTGAGTGCCGATGGCAAGTCGGTGTGGGTGGGTTTGGGCAAGGCCAACCATGTGGCGCAAATCGACACCACCACGCGCGAAGTGCGCAACACCGTGCTGGTGGGTAAACGTGCCTGGGGCCTGGCTTTGCATCCTGATGGCAAAACCTTGTATGTGGCCAATGGCATGTCAGACGACATGACCTTGGTCGACGCAGTCGCGGGCAAGGCCATTCGCACCGTGCCGGTGGGCCGCGTGCCACACAGCATTCTGGTGCAACCCTGATGCTTGCGGCGGCTTCTACCGGCGTTTGCAGCCCTTTGCCGGGTCAGCCCAAGGGTTTCAGGCCGGGCAGGCTTACCAAGAGCTTGAGGGCTACCGGCCTGGTGTGCAGCTTGACCTTGGCCTGTGGCATGGCCAGTGCCGCACCGTTGCAAAACGTCACGGTGGCGGTGTTGTCCATGGCCGCGGACGCGCGTTATGCGCCCAGGCAACTGGAGCGTGCCTACCCCGACCATCCGGGGGGGCGCGTAGGTGATGCTGCGCGCATGGCTGTTGAAGACGCATCGCTTGAGTTGCAAGAGTTGGGCATGGCGCTGAAGCTCAAAGAGGTGGCCCTGGCCGATGCACAGGCGTTGCCCAAGGTGTTGGCTGAGCTCAAAGGCGCGCGCGTGCAGCACATCGTGGCCGATTTGCCGCTAGCCATGCTCACTGCGCTGGTCAAGGCAGCCCCGGCTGCTTTGGGTGGCGCCATGGTGTTCAATGTCAGCGCGGACAGTGACGCCCTGCGCAATGAGGCCTGTTCGGCCGCCCTGCTGCACACCACCCCAAGTCGACAGATGTACACCGATGCGCTGGCACAGTACCTGGCAGCGCGCAACTGGCGCAAGCTGTTGCTGCTGCAAGGCCCGTTGCCAGACGATCAGTTGCAGGGCGCAGCCATGACGCTGTCGGCCAAGCGTTATGGCTTGAAAATTTTGCAAACCAAGCCTTTTAAATTGTCAGGTGACCCGCGCGAGCGTGACCTGTTCAACACCCGTTTGCTCACCAATGAGCGTGAGCACGACGTGGTGGCGGTGATGGACAGCCACGGCGAATTTGCCCGCACTTTGCCCTATGCCACGCAGTGGCCGCGCCCGGTGATGGGCAGCAATGGCTTGATGGCGATGGCCTGGCACCCGCAGTGGGAGCGCAATGGCGGGCCACAAGTTTCAAGACGCTTTCAAAAGCAGGCCAAGCGCCCGATGCAAAGCCAGGACTGGGCGGCCTGGATCGCCGTGAAAGCCATTGCCGCAGGCTTGACTGAGAACCCCAAAGCAGACATTGGCCAGCAACTCAAACAGTTGCGCTCTGGAGCCGTGATGGTGGACGGCAACAAGGGGCCTGGTTTGACGTTTCGGGTCTGGGACGGGCAACTGCGCCAGCCCATCATGCTGGGCCACAGTGATGGTGTGGTCGGCATGGCCCCGCTTGATGGCATTCTGCACCCCACCGAGGTGATGGACACGCTGGGCACCGACCAGAAAGAATCCAAGTGCAAGCTGCAGTGATGGCCCCCCATTTCGCCATGCACCTGCTGCGTGCCATGCGGGCGGTGGTGGGGCGCGAGATCAACAAGTTTCTGCGCCAGCCGTCGCGTCTGGCGTCGGCGTTGGTGCGGCCCTTGTTGTGGTTTGTGGTGTTCTCGGCCGGATTCCACAACGTGTTTGGCGTGTCAATTGTTCCGCCTTATGAGACCTATGTGGAGTACCAGGTTTACATGGTGCCAGGGCTGCTTGGCATGGTGGCCTTGTTCAACGGCATGCAAAGTTCCTTGTCGATGGTCTATGACCGTGAAATGGGCGTCATGCGGCTGCTGCTCACCGCGCCATTGCCGCGTGGCTGGTTGCTGGCTTTCAAGCTGATGGGAGGCACCAGCCTGTCCTTGTTGCAAATGCTGGTCTTTCTGCTGATTGCCCTGGCGTTCGGCGTGGAATTCAGTTGGGCGCATCTGCCATTGCTGATGCTGGCCATGGTGGCTGGCGCCACGTTGCTGGCCGCTTTGGGTTTGATGTTGTCGGTCTACATCAAGCAGCTGGAAAACTTTGCCGGCACCATGAACTTTGTGATTTTTCCGATGTTTTTTATCAGCCCGGCGCTTTACCCCTTGTGGAAGCTGGACGAGTCAGGTGCCTGGTGGTTGTTGACCTTGGCGCAGTGGAACCCGTTCACCCATGTGGTGGAGGCGATTCGGTTTGCCATGTATGGTCAGGTCAATGCGCTGTCGTGGACGGTGGTGGTGGTCGGCGCCACGGTCTTCTTTTGCCTGGCCTGGTGGGGCTATGACCCGCAAAGAGGCTGGATCAAACAACGCGGTGCGGCCTAAGACGGCTGGTTTGACTGCCTGCGCAGGCCAGAAATGCTGTTACAAGCTTGACGCACAGTGATTCAATTTTGAACACTGTCACATCATGGGTCGTTGGTGACTGAGCAGATGGGACAAGAATCATCCCATCACCCGGCCATTTCACCCTTCAGACGCGTATTTAAATTGGCATAGAAGTTGCGAAGTTCTTTGGGTGGGCGTTGTTGGAGAGATCTTCAACCAACCCACGATTGCCTGGGCACGCTGCGCCAGACCAGTAACTATCCTTACAAATATGCAGGAGACGATCAATTGAAACGCAAACTATTAAGTATTTTGATCATGGCAGCAACCGCCCATGTTGGCGCGCAAGTCACAGACGCCATGATCGCCAACGACGCCAGTTCAACAGAAGACGTGCTGACTTGGGGCATGGGTGCCCAAGGTCAACGCCATTCAACTTTGAACGACGTCAATGCCAAATCCGTCAGCCGCCTGGTACCCGCATGGTCCATGTCGTTCGGTGGTGAAAAACAACGTGGGCAGCAGTCACAACCCTTGGTCCACAACGGCAAGATGTTTGTGACGGCATCGTATTCACGTATTTTTGCGCTGGATTCCAAGACCGGAGCAAAGCTTTGGAAATACGAGCACCGTTTGCCTGAGGGCATCATGCCGTGCTGTGACGTGATCAACCGTGGCGCTGCCTTGTATGACAACCTGGTGATTTTTGGCACCCTGGATGCGCAATTGGTGGCACTGGATCAAACCACCGGCAAGGTCGTCTGGCGCGAGAAGATTGACGACTACAGCGCTGGCTACAGCTATACCGCCGCACCCCTGATTGCAGAAGGTCTGCTGATCACTGGTCTCTCGGGTGGTGAATTTGGTGTGGTGGGTCGCGTGGAGGCACGTGATCCGAAAACGGGCAAACTGGTCTGGAGTCGTCCGACCGTTGAAGGTCATATGGGCACCTTGAATGGCAAGGACAACGGTACTTCTGGCACGGCCAACGCCACATGGCCTGGTGAAACCTGGAAAACCGGTGGCGCTGCACCTTGGCTAGGCGGTACCTACGACGCCAAAACCGGCTTGGCTTATTTTGGTACGGGTAACCCTGGCCCATGGAACAGCCATGTTCGCAAGGGCGACAACCTCTACTCTTCAGCTACTGTTGCGATTGATGTCAAGACCGGAAAAATTGTCTGGCACTATCAAAACACGCCCAACGATGGCTGGGACTACGACGGTGTCAATGAATTCATCACCTTCGACATGGATGGCAAGCGCATGGGCGCCAAGGCAGACCGCAATGGTTTCTTTTATGTGAATGATGCAGCTACTGGCAAACTGGTGAATGCGTTCCCGTTTGTCAAAAAGACCACCTGGGCCAGCAGCATTGACCTGAAAACCGGTCGCCCCAATTACATCGAAGAAAACCGTCCTGGCGACCCCACTGCGCCGGGTATGGATGGCAAAAAAGGCAAATCCGCTTTTGCTGTACCAGGCTTCCTGGGTGGCAAGAATCAGATGCCCATGGCTTACAGTCCCAAGACGGGTCTGTTTTATGTGCCTACCAACGAATGGGGCATGGACATCTGGAACGAGCCCATTGCCTACAAAAAAGGCGCTGCCTATTTGGGTGCAGGGTTCACCATCAAGCCGCTTTTTGACGACCACATTGGTTCCTTGCGCGCCATTGATCCCAAAACAGGCAAAGTGGCTTGGGAAGTCAAAAACACCGCACCTCTGTGGAGTGGTGTCTTGACAACGGGTGATTTGGTTTTCTGGGGCACACCCGAAGGCTTCCTGAAGGCAGCGGACGCAAAGACTGGCAAAGTGGTTTGGCAGTTCCAGACGGGGTCTGGTATTGTGGCGCCCCCGATTACCTGGAAAGAAGGCGGCCAGCAGTACGTCACCGTGGTTTCTGGTTGGGGTGGTGCGGTGCCGCTGTGGGGAGGTGAGGTTGCCAAGAAAGTGAACATGCTCGAGCAGGGCGGTTCGGTCTGGACATTCAAGCTGATCAAGTAACAGAGGTGCAAGGCCCGCTCCTGGGAGTTGGGCCTTGTACGTTCTGTTGATCACATTTCAACCATGAAATCCAAAATTATCCTGTCCTCCTTGCTGCTCTTGAGTGCGACGGGTCACGCCTTTGCGCAAGAGAACTCTGACGTGATCGATTTGGTGAAAGCGAGTGGCTGTTTATCATGCCATGCAGTCGCAGAGAAGATCGTTGGCCCAGCCTTCAACGATGTCGTTGCCAAATACGGCAGTGACCCAGACGCAATCTCGACGATGGCACAAAGCATCAAAAATGGCTCTCGCGGCAAGTGGGGCCGTATCCCAATGCCCCCGCATTCAAGCATCAGTGCGAAAGATTTGACGACCTTGGCCACGTGGGCGATGTCGCACAAACCCTAGACTGCGGCGTTCTCCTTTGCATCATTTTTCAATTTATTCTTATGAAAAGCCAAATCAAAACCTGCTTATATTTTGGCGCGCTGGCGCTGATGGCCACGAACGCCTTTGCTCAGCAGTCAGCTGACGATGCAGCCAAAAAAATCGCGGCCAATGCGGGATGCTTTACCTGCCACACCATCAAACATGTTGACTCTAAAGACAGCGTGTTGCCAGTAGGCCCCTCTTGGCAAGATGTGGCGAACCAGTACCGTGGCAAGCCCGGTGCGGCAGATTTCCTGACGCGCATCGTTCTGGAGGGCTCCAACCCCTATTCAAGCCACTGGAAAAACAAGGCAGCAGGCATTGCCATGCCGCCCAATGCTGTGGCCATCAGCGAGTCAAACGCTCGCCAAGTGGTTTACTGGATTTTGTCGCTCAATTAAGCCCAAACCAGAGATCACCCCCAAACGTCGGGGGGCAACAGGTTTTTCTTGCGATAAATGGTGTTGCGCGAGACCCCAAGCGCTTTGGCAGTCGTAGAGACGTTTCCCTTGTGCAGTCGCAGTGTGAGTGCCATGGCTGCCAGGGTGACGTCTTCCAGGTTGCCGGTGGGATCGTCGACCATCTGTCTCATGGGCTCAGGTGTTTCTGTTTTTTGAATCGTTTCTCCGGAGATATGGGTTGAACGTGCCACGTCTTCCAGGAAGTCATCGGGTAAATGTTGTTTGCCTATCAGTCCATCCCGGTCGGTCATGACAACGGCAGTTCTCAGCAAATTGTGCAACTGCCTGAAATTGCCAGGCCAACTGTAATTATTGAACAGTTCCCAAACCTCGGTTGACAGGCTGATCGGCAGACCCTTTACGCAAAGGCTGACCAAGATTCTTTTGGTCATCAGTTCAAAGTCGGAACGTTCCCGCAGCGCTGGCAAACGCACCACCAGTCCATTGAGCCGGTAATACAAATCTTCACGGAACGCGCCTTGGGCGATCATTTCTTTCAGGTTCTTGTTGGTGGCGCAGATGACGGCCACATCAACTTCTACTTCCTTGCCTGCGCCGAGCGGATTGACCTTGCGATCTTGCAACACCCGCAGCAGTCGCGCCTGCAAATGCTTGGGCATGTCGCCAATTTCATCGAGAAAAAGGGTGCCACCATGGGCTTGTTGAATTTTTCCAATAGAGCCTTTTTTCCGCGCTCCCGTAAACGCCCCGTCTTCGTAGCCAAACAGTTCTGATTCGATCAAGGTTTCAGGGATGGACGCACAGTTGACAGAAATAAAGGGATAACTGGAGCGGTCTGAGTCTGAATGAATCGCTTTGGCCATCAAGTCCTTGCCAGTGCCGGTTTCTCCCAGGATCATGATCGGAATGTCATGGTTTCTGACCATGCACAACTTGCGAATCACGGCGGCTATCTGAGCGTCACCGGTGTCAAGATACCTCAGGCTCGACATTTCCAGTTTCCGATTGGCTGACGCGTCAATACCGATTTGGCGTGTCCCGGCGGGTTGGCCCTTTGCAATACGTGTGTCCTGCCCGTGCAACCATTGCCCAAGTGGTTTCGTCTTCACCAGGCACCAGACCGACAAGCCACTGTACAAGTTGAGTTGATGCGACTTGATGATGGCGCCACCAAAAATCTCATGAAGGCGCGAGATGGCAATGCCAAACAGAGAAGAAAACGTGTGCGCCTTCAAGGCATCCAGGGTTAACCCGATTTGAAACTGTGCGCTCCGGTTGGCCGACAAGAACCTGCCGTCTGAAGAAAATACCGCAATGCCTTCCACCAGGGTGCCCAAAAATTCAGGCCGCGCGTGAAAGCGCACGCAAACCTCTTCACTGAAGGTATCTGTGAACATATGGTTTTCAATCATCTGCCCTGACATTCGCACCAGAGCCAGGGTGTGCAGATGTGACTGCCGATGATCGCCTGTGACATCGAGCGCGCCTATCACTTGACCATCTGGTGCCGAAATTGGGGCACAAGAGCAGGCAAGCGTGTGGTTGATGTTCATGAAATGCTGGCCACCTGCAATGTGCAATGGTCGGTTTTCATGTAGTGCAGTTCCTATGGCGTTGGTACCCTTGGACTTTTCAGACCATTCAACGCCCGGCACAAGTGCAACTTTGGAGGCTTTGTCCAAAAAATCCGGGTCTCCCAATGAATGGAGCACGAGGCCGTTGGCATTTGTCAATAAGATCACGCTGTGTGTGTTGACAATTTGTGAGTACAAGGACTCCATCACTGGGGCCGCGTGCTCGAACAAAAATCTGTTTTCATCCAGCGCACGAAGCAGAGAAGCATGCCCCTGGGTAGAGTAGTCAGCTTCATCCTTACAGGAAATTCCGTAGTCTTCCGACCTGGCGTGCGAGTCGGAGACCAAACGGCCAAAGTTTGACTCGGCAGTGTGACTACCAAGCGTTTGAGGATGACGCTGGGAAAGTGGCGTTTCGATGTTGATTTGCATGATGATTGCTTATGTCAGCACATTGTCCAACCCGGCATTTGTTTTTCAATCAGCAATAACCCTTGACAGATCGATGTTTTTATAAATGAAGCAATGAAGTGTGTCGTCGGCGTTGTGTGTCAAAACAAGTGGAACACCTTGACCCAAATTGACACACTTTTGTCAGGCTTTGTCGGCGGGTTACCCGCAAGCGCCTTGTGGCGCCGTGCGATGGTGAGTGCGCCACACTTTGGCGCATTTATTGCATAAAGTTTGGGCGGAACTATTTTGCTCACTTTTTAGGATGCTTTCTATGCAAGTCAAACTCATACTGGCGGCCAAGCGGCTTGGTCTTTTTTCTGTGGCTGCGTTAAGCCTTGCTGCCGGGGTGGTGTTGGCGCACGGCGATGTCGTGCCGCAATCAGTCGACACCTCAACTTTGCCTCAATTAGGTACCAAATGGCTCGATGCCAATCCTTACAGCACTGGCGATGCCCATGACGAAGCCTTGCGCATTGGCACCTCGGCCTACAACCAGAATTGCGCCCGCTGCCACGGCCTTGAGGCGATCTCGGGCGGTATGTCACCTGACCTGCGAAATTTCGACGTTGATTGCATGGACATGGCGAACGATTCCTCAAAAAAGGCTTGTTTCAAGGAAATGGATGACTTTTTTCTGGCCACTGTCAGGCGCGGTCGGGTGCGCGATGGCCGAGTCTACATGCCGCACTTTGAGGGTATCTTGACGCAAGAAGCGATCTGGTCCATTCGCACTTACATTGAAACCCGTCGTATGTCCGCCAATTAAAAAGCGAATATGGGGCACGTGCGTGTGGCCCCGAAGAAGAGACGGTGTAATTGCATGATTGCAAAACCAAACAGGAGATAGTTAGCATGTTGACATTCATGAAAAACCCCAAGGCTGCAAGGGCTGACGCTGGCGGCATCAGTCGCAGGCAAAGCCTTGGCATGTTGCTGGCGCTGGGTGCCGCACCCGTTTTTGCCGAGGGTGAGCTTGATGATTTGGCCAAAATTCGTGCCCGTGGCACTTTGAAAGTGGCGGTTTATAAAGACAACGCGCCTTTTTCAAGTGGCGGTGTGAATGACATGCAGGGCCTGGACATTGCGCTTGCAGAAGGTCTGGCGCGCCAACTCAAACTGAAACTGTCGTTCTTGCCATTTGACGCTGGTGAAAACGTGAACGATGACCTGCGCAACATGATCTGGAAAGGTCATTACCTGGGCTATGGCCCTGCGGACGTCATGCTGAACGTACCGGTTGACAAATACTTGATTCAGAAAAACAGGCAGGTGACGATCTTTTCGCCCTACATGCGCCAGGTGCCTGTCTTGCTCCATGACACCAGCAAAATTCCCCAACTGAATGAGCCATCTGAGCTGGTCGGGCACAAACTTGCCGCCGAGCGTGGCACCGGCGCTGCGAGTGCTTTGCTGGGGCATGGCAACGGCTTGCTTCGCGCTCAGGTTGTCCTTTTCAACTCTGGTATTGATGCCGCCACAGCTGTGTTGCATGGCCAAGCGGATGCCGCATATGTTTTGCGTTCGCAAGCAGAAGCGGCCTTGGCACAAGACAAGGTTGAGGTCAGCAAATTTTTGATCTCTCAGATGCCTTTGAAAGGCTTGCCTGAGAATGGTTGGCCCATCGGAATGGCGATCAAGTCGGATTTCAAAGATTTGGGGCAGGCCTTGGATGTTGCAATGAAAGAACTCAGGGACAACGGGGAACTGTTGGCCATGTTCAAGCAACGCGGCATGACGCTAACGGCACCGTAACGCATCGGGTGCCAGCCGCCCATTTGACCTCCAGAGTCAATAAATCAGGCGTAGCGAGCTATAAAAAAAGTAGCCGTCCTGAGGCCCGCCAGGGTGAGCAGCAGCGAGCCGAACAGGTGCGCTGCGGCGGTGCCAAAACCCAGCAGATAGCGCTGTTGCCCAAGCATGCCCACCACTTCGGCTGAAAAGCTGGAAAAGGTGGTCAGGGCGCCCAAAAAGCCGGTGACGATGGCGAGTCGCCAGGCCGGGTCGAGATGCGGCATGGCCTGAAACACGGCCACTGCCACGCCGACCAGATAGCCGCCAATCAGGTTGGCGGCCAGCGTGCCCAAGGGAATCAGCGCACCCGGGCTAAGCCACAAGCCCAAACCCCAGCGTGCCAATGCGCCAACACAGGCACCTAGACAAATTGCAAAGACAGTCATCATGAGGCCTGCATCATACTGAGGTATGGGTCTAAAAAAAGAAAGCCCGCTAAGCGGGCTTGTCACTGATGGGTCAAGGCCTTATTTTTTAGCGGCGCTTGCAGCCGCTTTGGCTGGTACCGCTTTGGGGCCCGCCGTGGCTGAGCCCTTGAAAGCCATGCCGTTGACCGTCATGCCTTCGGCTGAAAACTTGGCGGCGTTGCCTTCGCCCACCCCTTTGACGCGTTCGACAAAGTCGCTCCAGTCCTTGAAGTCAGCTTTTTTTCGTTCATCGAGAATCTTGGAGGATAAGCTTGGGCCAACGCCCTTGATGCCGTCGAGCTCTGCAGCTGTGGCCTTGTTGATATCCACTGCGGCAAAGCAGGCGGCAGCAGACAGCATGGCCGTGATGGCCAAAATTTTCTTTAACATGATTTGACTCCCTGGGAATTGAAAAGAAATAACCGTGTCAATGATCAAACACTTGGAATTGAACACCGACAAGAACAGTGTATGCCTGCATCGCATACCCCAGGAAATTAAACTTTTTGCTGTGTGAAAAATACGTCAGTGTCAGGCTTGTTGTGCCAGCCACTCAACGTAGCTTGCCACGCCAGTTTGCACGTCGGCGAAGGGATGCGTGCAGCCCGAGGCGCGCAAGGCGCTTAAATCGGCCTGGGTGTAGCACTGGTATTTGCCACGCAGCGCATCGGGGAAGGGGATGTATTCCAGCAGGCCTTCAGTGCCGAGCTGCGCCAGCGTCAGTGGCGTCTGGCCGCTAGCTTGGCGCAGCGCATTGACGACCGAACTGGCGACGTCATTGAAGGGCTGGGCGCGACCGCTGCCGAGGTTGAAAATGCCCGAGATACCGGGGTGGTCAAAGAACCACAGGTTGACTGCGACCACGTCGTCGATGAAAACAAAGTCGCGCATCTGTGCGCCTGGGGCATAACCACCATAGTCCCCAAACAGCTTCACCTTGCCCTCGGCCTTGAACTGGTTGAACTGATGGAACGCGACACTGGCCATGCGCCCCTTGTGCTGTTCGCG
The DNA here is from genome assembly GCA_964538895.1 of uncultured Rhodoferax sp. Classification (GTDB taxonomy): domain Bacteria; phylum Pseudomonadota; class Gammaproteobacteria; order Burkholderiales; family Burkholderiaceae_C; genus Rhodoferax. The sequence goes on from CAZIGL010000011.1 coordinate 104,746, forward strand.
CGGACCGTAGACATTGAAGTAGCGAAAGCCCACCACTTGGCGGGTGAGTCCGGCCAGGGCGTTCTCGAAGGCCGGGCCGCACTCCAGGCGCATGCGCTGGTCAAACAGCAGTTTGGAGTAGCCGTAGACGTTGAGCGGCTGCTCGAAAGCGGGTGCTTCTCGGAAGGTGTCAGAGCCGCCGTAGGTGGCGGCACTGGAGGCGTAGAGCAGGCGGGCGCCACGTTTCTGGCAGGTCTGGTACAGCTGCACCGAGGTGGCGTAGTTGTTTTGCATCATGTACTGGCCGTTGCTCTCCATGGTGTCGCTGCAGGCGCCCTCGTGGAAAACAGCTTCGACCTTGCCATAGGTGTCGGCTGCAAAGGCGTCGTAGAAATATGCGGCATCCACGTAGTCAGCAATCTGCAAATCAACCAGGTTGCGAAATTTGTCGCCCTGGGTCAGGTCATCGACGGCAATGATGTCGGTCAGGCCGCGGGCGTTCAGGCCCTTGATGAGGTTGGAACCAATAAAACCGGCTGCACCGGTGACAACGATTCGGGTCATGCGAACAACTCCTCAAAAGAAACGGTGGCGGTGCCAAATTTGCCAACGACCAGGCCGCCAGCGCGGTTGGCCCAGGGCAGGGCCTCGCGCAGGCTCATGCCCGCTGCCACCAGCGCGGCCAGGGTGGCGATCACGGTGTCGCCGGCACCGGTGACGTCGAACACTTCGCGTGCCTGCGCCTTGACATCCGCACGCCCCTGGGCATCAAACAGTGTCATGCCTTCTTCGCTGCGCGTCAGCAAAATAGCCTGCAGCCCGAGCTGCTGGCGCAGATTTTGCACTTTGGTCTGCAACTCGGATTCGTCTTGCCAGGCGCCAATGACTTGTTGCAACTCGGCCCGGTTGGGGGTGATGACGGTGGCCTGCTGGTAACGCGAATAGTCCGAACCCTTGGGGTCGATCAAAATGGGTTTGCCGGCTTCGGCAGCGCGTGCAATCATGTCGCTCACATGGGCCAGACCGCCCTTGCCATAGTCTGAAAACAGCACGGCCTGGTGGCTGGGCAGCAGCGCCATGAAGCGGGCTGTCTGGGTGGCCAGCACCTCGTTTTTGGGTGTGTTCTCGAAGTCCAGCCGCAACAACTGCTGCTGGCGGCCAATGACGCGCAGCTTGACTGTGGTCTTGAGTTGTGCGTCGCGGCCAAAACAGGTCTGGATGCCGGTGTCGGCCACCAGCGCCTCCAACTTGTGACTGGCCTCGTCTTCGCCCACCACTGTGAGCAAGGAAGCCTGGCCGCCCAGGGTGACCACGTTGGCCGCGCCACCGGGGCGTTCTTCTTCGCGCGTGACGCGCACCACCGGCACCGGGGCTTCGGGGCTGATGCGGTCCACCGCGCCATACCAGTAGCGGTCCAGCATGACGTCACCCACCACCAGCACACTGGCGCCAGTCATTTTTTCTTTGGAAATGCTCATAGTTCTTCCACCCGGCGCGCGGGGTAACTGTCCCAGGTCTGGCAACCCGGGCATTGCCAGAAATGTTGCGTGGCCTCAAAGCCGCAAGCGGCGCAGCGGTAGCGCAGCAGTGGCTTGATGGCATGGTCGAGGGCGCGCTGCACCTGCGGGTGAAACTGCTCGTGTTCGAGCTTTTCACCGGCGATCCAGCGCGTGGCGGCCACCAGCGAAGGTTCTTTTTCCAGATGGTGCGCGTACCAGTCGCGGGCACTGGTTTGGGCGGCCGGGTCGGCGTTGGAAAGGGTGACGATGGCCTCCAGCACGTCGAGCGAGGCCTGCTCGGCATAGAGCGCCTGCAGCCGGGCCAGGGTGGCGCCGGCATGGCCACTGCGCAGCGCCAGGTCAGCCAGCGGTCGCATGATCAGGGGGGTGGCAGCGGGGGTGCTGTCAAGCGCGTGCATCAGGGTGTCCCAGGCTTCGGACTCGTGCCCCATCCGGGCTTGTAAATGGGCCAGGTCCAGGCGCGAACGTGCGGCCTCGGGGGCCTTGCGGATGGCGCGTTGCAACAACTCAAGCGCTTCGTCGAGCTTTCCCTGGGCAACCTGCGCCGCAGCCTGCTCGCACAGGTAGTGGGCCAGCCGTGGCGCAAAGCTGCCCTGGACATCGTGTTCCAGTTTGTCCGCCATCAGGGCGGCCTGCGGCCAGTCGCGGCTGCGCTCGTAGTTGGCCAGCAGGGCGAGTCGGGCCTGGGCTTCAAAAGGCGTGCCTTCGAGCTTGAGCAAGGCGGTCTCGGCGTGGTCGAGCAGCCCGGCCTTGAGGTAGTCCAGGGCGAGCGCATGCTGTGCCCGGTGCCGGTCCGCCTGGCTGATGTCGGCGCGTGACAGCAGGTGCTGGTGCACGCGCACCGCGCGCTCGTACTCGCCGCGCCGACGAAACAGGTTGCCCAGCGCAAAGTGCAACTCAGACGTGTCGGGGTCGTTTTGAACGGCTTCAATGAAGGCGTCAATGGCCTGGTCCTGTTGCTCATTGAGCAAAAAGTTGAGGCCCTTGAAATAGGCTTTGGGTGCCTGGCGGTTTTCCAGCCGGATCTGCCGCAGGTCCAGGCGCGATGCCAGCCAGCCCAATACAAAAGCCAGCGGCAAGCCCAGCAAGACCCAACTCAGGTCAAATTCCATCGGCGTAAACGGGTGAGGTCACTGGCGCCGTGGGCTCAGCATCAGTTTTTGGGGCGGCGGGTGCCTGTTGGGCCTGGCGATGCCGCCACCACCAGGGGGTCATGCCCAGCACGCCGACCATCACACCGATGGCGAAGGCGCCCAACACCACCAGGACCATGGGGGCGAGCCAGTAATTGCCAAAAAAGAAGTGCACCGTTGCGACTTGCTGATTGTTCAGCGCAAAGGCAAACAGGGTAAAAAATATGGCGATCTTGAGGATCCACCTCAGCAACCACAGGATGTGTTTCATCGACGATTCCCAGAGATTGCGAAGATTCTAGCGTCTGACTTTGCCGGAACCTGCGTGGGTTGCTGCGGTGTCAAGGCGAAGGCAGCAAGTCATGGGTGCGTTGGTCAACAGCCAGGCGCAGGGCTTTGCCCGGCTTGAAGTGGGGCACCTGCTTTTCGGGGATGGCGACGCTCTCGCCGCTGCGCGGATTGCGTCCCATGCGGGGCGGGCGGTAGTTGACGGAGAAACTGCCAAAACCGCGTATTTCAATGCGATGACCGCGTGCCAGGGCGTCGTTCATGGCTTCCAGAATCGCCTTCACCGCAAATTCGGCGTCGCGCTGGGTGATCTGGCCAAATCTTGCTGCAAGTTCTTCAACGAGGTCGGAGCGGGTCATAAAAGCTACTCAGGACAAAAAAATAGGACTTGCGCAAAATTGTCCCGGCTAGACGCTCCGACGCAGACAGTACAAATGTACGGCAATGAGGGGCAACGACGCTGGGGCAGTTTTGCGTAAATCCTATGAAAAACGACCGGGTGCACCAAGGCATCCGGCCGTCTGTTCAGTTCAGCAATAACGGTTTAGTTATTGTTGTCGAGCTTGGCGCGCAACAAGGCACCCAGGCTGGTGGTGCCGGCGTTTTCACGGGCCGACTGCTGGCTGAGCGAAGCCATGGCTTCGTTCTGGTCAGCGGCGTCCTTGGCCTTGATCGACAACTGGATGTTGCGGGTCTTGCGGTCCACGTTGACCACCACGGCGTTGACTTCGTCGCCTTCCTTGAGCACATTGCGGGCATCTTCCACGCGGTCGCGGGAGATTTCCGAAGCGCGCAGGTAGCCGATGATGTCGTCGCCCAGGTCGATCTCGGCACCCTTGGCATCCACGGTCTTGACCTTGCCGGTGACCACGGAACCCTTGTCGTTGATCGACGAGAAGGTGGTGAAGGGGTCGGAGTCGAGCTGTTTGATACCCAGGGAGATGCGTTCACGGTCGACGTCAACGGCCAACACCAAAGCTTCCACTTCCTGGCCCTTTTTGTACTCGCGCACAGCGGCTTCGCCGGGCTCGTTCCAGGACAGGTCAGACAGGTGCACCAGGCCGTCGATACCGGCAGCCAAGCCCACAAACACGCCGAAGTCGGTGATGGATTTGATCGGGCCCTTGACGCGGTCGCCACGCTTGGTGTTCTGTGCGAACTCTTGCCATGGGTTGGCCTTGCACTGCTTCATGCCCAGGCTGATGCGGCGCTTGTCTTCGTCGATTTCCAGAACCATGACTTCGACTTCGTCGCCCAGTGCAACGATCTTGCTCGGTGCCACGTTCTTGTTGGTCCAGTCCATCTCGGACACGTGGACCAGGCCTTCGATGCCGGGTTCCAGTTCTACAAATGCGCCGTAGTCGGCGATGTTGGTGATCTTGCCGAACATGCGGGTGCCTTGCGGGTAGCGGCGGTTCACGCCCATCCACGGGTCATCACCCATTTGCTTCAGACCCAGCGAGACACGGTTTTTCTCGGTGTCGAACTTGAGAATCTTGGCGGTGATTTCCTGGCCGGCGGTCACCACTTCAGACGGGTGACGGACACGACGCCAGGCCATGTCGGTGATGTGCAACAGGCCGTCGATACCGCCCAGATCCACAAATGCGCCGTATTCGGTGATGTTTTTCACCACGCCCTGAACAATTGCGCCTTCTTTGAGCGTGTTCATCAGCTTGGAGCGCTCTTCGCCCATGGACGCTTCCACCACAGCGCGGCGGCTCAGCACCACGTTGTTGCGCTTGCGGTCGAGCTTGATGACCTTGAATT
>CAZIGL010000012.1:0-98987 GCA_964538895.1 uncultured Rhodoferax sp.
CCTCGGCCCGATGGCTGTTCATGGGGGCAATCGCGGCGGGGGCGCCGCTCCCACAAAGACAGAACAGTCGCATTGTGATTTGTAGGAGGGTCGCCTCGGCCCGATGGGTGTTTGAATTCAATCGCGGCGAGGGCGCCGCTCCCACAAAGACAGAACAGTCGCATTGTGATTTGTGGGAGGGTCGCCTCGGTCGGCCCTGCCCTGCACTACCCTTGTGGGAAGTCTGCCATCGCGAATTTGAAAATTAATTCAACAGAAAAATTACCGTTGTCTCACGCCCAAAAAAGCGGTGCAAGGTTTACTTCCTGAAGGAAAAAACGACCTCAGATCGGCTCCGGCACGCTGGGCAGGCCCGCCAGCGCCATGGCCAGTTCGCTTTCGTTGTAATGTTCGTCGGTCAGTTCACCGGCAAAGTACTTTTGGTACGAGGTCATGTCGAAGTGGCCATGGCCGCACAGGTTGAACAGAATGGTCTCGGCCTTGCCTTCGGCCTTGCAGCGCAGCGCCTCGACGATGGCGCCCTTGATGGCGTGGTTGGCTTCCGGGGCGGGCACGATGCCCTCGTGGCGGGCAAACAGCACGCCAGCCTCGAAGCACTCGACCTGGTTGTAAGCCACAGCCTCCAGCAGGCCCAGTTCCTTGACGTGTGACACCATCGGTGCCATGCCGTGGTAGCGCAGGCCGCCGGCGTGAAAACCGGGCGGCGTGAACTGGCTGCCCAGCGTGTGCATTTTGGTGAGTGGCGTCATGTGGCCGGTGTCGCCGAAGTCGTAAGCGTATTTGCCGCGTGTGAGCGACGGGCACGCCGCCGGCTCGACCGCCACGATGCGCGGCTTGGCGCCACCGCGCAGGCCGTGGCCAATGAACGGGAAGGCAATGCCGGCAAAGTTGGAGCCGCCACCGGTGCAGCCCACCACCACGTCAGGCCAGGTGTCGGCCATTTCCATTTGCAGCATGGCTTCCTGGCCGATGATGGTCTGGTGCAGCAGCACGTGGTTGAGCACCGAACCCAGCGCGTATTTGGTGTCGTCGCGCTGCACGGCCAGCTCGACCGCTTCCGAGATGGCAATGCCCAGGCTGCCGGGGTGGTGCGGGTCTTTGGCCAGCACCGAACGGCCGTAAGCGGTCTCAGTCGAGGGCGAGGCAAAGCAGCGGGCGCCATAGGTTTCCATGACGGCGCGGCGGTAAGGCTTTTGGTCGTAGGAGACGCGCACCTGAAACACCTCGACTTCCAGGCCGTAAATTTGGCCGGCGAAGGCCAGCGAGGTGCCCCACTGGCCGGCGCCGGTCTCGGTCACCAGGCGCTTGATGCCGGCCTCTTTGTTATAAAAAGCCTGCGGCACAGCGGTGTTGGGCTTGTGGCTGCCGGCGGGGCTGCCGCCTTCGTATTTGTAGAAAATTTTGGCTGGTGTGCCCAGCGCTTTTTCCAGGCGGTGGGCGCGAAACAGCGGCGCCGGGCGCCACAGTTGAAACACTTCGCGCACTGGCTCGGGGATTTCAATCTCGCGCTCCAGGCTCACCTCCTGCATGATCAGGGACATCGGGAACAGCGGGGCCAGATCGTCCGGGCCCACCGGCTTCATGGTGCCGGGGTGCAGCACGGCAGGCAGCGGCTTGGGCAGGTCGGCCTGCAGGTTGTACCAGAACCTGGGCATCTGGTTTTCGTTCAAAAGGTACTTGGTTTGCTGGGTCATGGCGGTTCCTGAAAAGTGATGAATAACGCTTGTCTTAAGTATGCGCTTGATCCGCTGCGCGAGGCCGGGGGAAAGCGCCCGGGTTTACCCTCAAAAGCTGAGTGTTTTAACGCCGTCGGCCGTGCCCAGCAGGCAAATTTGTGCTTTTTGAAAGGCAAATACGCCCACGGTCACCACGCCCGGCCATTGGTTCACTTGCGACTCAAAGGCCAGCGGGTCGCTGATGTGCAAGCCGGTGACATCGACCAGGTACTGGCCGTTGTCGGTCACCAGCGGCGAGTCATAGCGAAGGCGCAACGATGCTTGCCCGCCCATGGCGGCAAACTGGCGCATCACGCGGTGTGCCGCCATCGGAATCACTTCCACCGGCAACGGGTAGTTGCCCAGCGTTTGCACCAGCTTGGACTCGTCGGCAATACACACAAATTGGCGCGACTGGGCCGCCACAATTTTTTCGCGCGTGAGCGCCGCACCACCGCCCTTGATCATGTGGCCGTGGTGGTCGATCTCGTCGGCGCCGTCGATGTACACCGCCAGTTCGGCCACGTCATTGGCATCAAAGACCCGGATGCCCAGCGCCTGCAGCCGCTCGGTGCTGGCCACGGAGCTCGATACTGCGCCCTTGATCTGGTCCTTGATGCTGGCCAGCGCGTCGATGAATTTGTTCACCGTGGAGCCGGTGCCCACGCCCACGATCTCGCCCGGCACCACGTATTTGAGCGCAGCCTGCCCCACCAGGGTTTTGAGTTCGTCTTGAGAAAGTGTTGCCATGCGGGGTCCTTGAGGGGGTTGATCGGGGAAAATACCTGAAACTTGATGGAATTATCCAATGGCTCTTGTCCCCTACGCCCTCACCCGTCCCTTTTTATTCAGCCTCGACCCCGAAGTGGCCCACGAAGTCACGCTGCATTCGCTGGCGCGCACCCAGGGCAACGCCTTGAAATGGGCTTATGGCAGCGCGCGAGTGAACGACCCGGTGGTGCTGGCCGGGCTGACCTTTCCCAACCGGGTCGGCATGGCCGCCGGACTGGACAAAAACGCCCGCTGCATTGACGGCCTGGGCGCCATGGGCTTTGGTTTTGTCGAGGTCGGCACGGTCACGCCGCTGGCGCAACCCGGCAACCCCAAGCCGCGCATGTTCCGCCTGCCGCAGGCGCAGGCGCTGATCAACCGGCTGGGCTTCAACAATGACGGCTTGGCGGCCTTTATTGCCAATGTGAAGCGCTCCAGCTTGCACCAAACACGCCAGTCCAAATCGCCTCACCCCTCGCCCATGCTGCTGGGCCTGAACATTGGCAAAAACGCTGCCACACCCATCGAGCGCGCCACCGACGACTACCTGACCTGTCTGGACGGCGTCTACCCTTACGCCGATTACGTCACGGTCAATATTTCCAGCCCCAACACCAAGAACCTGCGCAGCTTGCAGAGTGATGAGGCGCTGGACGGCTTGCTTGGCGCCATTTCAGAGCGGCGTAAGGCGCTGGCCCAAAAACACGGCAAGCACATCCCGATCTTCCTGAAAATTGCACCCGACCTGGACGCAGACCAGATCCAGGTGATTGCCGAAACGCTGAAGCGTTATGGGCTTGACGCGTCTGGCCAGGTCAACAATGCCTGGGGCGTGGTGGCCACCAACACCACCTTGAGTCGAGACGCCGTGAAGGGTCTGGCCCATGCCGATCAAGCCGGCGGTTTGTCGGGCGCACCGGTATTGGCCATGAGCAACCAGGTGATCAGCCAATTGCGCGCTGCCTTGGGGCCGCAGTTCCCGATCATCGGTGTTGGCGGCATCATGCGCGCCGAAGATGCGGTGAGCAAAGTGCGGGCTGGCGCCGATGTGGTGCAGATCTACACCGGCCTGATTTACCAGGGACCGGGTTTGGTCAGGCAGGCCGCCGCCCTGATCAAGAAAACCTTTTAATTGGACTCTGACCCCCATTGTTTGATAACCAGGTCAGCGATGGCGAGGCAACTGGTGAGGCCGGGGGACTCGATGCCGAACAGGTTGACCAGGCCGGGCACGCCGTGGTCGCGCGGGGTCTGAATCACGAAGTCACAGGCAGGCTCACCCGGGGCGTTGATCTTGGGGCGAATGCCAGCGTAACCGGGCAGCAGCGCGCCGTCCTGCAGCCCCGGCCAGTACTTGCGCACTTCGGCGTAAAAGGCATCACCACGCGACGGGTCGACCGTCAGGTCATCCGGAGAGTCGACCCACTGCACATCGGGGCCAAACTTGGCCTGACCGCCCAGGTCCAGCGTCAGGTGCACACCCAGCCCGGCGGCTTGCGGAACCGGGTAAATCAGGCGTGAGAACGGCGCCTTTGTGGCCAGGGTGAAATAGTTGCCCTTGGCGAAGAACGCCTTAGGCACGAAGCGCTGGTCAAGGCCGGCAAAACGTGCCGCCAAGCCAGGCGCCTGCAAACCCGCCGCATTGATGACGGTTTTGGCCAGCAATTGGGTGCCATCAGCGGCCTGTAACTCGATGCCGGACGGCCCGACCTGCGCGCTCGCCAGCGGTGAATTGAGTGCCAGCACGCCGCCCGCGTTTTCCAGGTCGCCCAGCAGCGCGAGCATGAGGCCATGGCTGTCAATGATGCCGGTGCTGGGCGACAACAGGGCGGCATGGCAGCGCAGCGCGGGCTCCAGCTGGTGTGCTTCATCAGCGCTCAACAATGCCAGATCGGTCACGCCATTGCGCCGTGCCTGCTCGGCAATGCCTTGCAATTGCGCCACCTGGTCGGCATCGGTCGCCACCAGCAGTTTGCCGCAGCGACGGTGGCTGATGCCGCGGGCCTGGCAGTAGTCGTACAACAGCGTCCTGCCCTGCACACACAAACGGGCCTTGAGCGACCCCGGCGGGTAATAAATGCCGGCATGAATGACCTCGCTGTTGCGTGAACTGATTCCCGTGCCAAAGGCGTTGGCAGCTTCGAGCACCAGCACCTCGCGCCCCTGCAGCGCCAGCGCACGCGCCACCGCCAGGCCCACCACGCCGGCCCCCACCACCACACAATCCACTTGTTCCATCTGTCTTCTCCAAGCACTTCAACACACGGTGACCATTAATTGAGTTTAGCCAAGACGCCGACAGCGCCCGGTCGCCGGTAAAATACAGGGTTTCTACCAGTGGCCGGACGGTCACTTTCACAACCCACCACAGGACTTTTGTCATGTCACTATTTTCTGCTGTCGAAATGGCCCCGCGCGACCCGATTCTGGGCTTGAACGAACAATTCAACGCCGACACCAACCCCGCCAAGGTCAACCTGGGCGTGGGTGTGTACTTTGACGACAACGGCAAGCTGCCTTTGCTGGGCTGTGTGCTGGCGGCCGAAAAAGCCATGATGGACGCCCCCAAGCCGCACGGCTACCTGCCCATCGACGGCATTGCCGCCTACGACGCGGCCGTCAAGGCGCTGGTTTTTGGTGCTGACAGCGAGCCTGTCACCTCAGGCCGTATCGCCACCATTCAGGCGCTCGGCGGCACCGGCGGCCTGAAGGTGGGAGCCGACTTTTTGAAGTTTCTCAATACCGGCGCCAAGGTGCTGATCAGCGACCCCAGCTGGGAAAACCACCGCGCACTGTTCACCAACGCCGGCTTCACCGTCGAGTCTTACCGTTATTACGATGCCGCCACCCGCGCCATTGACTTCGAGGGCATGCTGGCCGACCTGAACGCGGCCACCGCTGGCACCATCGTGGTGTTACACGCCTGCTGCCATAACCCCACCGGTTACGACATCACCCCGGCCCAGTGGGATCAGGTGATTGCAGCAATCAAGGCCAAAAATCTGGTGCCGTTCCTTGACATGGCCTACCAGGGTTTTGGTTATGGCCTGAAGGAAGACGGCGCCGTGATTGGCAAGTTTGTTGCCGCCGGCCTGCTGTTTTTTGTGGCCACCAGCTTCAGCAAGAGCTTCAGCCTGTACGGCGAGCGGGTTGGCGCCCTGAGCGTGGTCTGCGAAAGCAAGGAAGAAATGGGCCGCGTGCTGAGCCAGCTCAAAATTGTGATCCGCACCAACTACAGCAACCCACCCACCCACGGTGGTGCCATCGTCACGGCGGTACTGACCTCGCCTGAGCTGCGCACCCAATGGGAAGCCGAACTGGGTGAAATGCGCGTGCGCATCAAGGCGATGCGGCAAAAGCTGGTGGACGGCCTGAAGGCGGCCGGCGTCACACAAGACATGGGCTTCATTACCCAGCAGATCGGCATGTTCAGCTACTCGGGCCTGAGCAAGGACCAAATGGTGCGCCTGCGCAATGAGTTTGGCGTTTATGGCACCGACACCGGGCGCATGTGCGTGGCGGCCTTGAACAGCAAGAATATTGGCCACGTTTGCGCCAGCATCGCCAAGGTCATCTAATTCCATCTCAAAATCATCCGTGTCGTCGTTGCTTCGCCTTGTCGTGCTACAGCACTGCCTGCGGCTTCGCGCCTAGACACAAATGATTTGGAAACGGAATATGGCTGCTTGATTTGAAAACCATCAACCTGATTGGTGGTGGACGAGTAGGCCAGACGCTGGGCCGGCTGCTGACCCTGGCCGGCCAGGTCACAGTGCAGGACTTGCTGACGCGCAGCCAGGCCTCGGCCGAGCAGGCGCTGGCTTTCATTGGCACGGGGCACGCCGTTCGGCAGATGTCGGACATGCGCCCTGCCGACCTGTGGCTGCTGGCGGTACCGGATGCCCAGATCGCGCCCGTTGCGACGGCCCTTGCAGCGTGCGACCACTTGCCACCCGCCACCGTTTTTCATGCCAGCGGCGCCTTGAGCGCCGACCTGCTCGGACCGCTGCAGGACAAAGGCTGGCGCGTGGCCAGCGCGCACTGCCTGCTGAGTTTTGCCAGCCCGAGCCTGGCACTGCAACAGTTTGCCGGCACGCCCTGCGCCCTGGAAGGCGATGCACAGGCCTTGGCCGAACTGCGGCCTCTTTTTACCCGCCTGGGGGCCCAGTGTTTTGAGGTGCGAACGCAGGACAAAATGCTCTACCACGCCGGGGCCATCTTTGCCACCAACTTTTTGCCCGTGCTGCAAGACCTGGCCGAACAGCTTTGGCAGCACAGCGGCATGCCCGCCCCCCTGGTGCAACATCTGCGCGCCACCCTGCTGCAGAATTCTGTCAACAACATCAACAATTTGGGGCCGCAAGCCGCCCTGACAGGCCCGGCAGCCCGTGGCGACGTGGCGCTGGTAACTGCGCAGGGGCAGGCGGTGCAGCATTGGAACCCCGAGGCTGGACAGGCTTATCAGGCCCTGAGTGCATTGGCGCATCGGTTGGCACAGCGCGAATGCCCCATTCACCAGCAAATGGCGCCAAATAAACCAATGGTGCGTCAAGTCACGTGAATATTTGTCATTGAACCCGTATATTTTGTCAGCCAGGCAACAATCGAAATTGCCCAAGACCTGTTATATTGCACTGCAACATTTTTCTGAAAGGTGAATTCCCGTGCTCTACAAATTTTACGAAGCCCAGCGTTCTTTGATGGAGCCATTCACAGATTTGGCGCAATCTGCCGCCAAGGTGTATGGAAACCCGCTGTCGCTGTTTGGCCAGCACCCGCTGGCGCAACGTATTTCTGCGGGGTACGATCTGATGCACCGACTGGGAAAAGACTACGAAAAGCCGGAATTCGGCCTGCGCACCGTCGATGTGGAGGGGGTCGAAGTCGCCATTCATGAGCGCATTGAACTCAAGAAGCCCTTTTGTGAACTGCGCCGTTTCAAGCGCTTCACCGACGACCAGAACACGCTGACCAAACTCAAGGATCAGCCTGCGGTGCTGATCGTGGCGCCGCTGTCAGGCCATTACGCCACGCTGTTGCGCGACACCGTAAAAACCATGCTGAGCGACCACAAGGTGTACATCACCGACTGGACCAATGCCCGCCTGGTGCCCACGTCCGAGGGTGATTTCAGCCTTGACGACTACATCAACTATGTGCAGGAGTTCATTCGCCATGTGCAGGGCCGCTACGGCAATTGCCATGTGATGAGTGTCTGCCAGCCGACCGTGCCGGTGCTTGCTGCCGTGTCTTTGATGGCCAGTCGGGGTGAGGTGACGCCCCTGAGCATGGTCATGATGGGCGGCCCGATTGACGCACGCAAGTCGCCCACGGCCGTCAATAACCTGGCCATGAACAAAAGCATCGACTGGTTCGAGCGCAACGTGATTTACCGGGTTCCCTCGCGCTTCCCCGGTGCCGGGCGCAAGGTTTACCCTGGCTTTTTGCAGCATTCAGGCTTTGTCGCCATGAACCCCAACAACCATGCCAGAAGCCACTACGACTACTTCAAGGACCTGATCAAGGGTGACGATGCCAGTGCCGATGCCCACCGCAAGTTTTACGACGAGTACAACGCCGTGCTCGACATGGACGCGCCCTATTACCTCGACACCATCCGGGTCGTGTTCCAGGAATTCAACCTGGTCAATGGCACCTGGGACGTCAAGGGCGTCAATGGCACCCTTGAACGCGTACACCCCGAAGACATCCGTAGCACGGCACTTTTGTCCGTCGAAGGTGAGCTTGACGATATTTCCGGATCTGGCCAAACGGCTGCGGTGCACACCATTTGCACCGGCGTGAGCAAGGAAGACCAGCGTCACCTGGAGGTGGTGGGTGCCGGCCATTACGGTATTTTTTCTGGCCGCCGCTGGCGTGAGATGGTCTATCCACAGGTCAAGGACTTCATTTTGTCCTACCAACCCAAGCCCGTGGTCGAGACCCCGGTCATGGTTGCCAGCCCGCCTGCGCCCGTTCTGATTAATCCGGAGCCTGACCCGCAAGAACCGGCACCGGCTTTTGTTTTGCCTGAAGCGCCAACCCTGGCTGACATCACCGTGCTGAGCGAGCTTCCCGAGCCCCCAGAAACTCCGGTGACCAAGGCCAAGGCACCACTGCGCAAGGCCAAGTCAGCCAGCCACGCGCCAGCGTCGGCGACAGCCAACACCTTGGCAACAAGCAAAACTGCTGTCAGCGTGGCAGAACCGACAAAACCAGCACGCAAGCGGCCGACCCAACGCCACGGATGAAACCCGGGGCCGCTGAACTTTTAGCGGTTTTGCCGCAAACCCAGTGCACCCGCTGCGGCTATCTGGACTGCGCCGCTTACGCCCAGGCAATGCATGAAGGCAACGCCGACATCAACCAGTGCCCACCTGGCGGGGCAGAAGGGGTGCGGCGCCTGGCCGCTTTAACCGGGCAAGCAGCCAAACCACTGAATCCGGACAACGGCCTGGAATCCCCACGCACGGTGGTGTTTATTGACGAAGCCTGGTGCATTGGCTGCACGCTGTGCATCAAGGCCTGCCCGGTGGATGCGATTGTGGGCACCAACAAGCTGATGCACACGGTGATCGAAGCCTATTGCACTGGCTGTGATCTGTGCCTGCCGGTGTGCCCGGTAGACTGTATTGAAGTTGAAACCGTGAGCGGCAGCGCCACCGGCTGGGCCGCCTGGTCGCAGGAGCTGGCCGATGAAGCCCGTCAGCGCTACGACTTTCACAAAATCAAAAGCCAGCGCGAGGTGCTTGAAAATACGCAGCGGCTGCAAGCCAAGGCGGAACTCAAGTTGTCCGACCTGGCCGCCCACTCGCAACATACCGACCCTGCCGTGCTGGACAAAAAACGCGCCGTGATTGAAGCCGCGCTGGCCCGTGCTCGGGCCAAAAGCGGTCAAGCCATGTAGGCCCGCCATGCGGCCGATGGCTGTTGGAATTCAATCGCGGCGAGGGCGCCGCTCCCACAGGGTGCAGTTCCCACAGCTTGCAGCTCCCACAGGGTGCCGCTCCCACAGGGCGCCGGTCACACAGGGTGCCGGTCACACAGGGTGCAGTTCCCACAGCTTGCAGTTCCCTGTGGGAGGCCCGCCCTCGGGCCGATGGCTGTTGGGGCCCCCACAGGGCACTCAAGCCGCCAATTTGGCAAACGCCGCCACCACCTCGGGTGGTGCCTGCACCATCTCGATCAACACGCCCTCGCCCGCAATCGGAAACTCGTCATTGGCCTTGGGATGCAAAAAGCAGATGTCAAAGCCCGCAGCCCCCTTGCGAATGCCCCCTGGCGCAAAACGCACGCCCTGCGCCGTGAGCCATGCCACCGCCTTGGGCAGGTCGTCAATCCACAGGCCTACGTGGTTCAGCGGTGTGGTGTGCACCGCAGGTTTTTTGTCGATGTCCATGGGCTGCATCAAATCGACCTCAACCTTGAACGGGCCCACGCCCATGGCGCAGATGTCTTCGTCCACGTTTTCGCGCTCGCTCTGAAACGTGCCGGTCACCTCCAGGCCCAACATCTCGACCCAGAGCTTTTGCAGGCGCGTCTTGCTGGTGCCACCAATGGCAATTTGCTGAATACCCAGCACTTTAAAGGGGCGCTGGCTCATACAAACTCCACGATCGGCTGGTCCACGGTGAGGCTTTCGCCCTTGGCAGCCAGCACCTTGCCCACCACGCCGTCGGCGGTGGCAAACAACACGTTTTCCATCTTCATGGCCTCGATCACGGCGATCCGGGCACCGGCCTGCACTTTTTGACCCACTTGCACCGCCACATCAACCAGCAAGCCCGGCATCGGCGACAGCACATAGCGACTCATGTCCGGCGGCGCCTTGTAAGGCATCAGGGCGTGCAACTTGGCCGCTTGTGGCAACAACACCATCACGTCGAGTTGGGTGCCGTTGTGGATCACACGGATCGCCAGCGGGCTCTTGACGGTGCCGCGCTCCACCTGCGCAATAAAGGGCACGTCGTTACAGATGCCCTGAATACGAATGGTGCCGAATTTGGTTTCGCTGCTGATGCGGAACTGCTGCCCGCTGACGGTGATATCAGCAACACGGTTTTGGTCATTGAATTCTGTAATATGCACAGGGTAAGAGACGCCGTTGCATTCCTGCCCGACCGCCACCGCCACAAAATCTGCACCGATGCGGATCTCGTGGCCTTCGAGTTGCCCGCTGATGGAGGCCGCCCGGTTCAGGTAACGCCGATTGACAAACGCGGCCAGGGCCACCAAAAATTCCACATTGCTGTGCGGCACGTCTTCGGCGCGAAAACCCTTGCTGTAGTTTTCGGCAATAAAACCGGTGTTGAAGTCGCCTGCCACAAATTTCGGGTGCGCCAGCAAGGCCGCCTGGAACGGAATATTGCTTGACACCCCGCGAATCACAAAACCGTTCAGCGCTTCGCGCATTTTGGCAATCGCATCCAATCGGTCAACCCCGTGCACGATCAGCTTGGCGATCATGGAGTCGTAGAACATCGGGATTTCGCCACCGTCCTGCACCCCGGTGTCCACCCGCACCCCTTGCCACTTTGAGATGTCCGAGGCAAACATGGTCTCCTCGGGCGGCTGGAAGCGCACCAGGCGCCCGGTGGAAGGCAGAAAGTTGCGAAAC
The DNA here is from genome assembly GCA_964538895.1 of uncultured Rhodoferax sp. GTDB lineage: Bacteria > Pseudomonadota > Gammaproteobacteria > Burkholderiales > Burkholderiaceae_C > Rhodoferax. The sequence goes on from CAZIGL010000012.1 coordinate 11,104, forward strand.
GGGTCTTCGGCGTTGATGCGGCACTCCATGGCCCAACCGATTCGTTTGACCTCGGCTTGTGTGAGCGGCAGCTTTTCGCCCGCAGCCACCCGGATCATCAGTTCCACCAGGTCCAGCCCGGTAATGCACTCGGTGACCGGGTGCTCCACCTGCAGGCGGGTGTTCATCTCCAGAAAGTAAAAGCTCTGGTCCTTGCCCACCACAAACTCCACCGTGCCGGCGCTTTGGTATTTGACTGCCTTGGCCAGGGCCACGGCCTGCTCGCCCATGGCTTTGCGCGTCGCATCGGAAATGAAAGGCGACGGCGCCTCTTCAATCACTTTCTGGTGACGGCGCTGGATCGAGCATTCACGCTCGTTGAGGTACACCACATTGCCGAAGCTGTCGCCAATGAGTTGGATTTCGATGTGGCGCGGTTCTTCGACAAACTTCTCGACAAACACGCGGTCATCACCAAAGCTGTTGCGCGCTTCATTGCGGCAACTGGTAAAACCCTCAAAAGCTTCCTGGTCGTTGTAGGCGACGCGCAGCCCCTTGCCGCCCCCGCCAGCACTGGCCTTGATCATGACCGGGTAGCCAATGCCCTGGGCAATTTCAACCGCCGACTCGGCTGTTTCGATGGCGCTGTTGACACCCGGAATGCAATTGACACCGGCTGCACCGGCCAGCTTTTTGGACTCGATCTTGTCGCCCATGGCCGCCATGGAATAGTGCTTGGGGCCGATAAAGACAATGCCTTCCTCTTCAACGCGCTTGGCAAATTCGGCGTTTTCGCTCAGAAAACCATATCCGGGGTGCAGGGCTTGCGCGCCGGTCTGTTTGCAGGCGGCAATGATCTTGTCGCCCACCAGGTAGCTTTCGCGGCTGGGCGGCGCGCCAATGTGCACGGCCTCGTCGGCCATCAGCACAAAACGCGCATCCTTGTCGGCATCCGAGTAAACGGCCACGGTCTTGATGCCCATTTTTTTGGCTGTGGCGATGACGCGGCAGGCGATTTCGCCACGATTCGCAATCAAAATTTTGCTAAACATAATTCTCTCCTAACGTTAATCGGTCAGCGAATCTGAAATTCGTTGTGTTGTTGAGCCTGTCCTCTTGACGGTGCTCCGTGTGTTTCTTCTGGGTCCGCAACAGGGTAGGGGTATCCGTTTCCGCTCATGTCCCCCGACCAAAGGCTCTCGCCTTTGGTCTCCTCCTTTACTTCGCTGCAACAGATACCCCTACCCTGTTGCTGCGTAGCGCTGACTTTGAATGATGCAAATAAACACTTACCGACCGGGATCGGGCTGCCCGGGCGTTTTGCGCAGGTCAAGGAGGAGGCCGCAGGCCGGGGGACACGGAGCAAAAGGCCCGGGCAACCCGATCCAGCGCAATACACAGTCATGCTGTATTTCACAAAAATTTAAAGCGGGATATTGCCGTGCTTGCGCCAAGGGTTTTCCACCTTCTTGTCGCGCAGCATGACCAGCGAGCGGCAAATGCGCTTGCGGGTTTCATGTGGCAGGATCACGTCGTCAATGAAACCACGCGCGCCGGCCACAAAGGGGTTGGCAAAACGGGCTTTGTATTCGGCCTCTTTGGCGGCCAGCTTGGCAGGGTGGCCCTTGTCTTCACGGAAGATGATTTCCACCGCGCCCTTGGCGCCCATCACCGCAATTTCGGCATTGGGCCAGGCCAGGTTGACGTCGCCGCGCAGGTGCTTGGAACTCATCACGTCATAAGCGCCGCCATAGGCTTTGCGCGTGATGATGGTGATCTTGGGCACAGTGCATTCGGCAAAGGCATACAGCAGCTTGGCACCGTGCTTGATGATGCCGCCGTATTCCTGCGCCGTGCCGGGCATGAAACCGGGCACGTCAACAAAGGTGATCACCGGAATGTTGAAGGCATCGCAAAAGCGCACAAAGCGCGCCGCCTTGATGCTGCTCTTGATGTCCAGACAACCGGCCAGCACCAGCGGCTGGTTGGCCACAATGCCCACGGTCTGGCCTTCCATGCGGCCAAAGCCAATCAGAATATTTTTGGCGTACTCGGGCTGCAGTTCAAAAAAGTCGCCGTCATCCAGCGTCTTGGTGATCAGCTCCTTCATGTCGTAAGCCTTGTTGGGGTTGTCGGGCACCAGGGTGTCCAGACTCAGGTCCATGCGGTCAGCCGGGTCGCCGCTTTTACGCACCGGGGCCTTTTCGCGGTTGTTGAGCGGCAGGTAGTTGTACAGGCGGCGCAACAACAGCAGCGCTTCGACGTCGTTCTCAAACGCCAGGTCGGCCACACCGCTCTTGGTGGTGTGGCTGATGGCGCCACCGAGCTCTTCGGCGGTCACTTCTTCATGCGTCACGGTCTTGACCACCTCAGGGCCGGTGACAAACATGTAGCTCGAATCTTTCACCATGAAAATAAAATCGGTCATGGCGGGCGAATACACGGCGCCCCCTGCACTCGGGCCCATGATCATGCTGATCTGTGGAATCACGCCGCTGGCCATCACGTTGCGCTGAAACACATCGGCATAGCCACCCAGGGATGCCACACCTTCCTGAATACGCGCACCGCCCGAGTCGTTGAGGCCGATCACCGGGGCACCGACCTTCATGGCCTGGTCCATGATCTTGCAGATCTTTTCTGCATGGGCTTCCGACAGGGCACCGCCAAAAACGGTGAAGTCCTGGCTGAAAACAAACACCAGGCGGCCATTGATCATGCCGTAGCCGGTGACCACGCCGTCACCGGGAATCTTGTTGTCGGCCATGCCAAAGTCGGCGCAGCGGTGTTCGACAAACATGTCCCACTCTTCAAACGTACCTTCATCAAGCAACACGTCCAGCCGTTCACGGGCGGTGAGTTTGCCTTTTTTGTGTTGCGCGTCAATGCGGTTCTGGCCCCCGCCCAAACGGGCGAGTTCGCGCTTTTTTTCCAATTGTTCAAGAATATCGTGCATGGCTTGGTCTCTCTATGGTCAGGAAATGGTTGGGGTTTCGGGTTTTGAATGGCTGCGTGGCCTAGGCTTTTTCAGCATGGGCCAACAGCATGTTGCGGGCGGCGGTGGAGGCTGCCATGCGGCCTGCCAGTACCTCTTGGGTCAATTGGGGCAACAAGGCTTTCACCTGCGGGTGCTGGGCAAAGGCGGTCTTGAGGCCGACGTCAATGCGTTCCCACATCCAGGCCAGCGCCTGCTTTTGGCGGCGCGCGTCAAACTTGCCATTGCCGGTTTGCAAGGCCTTGAATTCGCGCACCTGGTGCCAGAAGGTATCCACCCCCTGGGCGCGCAAGGCGCTGAGCTGGATCACCTGCGGATGCCATGTTTTTTGGTCATGGTGCACGTTGTCCGGACTGCCATGCATGCCCAGCAAACGCAGGCTGGAGCTGATTTGCGCCCGCGCCCGCGTGGCGGCGTCGGGGTCAATGTCGGCCTTGTTGATGACCACCAGGTCGGCCAGCTCCATCACGCCTTTCTTGATGGCTTGCAAATCGTCGCCGGCATTGGGCAACTGCATCAGCACAAACATGTCGGTCATGTTGGCCACGGCGGTCTCGCTTTGGCCCACGCCCACGGTTTCCACAATCACCACGTCGTAACCGGCGGCCTCGCAGACCAGCATGGCCTCGCGGGTTTTTTCGGCCACGCCGCCCAGCGTGCCGCTGCTGGGGCTGGGGCGGATGTAGGCTTTCTCATGGACCGACAGCAGCTCCATGCGCGTTTTGTCGCCCAAAATGGATCCGCCCGAGACGGTGCTGGAGGGGTCAATGGTCAACACCGCCACGCGGTGGCCCTGGCCAATCAGGTACAGGCCCAGCGCCTCGATGAAGGTGGATTTGCCCACGCCCGGCACACCGCTGATGCCCAGCCGGAATGACTGCCCGGTGTGCGGCAACAAGGCCGTGAGCAGCGCGTCGGCCTGCACACGGTGGTCGGCGCGGGTGGATTCGAGCAGCGTGATGGCTTTGGCCATGGCGCGGCGCTGCATTGGCGCGGTGCCATGCAAAATGCCATCAAGCAACAAAGGAGCGGCAAGGTTCATGAAGTTAAAGAATCTCAAAGGCCCGCCCATCGGGCAGCCGGTAACGCGAAAAGTCACGCACATCGAGCGTCAGGATACGGTTGACACCGGTCTCATGTGCCACCCAGTACAAGGTGGCATCGGCCAGGTCCATCTCGGCGCGTGTGTCGGTGTAGCGCATCATCCAGTCGGCCATGTCCGCCAGGTCTTCGGTATCAAATGGAAACACTTGCACGCTGCCTGAACCGATCCAGCGCAACAGCCCGAAACGCTCACGCGGACCCAAAAAGTGCGAGGCGTCCGTCACACAGGGCCATGTGGTGTGCAAACGCATGGGCAGCGCTGACTGGGTCAACATTTGACGAAAGTGCGCATGGAAAGGGTCTGTGCTGTCAAACAGTGCGATCATGGGCCCCGCATCGAGCAGCGCAACCATCACGCCGCGCCCCCCAGCGTCGGTGCCTGCTGTGTTTTTAAAAACTCGGCGTAATCCGCTTGCTCTTGTGCATGTTTGGCGCGCAATTTGTCATGTAATGCCTGTTTGAGGGGGCTGCGCTCCACCACATCGGTGCCAGTCGTGTCGGACCCGATTTGGTAGCTGTCCATCTCTTGCATCACCTTCAGGTACATCTCGCTGGGGTCGTGACGACCCAGCGCACGCTCCACCGCTTCGACGATGAATTGGGATTTGGTAATACCGCGACGCTTGGCGGCTTGCGCCATCTCTTTTTCAAGCAATGGATCCATGCGAACAGAAACTGCCATGATGCGCTCCTCGTAAATACGGTATTACAGTATAACAAACACCCTATCAGTGGCTCAAGGCCTTCTTGATTTGCGTCAGCACATCCCGGGCGCTCACCGGAATCGGCGTGCCGGGGCCGTAGATGCCCTTGACGCCAGCGGCATACAGCATGTCGTAGTCCTGGCGCGGAATGACGCCGCCGACAAACACGATGATGTCATCGGCGCCCTGCTTCTTGAGTTCAGCAATGATGGCCGGCACCAGCGTTTTGTGGCCGGCGGCCAGCGTGCTGACACCCACGGCGTGCACGTCGTTCTCAATCGCCTGGCGCGCGCATTCCTCGGGGGTCTGGAACAGCGGGCCCATGTCGACGTCAAAGCCAAGGTCGGCAAAGGCGGTGGCCACCACCTTGGCACCGCGGTCGTGACCGTCCTGGCCGAGCTTGCTGATCATGACGCGCGGGCGGCGGCCCTGATCGGTGGCAAAGGCGGCAATGTCGGCCTTGAGCGCGTTCCAATAGTCCATGGTGTCCCCATCGGTGGCATCGGTATCGTAGGCGGCGGCATAAACGCCGGACACTTTTTGTGTGTCGGCACGGTGGCGGCCAAAGGTTTTTTCCATGGCATCGCTGATTTCACCCACAGTGGCGCGGGCCCGCACGGCCTTGATCGACAAGTCGAGCAGGTTGCCGTTGCCGCTGGCAGCGGCTTCTTCAATGGCCTGCAGTGCCTGTTGCACTTGCGCGGCATCGCGTTTGTGCTTGATGGCATTGAGCCTGGCGATTTGCGAGTCGCGCACCGCCACGTTGTCGATGTCACGGGCGTCTATCGCGTCCTCGGTCTTGAGCTTGTATTTGTTCACGCCCACGATCACGTCGCGACCAGAGTCGATGCGGGCTTGCTTGTCGGCCGCTGCCGCCTCGATCTTGAGCTTGGCCCAACCCGAATCCACGGCCTTGGTCATGCCGCCCATGGCTTCGACCTCTTCGATGATGGTCCAGGCGGCGTCGGCCATGTCCTGGGTCAGCTTTTCCATCATGTAGCTACCCGCCCAGGGGTCGATCACGTTGGTGATGTGGGTTTCTTCCTGGATGATGAGTTGGGTGTTGCGCGCAATGCGCGAGCTGAACTCGGTCGGCAGCGCGATAGCCTCGTCGAACGAATTGGTGTGCAGACTTTGGGTGCCGCCAAACACCGCGGCCATGGCCTCGATGGTGGTGCGCACCACGTTGTTGTAGGGGTCTTGCTCGGTCAGGCTCCAGCCGCTGGTCTGGCAATGGGTGCGCAGCATGAGCGATTTGGGATTCTTGGCGTTGAAGCCCTTCATGATGCGGCACCACAGCAGGCGCGCGGCGCGCATCTTGGCGACCTCCAAATAAAAGTTCATGCCAATGGCCCAGAAGAAGCTCAAACGGCCGGCAAAGCCGTCAACGTCCATGCCCTTGGCAATGGCGGTCTTGACGTATTCCTTGCCGTCGGCCAGCGTGAACGCCAGTTCCAGCGCCTGGTTGGCACCGGCCTCCTGCATGTGGTAGCCGCTGATGGAGATCGAGTTGAATTTCGGCATGTGCCTGGCCGTGTACTCGATGATGTCGCCAATGATTTTCATCGACGGCTCGGGCGGGTAGATGTAGGTGTTGCGCACCATGAACTCTTTCAGAATGTCGTTCTGAATGGTGCCGCTGAGCTTGTCCTGGCTCACTCCCTGCTCTTCAGCCGCCACCACATAACCGGCCAGCACCGGCAGCACGGCGCCGTTCATGGTCATCGAGACACTGACCTTGTCCAGCGGAATCTGGTCAAACAAAATCTTCATGTCCTCGACCGAGTCGATCGCGACACCTGCCTTGCCGACGTCGCCGGTGACACGCGGGTGATCCGAGTCGTAGCCGCGGTGCGTGGCCAGATCAAACGCCACGCTCACCCCCTGCCCGCCAGCCGCCAGCGCCTTGCGGTAAAAGGCGTTGGATTCTTCAGCGGTGGAAAACCCGGCATACTGGCGTATGGTCCAGGGCCGCACCGCGTACATGGTGGCCTGCGGGCCGCGCAGGTAGGGCTCGAAGCCCGGCAGCGTGTTGACGTAAGGCAGGTCTTTGGTGTCCTCGGCGGTGTACAGGGGCTTGACCGAAATGCCATCGGGCGTGACCCAGTTGAGCGCGTTCACATCACCCCCAGGCGCAGATTTGGCGGCCGCTTTGGCCCAGGCGTCCAGGTTGGCAGACTGAAATTCAGGATTTTTTTGGGTCATGGTGGCAAACGGTTAAGGGTTGGATCGACGGCGCGCGCCACTGTACATCGGTGCGCAATTTGCGGAAACGAGTTTACATTATTTATAATTATTGATACAAAAAATTCCTTCCAGCTTACAATTTACCTCATGTCCGCACTCTCCTTAGCTCCCCGTGCACTTTACGAAGAAGTGGCCGAACTGCTGCGTCAGCGCATTTTCAACCGTGAACTGGAGCCCGGCAGCTGGATCGACGAACTCAAGATCGCGCACGACTACGGCATCAGCCGCACGCCCATGCGCGAAGCCCTCAAGGTGCTGGCCACCGAGGGCCTGGTGACGATGAAGGTGCGCCGTGGCGCCTATGTGACCGAAGTCTCCGAGCGTGACCTGGCCGACGTCTACCACCTGCTGAGCCTGCTTGAGTCCGATGCCGCAGGCGTTGTGGCACAACGCGCTGACGATGCACAAATGCGCGAATTGAAGACGCTGCATGAAGAGCTCGAAGACGCTGCCCGACCGGAGCAAGTGGACCGTGAGCGCTTTTTTGAAATCAACGAGCGTTTTCACATGCGCCTGCTGGAAATTGCCGACAACCGCTGGCGCAACCAGATGGTGGCCGACCTGCGCAAGGTCATGAAGCTCAACCGCCACAATTCGCTGCTGAAATCCGGGCGCATCCAGGAGTCATTGGGCGAGCATCGGGCCCTCATGGCTGCGCTGGCGGCACGTGACCCGCAGGCCTGCGCCCAGTGCATGCAAGCGCATTTCGAAAGCGGTCTTGAGGCTGCCACTTGATACAAGGTCATTGACGCGCATGCACGACACCTTCATGCAGCAGGCGCTGGCACTGGCTGCGCAAAGCCTGCTGCTCACCTCCCCCAACCCCCGTGTGGGCTGCATCATCACCACGCCTGGTGGCCGGGTGCTGGGCCAGGGCGCCACCCAGCGCGCCGGTGAGGCGCACGCCGAAGTCATGGCGCTGCGCGATGCCGCCGCCCGTGGCCACAGTGTGGTGGGTGCCACCGCTTATGTCACGCTGGAGCCCTGCTCACACCAGGGGCGCACCGGGCCCTGCTGCGATGCTCTGGTGGCTGCTGGCATTCAAAAGGTAGTGGCCGCTATCGGCGACCCCAATCCGCTGGTCACGGGCCAAGGTTTTTCAAGGCTGCGCGCCGCCGGCATTGACGTTGAGATCGGTCCCGGTGGCGTCGAGTCACGCGAACTCAACATCGGCTTTTTCAGCCGCATGCTGCGCCAAACCCCCTGGGTGCGCATGAAATTGGCGGCCTCGCTCGACGGCAAAACCGCCCTGGACAACGGCCTCAGTCAATGGATCACCTCCCCTGAAGCACGTGCCGACGGCCACGCCTGGCGCGCGCGCGCCTGTGCCGTGCTGACCGGCATCGGCACGGTGCTGGCCGACAACCCCAAGCTTGACGTGCGGCTGGTCGACACACCGCGCCAACCCACTTTGGTCGTTGTCGACAGCCGCCTCGAAACACCACTGGACGCCGCGTTATTCGTGCCCGGCCGCACCCTCATCATTTACGCCGCCGCGCCCAATCCCGAAAAGCAGGCTGCCCTGGCCGCACGCGGTGCCACCGTGGTGTTGCTGCCCGGCGCCAACAACAAGGTCGATCTGGCCGCCATGCTGCGCGACCTGGCGCGCCGCGAGATCAACGAGCTGCATGTGGAGGCCGGCGAAAAGCTCAATGGCTCGCTGATTCGCGCAGGCCTGGTCGATGAATTTGTGGTCTACCTTGCCCCCAAACTGATCGGCCAGGGGCGCGGCATGGCACACTTTGGCCCCTTGCAGGAGCTAGCCCAGGCCGTGCCGCTGGAATTCACGTCCACCGCCCTGCTGGGACCCGACCTGCGTGTGACCGCCCGCGTGTGCGGACGCGACGTTTTTTAACTGGAAAAATATGTTCACAGGCATCATCACCGGCATCGGCCACATCAGCGCCGTGCGCGCCCTGGGCGACACCGCCGCACACGGCAAGCGCCTGACCATCACCTGCCCGAGCGGCTACCTCGACGACGTGGGTCTGGGCGACAGCATTGCGCTCAATGGCGCCTGCATGACCGCCACCACGCTCAACGCCGCAGAGCATCAGTTCACCATCGACATCTCGGCCGAGTCGCTCGACAAGACCGCCGGGCTCGACCAGCTGGGCGCCGTGAATCTGGAAAAAGCCTTGCGCGCCCACGACCGGCTGGGCGGCCACATCGTCTCGGGCCATGTCGACGGCATCGGCCACGTCACCCACTTTGCAGAAATTGGTGAAAGCTGGCAATTGCGCGTGATGGCGCCAGCCGCGCTGGCCAAGTACCTGGCCTACAAGGGCTCGATCACCATCAACGGCGTCAGCCTCACCGTCAACCAGGTTCAGGACAGCCCGGCGGGCTGCGAGATGTCCATCAACCTGATCCCGCACACCGTGCAAAACACCGCGCTGGGCACGCTCAGGGTCGGCTCAAGCGTGAACCTGGAGATTGACCTGATCGCGCGGTATGTGGAGCGCATGCTCTTACCGTCCGTCGTGCCAAACTAAACCAGACGAATCACACCTTGGTGTTGATCTGAGTTCCCAGAGTGCCGCTGGTGGCCAGGGGCATGGCCTGTTGCAGCAGGGTCATGACCCCGTTGGACTGCATGTCCAGCGTCTTCTTCAACACCGTCAACTGGACGTTTTGGGCGAGTTGGCTTTGTTGCATTTGCATTGAGGCATCAACAAGTGCGGCGGGAGAAATGTTCATGGCGGGCTCATTTTAAGTTAGTCATTATGAACGAAACAGCGATGGTTTGTTAATCCCTGCCACGCGAGACTCGGCGTAATTGCGAGTTCTTGTGGTCGTCGGTGCAGGTCAGGACAAACCGGCCATGGATACCTGATTCTGTGATGAATCTTGTCAAAGCCGACGCCGGGAACCTGATCGAAGCGCCATCGGTGCATTGCGCCACCACATAGCGGGCAGCGCCGCGGTAGTAGTCCAGGTACTGTTGCGACGAGATGTCCAGAAAAAATTCAAATTGCTTCATGGCTTAAATCATAAATGACGCCGGGGCGCAAGCCTTGCATCTGCTACGCTCCTAGCCATGCCAAATCAAGCCACTGCCACAGCCATGCCGCCTGGCGTGATCGTGCTGCTGCTGTCGCTTTTGCTCGGTCTGCAACCCATCACCACCGACCTGTATTTGCCGGCCTTGCCGGTGCTCACAGCGGGTTTTGCCGCGCCCATGCAGCAGGCGCAGTTGACGCTGACGGCACTGCTGCTGGCGTTTGGCGTGTCGCAACTGGTCTGGGGGCCGCTGTCCGACCGCTTCGGGCGGCGCCCCATTTTGCTGATCGGCCTGAGCGCGTATGTGCTGGCAGCCATTGGCAGCGCGCTGGCGCCCAGCATGACCGCACTGATTGTGTGGCGCAGCGTGCAGGGTGCCGCCATGGGCGCGGCGGTGATGTGCGCACGCGCCATTGTGCGTGACCTGTACACCCCGGCGCAGGGGGCCAGGGTCATGAGCAAGGGCTTGAGCGGCCTGGGTGTGATTGCCTTTTTAAGTGCGCCACTGGGCGGGCTGCTGACCGAAGCCTTTGACTGGCGTTATGCCCTGTTGGCGCTGGCCGTTTTTGCTGCCGTCAGTTTGGCCATGATCGCCTGGCGCTTTGAAGAAACCCTGCAGCACAAAAACCCCGCCGCGCTGCAGACGGCCACGCTGCTCGCCACCTGGAACAGCATCCTGCGCCATCCCACTTTTTTGGCCTTCTCGGCGCTGTCGGCGGCGTCCTATGGCGGTCTGTTCACCTTTCTGGCGGCGTCATCGTTTGTCTTCATGAACGTGCTGGGACTGAGTAAAACGCAATACGGCGCGCTGATGGCGCTGAACTCACTGGCCTACATAGGCGGTACCTTTTTGTGCCGCCACTGGCTGCCCCGTTTTGGCGTGCGCCGCTCGCTCAAATGGGCTGGCGTGCTGTCCCTTGCCGGCGGCACGCTGATGGCGGTGCTCAGCCTGATGGGTGTGCAAAACCTGTGGGCCATCATGCTGCCGCAACTGCTGTTTATCGTTGCGCACGGCATTCACCAGCCCTGTGGCCAGAGCGGCGCGGTGGGGCCGTTCCCACACGCGGCCGGTGCGGCATCGGCCATGAACGGCTTCCTGATGATGCTGGCCGCCTTTGCCATGGGCAGTTGGCTCGGGGCAAACATGGACGGCACCGTGCTGCCGCTCACGCTGGGTGTGTGGTTCTGGAGCGCCCTGATCGCGCTGTCGGCCTGGACCCTGGTACAAAAATATGGAGAACCAAAATAATGGGGGGCAAATTCGACTTAGGTGCTGCCCTGCCCCGCTACTTGGCGCTGGCGGGCCCCACCGCGTCAGGCAAAACAGCGGCCGCGCTGGCGATGGCACAGGCCTGGCCGGTGGAGATCATCAGTGTCGATTCGGCACTGGTGTACCGCGGCATGGACATTGGCACTGCCAAACCCACTGCCGCCGAGCTGGCAGCGGTGCCGCACCACCTGATCAACATCCGCGACCCGCTGCAGGCCTACAGCGCCGCCGAATTTGTGACTGACGCGCGGCAGTTGATGACCGACATCGCGGCGCGCGGCAAGCTGCCGCTGCTGGTGGGCGGCACCATGCTGTATTTCAAGGCGCTGCGCGACGGGCTTGACGACATGCCGCGTGCCGACCCGGCCATTCGGGAAGCCATTGCGCTGGAAGCTGCGCAACAAGGCTGGCCCGCGCTGCACGCCGAACTGGCGCAGGTTGACCCGGTAACAGCCACTCGGCTGGCACCAGCCGACTCGCAACGCATCTCACGGGCGCTGGAGGTGTTTCGCATCAGCGGGCGGCCGCTGTCGTCTTTCCAAACTCGAAATTCCGAATCAAACGAGGCACCCCTTCATGACCCGGACAGCCTGCTGATTTCACTCGAGCCCATCGACCGCGCCTGGCTGCACCAGCGCATTGCCCAGCGCTTCGATGCCATGCTGGCCAGCGGTTTTCTGGACGAGGTCAGGGCCTTGCGCGCCCGCGGCGACCTGCACCCGGACCTGCCCTCGATGCGCTGCGTTGGTTACCGTCAGGCCTGGGAAGCTTTGGATGGTTTATGGCCCCTGAGCGAACTGCGCGACAAAGGCATTGCCGCCACGCGCCAGCTCGCCAAGCGCCAGCTCACCTGGCTGCGCTCTAGCCCGCAGCGACAGGTGGTGGCCTGTGATGCGCCCGATGCGCTGGAACGGGTGTTGGTCCTGGCGGCTGATTTCTTCAATGGCTTAGCGCTGGAAGAAAAACTCAAACGTTTCGATCCGGAGGTTCATGGTGGTGAGATCGCTCTCAATCAAACCTGAGTCTTCATCGCCTCTTGCGCGGCCTTTGCCAAAAAACCCGAACGGGTCATGTGGTGTGAACTAGCCCAGGTGTCAATCTGCTGCACCAGGTTAGAGGGCAGGCTCACATTCAGCCGCACTGGCTTGGTGTCAATACGGGTCAAATCGACATCAGTCAACAACCACACACCGCCGCTGTATTGCGGATCTGATGCCAGCACCTCAAGCGCGGTAGGTGGTGGCACGGCCTCGGGTTCGCCGTAAAAATGCGCCTGCACCGCCTCTTGAATCGCTGCAGGCAAGTCATCCCATTGATCAACCGCGGCAAAACAGCCCGCAAAATCTGGAAACGTCACGCCATGGGCATGTTTGTCATCACCTAGGTGCACATAAACCGGGTAAAGCATATCGACTCCGTAAAAGGCCTCACAGGCCTGCTTGTTTCAAGATACTGCGCACCGTGGGCAATGGCAGGTCTTTTTTGGGGTGAGGGACCGTCACCTTGCCCTGCCTTGTCGGGTGTTTGAACTGGTGAAGAGAGCCCACCACATGCACCAAAAACCAGCCGTCGACCTTGATCTGTTTGATGATGTCTGCGCTTTTCGTGGTCAAATTTTACACACACATACACACTAAATCATAATAAACTTGTTGCATACTCAAGCTAAACAGCATCTAACCCACATGTCAACGCAGCACCAAGTCCAAAAATCGTGACCCTGTACACCCAACTGCATCAAGCCAGAAGCGAAGAAGACGTCAAGGACACCGGCAAATGCTCCAGCTACGCCATGTTCACGCAACTGCTGCATTACGTGCAGGTGGCGCTCGACCGGGGTGACCCCGTGCCGCCTTTTCTGGCGGTGATCGACACCGAAAAAGCCGCTTTGATGAAAAGCGCCGACGCGCTGCTGTTTTTAGCCAGGAAAACCATCAAGTGGTGCAAGTCCGCCAGCCAATACACGCAGAAGGCGCTGGACGAAAACGGCGCCCCGGTGTTCAGCCTGGGCGGCAAAAACCTTGAACTGGGCAACAGGGAAGGCTACCGCCAGTTCTGGGCCATCTACCAGCGTCCGCCCAAGTCCGAATACCCCGAGTACATCGTGTGGGACATGTGCTGTGGCATGGGCAACTGCGCCCGCAAGTGTTCTCGCTCGGGTTTTTGCGGTAGATTCAACCCGTTCATCCAACTTTTTTACCCATGAGCCAAATTGACCGTGATGCTTTAAAGCGCCTTGCCGGCAAATACATTTGGTGGAAAACACCCGATGATGCGGTTGACATGCCAGAACGCGTGATCGCGCAGGTGATGGCCATCGGCGACTATGCCGACGTTCAGCAACTTGTCCACCAAGTTGGCGACGACGTGCTGCGCGAGGTGATTGCGCACGCGCAAGCCGGGCAGTTTGATCAGCGCTCGTGGGCCTACTGGCATTACCGGCTTGGGCTCGCCGCTGTTGACCAAGTGCCGCCTTTGCCGCAGCGGAGATTTGCATGACCGCTTTTTTCAAGCCACGAATGGACATCCTGCCACCCGCGCAGCAGCGGCTTTGGCCTGAACTGCAACCCGCCGCCAAAATGGGCTTTGCGCTATACGGTGGCACCGCCATTGCGTTGCGGCTGGGGCATCGGGCTTCGGTTGATTTCGATTTTTTTTCAGAACAGCCGCTTGACCGTGATGCCGTTCACGCCGCTTTTCCGTTCATCGCCCTTTCCACGGTCTTGCAGGATCAGCCAAACACCTTGACCGTGAATGTCCCCTGCGGCGACTCTGAGCGCGAACACGTCAAGGTTTCCTTTTTCGAAACCATTGCTTTTGGTCGTGTGGGCGAACCCCAAATCACCGAAGACGGCATCTTGCATGTGGCTTCGCTGGATGACCTGATGGCCACCAAGGTCAAGGTTATTCTGCAGCGCGCCGAGGCCAAAGATTACCGGGATATTGCCGCCATGGTGAGCGCTGGCGTGAACTTGAGCAAGGGACTCGCCAGCGCCCGTGCCCTCGATGGCAGCAACTTTCAACCCAGTGAGAGTTTGAAGGCGATGGTTTATTTTGACGATGGCGATCTTCAAACTTTGACCCGGCACGAGCGAACTTGCCTGGTGAAAGCGGTCAGTGAGGTTGCTGATCTGCCTCATGTTGACGTTTTGTGCCAACAACTCACCGCGCCGCTTTGAGCCTCGACATCCAAAAATTGGGCAAGCGCTACGGCGATGTGCCCGTCTTCAGCCAGGTGTCGCTGCGCGTGGCGCCAGGCGAATTTGTCGCTATCGTGGGTGAGTCCGGCGTGGGCAAGTCCACCCTGCTCAACTGCATGGCGGGGCTGGACAGCTGGGACAGCGGCACGGTGCTGCTCGATGGGCAGGACCTGGGCACGCTCAACGACGAGCAACTGGCGCGCCTGCGGCGTGAAAAAACCGGTTTTGTGTTCCAGGCGTTTCACGTGCTGCCGCACCTGAGCGTGGCGCAAAACGTGGCCCTGCCGCTGATGTTGCTGGGCCAGCATGACGACGCGCGGGTGCAGGCCATGCTCGATGCCGTGGGGCTGACGGGTTTGGGCTCTCGCTTGCCGCAGCAACTCAGTGGCGGCCAGTTGCAGCGCGTGGCCATTGCCCGCGCGCTGGTGCACCGCCCGATGCTGTTGCTGGCCGACGAACCCACCGGCAACCTCGACCCCGGCACGGCCACGCGCGTGTTGGGCGCACTGGTTGAGCAAACCCGCCAGCACGGTGCGGCCATGGTGCTGGTAACGCACTCGGTCGCCGCCGCCAAACGCGCCGATCGGGTGTTGACGCTGACGGCCACGGGGCTGGTGGGCTACGCCAGCAGCGCCGACGCGCACGTATCCACAAGCACCCACGCCTGAAACCGATACGAATGCAGGTTCTGCTTGATTTTTGCGACCCGCACGGCCAGCAGGCTGCCTTGCGCTGCGCCTTCGACGCGCCACAGCAGACCCTGGTGGCGCACACGCCAGAACAGGTCAAGCCGCTGCTGGACGCGGTGGATGCCTGGTCGCAACAAGGCTTCTGGTGCGTGGGTTATGTGCGTTATGAGGCCGCGCCAGTGTTTGATGCCGCCCTCAAAGTGCACGCAGCCGACGGTCCACTGGCCTGGTTCGGCGTTTATGCCCAGGCCCTGCCCTGGCCCGCCGATGAAGTCGAAGCAGACGACGCCACCCGCGTGCAGTGGCAAAGCGGACTCAGCCGGGCGGATTTTGACGTGGCCATGGACCGCATGCACCAGGCCATTGCGGCGGGCGACTTGTACCAGGTCAACTACACCGCGCCGCTGCAGGGCGAGTTTGCTGGCGACCCGCAAACGCTTTTCAGGCGCCTGCAGCGCGCCCAACCGCAAGGCTATGCGGCTTTCATCGACAGCGGCTTCGAGCAGGTGCTGTCGGTCTCGCCCGAGCTGTTTTTTGACTGGCAGAACGAACAAACTGTTCAAGGCGGGCAGTTGCTGACGCGCCCCATGAAAGGTACCGCGCCGCGTGGCAGCAGTGCCGTCGAAGATGCCACGCTGGCGGCCGCGCTGGTGGCCTCGCCCAAGGAGCGCGCCGAAAACGTGATGATTGTCGATTTGCTGCGCAACGACGTGTCGCGCGTTGCACAGCCGCACAGCGTCAAGGTGCCGCATCTTTTTACCGTGCAAACGCTGCCCACGGTGCTGCAAATGGTGTCCGACGTGACCGCCGTCACCCGGCCCGGCACCACTTTATGCGATGTGTTTGGTGCGCTGTTTCCCTGTGGCTCGGTCACCGGCGCGCCCAAAGTGCAGGCCATGCGCATGATTCAGACCTTGGAGCCGGCACCGCGCGGCCTTTACTGCGGCGCCATCGGTGTGGTGCGCCCGGGTGGCCACGCCACCTTCAACGTGGCGATCCGCACTGTCACGCTGCGCGGCGCACAAGCCACCTGCGGCATCGGCAGCGGCATCACCTTTGACGCCACGGCACAGGCCGAATGGCAGGAATGGCGCATCAAGCGCGGCTTTCTGGCGCGCGCCAGCGAGTCGTTCAAACTGCTGGAGACCCTGCGCCTGGAAAACGGAATTTTTCACAATTTGGATGCCCACCTGGCCCGGCTGAAACGGGCAGCGGCACATTTCGGGTTTCCATTTGATGAGCTTGTCATCAGGATGACTTTGCAGCAACTGCACACCGACCCGCCTCTCAGCCGTCGCCATGGGCATGCCGTCATTGCGAGCGAAGCGCGGCAATCCATGACTTCTGAATTCATGGATTGCCACGTCGCTGACGCGACTCGCAATGACGAGGGTATATGGCGGATACGCCTATTGCTGGATGACCAAGGCCGCGCGCAGGCGCAGGCCTTTGCGCTGCCGCATTCACCGTCGCCGGTGACGCTGCAACTGGCAAGTCGGCCTTTCGATGACGCGCACAGCGAGTTCACCCGCTTCAAAACCACGCACCGTGCGCATTACGAGGCCTTTGCCCCCACCGACCCTGCCGTGTTCGACACCCTGCTCTACAACGAGGCAGGCGAACTGACCGAATGCACGCGCGGCAATATCGCCCTGCTGCTCGATGGCCGCTGGGTGACACCGCCGTTGTACTGCGGCCTGCTCGACGGCATCGGGCGGGAAATGGCGCTGAAAGACAGCCGCGTGGTGGAAGCCGTGGTGCGGCTTGACGACTTGCCGCGCGTGCAGGGGCTGGCTTTCATCAACAGCCTGCGCGGCTGGCTCAATGCGCGGCTGCCCGGATAATTTCAGCGCAGAGCCCCCCAAACATCCCGAGGAAACACCCATGTTCGTCGTCATTTTTCGCGCCAAGGTTCGCAACGCTGACAGCGAATACACCCGGGTCGCAGCGCGCATGCGCGAGCTGGCACTGGGTGAGTTCGGCTGCCTTGAGTTCACCGCCGTGACCGAAGGCCAGGACGAAATTGCCCTGTCTTATTGGCCCTCCGAGGAACACATCCGGGCCTGGAAATCACACGCTGAGCATGTGCTGGCCCAGCAGCTTGGCCGCGAACGTTGGTACGAATCCTACGTGGTGCAAGTGGCTGAAATCACGCGGGAATTCAGGGTGATGCTTTGATTTGAATGCCTAAGAAGCATGCATTCTCCCCAAGTTGTGATAAGGTATTACTTCATCATCCCAGACCGGAAGTCACCATGACAGCTACAGCCACCCACCCCATGACCATCAAAATTGACATGGAAACCAAAGCGCGCGTGCAGCGTTTGGCAGAAGCGCGCCAAAGGACATCGCACTGGCTGATGCGCGAGGCGATCAGCCAGTATGTTGAACGCGAAGAAAAGCGCGAACTTTTCCGACAAGACGGCTTGCGGGCATGGAGCGACTACCAGGCCAACGGCCTGCACGTCACAGCCGCAGAAGCTGATGTCTGGCTGGGCAAACTGGAAGACGGACACGATGAAGTGCCGCCCACATGCCACGTTTGATCTGGTCACCGCCTGCCCTGCTTGACGTTCAGCGCCTTTATCGGTTTTTGGCAAGCAAAAATGGCGATGCAGCCAAAACTGCGGTCAAGGCCATCCGGCAAGAGGTCAAGGTGCTTGCACTGCAACCCGGCATTGGACGCCCCGTCGAAGAAATGCCACCCGAATTCCGGGGATGGATGATTGACTTTGGCCACAGTGGTTATGTCGTCATGTACCACCACGACGGCAATGTCATCACCATTCTGGCGGTTCGACACCAAAGAGAAGTGGGTTACAAAGATTGAACACAGCATTCTGCTCAGCTGCCAACCCTGCTGATTTTGTGACTGGCGCCCCACGCCATGCTTGACCTGCTCAAAACTTTTTCCTGGCAAGAACTCAAACACCACCCGTGGCGCAACGCGGCCGCGGTGGTGGCGGTGATGCTGGGCGTGGCGCTGGCGTTCTCGGTGCATTTGATCAATACCTCGGCGCTCGATGAGTTCTCGCAGGCGGCACGCTCGGTGGGCGGCCAGCCTGACCTGGAATTGCGTGGCGTGCAGGGCCAGTTCGACGAGGCGCTGTTTGCGCGCGTGGCCAAATTGCCGCAGGTGGCGCTGGCGTCACCCGTGCTCGAAGTCGGCACGTATGCGATCACGCCTGATGGCAAGCGCAGCCTGAAAGTGGTCGGTATCGATGCGCTGGTGGTGGCTTTTGTGGCGCCTGATCTGATGCCGCTGCCCACCCGTGGCAGCGCCCCGGATGCAAACGACCGCTTCGTGCTGTTCGCGCCGGGACAGGTGTTTTTGAACCCCGCCGCGCAAGCTTTGGCTGGGCCGGGACTGCAATTGCAAAGCGGCCTGGAACCTGTCACTGTCACGGTATCCGGCAGCGTGCGTGCCAGCGGCCGGGCGCTGGCGGTGATGGACATTGGCGCGGCGCAGGAGCTGTTTGGCAAGCAGGGGCAGCTCAGCCGCATCGACCTGCGCCTGAAGGCCGGGGTCAATCGCGACGACTTTGTGCGCGGCCTGCAAGCCGCACCCGACTGGCCCGCCAACCTGACCCTGACAGTGCCCGGAGATGCGCAGTCGCAAATCAACAACCTGTCACGCGCCTACCGCGTCAACCTGACCGTGCTGGCTTTTATTGCCCTGTTCACCGGGGCGTTTCTGGTGTTTTCGGTGCTGTCCTTGAGCGTGGCCAAGCGGGCGCAGCAATTTGCACTGCTGGGGGTGCTGGGCCTGAGTGGGCGCAAACGGCTGAGCCTGGTGCTGTGGGAATCACTTTTTCTGGGTCTGCTCGGCAGTGCTGTCGGCATTGCGCTGGGCACGGCACTGGCGGCGCTGGCCTTGAAAGTGATGGGCGGCGACCTGGGTGGCGGCTTTTTTGCCGGCACCGCGCCCAAGCTGCAATTCAGCGGCTGGGCCGCGCTGCTCTATGGCGCCATGGGCGTGGCCGCCGCGCTGGTGGGTGGCTGGTGGCCGGCCCGCGCGGCGCAAGCCCTGCCACCAGCGCAAACGCTTAAAGGGCTGGGCGGCGCGCTGGTCAACCCGCACAGCCACTGGCTCAGCCTGTTGCTGATCCTGCTGGGTGGCGCGCTAAGCCAGGCGCCGGCCGTTTGGGGCATTCCGGTGGCGGCTTACCTGTCGGTAGCACTGCTGCTGGTGGGCGGCATCACCGCCCTGCCCTGGCTGATTGGCCTGTTGCTGGACCGCATCACGCCGCTGGTGGCGCGCCAAACGTTACCGCTGCTGGCCGTGGCGCGCGCCCGCCACCAGCGCGAAACGGCGGCGGTGGCGGTCAGCGGCGTGGTGGCTTCATTGAGCCTGGCGGTGGCGCTGACGGTGATGGTGGCGAGCTTTCGGGAATCGGTGACGCAGTGGCTGGACCAGGTGCTGCCCGCCGATTTGTATGTGCGCAGCGCCGCCAGCCTGGGAGCCAGCGACACGGTGTATTTCAGCCCGGAATATGTGCAGGCGGCCGCTGCCTTGAACGGCGTCAAGCAGTTGCAGGCGCAACGCGTGGTGTCGCTGCTGCTCAAACCCAGTTTGCCACCGGTGGCACTGATCGCCCGTGAGTTACCGGACCCGGCCAAAAATCTGCCGCTGGTGGGTCAGCTGCTGCCGGTGCCCGCCGGGCAGATTGGCATTTATGTGAGCGAGGCAATGGTTGACCTGCATGGCGCCGTGCCGGGCCAGGCCTTTGCCGCGCTGGGCACGACGTTCAAAACCCTGACGCCAACTGGACAAGAAGCACAAGCAGGCTTTTTTGTGGCCGGTGTCTGGCGCGACTACGCGCGCCAGAGCGGCGCCATTGCCATCGACCGGGCCATTTTTGAGCGTCTCACGGGCGACCAGCGCGCCAACGACCTGGCGCTGTGGTTGAGCGACACGGCCGATGCGCCTGAGCTTCAACAGGCTCTGCGTGCGCTGGCCGAACAGATGGGTTCCGGCGCCGGTGATCTGATGGAATTTGGCACACCCGGCCAGATCCGCGCCATCTCGCTGCGCATTTTTGACCGCAGTTTTGCCGTGACCTACTGGCTGCAGGCCGTGGCGATCGCGATTGGCCTGTTTGGCGTGGCCGCCAGTTTCAGCGCCCAGGTGCTGGCCCGGCGCAAGGAGTTTGGCCTGCTGGCGCACTTGGGGCTGACACGGCGACAAATCCTGACCGTGGTCGCTTTCGAGGGCGCCGCCTGGACGCTGCTGGGCGCGCTGGCGGGGCTGGCGCTGGGCCTGGTGGTCTCCAGCGTGCTGGTGCATGTGGTGAACCCGCAAAGTTTTCACTGGACCATGGACCTGATGCTGCCCTGGCTCAAGCTGCTCGGCCTGTGCCTGGCGGTGGTGATCGCCGGCACGCTGACCGCCTGGCTGGCAGCACAGGCAGCAGCCGGGCAAGATGCCGTGCTGGCGGTCAAGGAGGATTGGTAGCGCGCCCATGCATTCAAGGCGGGTATTTGCAGGACGGACGGGCAAATCCCATTTCATCCGGCGCCAATGGCTCAATGACCTGCATCTGCTGATCGAGCACGGCCAGCGTGGCCTCCGATGCATCATGCCCGGCGGCACTGCGCGCCAGGATGCGCTGGCGCAACTGCTCAGGGCTCGCCTGCGGCGCCAGGATGCTGAAACCGGCCCCCATCTGCTGCGCCAGCGCCAAGAAGGCATCTCGGTCGGCGCGTTTCAGAAATGCCGCATCCACCACCACCGACCAGCCGGCCTGCAGCAGCATGGCGGCCTGCTCGCGCAAATGCGCATAGGTGCGCTCGTGGGCATCGGCGGCGTAAATGCCACCCCCAACCCCGGAGCCGCTGGCCGCACCGTGTGCCAGCCCGAACAGGCGCTTGCGCTGCACGTCCGAGCGCAGGCGCAGGGTGGCTGCATGAGGGTCCGATTGCAGCAGTGCGTCAGAGGCCACGGTTTTGCCGCAACCCGACAAGCCGTGGGTGATCACCAAGCGGACAGGCGGTGGCGCCAGCAAGCGCTCGGCCAGCGCCAAGTAGGCCTCCACGTCACGGTCGACGTCGCCGGTTTGCACCGAGCGCAGCGCCGCCACCTTGGCCCGCACCATGGCGCGGTAGACGGCGTAGAAACGCAGCACGCGCGCAGCCTCGTAGTCGCCACTGCGGCTCAAGACCTCGTCGAGCAGCCAGTCGGCCAGACCCGGCTGCTCATGTTCCAGCAAGTCGATATAGACAAAAGCCATTTCGCTGGCCACGTCCATCCAGCGCAGGTCTTCGTTGAACTCGATGCAGTCAAACAACTGAACCCGCCCGTTGATCAGCACCATGTTGGCCAGGTGCAGGTCGCCATGGCACTCCCGCACCCAACCGGCGTGCTGGCGCGCCTGCATCAGCGGCGCCAGTTGCTCGAATTGGGTCTGCGTCCAATTGCGCAAGGCAAGCAGGCGGTTTTGCAAGCCCGCGTCTGGCAAGAGTCGCTGCAGCTCGGTAAAGTTATCCAGGGCGGGTTGCAGGATGTGCGGCCCCGAGCCAAAGTGCGAGCCCGCCGGTGCGATGGCTGCCCTTTGGTGCATGGTCACCACAGCATCTGCCAGCGCCGACAGGTGTTGGGCCCGCAACTCGCCGCGCGTGCAAACATGGTCCAACCTCCCTGACTCCTCAAAACGGTGCATCTTGACGGCATATTCGATGGGCGCACCAGAACCTTGCCATTGCGGGTCTTGCGGGGTATTGAAAATACCGACCACGTCAAGGTAGAGATCAGGTGCAAACCGACGGTTCAGGCGCAGTTCGTCCAGACAGTAGCGGTGGCGCAGGGCCAGCGTGCTGAAATCCAGAAACGAAAGCTTGATCGGTTTTTTGATCTTGTAGGCAAAGTCCCCCGCCAGCAGCACCCAGGAGATATGGGTTTGCATCAGCGCGACGTGGTCAACCCCCTGCGGGTAACGCCGGGGGTCGAGCAGGGCTTGGAGCAAAGGCGGCAAGTTGGTATCCATGCACGCCATGATGCCAGATTCAGTCTGTGCACTGGTGTTTTACCGGCACGATGATTGCTTGACCTAGTAGAAACCAACCCCTGACCGGGGGTCATCTGATCGTAGAATGAGTTTTTAATATTTTATTAACCCGCCGGGGTAACACCTTGCCATAAAGAGAAAGCTGCTTATGAAAAAAATTCTGCTCGCTGCTGCCATCAGCGCCTTGTGCGCTTCCGCCTTTGCCCAGGGCAAAGACCTCAAGGTGGCCATTGATGCCACCTACGAGCCCTTTACCTACAAGACCGCTGACGGCAAGCCGACCGGCTTTGACGTGGACATTGCCAGCGCCCTGTGCGAAGAAATCAAGCGCAAATGCGTGTTTGTCGAACAAGCCTGGGACGGCATGATTCCCGGCCTGCAAGCCAAGAAATACGACGTGATCATCAGTTCGATGTCGATCACTGCAGATCGCATGAAAGTGGTGGACTTCACCGACAAGTACTACAACACCCCGAGCAAGATCGTGCTGAAAAAAGACATCAAGTTCGACGGTCCGGCTTCCATCAAAGGCAAAAAGATCGGCGTCCTGAAAGCCAGCACCCAGGAAAAATACGCGCTGGGCGAGCTCAAGA
Organism: uncultured Rhodoferax sp.; assembly: GCA_964538895.1. GTDB lineage: Bacteria > Pseudomonadota > Gammaproteobacteria > Burkholderiales > Burkholderiaceae_C > Rhodoferax. Next base: position 33,892 of record CAZIGL010000012.1, read on the forward strand.
CCCAAGGTGTCGAGGTGGTGTCTTATGACGCCCAGGACCAGGTCTATCTGGACATCAAGGCGGGCCGTCTGGACGGCACTGTGGCTGACGTCATGGAAGTGGGCGGCGGTTTCCTGGACAAACCCGGTGCTGAAAATTACCAATTTGTCGGCAATGAGCTCTACATCCCCAAATACTTCGGCACCGGTGCCGGTGTGGCGCTGCGCAAAGGCCAGGGCGAGCTGAAAAAAGAGCTTAACGCCGCCATCGCCGCTATTCGTGTCAACGGCAAGTACAAAGCCATCAACGATAAATACTTCAAGTTTGACGTGTACGGCAAGTAATTCATCAGCATTCAGCCGACCTTGCCTGCGCATGCACAGGGTCGGTTCCTCGGCGCTTTCATGACTTCTACCACGCAGTCTTACCTTCTGGTTATTTTGCAGGGCTCCATGCTCACGGTTGGCGTGTCGCTGGGCGCTTTGGCAGTGGCTGTGATCCTGGGCTTGGCCGGTGCCGCAGCCAAACTCTCGGGACGCCCGGTGCTGGTGGCTGTGGGCACTTTTTACACCACCATCATCCGCGGCATCCCGGATCTGGTGCTGATGCTGCTGGTGTTTTACGGTGGCACGATCGGCATCAATACCCTGCTTGAAAAGATGGGCAGCGAGGCCACCATCGACATCGAGCCCTTTGCCGCCGGCGTCATCACCATCGGCTTCATTTACGGCGCCTACATGACCGAGACCTTTCGCGGCGCGATTCTGAGTATTCCCAAAGGCCAGATGGAGGCCGCCTGGGCCTTTGGCATGAGCCGCACGCAAACCTTTGGGCGCATCACGCTGCCGCAAATGGTGCGTTACGCGCTGCCCGGTTTCACCAACAACTGGCTGGTGCTGATCAAATCCACCGCGCTGGTGAGCCTGATCGGCCTGCAGGAGATGACTTACCTCGCCAAGCAGGCCAGTGCCGCCACACGTTCGCCCTTTGCCTTCTTCCTGTTCACCGGCGCCTTGTTTCTGGTTTACACCTCGATCAGCCTGTTTGCCCTGAAAAAGCTCAACGCCCGCTACAGCCTGGGCACCAAACGGGTGCAGCTGTAATGGAATGGGCCGTTATTTTTGAGCCAGACAACCTGGCGCTGTTTGGCAACGGGATTGTCATCACGCTCTGGTTGCTGTTTTCATCGCTGGCCGTGGGTGCCGTGATGGCGCTCATCTTTGCACTGATGCTGACTGGCCCGTGGGCGCCACTGCGCTGGCTGGTGGGCGCGTACACCTTTGTGATTCGCGGCACACCGCTGCTGATTCAGGTCTATCTGATTTATTACGGCCTGGGCCAGCTGGAATGGATTCAGGCGCGCTGGGATTCAGTCTGGCCCTGGACGCATTTCAAGGAACCCTTCTTTTGCGCCCTGCTGGCCTTCAGCCTGAACACCGCCGCCTACACCGCCGAGATGCTGGCGGGTGCCATTCGCGAGACCAGCGCCGGCGAGATCGAGGCCGCGCAAGCCTACGGCATGAACCGCTTCCAGACCATGGTGCGGGTGGTGCTGCCCAGCGCCATGCGCCGCACCCTGCCCGCCTACAGCAACGAGGTGGTGATGATGCTGCACGCCACCAGTCTGGCCAGCGCGGTGCCCAACATGCTCGACATCACCTCGGCGGCGAGCCGTATTTACGCCACCTACTACCTGCCGTTTGAGGCTTATCTGGCGGCGGCGGCCATTTACCTCGCCGCGTCGTTCTGCCTGATTGGTTTCTTCCGCTTCTCGGAAGGGCGCTTGCTGGCTTATATGTCAACGCGCAGAGACTGACTCTGGAACTATCGACCCATGCATCGCCTTGACCACCCGCTGCTCTCGCCCAGCCTTGGCAGCCACAAAACCCTGACCAGTTTTCACTTTGGCACCCCTGGCAGTGGCCGAAAAATTTACATCCAGGCCAGCCTGCACGCCGAAGAACTACCCGGCATGCTGGTGGCCCACCACTTGCGCGCGCTGCTTGAAGCATGTGAAGCAGCCGGTCAAATCCATGGCGAAATTGTGCTGGTGCCGGTGGCCAACCCGATCGGCCTGGCACAACGGCTGGACCACAAACCCATGGGCCGCTTTGAGCTCGACACCTCGGAAAACTTCAACCGCCACTACCCTGATCTTGCCGCAGCGGTAGAAGCGGTTGTCATCGCGCAATTGGGCGACAACGCGGTGGCCAATGCGGCTCTGGTGCGCCGTGCCATGCGCGACCATCTGCAGCAATGGACACCCGCCACCGAGCTGCAAAGCCTGCGCCGCAGCTTGTTGCTGCTGGCGCATGACGCCGATTTCATGCTGGATTTGCATTGCGACTGCGAAGGTGTGCTGCATTTCTACACCGAAGAGGCCTGCTGGCCACAGATGCAGGAACTGGCGCACTTCTTGGGCGCTCAGGCGATTTTGCTGGCCAAAAGCTCGGGCAACCGCCCGATTGACGAATGCCTCTCAGGTGCCTGGTGGCAACTGGCCGAGCGCCTCCAAGCCAAGGGATGCAACGCACCGCTGCCGCAAGCCTGCTGCAGTACCACCATTGAGCTGCGGGGTGAGCTGGATGTGAGCCATGCCTTGGCTGCCACCGATGCGCAAGCCATCGTGCGCTGGCTACAACACATCGGCGTATTGGCCTGCCAGCAGCCCCCCGAAGTGCCCACGCCCCGCTGCCTTGCCACGCCGCTGGCAGGCTCGCAAACACTGACCGCCCCAAGTCCCGGCATCGTGGTGTTTGCCGCCGAAGTGGGCCAGCAGCTGCAGGTGGGTGACCTGGTGGTTGAAATCATTGACCCCATTGCCAACACCACGCTGCGCCTCACCGCCGGTGTCGCCGGTGTGTTTTATGCCCGTATCCGGGACCGCTACATCACCGCAGGCGGTGAACTCGGCAAAATTGCCGGTGCCACGGCTTTTCGCAGCGGTGAACTGCTGGGTGCCTGAGGATAGATATGACCACCACCCCACTCAAATTACAGGTTGAAAACATCCACAAGCGCTTTGGCGCCAATGAGGTGCTCAAAGGCGTATCGCTCACCGCCCACGCCGGCGACGTGATCAGCATCATCGGCAGTTCCGGTTCAGGCAAAAGCACGTTTTTGCGCTGCATCAACATGCTGGAAAAGCCCAACCAGGGCCGCATCATCGTGGCCGAAGAAGAGCTGCACCTGAACCCCGACAAACATGGCGAGCTGCACGCTGCCAACCCCAAGCAACTGGCGCGCCTGCGCACCAAGCTGGCCATGGTGTTCCAGCATTTCAACCTGTGGGCGCACATGACGGTGCTGCAAAACATCATTGAGGCACCCGTGCACGTGATCAAGGTGCCGCGCGAACAAGCGATTGAAACCGCCCGCAAGTACCTGGCCAAGGTGGGCCTGGAAGGCAAGGAAGACGCCTACCCGGCGCACCTCAGCGGCGGCCAGCAACAGCGCGTGGCCATTGCCCGCGCCCTGGCCATGGAGCCCGAAGTGATGCTGTTTGACGAACCCACCAGCGCGCTCGACCCCGAACTGGTGTCCGAAGTGCTCAAGGTCATGAAAAACCTGGCGCTGGAAGGCCGCACCATGGTGGTGGTAACCCACGAAATGGGTTTTGCCCGCGAGGTTTCCAACCACCTGATCTTTTTGCACAAGGGCCAGATCGAAGAACAGGGCAACCCGGCTCAGGTGCTGGCTAACCCCAAGAGCGTGCGGCTGGCGCAGTTCTTGTCAGGTAGTTTGAAATAAGCCAAGCAGCCGGCGCGCTTCGTCGGGCGTGGCAACCGGCCGTTCCAGCTCACGGCTGATGCGGGCGATGCGCGCCACCAACTGCGCATTGCTGGTGGCCAGTTCACCCTTGCGGTAATACACATTGTCTTCAAAGCCCACACGCACGTGGCCGCCCAGCAAAATGGCCAGTGTGCCCAATGGCAGCTGCGCCGGACCAATGCCCGCCACAGTCCAGGTGGACTGCGCAGGCAGCTGCGAGCGCAGGTACATCAACGCCTCCGGGGTGCCGGCCATGCCACCGGGAATGCCCAGCACAAAGTCGAAATGCTGCGGACCGCTGAGCAGTCCTTTTTTCAGCCAGCGGATGGCGGTGCTCAGCATGCCGGAATCAAAAATCTCCAACTCGGGTTTCACGCCATGGTCGCGCATGGCGGCGGCAAAAACCTCCATTTCAGCCGGCGGGTTCATGAACACATCAGCACCAAAGTTGACCGTGCCCATGGACAGCGTCGCCATCTCGGGCTTGAGGGTGACCGGCGCCAGGCGCTCCTGCGGCGTCATGCCCACAGCCCCGCCCGTGGACACCTGCACGATCACATTGCAACGCTTTTTCACCTCGACAATGATCTGTCGATAGATCTCCTTGTCCTGCGTCGGCGTGCCGTCGGGCAAGCGCGCGTGCACATGCACCATGGCCGCCCCAGCCTGGGCGCATTCATAGGCCGCATCAGCAATTTCCTCAGGCGAGATGGGCAAGGCCGGTTGCTGTGCACGGGTGACTTCGGCACCGGTCAGCGCGGCCGTGATGATGAGTTTGTCCATGTCAGCAGGTCACAGTGGCGTGGGTGATGCGCTGACACGCGGCAGGCACCACGCAGGTACCCGAGGCCTGGCATACCAGCACCGGCTCGGCCAGCACATCGGCGGCAGACGCCTGACCGGCCACACCAGCCGCGGCAATGACCTTGCGCGCTTCAAACACCATCTTGCGCGAGGTCTTGCCCATGGCCACGATGCGGCCCGTGGCCTCGATGTAGTCACCCGCGTAAACCGGTGCCAGAAACTGCACCTTGTCATAGGCCACAAACAGGCCTTCGTCACCGTCGCTGCGGATCAGCAGCTCGGTCGCCACATCACCAAACAGATGCAACATTTTGGCGCCGTCGACCAGGCCCCCGGCGTAATGGGCGTCGTGCGATGCCATGCGCAAACGGATCAGGCTGGTGTAATTTTCCATATGTTTCCTCTATCGTGAAAGAACGTCGTCATTGCGAACGCAGTGAAGCAATCCATGACTTCTGAATTCCTGGATCGCCGCGCTTCGCTCGCGATGACGATTCAACATTAGTATGAGGCGGCCGCCCCTGCCGGTTGCCCTGCGGGCCGTAATGAACGTGTCCGTCAATGCCGCTTACACCACTCATGAATGGCAAAAGAGGCCACGTCCTCGGCATAACTCTTGACGCCAAAACCCGCATCGTAGCCCAGCTCCTTGGCCAGCTCATGGCTGATGCGCGGGCCACCCACCACCAGGATCACCTTGTCGCGCAACCCTTCGGCCTCCAGCAAGTCGGCCAGTTTGGTCAGGTTGTCAAGGTGGATGTTCTTTTGCGTCACCACCTGCGACACCAGAATCACGTCGGCGTTTTCTTCTATCGCCCGCGTCACCAGGTCTTCGGAATCCACCTGCGCGCCCAGGTTGATGGCGCGGATCTCGTGGTAACTCTCCAGCCCCTTGTGACCGTTGTAGCCCTTCATGTTCATGATGGCGTCAATGCCCACGGTGTGGGCGTCGGTCTCGATGCAGGCGCCCACCACCACCATGCGGCGCTTCATTTTTTCGGCAATCAGCGCGTTGATGCCGTCCTTGTCCAGCACCTCGTACTCGGGCTTGACCACCGTGTAGCTGTTCAGGTCGACCTGGTGCTTGCACTGGCCATAGACCACGTAAAAGCTGAAGCCCTGGCCCATGTCCTCGCAGTGCACCACGGCCGGCTCGTCCAGACCCATTTGCGCTGCCAGACGTTTTGCACCCTCCTTGGCGCGCTCATCCAGCGCCACCGGCAGAGTAAACGAAAGTTGGACGCGCCCGTCACCCAGCGTGTCGCCGTAAGGTTTGATCCAGCGTTCCGATTGTTTTATCTCAAGCATGGTCGGCTCCTTGGGTGGCGGGCAGCATCAGTTCAGGAAACGGGTTGTAGTAGTCAGGCGCCTTCGCGATCACACCATCGAGCCCCTTGCCGCCGGTGGGAGTGCGCGAAATGTCGGCAAACATGGCTTTGCCAATGGCGCCGGGCAGGCTGATGGCCTCAATCTCGGCCAGCATGGCCTCGGTCTGCGCGAGCACGGCCTGGGCGCGTTGCTCGATCTTGCCGCCGCGCTTGAATTCAATCTCCGAGTGCAAATCCTTCATGGTGCCAAACACGTACCGGGCGTTTTGGATGGCCAGAAAACGGTCCTGGATGAAGGGCGTGTGGATGGCCTCGGTCATCATGCCCAGCAGGTGGATGTTCTGGTTGGTGACGGTGCTCACGATGTTGAACAGCGCGTCCTGCACATGGCCCTTGAAGATATTGCCGGTCATGTGTTTGGTGGGCGGCATGTACTTCAGGCAGGCCTCGGGAAAGACCTGGCGCACCAGCTGCGCATGAGCCAGTTCCCACAGGAAACCATTTTCCAGATCCGGATGAATCTCGAAGGCATGGCCCAGGCCCATCTGCTCGGGCTTCAAGCCCGACAACTCGGCGAACTGCTCGTTGATGAGCTGGGACGCCAGCACGGTGTGCGCCGCATCAAACGCGTCTGCCGTGGTGAGGTAATTGTCTTCACCGGTGTTGATGATGATGCCGGCATAGGCATTGACCATGCGCGAGAAAAACTGGTCGATGAAGGTGCGCTTCATGTTGATGTCGCGAAAGATGATGCCGTACATCGAGTCGTTGAGCATCATGTCGAGCCGCTCGATGGCGCCCATCGCGGCAATCTCGGGCATACACAGGCCGGAGCAGTAATTGGTCAGGCGGATGTAGCGGCCCACTTTGGCACCCACTTCGTCGAGCGCGGCGCGCATCAGCTTGAAGTTTTCTTGCGTGGCATAGGTGCCGCCAAACCCCTCGGTGGTGGCGCCATAGGGCACGTAGTCGAGCAGGCTCTGGCCGGTGGAGCGGATCACCGCGATGATGTCGGCGCCCTGCTCGGCGGCGGCACGGGCCTGCACCACGTCCTCATGGATGTTGCCGGTGGCCACGATCAGGTAGAGCCAGGGCGTTGGGGCCTCGCCGCTGGAGGCGATTTTCTCAAGGCGCTGGGCGCGCTGCGCGGCAATGTGGTCACACATGGTGCGGGCGTGCGCCTGTGCTCCAACACGGGCGGCGGCCTCGTCAAGCGGGCGCGTCAGCGTCAGGCTGCCGCTTGCCACGGCCTCGGCAACCTGTTGCGCCGTCAGGCCAAGCTTTTCCATGGCACCCGCCAGCACCGTGGCGGCGCCGTGCTGCAGCAGGTTTTGCGCCTGCAAGTGGCTCACCACCCGGTTCGGCAGCGGGACGCCGACCTCGTCGACCCCATCAACCCCCATGAGGCGCAGCGTGGCGCGCTCCACGGTGGTGGTGGTGAAGCCCGACATGTCGTCGAAGACCTGCCGCGCAATGCGCCGCGCCGAGTTGCGGGCGCGGTCGATTTGCGCCTGGTCGAGTTGCAAATGAGACATATTTTTCTCTCTATTCAATCTGTTGTTAAGGCTACCGTCATTGCGAGGAGCGCAGCGACGTGGCAATCCATGGTTTCGAAGTCATGGATTGCCGCGCTGCGCTCGCAATGACGAAGTCCCATCTTCTTCCAACATCACATCGCTGACACCATAACCAACAAAGGCGCCGCGCGCGACCTCCAAAAATTCGGTGGCATCAAAACTCCCGCCCAGGGGCGAAAACGGATTGAGCGTGATGCCGGTCATGTGGATGCCGCGGTAGGCCATCAGGCGCGCGCCCTGCTTGTCAAACGCGATCAAATCGGCCGCCTCGACAAACAGGCGCGTGCCATCATTGACCACCACGCGCAGGCCCGGTTGCTGGTTGGCCAGTGTCACCAGGGCGCGCCACAGGGATCGCCCCACGGCGCCGCTGAGCGCCACCGTGGCCACATCGGCGTGTTGGTACTCAAGCAAGGTGGCGGCCGCATTCAGCGTCGCGATCTCGGCCAGCATCAGGGTCTGGCCCGCGCTGTCCCACAGGCCCACGCCACCCAGCGCAAACACCGGCTCGCACAGACTGCGGGTGGCCTCGTCGGCTTGCGGAATGCCCAGAATGGCCAGGCGGTCGCGCGTCTTGCGGATCACGTCGCCCATGCCCCCGCCGATGGCGGCACCGGTGGCCAGGATCACGCCGTTGGCAATGGCCGGCGAGGCATGGTGGCTGCGCCCCAGCGCGCCGTCCAGCATCACCAGCGTGGCGCCACATTGCTTGAGGCGTGCAATCACGGTGAGTTGGTCTGAACTGCGCGAGGCACCGGCAATTTCCATCTCGCCGTGCGCCAGCACCTTGACCACCAGAATCTCGCCCATCGGGCTGTCGATGCCGGTGACGTCGATGAGTTTGTAGCGCACCTTGGCGCGCTCCAGGGTGGTGCGCGCGGTGGCCACCAAGTTGCCGGGCCACACCACAATGGCCGGCTTGGGCACAAAAAATACCGCATCGCGGTCTTCCCCGTCTCGCCCGATCGACGTGACACCCAGCGCCACACCATATGCCGCAGCCTGCGCCAGCAAATGGTTCAGCGCCACGGTTTTCCCGGTGTTTTTGGTCATACCCATGACGGCCAGTGTGCTCATGCCACTGGCCTGAATGCGTTGCCAAAGTGGGCTGAAGGAACTCGTCATCGCGAGCGAAGCGTGGCGATCCAGGACTTCCGACTGCATGGATTGCTTCACTTCGTTCGCAATGACGGGTATTAGTTTTTCCATCGCGTTGAGTTGCAAGTCATACGTAGAGTTGTTCAAACAGCGCGCGCAACTTGGGGCTCTCGCGCAGCAGGTTCAGCGCAAATTCGGCGTGCCCGGTGGCATAACCGTTGCCGACGATCATTTCCACATCCTTGCCCACACCCTCCGCGCCCAGCGCGGCTGCGGTGAAGCTGGTCGCCATGGAGAAAAAGTAGATCTTGCCGTGCTGTTTGGTGGCCAGAATGCTGCCCATTTCGGTGTTCTGAATGTTGACGCAGTTGATCACCACATCGGCCAGCTTGCCGTCGGTCACCTTCGACACCGCCTCCATCAAGGCCAATGCGTCGGTCGCATCCACCTGCAGCGCATGGTCGGCCCAACCCAGGTCCAGCATGCGCTGGCAATCCTTGGCGAACGGCGACACACCAATGACACAACCGCTCGCACCGGCGCGCTTTTTGGCCTCATAAACACACAGCGTGCCGGACTTGCCGCCGCCGCCAATCACCACCACAGTGTTGCCCTCTTTGACCAGCCGCGCGGTCTGGGCCGGGGCCCCGGCGACATCGAGAATGGCCAGCGCCAGCTTTTCATCAATGTCGGCAGGCAGTTTGGCGTACAGGCCGGTTTCGAACAGGATGGCGCGGCCCTTGATCTCGATCTGGTCCTTGTCCATGTGAATTTTGTTGATGTGGTCGATGCGCAAGGGCGTCAGCGACAGCGACACCAAGGTGGCGATCTTGTCGCCCACCTTGAGGTCGACCTTGCCGAGCAATGCGGGCCCGATCTCGGCCACCGTGCCAATCAGCATGCCGCCCGACCCGGTCACCGGGTTGTGGTGTTTGCCACGCCGGGCCACGATATCCATCACCATCTCGGCCACTTGTGCCGAGTCGCCACCGGTGGCGCTTTTGATCTGGGTGAAACTGGCCGAGTCGATGTTGAGCGCCGACACGTCGACCAGGATCTCGTTGCCATAGATTTCCATCGTGTTGTCGAGCTTCCAGGCGGGCTGGGGCAACACGCCAAGCGGTTCGAGCACACGGTGTGTGCCGTAGGGGGAGCCCTGTTTCATGGTTAGTTGCTCGCACTCGGCAAACTGAAATCCTGCCCCAGACCAGGCATTTCGACCGTTTTTCCGGCGTAGTTGCGGCACTTCACGGTGGTGCCACTGCCATCGGGCAGCGCCTCTTCGCGCACGTAACTCGGGATGATCGGCAGCTTACCCAAGCCACCCAGGCCGTCCACAATGAAGGTGGGCACGGCCGGGCCGCTGATCCAGCCGCGCAAGCCTTCGTAGAGTTCGAGCATGCGGCGGTGCGGCACGATGAAGTGGTGCGCACCCTCGACCATGTCGGTCGAGTACACGTAATAGGGGCGCACGCCCATCTCGATGCTTTGCATGAACAGTTCGCGCATCACCTCGACACTGTCGTTCACGCCCTTGAGGCACACGGTTTGCAGACCCATCATGATGCCCGCCTTTTGCAGCATCTTGACCCGCTTGCGCAGCAGCGGCGTGATTTCCTTGGGGTGGTTGATGTGGATGTTGACCATCTGCACGCGGTGCTTTTCCAGCACCGCGCAGAGCTCGGGCGTGACCCGGGTGGGCAATTGCACCACCATGCGCGAGCCGATGCGCAGGAAGCGCACATGCGGTGCCCGGCTGCGGATCATGCCCAGGATTTCATCGAGGCGATCGTCGGTAAAGGTCAGCGGGTCGCCGCCGGACAACAACACGTCGTCAATGTTCTTGTTGTTGGCGATGTAGTCGATCGACGCCTCGATCTCATCCTTGTGCACCGAGCCCGAGGGCTGCGACACCATGCGCTTGCGGGTGCAAAAACGGCACAGCGTGGCACAGGTGTTGCTCACCAGGAACAGCACGCGGCGCGGGTAGCGGTGCACGATGCTGGTGCCGGGAATGGTGTCGCCTTCTTCTCCCAACTGATCCAGCATGGTGGCAAACCCGGGCTTGGTTTCTTCGTGAAACGAGGGCAGGTACTGCATGCGGATCGGGCAATTGGGGTCATTGCGGTCCATCAGCCGGGCCATGTAGGGCGTGATGGCGATGGCAAACTTGTTGTAGACCGTCTCATTCACGTCTTCGACATGGTTCAACACACCTTTCAGTTGCGCGTGATGGGTGTAGCGCCGGCCGAACTGCTTTTGCCAGGATTCGGACTCCGGGTCGTAGGCCTGCAGTTCGTCATAACTCATGAAAACTTTGGGGGTGGCGAATTCGACGGCTTGCAGCATGGGAGGTCTCCTGGTTGGTGGTTCAAGTTTATGGAGTCACGCCGCCGCTGGAAACAAGCAAATTGCCTGAAATTAATGTCAAAATTCAGTCACACTGCCGGCCTTTAAATCACTATGGTTCATTCACCTCAAAAACCCAATCTGGACGCGCTGGACTACCAACTGATCGAATTGCTCAAGGTCAATGCCCGGCTGCCCATGGTCAACCTGGCCAAGGCCCTGGGTTGTGCGCGCAGCACCGCACAGCTTCGACTCAAGGCGCTGGAAGACACGGGCGTCATCACCGGCTACACCGTAGGCGTGAGCAGCCCGCGCGCGTCGCACGGCATCCGGGCCATGGTGCTGATTTCAATGGAGTCCCAGAACGAGCCCGACGTGGTGCGGGCGCTGGCCCGCCGCCACGAGATCACCAAGCTGTATTCGGTCAGTGGTCGATACGACCTGTGCGCCATGCTGATCACCGAATCAACCCAGGAACTCGATGTGGTGCTCGACAAGATCCGCGTCATCAAGGGCGTGGTGGATACCTTTTCAACCATCATGTTGTCCACCAAGCTCGATCGCCCCGAGTGACGGGGTGGCGCAATTTTTTTCAGAAAACCTGACATGACTACCTGGCTCAACACCGCACTGGCGCGCATCGAAGCCGACTACCAGCGCAGTGCCGACACCCACCTGATTCCCCTGCCGCTGCCCGCCTTCGCCAGCCACGGCATTGACTTGTACCTCAAGGACGAGTCCACCCATCCCACCGGCAGCCTCAAGCACCGCCTTGCGCGCTCCTTGTTCCTGTACAGCCTGTGCAATGGCTGGCTGCATGAGGGCTCGACCGTGGTTGAGTCGAGCAGCGGCTCCACCGCGGTGAGCGAGGCCTACTTTGCCCGGCTGCTGGGCCTGCCCTTCATAGCCGTCATGCCGCGCACCACCTCGCATGAAAAAATTGACCAGATTGCGTTTTACGGCGGCCAGTGCCATTTGGTGGACAGCGCCAATGCGGTGTATGACGAGGCCCGGGCGCTGGCGGCGCAAACCGGTGGCCACTACATGGACCAGTTCACCTATGCCGAACGCGCCACCGACTGGCGCGGCAACAACAACATTGCGCAAAGCATGTTCCAGCAAATGGCGCTTGAGCGTTTTCCGGTGCCGCGCTGGGTGGTGGTGGGCGCCGGCACAGGGGGCACCAGCGCCACCATCGGCCGCTTTGTGCGTTACCAGCGCCAGGATACCCAGGTCTGCGTGGCCGACCCCGAAGGCTCGGTGTTTGGCGACTATCACCGCACGGGCGATGCCACCCTGACCGGACCCGGCTCAAAAATCGAAGGCATTGGCCGCCCGCGCGTGGAGGCCAGCTTTATCCGCACCCTGGTGGACCGCATGGTCACGGTGAACAATGTGGAGTCGGTGGCCGCCATGCAAATCTTGTCGGACATCTTGGGCCGCAAGGTCGGCCCGTCCACCGGCACCAATTTTGTCGGCATGTTGACGCTGGCTTGTGAGATGCATGAACGTGGCGAGCAGGGCTCGATTTTGTCGCTGCTGTGCGACGCCGGTGAACGTTACCTGGGCAGCTACTTTGACGCAGCCTGGGTGGCGCAGCACATCGGCGACTGCAGTCCGGCACGGGCCCGGCTGCAAGCCCAACTCCACTGTTCGGCATGAAACGCCGCCACCTGCTGGCCACTGGCCTTGGCCTGCCCTTTTTGCCTTGGGCGGCACTTGCCCAGGCCCGGCAAAGCTTGCGGTTCCCGCGTGACCTCGGCAGCCACCCCGACTTTGCCATCGAGTGGTGGTACATCACCGGGCACCTGCAGGCGGCGCAGCGCGAGTTTGGCTTTCAGATCACCTTTTTCAGGTCACGCGTGCCCGTGACACAAGGCATGACATCGGCCTTTGCCGCCAAACAACTGATCTTTGCCCATGCCGCCGTGACCGACGTGGCGAACAAGCGCCTGCTGCACGACCAGCGCATTGCCCGCGCCTCGGGCAACCCCCAGGTCGACCTGGCCACGGCCAGCGAGGCAGACACCGACCTGCGTTTGGACGACTGGTTGCTAAAACGTGATGGCAGCAGCTACCTGGCGCAAGCCAGTGGGTCTGATTTCTCGTTTCAACTGAAGCTGCTTGAGACCCAGCCGCTGCTGCTGCAAGGCGATCAGGGCTGGTCGCGCAAAGGGCCCGAGGCCAGCCAGGCCAGCTATTACTACAGCCTGCCGCAACTGCAGGTGAGCGGCCAACTCAGGCTGGGCGCGCAAACCTTGCCGGTGCAAGGACAAGCCTGGCTCGACCACGAATGGAGCCAGTCGCTGATGCACCCGGATGCCGTGGGCTGGGACTGGATTGGCATGAACCTGCTGGACGGCAGCGCGCTGACCGCATTCAGATTACGCACCAAAGAGGGTGCCGCACTGTGGGCGGGTGGCTCGCTGCGCGCAGCAGGGTCGGCCCAAGCCGAGATTTTTGACCCCGACGATGTGGTCTTCACACCACTGCGGCACTGGAAAAGTCCGGCCAGCGGTGCCAACTACCCAGTGCAATGGTCGGTGCAGATCAGGCGCGCGCAGCCCAAGGCTGGCCTGAAAGTTCTCGGGCCCTACACGGTCAACGCCGTCATCGACAACCAGGAACTCGACAGCCGCCAGTCCACCGGCGCCATTTACTGGGAAGGCTTGAGCGAGCTGCGTGACAGCCGCGGCAAAATCGTTGGCCGTGGCTATCTGGAAATGACCGGTTACGCCAGCCGGTTGCAACTTTAACTTTTCAAATGACCACCCCCTCCCCCAAACCCGGCAACCCCAAATCGCTCTCAGGATTGTTGCCTTTCCTGAAGCCCTACCGAGGCCGCATCGGTCTGGCGCTGCTGTTTTTGGTGCTGGCCGCCGTGGCCACACTGGCTTTTCCACTGGCCTTGCGCAGCCTGATTGACGGTGGCCTGGTGCAGACCGACCGGGGTGCGCAGGTGATGGCTTTGCGCGCGCATTTTGTGGCGCTGTTTGCAGTGGCGGTGGCACTCGGGCTGTTTTCGGCGGCGCGCTTTTACATGGTGAGTTGGCTGGGCGAGCGCATCACCGCCGATGTGCGCAATGCGGTTTATGGCCATGTGCTGCAGCAGAGTCCGGCGTTTTTCGAGACCACCCAGACCGGCGAGGTGCTGTCAAGGCTGTCGGCCGACACCACACTGGTGCAAACGGTGGTGGGCTCGTCCCTGAGCATGGGGCTGCGCAATCTGGTGATGGGCCTTGGCGCCCTGGCTGTGCTGGTCTGGACCAACCCGATGGTGATGGTGCAGGTGCTGGGTGTGCTGGTGCTGATTGTGTTGCCTGCGGCCTGGTTTGGCCGACGGGTGCGCAAGCTGTCACGCGCCAGCCAGGACCGTGCCGCCGACGCCAGCGCCATTGCTGCCGAGGTGCTCAACGCCATCCCGGTAGTGCAGAGTTACACGGCCGAGGCACGCGAGGCGGCGCGTTTTAACCTGGCCACCGACAACGCGTTTGATGTGGCGGTGCGCCGATCAAAGGCACGCTCGGTGCTGGTGGCGTTCATCATCATTGCCACATCGGCCGCGCTGCTGTGGGGTCTGTACCAGGGCACGCAGGCGGTGATGGCCGGGCGCATCAGTGCCGGGCATTTGGGGCAAACGGTGCTGTACGTGATCATTCTGGCCAGCGCCTTTGCCATTTTGGGCGAGGTCTATGGCGACCTGTTGCGCGCAGCCGGTGCCACCGAGCGGCTGATGGAGTTGCTGGGCAGCCAGTCGTCCGTGGTGTCGCCGCCGCATCCAACCGCAGCGCCGGTGCCGCTGGCGGGCAGTGACGTCAGGTTTGAGCACATCACCTTTCATTACCCCTCGCGGCCCGGGCAAGCGGCGCTGAGTGATTTTTCATTGGGCATTGCACCCGGCCAGACTGTGGCACTGGTGGGGCCCAGCGGCGCGGGCAAGAGCACGGTGTTTCAACTGCTGTTGCGGTTTTATGATCCCGGCAGCGGGCGCATCCTGAAAGACGGCGTGCCGACGCGTGACCTGGCCCTGACCGAGTTGCGCCATGGCATTGGCATCGTGCCGCAGGACGCGGTGATTTTTTCCAGCAGTGCGCTGGAGAACATTCGCTACGGCAAGCCCGGGGCCAGCGACACTGAAGTGAAAGCCGCAGCGCAGGCAGCTTTTGCCGACGAGTTCATCAGCGCCCTGCCCCAGGGCTACGACACATTTTTGGGTGAGCGTGGGGTGCGCCTGAGTGGCGGCCAGCGCCAGCGCATCGCCATTGCCCGCGCCATGCTGAAAAATCCGCCGCTGTTGCTGCTCGACGAAGCCACCAGCGCGCTCGACGCCGAAAGTGAGCGCATGGTGCAAGCCGCACTGGAGTCTGCCATGCGCGGGCGCACCACGCTGGTGATTGCGCACCGACTGGCCACCGTGGTCAAGGCCGACCGCATCGTGGTGCTGGACCAGGGCCGGGTAGTGGAACAGGGCAGCCACGCCGAACTGCTGGCCGCCGGCGGGCTCTATGCCGGGCTGGCGGCACTGCAGTTCAATAACGAGTAAACCTTGCGGGTCAGACCACTCGCGAAGCGACGTGCTCTGTCCCCAACCGATTCACCCCAGATGGCGCAACTCGCGCAGCGCCACCGACACCGGTGCCAAGTCGGCCCCCTGGGTGCTGATGGTTTGCAGCAATTTGCACAGGCGCTCAATGCTGGCCGTGTTGGCCTCTGACCAGGCTTGCACCCCGTCAAAACGCTGCAACACGCTCAGGCAGATCTGATTCGCAATGGCGTAGACGTCTTCGCGTGCGCTGCCCCGTGCCTGGGTTTGCCACAGGCTGTCCGTGGGCAGGCGGTTGATCTGGACACGCCAGGCGCTTAAGGCCAGCACGCTTTCCACCCCAAAATAGGTTTGGGCTGCCTGCGCCAACGTGGTGTTGGCTTGTTCGGTCAGGTCGACCAAATCAAGCGCCGGGAAGATGAATTCGAGCGCACTGAGTTTGCGGGCCAACTCTGGCGCCACGCCTGCCTGCTCCAACTGCTGGGTGGCCTGTTCCCAGCTGGCCAAGGCACTGGCGGGTAACCAGTTTTCAAGATTGGTCCGCAGTTCGCGCGCACCGGGCTGATAGCGTGCGATCAGGGTGGGCAAGTCGGCGGCTTTGGAGCGTGCGCGCAGCATCCAGCGCGAGGCGCGCTGGGCAATGGCGATAAGCTTGCCCAGCAGGTCCAGTTGCAGGCTGCTGGCCACCACACCGTCGAGCGCGTCGATCTGGTCCCACAAAGGCTCCAGGTCAAAAATTTCTCTTGCCAGCGTGTAGGCCCGCACCACATCGGCCGTGTTGGCGCCCGCCTCGGCCGCCAAAAAATTAACGAAGGTGGCCCCGCTGCGGTTGACCACGGTATTGGCCACATAGGTTGCAATAATCTCGCGCTTGAGCGGGTGCTGGTCGATCGCTTCGGCAAATTTCTCACTCAGAATTTTCGGGAAATAGGCCTTGAGGACGCGGGTGAAGTACGGATCGTCAGGCAAATTGCTGGCCAGCAGGTCGTCAAACACCGACATCTTGGCATAGGCCAGCACCACCGCGCCTTCAGGAGCGGTCAAGCCTTGCTGGAGCGAGCGGCGGCGCACAATTTCTTCGTCGCTGGGTAAAAACTCGATGGCCCGGTTCAAACGCCCTGCCCCTTCCAGCCACTGGATCAGGCGCTGCTGGCCGCCCAACACATACAGGGGTCGGTGACAAGCCACGTCAAGCGCCTGGGACTGGTAATAGTTGTCAGTCAGCACCAGGTGCCCCACCTCCTCGGTCATCGAGGCCAGCAGGTCGTTGCGCTGCTTGAGGGTGAGGTCACCCGCCTCCACCACCCGGTCCAGCAGAATCTTGATGTTGACCTCGTGGTCAGAGCAATCCACCCCGGCCGAGTTGTCGATGGCGTCGGTGTAGATCAGGCCGCCAGCTTGGGCAAATTCGATGCGCCCCAATTGGGTGCAGCCCAGGTTGCCACCTTCGACCAGCACCTTGCAGCGCAGTTGCCGGCCATCAACCCGAAACGCGTTGCTGGCCTTGTCGCCCACCTGCGCATGACTCTCTTGTGACGACTTGACATAGGTGCCAATGCCGCCGTTGTAAAGCATGTCGACCGGGGCTTGCAGCAGCGCATGGATCAGCTCGCTTGGCGACAGCGCGTGCGCGTCGATGCCCAGCACCATGCGCGCCGCTGCTGACAATTGAATCGACTTGGCCGAACGCGGGTAAATGCCGCCTCCTTCCGACATGGCATTGCGGTCGTAGTCGTCCCAGCTGGAGCGCGGCAAATGGAACAGGCGCTGGCGCTCGGCAAAGCTCTTTGCCACGTCCGGCGCGGGGTCGATGAAGATGTGCCGGTGGTCAAACGCAGCCACCAGTTTGATTTGCCGGGACAGCAACATGCCGTTGCCAAACACGTCGCCCGACATGTCGCCGATGCCAACCACCGTGAACGGTGTGGTCTGGATGTCGTGCGCCATGGCCCTGAAATGGCGCTTGGCCGACTCCCAGGCGCCGCGGGCGGTGATGCCCATCTCTTTGTGGTCGTAGCCCACCGAACCGCCCGAGGCAAATGCATCACCCAACCAGAAACCGTAGTCGGCCGAGACGCTGTTGGCCGTGTCGGAAAAGCTGGCGGTGCCCTTGTCTGCTGCGACCACCAGGTAAGGGTCGTCAACGTCGTGGCGCACCACGTTGAGGGGCGCCACCACTTCACCCTTGACCAGGTTGTCGGTCACATCCAGCATGCCCGAGAGCATCAGTTTGTAGCAGGCAATGCCCTCGGCCATGAAAGCGTCGCGGTCACTGCCTGATGGTGGATTTTTCAGGACAAAACCGCCTTTGGAGCCGACCGGTACGATCACGGTGTTTTTGACCTGTTGTGCTTTGACCAGGCCCAGAATCTCGGTGCGGAAGTCTTCGCGCCGGTCCGACCAGCGCAGGCCGCCACGCGCCACCTTGTTCATGCGCAGGTGGATGGCCTCAACGCGCGGCGAATACACCCAGATTTCAAACAGCGGCTTGGGCTCGGGCATGCCGGGCACGTCGTGGGATCTGAACTTGAAGCTCATGTAGGGCTTGTCCCTGCCGTCTGGCGCGGTTTGCCACGCGTTGGTGCGTAAAGTAGCGAGGATGCTGCGGTGGTATTGGCGCAGGATACGGTCTTCGTCCAGGCTGGCCACAGCACTCAATTGCGCGTCAAGGGTGGCGCCCACGGTGGCTTGCAGCGCGTCGCGATCCTGCCCCAGCAGCGGATCGAAACGGGCAGCAAAAAGTGCGACCAAGGACTGGGCCGTGGCAGCGTTCTTGTAAAGAGCCGCTTCCAGATAGCTCTGGCTGTAGGGGAAATTGAGCTGAGTGAAGTAGCGCGTGTAAGACCGCAGCACCGCAATGGAACGCGCGTCAAGTGTGGTCACCAGCACCAGCTTGTTGAGCTCGTCGCTTTCAAGTGCCTTGCACCAGACTTGTACAAACAAGGCCTCGAAACGCTCGCGTATCAAGGCAAACTCGACTTCAGGTGGCAGTTGCAGGCCCAGGTCATGGATCCAGTCCTCTGCCGCCTGCGCCTCGGACAACGCTGCTTGCAGCTGATACGGATGCTCATCGAGCACGCGGGCACCCATGCGTTCGAGCACCGGCAACGAGTCTGAGAGCGCAACCTTGGTCCGGCTGAAAATCTTGAAACGGACCATGCCGGGCGCACTGTCGAGCGGTCGGTAGAGTCGAACGGCCATGGGTCGCTCTGATGACAGACTGGCCAGCACCTGCACATCATCGGCGGCCATGCGACCAGAAAAGTCTTCCTGGTAAGCCGCCGGAAAACTGTCGGCAAACCGCGCCGCCAAAGCCAGGCCCTGGCTTTCGCCGTGGATGTGCAGCAGAGCTTGCTTGCAATCATCTTCCCAGCGCTGGGACAGCTGGGCAATACGCGCTTCCAGCGCCGACACATCGACATTGCGCGGTGCCTGCTGGCGGGCACGAACCGTGTAATGGATACGGGCCAACGGGCTATCCGTCAGCGTGGGCGTGAATTCAATGGACTGGCCGTCCAGGGCCCGGCTGAGTTCATGGCCGATTTTGGAGCGCAGCTCGGTGTTGTAGCGATCACGCGGCACAAACACCTGCACTGAAGTAAAGCGGCCAAAGGGGTCACGGCGTAAAAACGCACGTACCCGCTGACGCTCCTGCAGGCGCAAGATGCCCACGGCATGGTCGATCAACGTGGCAGTGTCGATCTGGAACAATTCGTCGCGCGGGTAGGTGTTCAGAATGGTCTGCAAGGACTTGGCCGCATGACTCTCGGGCAGCACGCCCACGGCGGCCATCACCTCGGCGGCACGGCGCCTGACTTGCGGAATGTCTGCCACCGGCGCCGCGTAGGCCTTGGAGGTGTACAGCCCCAGAAAACGAGCTTCGCCAATAACTTTACCGGCATCATCGAAGCGCTTGACCGTCAGGCAGTCGAGCCAGGCCGGGCGATGCACGGTGGACCGTGTCATGGCCTTGGTGACCAGCACCAGTTGGTCGGAGTCAAGAAATTCAAGCGCATCCAGCGGCAGGCGGCTCACCGGTGTTTTGGGCTCACCGCGCAAAATTCCCAGGCCAGACCCAGGCATGGCAACCAGCTTGACGCCATCGTCCTCGCGCAACAACTGGTAATCACGTGCGCCCAAAAAGGTGAAATGTTGCGACTCAAGCCATTGCAGAAATTCAAGGCCTTCCTGCTGCCCTTTGGCCGACAGGGGCGAACTGGCGGACGCCTCCCGCACGGTTTGCAAGTGCTTGAGCATGGGCGCCCAGTCCGTGACCGTGGCGCTGACATCACGCAACACCTGGGCCAATTCGGCGGCAAGTTGATCACGATCAGCCGCCAACAAAATACGATCGCACTGCACCAGAATCAAGGATGAAATAGGGTGCTTGTGCGCAGCGTCCTGCCTGGCCAGCGCTGCCTTGGCTGCCTTGCCGGTGGCATCGCGCTCAATGGCGAGCAGCGGATGAACAATCCAGTGCACCATGCGGCCGCCGCGATTGACGGCCATGGTGACCGAATCCACCAGGAAGGGCATGTCATCGTGAACAATTTGAATGACCGTGTGCTCGCTGTCAAAACCATCTTCGGCCAGCGTCGGGTTGTAGACCCGAATGCGTTCGCCCAAGACCTCAGGCTCCGTGTTGAGCAAACGCCAATGCGCCGCTGCCAAAGCCAGCAGCGTGGCTGAACCACGTTGCTGCAATTCATCGGGGTCGGTATTGTCAAAGTAGGCTGAAACGAAATCCGCCAGCACGGGGGCGGCGGCGCCGGCGTTTTCCAGGGTGTAGGTACGCAAATCGGCAAGGGCAGCATGGGTCATGCAGGTCTCCAGTTAATGGCTTTGAATACCAATGATTCTAGAAAGACAAAGCAAACCGCGAGGGTAGCGAGTCGTCCGACTCATCTACATATGCAAAACTCACATGACCTGTGCAATCAGGTATCA
Organism: uncultured Rhodoferax sp.; assembly: GCA_964538895.1. Taxonomy (GTDB): domain Bacteria; phylum Pseudomonadota; class Gammaproteobacteria; order Burkholderiales; family Burkholderiaceae_C; genus Rhodoferax. The sequence continues at coordinate 54,288 of CAZIGL010000012.1, forward strand.
GCCCGATCAGGTCACATCCTGCCAGTCAAGCAACCACTGCCCAGATAGCACATTTTGCAACCAGAGCGCCGCCGCGAGCGTCTTGCCGTCAGTGACGACACCCTGGCGGCACCAGTCGAAGAACTCTGCCGGGGTGGCTGTGAACACCTCAAGAAACTCACCCTCGTCAAGATGACGCTCGCCCAAACGCAGGCCCCGCGCAAACCAGATATCGATGAATTCTGTTGAGTAGGCAATCAGTGGGTGCAGCAGCCCGGCACGAGCCCACTGGTTGGCACTGAACCCGGTTTCTTCGCGGAGTTCCCGTTGCGCACAGGCAAAACAACTTTCACCCGGATCAAGCTTGCCGGCCGGAAACTCGATCATGACGCGGCCCACGGGGTAGCGGAACTGACGCTCCAACACCACCTGCAGGTTTCCATTTGAATCTTCGAGGAGAGGAATCACCATGACAGCGCCAGGGTGCACCACATATTCGCGCGTGGATTGGCTACCGTTGGGCAAGCTGACTTCATCGCTGAAAGCATGAAGGAGCCGCCCTTTGAAAAGCTCGGTGCTGCTGAGCTTTGTCTCAACCAGGTGTCCCGCCCGGGGCTCGTTCATGTCCGGGCAGTTTGACAACAAGATAGAAATAGATCAACTACCGAGCATCTGTACCACTGCGTTGGCGCACAAAGCCATCAAGCCACCCGGCACAATGCCCAACACCAACAACAAAGCCCCATTCAGCGAGAGCACTGCGCGCACCTCGAAGGGCGACGTGATCTCACCTGCGGTACCGGTGGGCGCGTCAAAGTACATGACCTTGACCACACGAAGGTAGTAGAAGGCACCGACCAACGACATCATCACGGCAAATACTGCCAACACCAATTGCAGCGTGCCACCGGAAGCCACCAAAGCCTGCAACACCGCCAGCTTGGCATAAAAACCGATCATGGGCGGAATACCGGCCAACGAGAACAGGCAGACGGCCATCAGGGCGGCATAGAACGGGCTGCGCTGGTTCAGGCCGGCAAAGTCGGAAATCTCTTCGCTCTCATAGCCATTACGCGACAACAACAAAATAATGCCGAAACTCACCAAGGTTGTCAACACATAAGAAATCACATAGAACATGGCCGAACCATAGGCGTTGGCTGCCGCTTCAGGCTGACCGACCACAGAGCCAGACATCATGCCAATCAGCACAAAGCCCATGTGGGAGATGGTTGAAAAGGCCAGCATCCGCTTGATGTTGGTCTGCGCAATGGCTGCCAGATTACCCACCGCCAGTGAGGCAATTGCCAACAGCATCAACATTTGTTGCCAATCAACCGACAAGGGCATCAGACCCTCTACCAGCAAACGAATCATCACGGCAAAGGCAGCCAGCTTGGGGGCCCCGCTAATCATCAGGGTGATGGCAGTGGGTGCGCCCTGGTAAACGTCAGGAATCCACATGTGAAACGGCACCACACCCAGCTTGAACGCCAGCCCTGCCACGATGAAGACCAGACCAAAAACCAGCACCTGTTGTTTGACGTTACCCGCTTCAATAGCAGCAAAAACCTCTTGCAGATTGAGCGAACCGGTTGCACCATACAGCATGGACATGCCGTAAAGCAAGAAACCTGATGCCATGGCGCCGAGCACGAAATACTTCATGCCCGCCTCGACCGACTGCAGGTGGTCGCGCCGCAGCGCCACCAGGGCATAAGTCGACAGGGTCAACAGCTCAATGCCCATGTAGATCACCAGGAAGTGGTTGCCAGAGATCATGACAAACATACCCAACAGCGAAAACAGGCCCAGACTAAAGAGCTCGCCACCGCGCAGCATGTCGCGTTCGGCGGCGTAATGGCGGCCAAGCACCAGTGTCACCATCATGGCCAGCGTGGCGAAACATTTAAGCCAGTTGCCCATGACATCACTAACGATCATGTTGCCAAAGGCATAAATGGTCTGATTGGACAGTGCGTAATTGGCTTGCAAGGCGGCCACAACAGCCAGCGTGAGCATGGTCAGCACATAGGTCGCGGTGCGTGTGCGGCTCTTGACACTCAGGTCAAATAGCAGAATCACGCAGGCCATGACCAACAGAACTATTTCCGGATAAACCGCGATCAAACTGATTTTGTCAAGCATAGGTATCTCTTATCTCAAAGTTGTCAGTACAGACTGATCAGTTCAATTTCGTCATGGCCACGTGCTTCAACAGCTCGGCCACAGACACATCCATCACATCGGTAAATGGCTTGGGATACACACCCATGTACAGGATGGCAACGGCCAGCAATGACAGGAACAGGAACTCACGCGCATTGATGTCTTTCAGGTGCTTGACGTGGTCATTGGCAACAGGGCCCAAATACACCCGCTTGAACATCCAGAGCGAATAGGCAGCACCAAAAATCAATGCACTGGCTGCGGCCATGCCAATCCAGAAGTTGACCTTGACGGCCCCCAGGATCACCATCCATTCACCGACAAAACCCGCGGTTCCCGGCAGACCGGCGTTGGCCATGACGAACAGCAAGGCAAATGCAGTGAATTTGGGCATGGTATTGACCACACCACCGTAGGCTGAAATCTCGCGGGAATGAACCCGGTCATACAACACACCAATGGCCAGGAACATGGCAGCCGAGACAAAACCATGGGAAATCATTTGAACAATGCCACCGGACACGCCGAGGTCATTGAACAAGAAAAAGCCCAGGGTAACAAAACCCATGTGCGCCACAGACGAATAAGCCACCAGCTTTTTCATGTCACGTTGCACCATGGTCACCAAGCCAACATAAATGACAGCCGCCAGCGACAGGCCAATCATCAGGCCCGACCACTCATGGGCTGCATCGGGCGCGATGGGCAGGGAAAACCGCAGAAAACCATAAGCGCCAAGCTTCAGCATGATGGCGGCCAACACGGCCGAACCACCCGTGGGCGCTTCGACGTGCACATCGGGCAACCAGGTGTGCACCGGCCACATCGGCACCTTGACCGCAAATGCTGCCAGGAAAGCAAAGAACAACAAGGTCTGCGCAGTCTGCCCCAGAGGCAGTTTGTGCCAGGTCAGCAAGTCAAAGCTGCCGCCCGCCGTGTTGTACAAGTAAATCAGGGCAATCAGCATCAACAAGGAGCCGAGCAGCGTGTACAAGAAGAACTTGAACGCCGCGTAAATCTTGTTGGGCCCGCCCCAGATGCCGATGATGAGGTACATCGGGATCAGTGTGGCCTCGAAGAAGACATAAAACAGCAAACCGTCGAGTGCACAAAAGACACCAATCATGAGACCGCTCAAGATCATGAAAGCGCCCATGTACTGATTGACCCGACGCGTGATGACCTCCCAGCTGGCGATCACCACAATCACGTTGATGAAGGCCGTCAGCAGAATGAACCACACCGAAATACCATCAACACCGAGGTGGTAATTGATATTGAAGCGCTCGATCCAGGACGTTTTTTCGACAAACTGCATGGCCGCAGTTGACACATCGAAACGCGTGTAGAGCGGCAGTGTCACCAGCAGACTCACCACCGCACCAATCAGCGATATCCAACGAACTGCCCGCGCCTGGTCGTCACGACCAAGTGCAAGCAACACCACACCGAAGGCAATCGGTGTCCAAATAGCCAGGCTCAGCAAACCCATTTTTATATTTCTCCTATTTGAGCCAGACGAAATACGTCATCAAAACAAAAATACCCAGCAGCATGGTCAACGCATAGTCATACAGGTAACCTGTCTGGAACTTACGAACCACGCCCGATATCCAGCCAACAATGCGCCAGGACCCATTCACAACCGCACCGTCGATCACGGCCTGGTCGCCTACTTTCCATAGCGCAACGCCCAAACCGCGCGCCGCGGGAGCCAACACGTTTTCATTGAACCAGTCCATGTAGTATTTATTTTCAAGCAGCGTGTAGATCGGCATGACGCGGCGTTTGATCGCCTCTGGCAAAGCCGGGTTGACCATGTACATGTAATAGGCACTCACCACACCGGCCAAAGCCAGCCAGAAAGGCGCCGTCACCAAGCCATGGAGCGCCAAAGCAACCGGACCCTGAAACTGTGCACCCAGCACAGTCATGGCCTGGTGGATTTCAGCATTCACAAAGATGGCATCCTTGAAGAAGTCACCAAACAGCATCGGACCGATGGTGAAGAAACCGATCAGGACTGAAGGAATAGCCAACAAGATCAGGGGTACCGTCACCACCCAGGGCGATTCATGCGGCTTGCTGTCGTGCCCATGGTGGCCGTGGTCGTCATGCCCATGGTGTGCATCTGGATTCTGGTCAAAGCGTTCCTTGCCATGAAACACCAGGAAGTAGAGACGGAATGAATAAAAGGCCGTGATAAACACGCCGGCAAGCACCGCAAAATAAGCAAAACCGGCTGCAGGCAACTGGCTGGCGTGCACCGCCATGATGATCTCATCCTTGGAATAAAAGCCCGAAAAGAAAGGTGTACCGATCAGCGCCAGGGAACCCAGCAAACAGGTGATCCAGGTAATCGGCATGTACTTGCGCAAACCACCCATCCAGCGGATGTCCTGGTTATGGTGTACACCCATGATGACCGAGCCAGCGGCAAGGAACAACAAGGCTTTGAAGAAGGCGTGGGTCATCAGGTGAAACACGGCCACCGAATAAGCCGAGGCACCCAGCGCAACGGTCATATAACCCAGTTGTGACAACGTGGAGTAGGCCACGATGCGTTTGATGTCGTTCTGGATGATGCCAAGGAAGCCCATGAACAAGGCAGTGATACCGCCAATGATCAGAATGAAGTTGAGCGCAGTATCACTGAGTTCAAACAACGGCGACATGCGTGCCACCATGAAGATGCCAGCCGTGACCATGGTGGCGGCGTGGATCAGCGCAGAGATCGGGGTGGGGCCCTCCATGGAGTCAGGCAACCACACGTGCAGCGGGAACTGCGCCGACTTGCCCATGGCGCCAATGAACAGGCAAATGCAGATCACTGTGATCAACATCCAGTCGGTACCGGGCAATGTCAGTTTGGCTAGCTCACCTGATTGCGCAAAGGCTTCGGTGTAGTTAAGTGTGCCGGTGTAGGCCACCAACAAGCCAATACCAAGAATGAAGCCGAAGTCGCCCACCCGGTTCACCAGAAATGCTTTCATGTTGGCAAAAATGGCCGTGGGCTTGTTGAACCAGAATCCGATCAACAAATAAGACACCAGGCCCACCGCCTCCCAGCCGAAGAACAACTGCAACATGTTGTTGCTCATGACCAGCATCAGCATTGCAAAAGTGAACAGGGAGATGTAGGCAAAGAAGCGGTTGTAACCTTCGTCTTCCTCCATGTAACCCACGGTGTAAATGTGCACCATCAGGGACACAAAGGTCACCACACACATCATCATGGCAGACAGGCCATCGATCAGAAACCCGATTTCCATTTTGAGGTTACCCACCACCATCCAGGTGTAGAGGGTCTCGTTGAAACGGGCGCCGTCAACCACAACGCTTTGCAGCGTCATGGCAGACAACACAAAGGACAGCAGCACGGCCAGAATGGTCACCGAGTGCGTCATGCGTCGACCGATCACATTGCCCCCGAATTTGGTGCCCAGAACACCAGCGGCAAGCGCACCTACCAGGGGAGCCAGGGCAACGACCAGCAGCGTAGAAGAAGAAAGGGTTTGACTCATTTTTGTTAACCCTTCAGCGAATCGAGTTCGTCCACGTTGATATTGGATTTAAGACGGAACAACAGCACCAGGATGGCCAGACCAATGGCCGCTTCAGCTGCTGCCACGGTCAGAATGAAGAAGACAAAAATTTGTCCGTTCAGGTCGCCAAGGTAATGCGAAAACGCGACAAAGTTGGTATTCACCGCCAACAGCATGAGTTCGATGGACATCAGCAATACGATCAGGTTTTTTCGATTCAAGAAAATCCCGATCACAGCCAGCGCAAACAATATCGCTCCCAGCGACAAAAAGTGACCCAAGGTGAGCGTCATGCTTTTTTCTCCTCTAGCGTGGCCTGCGCGGCAGGCGCCGGTGGCGCGGCTTGGGTGGGTTCCTGCTTGACAACGACCAAGCGGTCAGCCCACTTCACACGGACCTGGTCTGCAGGATTAATCGCCTTGCTGTCCTTGCGATGTCGCAAGGTCAGCGCAATGGCGGCGATCATGCCCACCAGCAGAATAGCTGCCGCGACTTCGAACGGGTAAAGATAATGGGTGTACATCAGCATACCCAGTGCCTTGGTGTTGGAGGCATCAACAGGGGTCTGACCCAGGCCTTTCATCACAGCCGGTGCGTCGCTGAGAGGGAAGCCAGCCAATAACACTGCCGACATTTCAACAATGATGACCACTCCGACCAAAGCCGCCAGCGGAAAATTCTTCCAGAAGCCCTGTCGGACACTTGCCATATCGACGTCAAGCATCATCACCACAAAAAGGAACAGCACCATCACGGCACCCACATACACCAGCACCAGCGTGATTGCCAGAAATTCAGCTTCAAGCAGCATCCAGATCATGGAAGCCTGAAAAAACGCCAGCACCAGAAACAACACCGCATGTACCGGGTTGCGTGCCGTGATCACACGAAACGCGGCCAGCAACAGCACGGTCGCAAAAACGTAAAACAGAACCGTCTTGACATCCATGGTTAATTTATCTTTCTAAGTGGTCAACGGTACTTGGCATCAGCCGCCTTGTTGGCAGCGATTTCGCTCTCGAAACGATCGCCAACAGCCAGCAGCATTTCCTTGGTGAAATAGAGGTCGCCCCGTTTTTCACCGTGGTATTCCAGAATGTGGGTTTCAACAATTGAATCGACCGGACAGCTTTCCTCGCAGAAACCGCAAAAAATGCACTTGGTCAGGTCGATGTCGTAGCGACTGGTGCGGCGTGAGCCGTCATCACGCACTTCGGATTCAATGGTGATCGCCATGGCCGGGCAAACGGCTTCACACAGTTTGCAGGCGATGCAGCGCTCCTCACCGTTCTCGTAGCGGCGCAAGGCGTGCAAGCCACGGAAACGCGGCGACAAAGGCGTTTTCTCTTCAGGGTATTCCAGCGTGATCTTGCTGCGAAAGGCATATTTGCCTGTGAGACGCATGCCTTTGAGCAATTCGACCAGCATAAAGCTGGACAAAAAGTCCTTCATAGAGAAGGCACTGGCCGCAGGCTTTGTCACAGTATTTAAAGTTGGGGTAGTCATATCGGCTCGACTCACTTCCAAATGTTCCAAGGGGTCTGCATCCACACCGCAACCACCACCAGCCACACCAAGGTCACTGGAATAAAGATTTTCCAGCCTAAACGCATGATCTGGTCATAGCGGAAGCGCGGGAACGTGACACGCACCCAGATGAACAGAGTCATCATGAAGAAAGTTTTGATGCCCAGCCATATCCAGCCTGGAATCCAATTGAACAAGGCGCTGTCAATAGGTGACATCCAGCCACCCAGAAACAGGGTGACGGACATGATCGACAAAATCCAGATGCTTGCGTATTCAGCCATCTGGAACATGGCCCATGACATCCCGGAGTACTCCACCATGTGGCCGGCAACGATCTCGGACTCGCCTTCAATCACGTCAAAAGGCGTGCGGTTGGTTTCAGCCAATCCGGAAATAAAGAAAACGACGAAGATAGGCAGGAGCGGCAACCAGTTCCAGGACAGGAAGGTCAGACCCATATCGGCGAAGTAGCCCTTGCCCTGACCCATCACGATGTCGGTCATATTGAGGCTGGCCGACACCATCAGCACGATCAACAAACAAAAACCCATGGCGATCTCGTAACTCACCATCTGAGCCGACGCACGCAAAGCGCCAAGAAACGCGTATTTTGAATTGGAAGCCCAACCGGAAATGATCACACCGTACACTTCCATTGACGCGATGGCCATAAAAAACAGCAAGCCCGCGTTCAGGTTGGCGACTGCAATTTCAGGCCCGAACGGAATCACCGCCCAGGCAGCCAACGCTGGCGCGACCGTCATGACCGGCCCAAGGTAGAACAGGAATTTGTCGGACTTGGCTGGGCGCACAATTTCCTTGGTCATCAGCTTCAAGGCATCTGCAATCGGTTGCAACAATCCAAAGGGTCCCACTCGATTCGGCCCGAGCCGGATCTGCACCCAGCCCAGCAGCTTGCGCTCCCACAGCGTGGCGTAGGTCACGGCCCCCATCACGATCATCAGGACCACGGTGACTTTTATCAGTGCCCAGATCGTTGGCCATGCATAGGCTTCCCACCAGGGCGCAGCAATGAGCCCTTGTCCGAATGTAAATACGAAGTCGCTCATGCTGCCACCTCCTGGGTCCCAACGGCTCGCGCATCTGCCGTAAGTTGCAGCGCTGGAGCGCGGCGCACGATGCCATCAAGTTGATAAATACCCGCGACCACTGGTGCGCCTGCTTCACCGTTTGGTTTGATCGCGGCCGTGGTGCGGTTGCTGAGTCGATCGGCCGACACCCGCAGCGCATCGCCCTTCGTCAGGCCGGAAATACCGGAAAGAACTTCCTCTGACGAGTTGAAGTCGAAGCCCGGCACCTCGAGCATATTGGCCAGGACGCGCAGCACTTTCCAGGCCGGACGGGTTTCAACCAGCGGCTGCACCACGGCATGGAAACTTTGCGCGCGACCTTCGGCATTGACAAAGGTGCCAGAGGTTTCGGTAAATGGCGACACTGGCAACATCACGTCACAAAAAGCCATGTTGGCCTTGAACGGATTCAGGGAGACCACCATCTGTGCTTTACCCAGCGCGACAGCAGCTTGCGCTCCGGCAGCCGAGTCAAACTCGGGTTCGGTGTTCAGCAGCACAACGGCCTTGAGCGCGCCACCGAGCATTTGACCTGCGTTCAAGCCGCCAGCCGCAGGCTCTGCACCCACCAGCTGCGCTCCAACCGTATTGGCTGCTTCTGTCAGGTAACCAAAACTGGCACCAGTCTGGTCTGCCAGCCACTGGGCCAGCGCCAACAAACTGGAGGCTTGTGCGTGATGCGCTGAGCCATTGCCCAGCAAAATCGACTTGCGCTCGCCCGACAGCAAGGCTTGTGCAATGGCAACAGAGACGTCGTTCGCGGTCGCAGCTACGGGCGACGCGACACCCTTTTCAGCAGCCACAGCGGCAGCCACGCAAGCCAGGGCTTGCACCCATTGGTCTGCCGGGACCTGAACCAGATGTGCCACGGGCATGGCCCAGTCGTCGTGACCCGAGGCGATGGCGCTGACCACGCAGCCTTTGCGCGCCGACTGGCGAATGCGCTGCGCAAACAGCGGATGATCCTTGCGCAGGTTCGACCCAATCAGCAGCACACTTTGCAGCTCGGACAGGGCAGCGATGGAAGTGCCGAGATAACGCACCCCTTCTGGCGCGGCAAACTCGGTCTGACGCATGCGGTGGTCGATGTTGTTGCTTCCCAGGCCTTGCATGAGCTTGACCGACAGGTGCAACTCTTCAAGCGTGGCATGCGGGCTGACCAATGCACCGAGGCTGGCGGGGCCAAAATCGGCACTGATTTGTTTCAGGCCGTTGGCAACATACTCAAGCGCAGTTTGCCAGTCGACCGGTTTCCACTGGCCGCCTTGTTTGATCATAGGCGTGGTCAAGCGATCCTCACCGTTCAGGGCTTCATAGGAGAAGCGGTCACGGTCGGCGATCCAGCATTCGTTAACAGCCTCGTTCTCGAACGGAACAACGCGCATGACGCGGTTGTTTTTGACCTGAACAATCAGGTTGGCTCCCGTCGAGTCGTGCGGACTGACCGATTTGCGACGCGACAGCTCCCAAGTGCGGGCGCTGTAGCGGAAGGGCTTGCTGGTCAGGGCACCGACCGGACAGATGTCGATCATGTTGCCCGACAACTCGGAGTCGATGGTGTGATCAAGGAAGGTCTCGATCTGCGAGTGCTCGCCGCGCTGCGACATGCCCAGTTCCATGACACCGGCGATTTCTTGGCCAAAGCGCACGCAACGGGTGCAATGGATGCAACGCGTCATTTCCTGCATGGAGATCAGCGGGCCGACGTCCTTGACCGGAACGACGCGTTTTTCTTCTTCGTAGCGGGAAGTCGAGGCGCCATAACCGACCGCAATGTCCTGCAACTGGCATTCACCGCCCTGATCGCAAATAGGACAATCCAGCGGGTGGTTAATCAGCAAGAATTCCATCACCGACTGTTGGGCCTTGATGGCTTTGTCAGTTTTGGTGTGCACCACCATGCCTTGCGTCACGGGTGTGGCACAGGCCGGCATAGGTTTGGGCATTTTTTCAATGTCCACCAGGCACATGCGGCAATTGGCCGAGATGCTGAGTTTCTTGTGATAGCAGAAATGCGGGATGAAGGTTCCCGCTTTCTCAGCCGCATGCATGACCGTGCTGCCTTCTGCGATACCGACCTTCTGGCCGTCGAGTTCAATTTCAATCATTGTGGGACTCGCTCAAACGTAAGCAGGAACCATGCAGGTCTTGTGGACCACATGGTATTCAAATTCGGGCATGAAATGCTTGAGCATGGCGCGCACCGGCATTGCGGCGGCATCGCCAAGCGCGCAAATCGTGCGCCCCTGGATGTTTTCAGCCACCGAGTTCAGCAACTCGAGGTCGGACATCTTGCCGTGGCCGGTTTCAATCCGATCAACCACGCGCGACAACCAGCCCGTGCCTTCACGGCAAGGCGTGCACTGACCACAGGACTCGTGCATGTAAAAGTAGCTCAGTCGTTGCAGGCTCTTGACCATGCAGCGCGAATCGTCCAGAACGATCACCGCGCCAGAACCCAGCATGGAACCCGCTTTGGCGATAGAGTCATAGTCCATGGTGCAGTCCATCATCACAGCACCAGGCAAAACCGGCGACGAGGAACCGCCCGGGATCACAGCCTTGAGCTGGCGACCTTTGCGAACACCGCCCGCCAACTCAAGCAGTTGAGCAAAAGAAGTACCCATCGGAACCTCAAAGTTGCCGGGAAGTTCAACGTCGCCACTGACCGAGTAAATCTTGGTGCCGCCGTTGTTGGGCTTGCCGCAATCGAGGTAGGCCTGGCCGCCGTTGCGGATGATCCAAGGCACCGCTGCAAAGGTTTCGGTGTTGTTGATGGTGGTGGGCTTGCCATACAGGCCAAAACTGGCGGGAAACGGCGGCTTGAATCGGGGCTGGCCCTTTTTGCCTTCAAGCGACTCCAGCAAACCGGTTTCTTCACCGCAAATATAGGCGCCAAAACCATGGGCCGCATGCAACTGAAATGTGAACTTGCTACCCAGAATATTGTCGCCCAAGAGGCCTGCCGCCCGCGCTTCTTCGAGGGCTTCTTCAAAGCGTTGGTAGGTCTGGAAAATTTCGCCGTGGATGTAGTTGTAACCCACCGAAATGCCCATGGCGTAAGCCGCGATGATCATGCCTTCGATCACGATATGCGGGTTGTACTGCATGATCTCGCGGTCTTTGCAGGTCCCTGGCTCGCCTTCATCCGAGTTGCACACCAAATACTTTTGGCCGGGGAACTGGCGCGGCATGAAGCTCCATTTGAGTCCGGTCGGGAAACCCGCACCACCGCGTCCACGCAACGCCGACTCCTTGACCGTGGCGATCACCTGATCCTGCGTCAGACCGGCGCCGCCATCCAGACCCAGCACCTTGCGCAAGGCCTGGTAGCCGCCGCGCGCCTCGTAGTCTTTCAGGCGCCAGTTACTGCCGTTCAAATCCGCATAGATTTGAGGCTTGATGTGCCGGTTGTGAAAAGCGGTTTCTTTGCCGGTGGCCTCGAACTGGGCCAACATTTGTTGAACGTTCATGACTTCACCTCGGCCGAACGCAAACCGTCGATCAATTGGTCGAGCTTGTCAGTGGTCATGAAACTGCACATGGTGGTGTCGTTGACCAGCATCACAGGGGAATCTGCGCAGGCGCCAAGGCATTCGCATTGCTGCAACGTGAACAGACCGTCCGATGTGGTCTGGTTGTTGTCCACACCCAGTTTTTCTTTCAGGTGCGCCATGGCCTTGCCGCCATCGCGCAACTGACAAGGCAGATTGGTGCAGACGTTGAGCTTGTACTTGCCAACAGGTTGCTGGTTGTACATGTTGTAAAAACTGGTGACTTCGTGCACCGCAATGGCAGGCATGCCTAGGTAATCGGCCACCAGCTGCTCTGTCTCGGCGCTGACATAACCCAGTTCCTGCTGAGCGATGGTCAAACAGGCCATCACCGCCGACTGCTTTTGATCAGCCGGGTACTTTGCAACTTCTTTGGCGAAGCGCGCTTTGGATTCTTCAGAAATCATCGGTCAACTTCCCCAAACACAATGTCCATCGTTCCAATGATCGCCACCGCGTCGGCGATCATGTGGCCCTTGCCCATCTCGTCAAGCGCTGCCAGGTGCACGAATGCCGGCGGACGAATCTTGAGGCGGTAAGGCTTGTTGGCACCATCACTGATGAGGTAAATGCCGAACTCGCCCTTAGGGTGCTCAATGGCCGCATAGGCCTCGCCCTCGGGTACCGCAAAGCCTTCAGTGAACAACTTGAAGTGATGAATCAGTTCTTCCATGTTGGACTTCATGGATTCGCGGTCAGGCGGCGCAATTTTGTGGTTGTCGGTGATGACCGGACCCGGGTTGACACGAAGCCAGTCGACGCACTGCTTGATGATGCGGTTGGACTGTTTCATTTCTTCCATGCGCACCAGATAACGGTCGTAGGTGTCACCGGTCTTGCCCACTGGGATGTCAAAGTCGAGCTGATCGTAAACCTCATAGGGCTGCTTCTTGCGCAAGTCCCAGGCAATGCCTGAACCGCGCAGCATGGGGCCAGTGAAACCGAGGTTCAAGGCGCGCTCAGGCGTGACCACACCGATGCCAACGGTGCGCTGTTTCCAGATGCGGTTGTCGGTCAGCAGAGTGTGATATTCCGCCAGGTAAGTGGGAAAACGCCGGGTAAAGTCTTCAATGAAATCCAGCAAGCTGCCATCACGGTTGCGGTTCAAAGCGTCAGTGGATTTTGCACTGCGGATCTTGTTGGGCGAATGGCGCGGCATGGTGTCGGGCAGATCGCGGTAAACACCACCCGGGCGAACATAGGCTGCATGCATGCGGGCGCCACTGACTGCTTCGTAAATATCAAGCAAGTCTTCACGCTCACGGAACGCAAACAACATGACCGTCATGGCACCGCAATCGATGGCATGTGCACCAATCCACAACAAGTGGTTGAGCAAACGCGTGATTTCTGCAAACATGACCCGGATGTACTGGGCGCGCAATGGCACGTCGAGTTCCAGCATTTTTTCAATGGCCAGGCAATAGGCCTGCTCGTTGCACATCATCGACATGTAGTCGAGTCGGTCCATGTAAGGCAGCGCCTGGATGTAGGTCTTGCTCTCGGCAAGTTTTTCTGTGGCGCGGTGCAACAAGCCAATGTGCGGATCTGCGCGCTGGATGACTTCGCCGTCAAGTTCCAGCACCAGGCGTAACACGCCGTGGGCAGCCGGATGCTGCGGACCAAAATTCAGGGTGTAGTTTTTGATGTCAGCCATGTGTCAAACTGCTAATTAGCAGGGCCCCCGTAGTTTTCTTCACGGATGATGCGTGGTGTGATCTCGCGCGGCTCGATCGTGACCGGCTGGTAGACCACACGTTTTTGCTCTGCGTCGTAGCGCATTTCCACGTTACCCAGCATGGGAAAATCTTTGCGAAACGGATGACCAATGAAACCGTAGTCTGTGAGGATGCGACGCAAGTCGTTATGGCCTTCAAACACAATACCGAACAAGTCAAAAGCTTCTCGCTCGAACCAGTTGGCGCCGCTCCAAATCTCGCAAATTGAAGGCATGACCGGAGCGAGGTTATCAGGCACAAAGGCTTTCAGGCGAACGCGCTGATTCAGACTGACCGATAACAAGTGCAGCACAACACAGAACCTGGGGCCTGACCAGACCTCGTTTTTATAACTCAAATAGTCAACGCCGCACAAGTCCACCATTTGCTCAAAAGAGCAGACCGGATCGTCACGCAAAATTTTGGCCACCTGAAAGTAGTTGGCAGCATCCACCACCACCGTCAGTTCGCCCAGCGCTACCACGCTACTTTTAACCAGATCACCCAAAGCCGCATCAACCTGCGTTTTGAGCGTGTGTGGATTTACAGCATACACAGTCATCATCTACCCTTTAAGTGCGAGCAATCGTTTGCGTGCGGCGAATCTTGCGCTGCAATTGGATGATCCCGTAAATCAGCGCTTCTGCTGTGGGCGGACAGCCCGGCACATAGACATCCACCGGGACAATGCGGTCGCAACCTCGCACCACTGAATAACTGTAGTGGTAGTAGCCACCCCCATTGGCACAGGAACCCATGCTGATCACCCAGCGCGGCTCGGCCATTTGGTCATAGACCTTGCGAAAAGCGGGTGCCATTTTGTTGGTCAGAGTACCCGCCACAATGATCAGGTCGGATTGACGGGGACTGGGCCGAAAAACCTCGGCGCCAAAGCGACTGATGTCGTAGCGAGCGGCAGCGGCGTGCATCATTTCGACGGCACAACAAGCCAGACCGAATGTCATGGGCCACACAGAACCTGTCTTGGCCCAGTTCACCACGGAGTCATAGCTCGTGGTCACAAAGCCCTCTTTGAGAATGCCTTCAATCATCGTATTACTCCCAATCCAGGGCGCCTTTTTTCCACTCGTAGACAAAACCCACGACCAGAATGCCCAGGAAAATCATCACCGCCCAGAAACCAGCTGGCCCCACGTCCTTGATCGACACCGCCCAGGGAACCAAGAGCGCAGTTTCGAGATCGAACAAAATGAAAAGAATGGCGACCAGATAGTAGCGAACATCGAACTTCATGCGGGCATCGCCGAAGGCTTCGAAGCCGCATTCATACGGAGAATTTTTAGCCGGGTCTGGTCGGTTAGGTCCGAGAATATAACCAATGACCTGAGGCATGACACCTACCGAAATGCCTACCAGAATAAAAAGAAGGACTGGTAAATACTGTTCAATGTTCATACTTTTTCAGTTTATTCAATTGGCTGTTTGACGTCTTGATCTACGTCAAACAAGTTGAATGGTGCCGTCGGCGAGACTCGAACTCGCACAGCTTTCGCCACTACCACCTCAAGATAGCGTGTCTACCAATTTCACCACGACGGCTGTTCTTGCAAACCGGTTTCCTGACCTGCGTTTTCACAGTTTCAGTACAACCAATCAACTTAGAGTTTACCCTGAAATCCCCTCACTTCCCCTGTGGAGAAGGCATTTTCATCAGCAATTATTTGACCGGTATTTGCGCTGCGCCAGACGCGGCCTGGAGCGCTGGCAATGCCGTCGGCACCGTGCTGTTGAGCGCTGCATTTTCAAGCACACTGCCTGAAGTGGCGGCGGGCTTCGCCGAGCCAAAATAGGCCAGCATCAGGGTGCTGGCAAAAAACACGGTAGCCAGGACCGCTGTGGTGCGCGACAAAAAATTGGCACTGCCACTGGCGCCAAACAGGCTGCCAGAACCACCACTGCCAAAGGCCGCCCCCATGTCAGCTCCCTTGCCATGTTGCACCAGAATCAGCCCCACCATGGCCAGCGCTGAAATCATTTGCACCGCCAGCATCACCGTCAACAAAGCATCCATAAATCACTCCAAATTAAAAAGTCTGCCGCACCCTGCTTCAGGAAGCGGCCGCAATGATCGTTAAAAAATCAGGGGCCTTGAGCGCGGCACCACCAATCAGGCCGCCATCAATATCAGGCTGATCCAACAGGCTCTTTGCATTGGCCGCATTCATGCTGCCGCCATACAACAACTGGATGCGATCGGCGCTGGGCGTGGCGGCGCGCAATTGCGCACGCAACACAGCATGCACCTGCTGTGCCTGCTCCGCCGTGGCAGAAAGCCCGGTGCCGATTGCCCAAACCGGCTCGTAAGCCACCACAATTTCGCTGATGCAATGGCCGTTGGTGTGAATCACCGCAGCCAGTTGACGCTTGACCACGTCTTCGGTTTGTCCGGCCTCGCGCTGCGCCAGCGTTTCACCCACGCAGACAATCGGTGTGATACCTGCACTGAGGGCACGTTGGGTTTTGGCCGCCACCAACTCATCGGTTTCGCCGTGGTACTGGCGCCGCTCCGAATGCCCCACAATGACATAACGCAAGCCAAACTCCTTGAGCATGGCAGATGAAATTTCTCCTGTGTAGGCACCGCTGTCGTGCGCCGACACATCTTGTGCGCCCAACTCAATCACGCTGCCAGCCAGTATGGTCTGGCATTGCGCCAAGTACGCAGCGGGTACACAGACTGCCACCTGACAAGCAGGTTGACCCACGCCTGCGAGCAAGGCGTTAAGCAAAGTTTCATTGGCAGCCAAGCCACCATTCATTTTCCAGTTGCCCGCGATCAGCTTCTTTTTCATGGTTTTTCCCAAGTCAAAATAATTTTCCCAACATGCTGGTTGGTTTCCATCAGGGCGTGCGCCCTGGCCGCATCAGCGGCTTCAAACACACTATGGATCACTGGCTTGATTTGGCCGGAGGCCAGTAACGGCCACACCGACTTCAAACATGCCTGCGCAATCGCTGCCTTGAAGGCCACCGGGCGAGAACGCAAGGTGGACCCCGTCAGCGTCAAGCGGCGGCGCAACACCAGGCCCGCGTTGAATTCACTTTTTGTGCCCCCCTGCACGGCAATGATGACCAGGCGGCCATCGTCGCGCAAGCTCTGCACCTCTTTGGCCACATAGTCGCCAGCCACCATATCCAGAATCACATCGACACCTTGGCCATCGGTCAACCGAGTCACCTCGGTCTGAAAGTCGTGTGTCTTGTAGTTGATGGCGGCATCCGCACCCAGGGCCAGGCAAGCCGCACATTTTTCGTCGCTGCCAGCTGTTGCAAAGACACGCGCGCCAAAGGCCTTGGCCAATTGGATTGCAGCAACGCCGATCCCGCTGGTGCCGCCCTGAATCAACACCGTCTCACCAGGCGCCAGGCGACCCCGATCCATCAGGTTGCTCCAGACCGTAAAAAAGGTCTCGGGCAGACTGGCTGCTTGCACATCGCTCAAACCGGCAGGCACAGGCAAACACTGGGCAATGGGGGCCACACACCACTGAGCGTAGCCACCTCCCGCCACCAAGGCACACACCCGGTCGCCCAAGTGCAAGCCCGCCGCTGCCAACTCCTGCTCGTCACCCTGGTCGATCACCCCAGCCACTTCAAGCCCAGGAATGTCAGACGCACCCGGCGGCACCGGGTAGAGGCCCAGCCGCTGCAACACATCAGGCCGATTGATACCGCTGGCACGCACAAGAATGCGCAACTCGCCCGAACCGGCAATCGGTTCAGGACGCTCTGCCAGACGCAAAACATCCGGGGCGCCGGTGCAGGTGATTTCAATCGCTTTCATGAAGGGCTTGCCTTTTTGTGTTGCTGCCTCAACCTGTCAACCGCGATTTTCCTGCGCCGGGCGCTCCAGCAGCGCCTTCATCGACAACTTGATACGACCTTTTTCATCGGTCTCCATGACCTTGACCTTGACGATCTGGCCTTCAGACAAATAGTCGGTAACCTTTTCAACACGCTCATGCGCAATCTGGCTGATGTGCAGCAAGCCGTCCTTGCCAGGCAACAGGTTGATCAGCGCGCCGAAGTCAAGGATCTTGACCACGGGGCCTTCGTAGACTTTGCCGATTTCAACTTCGGCGGTGATCTGCTCGATGCGGCGTTTGGCTTCTTCGGCCTTGGCCGGGTCTGCCGAGGCAATCGTGATGGTGCCGTCTTCGTCGATGTTGATCTGCGTGCCGGTTTCTTCGGTCAGCGCGCGAATCACCGAGCCACCCTTGCCGATCACGTCACGGATCTTCTCGGGGTTGATCTTCATGGTGAACAGGCGCGGGGCGAAGGTGGACACCTCGGTCTTGGCCACTGCCATGGATTCGGTCATCTTGCCCAGAATGTGCATGCGGGCTTCCTTGGCTTGCGCCAGCGCGACCTGCATGATTTCCTTGGTGATGCCCTGGATCTTGATGTCCATCTGCAGTGCGGTAATACCGCTGGTGGTACCGGCCACCTTGAAGTCCATGTCGCCAAGGTGATCTTCATCACCCAGAATGTCGGTCAGCACGGCAAAGCGGTTTTCTTCCTTGATCAGACCCATGGCGATACCGGCCACGTGTGCTTTCAAGGGCACGCCGGCATCCATCAGACTCAGGCAGCCACCGCACACCGAAGCCATCGAGGACGAACCATTGGATTCGGTCACTTCAGACACCACGCGCATGGTGTAGGGAAAATCTTCCTTGCTCGGCAAAACTGCCACCAACGATCGCTTGGCCAGGCGGCCGTGGCCGATTTCACGGCGCTTGGGGGTGCCAAAACGACCGGCTTCGCCAGTGGCAAAGGGAGGCATGTTGTAGTGCAGCATGAAGCGGTCTTCAAAATCACCGGCCAGCGCGTCAATGCGCTGCGCGTCACGCTCGGTGCCCAGGGTGGTCACCACCAGCGCCTGGGTTTCACCGCGCGTGAACAGCGTGGAACCGTGCGTGCGGGGCAACACGCTGTTGCGGATCTCGATGGGGCGCACGGTGCGCGTGTCGCGACCGTCAATACGCGGCTCGCCAGCCAGAATCTGGCCGCGCACCAGGCGGGCTTCGATGTCAAACAGCATGCTTTCAACCTTGACCGAATCAAATGCCACGCCATCGGCTTTCAGGCCAGCCATGACATCCGCGTAGGCTGAGCGGCAGGCTTGGGTACGCGCTTGCTTGTTGCGAATCTGGTAGGCGGCCGCCAGCTTGTCATTGGCCAGCGCGCCGACCTTGGCAATCAGGGCTTCATCACGCGCGGGTGCTTGCCAATCCCAGACGGGCTTGCCGGCATCGCGCACCAACTCATGAATGGCGTTAATGGCAATCGCACCCTGGGTATGACCAAACACCACGGCACCGAGCATGATGTCTTCGGGCAACTGATCGGCTTCAGATTCGACCATCAGCACGGCGGCTTCGGTCCCTGCCACCACCAAGTCAAGCTGGCTACCTTTGAGTTGGGTCTGCCCCGGATTGAGCACGTATTCGCCGTTGATATAACCCACGCGCGCGGCGCCGATCGGGCCGTTGAACGGGATACCGCTGATCGACAGCGCCGCGCTGGTGGCGATCATGGCTGCAATGTCGGCCTGCACTTCAGGATTCAAGCTCACCACATGGATGATGACCTGCACTTCGTTGTAGAAACCTTCGGGAAAGAGCGGGCGGATCGGGCGGTCGATCAGGCGACAGGTCAGGGTCTCCAACTCGCTGGGGCGTCCTTCGCGCTTGAAGAAGCTGCCCGGAATCCTGCCGGCGGCATAAGATTTTTCTGCGTAATCAACGGTCAACGGGAAAAAGTCTTGACCAGCCTTGGACTCGGTCTTGGCGACCACCGTGGCCAGCACCACGGTGCCGTCCATGTCGAGCAGCACGGCGCCGGTGGCCTGGCGTGCGATTTCGCCGGTTTCCATGGTGACCGTGTGTTGACCCCATTGAAACGTCTTGCTTACTTTATTGAACATCGTCATTTTTAAATCTCCTGTGAATTTGCAGGGTAAAGGCCACCCTGGCGAAGCCCGGAAGCCGCAACACAGAACACGATGCCATTCCAGAGCCGCACCCGCTTTTGGGTCACTTGGCTTTGGAATGACACAGCTTCGCTCCGTTTTTGCCTTTTCCGCCGTAAATTGAAGTAAAAAACGCCTGAGCTAGTAACCTAACTCAGGCGTTCGTCATTCTTCTTGAACCAATTACTTGCGCAGACCCAGCTTGGCAATCAGGGCCAGGTAACGGTCAGCGTCCTTGGACTTGAGGTAGTCCAGCAGTTTGCGGCGACGGCTCACCATGCGCAGCAAGCCACGACGACCATGGTGGTCTTTTGCGTGGGTCTTGAAGTGGGGCATGAGCTCGTTGATACGCGCGGTCAGCAAGGCGACCTGAACTTCGGGGCTACCGGTGTCACCGGCTTGGCGTGCGTTGTCTTTGACAACAGCGGCTTTGATACTGGATGCAATCATGTTTTTTCCTGTAGATTAAGAACTTGCGACAGGCGCTGGAACTGCCCCTGACGTGCACTGCTGCTATTTGCAGAGCTCGCTATTATAGCCAGAGGCCGCAGCCTGCCCCGACAGCTCAGGGGCGCGGCATGTTGCAACTGCTGGGCTGCTCAGCCGCAGAAGCAGCCACGGTTTTGATGACCCGAAAACCATAGCCTGAGCCTTCGACGTCAAACTTCACACCCGGCGCGCCAAGCTTGTCCATCAACCCCACTACCAGTGGCTGCTGAAACTGGTGATCCGCAGCGCGCATGGTGCCGGATTGCCCCCCAAAAGTCACTCTGGCATGTTCCAGTTGCATGGCCACCGCCTTCGCCTCGGTGGTGCCAGCCTTGTCAATGGCTTGCACCAAGGCTTCCACCATCAGTTGCATCCGCATATGCACATAATCATCGGCTGGGTTCGGAAAGCGCGCCTTGAATGACTGGTAAAAAGACTCGCTCTGGGCATTTTGCACATTGGGCAGCCAGTCGGCCACGGCCACCACCTTGCCAACGCCGGCCTCACCAATGGCTGCAGGTGCACCCAGGGCGTTGCCATAAAAGGTGTAGAACTTGCCGTCAAAACCCACATCCTTGGCAGCCTTGACCAACAAGGTCAGGTCGTTGCCAAAATTACCGGTAATGACCGCCTGTGCACCGCTGGCCTTGATCTTGGCCGCATACGGTAAGAAATCCTTAACCCGCCCCATCGGATGCAGTTCGTCGCCCACCACCTGCACATCCGGACGCAACACACCCAGTTGTCGCTTGGCTTCACGCGCCACGGCATGGCCAAAGCTGTAGTCCTGGCCAATGATGTAGGCACTCTTAACCGCTTGATCGCCCTTTAAAACATCCATCAGCGCCGTCATGCGCATGTCGGCATGCGCGTCAAACCTGAAATGCCAGAAGCTGCACTTTTCATTGGTCAAAATGGGGTCGACCGCCGAATAATTCAAAAACAACACGCGCCTGGCCGGCTCGCGCGCATTGTGCTTGTTAATGGCATCCACCAGCGCGGCAGCAACCGCCGACGAATTGCCTTGCATGATGAATCTGGCGCCATCGTCAATGGCTGATTTCAAGGCTGACAATGCCTCTTCGACCTGACCCTTGCTGTCGTAACGCGCCAACGCCAAACGCCCTTCGCCACGCGCGTTGACCCGCTCCACGGCCCACACCAGATTACGAAACACTGCTTCACCGGTGTTGCCAAAAGGGCCACTCAGGCCCTCGATCATGGCAACTTTCACCGGTGCAGCTGTGGTTTGTGCCAGAGCAGCCAACGGCAGGAAAACCCACATAGCGAGCCCTAAAAAAGCTCGTCGCATCATTTTTGACATCACAGAAACTACTTTCATGGCAGCCCTGCCACTCGCCAAGTGGAGGCAGACGGCTGGTTCTTGGAAAACGCAGCGCAGTGTAATGCGCACTCAGGCCATGATCTCGTCAAGCGGCCAGCGCGGCTTGACGTCAAAGGCATAGGCTTCGTTGGCCGTTTGAACTCCAGATTGCAGCCGCATGGCAGCGGCCATGGCAATCATGGCGCCGTTGTCGGTGCACAAATGCAGCTCAGGGTAGTGCACCCGTATGCTGCGGCGGGCACATGCCTGGCTGAGTTGCTCCCTCAGGCTGAAGTTGGCCCCGACACCGCCCGCCACGACCAGCCGCTTCAGCCCGGTTTGCATGAGCGCTGCCAGTGATTTTTTAACCAGCACCTCCACAATGGCGGCCTGAGTGGATGCGGCCAAATCAGCCAGGACAGCAGTTGGCAAAGCCTGTACGGCGCAGCCCTGCAGCAGCGCCAGTTTTTTGGCCTGCACCATCACTGCCGTTTTAAGTCCGGCAAAAGAGAAGTCCAGGTTTGCGCTGTGCAGCAGCGGACGCGGTAACTTGAACGCCAACGGGTCACCATCCTTTGCCAATTTTGACAGCGCCGGCCCGCCGGGGTAGCCCAGGCCAAGCAATTTGGCAGACTTGTCAAACGCCTCACCGGCAGCATCATCAATGGTTTCGCCCAAAATCTGGTAGCGCCCTACCCCGTCCACCTGCATCAATTGCGTGTGCCCGCCCGACACCAGCAACGCCACGAACGGAAATTCGGGCGGATCGGCACTTAAAAACGGCGACAGTAAATGCCCTTCCAGATGGTGCACGCCCAGCACTGGTTTGCCCAGGGCAGCGCCCAGTGCGCAGGCCACGCCCGCCCCCACCAGCAGCGCGCCCGCCAGGCCCGGGCCGCGGGTAAAGGCCACCACATCCACGTCTTGCAAAGTTTTACCAGAAGCCTGCAACACCTCTTGGGTCAGCGGCAAGACACGGCGAATATGGTCACGGCTGGCCAGTTCGGGCACCACGCCGCCGTAAGCCTGATGCATTTCGATCTGGCTGTACAAGGCGTGCCCCAACAGCACCGGCAGGCGCAGGCCAGCAACCCGCACCAACGCCACGCCCGTTTCATCACAGGAGGACTCGATTCCCAACACACAGTAGTCTTTAACCATAGCGGCCAAGTTCAGAGGTATGCATCAAAGCACCCATTTTTCTAGCGATTTTTGGCCAGCCAGGAGGGACTCGAACCCCCTACCCCGAACTTAGAAGGTTCGTGCTCTATCCGGATGAGCTACTGGCTGTCAGGCGAATTGACGTATTGGATGGTGCCCGAGGCCGGACTCGAACCGGCAACCCCTGACGGGGGACAGATTTTAAGTCTGCTGTGTAAACCATTCCACCACTCGGGCAACATGCTTATTGTCAAACAAAAAAGCCTCGTCAATAAAATTTACGAGGCTTGTGACAAAACAAAATAACTGGAGGCGCGACCCAGAGTCGAACTGGGCTAGACGGATTTGCAATCCGTTGCATAACCGATTTGCTATCGCGCCGATGTCTTTGTAAAAAAGGGAAGCTGAGCTTCCCTTTTTTATAGACTGGAGCGGGAAAAGAGGTTCGAACTCTCGACCTATACCTTGGCAAGGTATCGCTCTACCAACTGAGCTATTCCCGCGAATGGTGCCAACTATCACTGACACCAAGTAAAAACCTGGAGCGGGAAAAGAGTCTCGAACTCTCGACCTCAACCTTGGCAAGGTTGCGCTCTACCAACTGAGCTATTCCCGCGTTGCAAGCCGCAAATTATAAAGCAATTCGCAGCCATTTACCTCTAGAGAGGCCAATTTTCTCAATGTTTTACAGTCTCGACCAAGACAGGTGTCGTCAAGGCAATTTCTGCCGAAGCGGCGCTGGCTGTCAGGTCTTCGGGCAAGGCCGTTGGCATACGCTCCAGCGCAATTTCAAGCACTTTGTCGATCCAACGGACTGGTAGGATTTCAAGTCCGTTTTTGACGTTTTCTGGAATTTCCTGAAGGTCTTTGGCGTTGTCCTCCGGAATCACAACCGTTTTGATTCCACCGCGCAGCGCAGCCAGTAATTTTTCCTTCAGACCGCCAATGGCCGTCACCTCGCCGCGCAGCGTGATTTCACCCGTCATGGCAACCCCGCAACGCACTGGGATACCGGTCATGGCAGAGACAAAAGCCGTCGTCATGGCCGCCCCGGCACTGGGGCCGTCTTTGGGCGTGGCACCGTCGGGCACGTGGATGTGAATGTCTTTTTTCTCGAAGAATTCATCCTTGATGCCCAGGCGATGGGAACGACTGCGCACCACGGTACGGGCCGCCTCCACCGATTCCTTCATCACATCTCCGAGCGAACCGGTCCGAATAATGACGCCTTTGCCAGGCACCATGGCCGCCTCGATGGTCAGCAAGTCACCACCCACCTCGGTCCAGGCCAAACCAACCACCTGACCAACCTGGTTCATTTTTTCGGCACGTCCGTAATCAAATTTACGCACGCCCAAAAATTCGCTCAAGTTGGCTGCGGAAACGACCACCTGCGCAGTCATTTGCTTGAGTTGCAAGCCTTTGACCACCTTGCGACAAATTTTGGAAATTTCCCGCTCCAGCGAACGCACCCCCGCCTCACGGGTGAAGTAACGCACGATGTCTCGCACCGCCTCTTCAGTGACCTGAAGCTCAGCTTCCTTAACCCCGTTATTGCCCAATTGTTTAGGCAGCAGGTAACGCAGTGCGATATTGGTTTTTTCGTCTTCGGTGTAACCCGACAAGCGAATCACCTCCATCCGGTCCAGCAACGCCGGCGGGATATTCATGGAGTTGGAAGTGGCCACAAACATGACGTCGCTCAGGTCAAAGTCAACCTCGACGTAGTGGTCGGCAAACTTGTGGTTTTGCTCGGGATCGAGCACCTCAAGCAAGGCGCTGGAAGGATCACCGCGAAAATCAGTGCCCAACTTGTCAATTTCATCGAGCAGGAACAATGGGTTACGGGTGCCCACCTTGCTCAGGCTTTGCAGCACCTTGCCCGGCATGGCACCAATGTAAGTGCGGCGGTGGCCACGAATCTCGGCCTCGTCGCGCATACCGCCCAACGCCATGCGCACATACTTGCGCCCGGTCGCTTTGGCGATCGACTGGCCCAGCGAGGTTTTGCCCACGCCAGGCGGCCCGACCAGGCACAAAATAGGCGCCTTGACCTTGTCCACGCGCTGCTGCACCGCAAGGTATTCAAGAATTCGGTCTTTCACCTTGTCAAGGCCGTAGTGGTCTTCGTTGAGCACAGCTTCAGCATTGGCAAGGTCGTGCTTGATTTTGGTCTTGCCAGCCCAAGGCAGGCCAGCGAGCACATCAATGTAATTGCGGATCACCGTGGCCTCAGCTGACATGGGCGACATCAGCTTGAGTTTTTTGAGCTCGCCCTGGGCTTTTTTCAGGGCATCTCTGGGCATGCGGGCTGCTTTGAGCTTTTTTTCGATCTCGTCGATGTCGGCACCGTCTTCGCCGTCGCCCAACTCTTTCTGGATCGCCTTGACTTGCTCGTTAAGGTAAAAATCGCGCTGATTTTTTTCCATTTGCCGCTTGACGCGACCCCGGATTTTTTTGTCAACGTTGAGGATGTCAACCTCATGGTCAATTTGGGCAAACAGGTTTTCAAGACGGTCGCGCACATTGGCCAGGTCCAGCACCGATTGCTTGCTTTCCAGCTTGAGCGGCAAATGTGCGGCAATGGTGTCGGCCAGACGCCCCGGGTCGTCAATGCTGGTGATGGAGCTCAGAATTTCGGGGGGGATTTTTTTATTGAGCTTGACGTATTGGTCAAACTGCTGCATCACGGCGCGCCGCAGGGCCTCGAGCTCGCTGAGTTGGGCTTTGCTCCTGGCCTGCGGCTCAGCGGGAATTACGATTGGCGTTACGGTGGCCACAAAATGCTGTTCGCCGTCTTCGATGTGGTTGACCAGGGCGCGCTGCTGGCCTTCCACCAGCACCTTGACGGTACCGTCGGGCAACTTGAGCATTTGAAGAATCGTGGCGACACAGCCCATGTCAAACATGTCAGAGACCACCGGGTCGTCTTTGGCCGCCGCTTTTTGCGCCACCAGCATAATGCGGCGCTCGGCCGCCATGGCCGCTTCGAGCGCCTTGATGCTCTTCGGGCGCCCAACAAACAGGGGAATAACCATGTGCGGAAAGACCACCACATCACGCAAAGGCAACAAGGGAAGATCCACAGGGATGGCGGGCAAGGAGGGATGGCCAGACATAAAAATCTTTCAGTTACCGGTACGACATTGAATCAAGCTTTTTTTGCGAGTTCGTGATAAACAAGCAAGGGCGCCTTGTTTTCCTCGATCGTTGACTCGTCCAGAACCACTTTTTGGACGTTGGACACGTTGGGTAAATCAAACATGGTGTCGATCAGCGCCAATTCAAGGATCGAGCGTAAACCGCGGGCACCAGTTTTTCGGATCAGCGCTTTTTTGGCAATGGCTTTGAGTGCGCTGGGACGAATTTCGAGCTCGACGCCTTCCATGGCCAGCAATTTGCTGTATTGTTTCACCAGCGCATTTTTGGGCTCGGTCAAAATCTGAATCAGCGTTTCTTCGCTGAGTTCACCCAAGGTTGCCACCACCGGCATACGGCCGACCAGTTCGGGAATCAGCCCGAACTTGATCAAGTCCTCGGGCTCGACTTCCTTGAACACCTCGGTCAGGTTGCGATTTTGTTTGCTCTTGACCGCCGCGCCAAAACCAATGCCGGAAGACTCGGTGCGGTTGTCAATGACTTTTTCCAGGCCCGAAAATGCGCCACCGCAAATAAACAGGATGTTGGTGGTATTGACCTGCACAAAATCCTGGTTGGGGTGCTTGCGCCCGCCCTGCGGCGGCACGCTGGCCATGGTGCCTTCGATGAGTTTGAGCAAGGCTTGCTGCACGCCTTCACCCGAGACGTCGCGGGTGATGGACGGGTTGTCGGACTTGCGTGAAATCTTGTCGATTTCGTCAATGTACACAATACCGCGCTGCGCCCGCTCCACCTCGTAGTTGCAGCTTTGCAGCAGCTTGAGCACAATGTTTTCGACGTCTTCGCCCACGTAACCTGCCTCGGTCAGCGTGGTGGCATCGGCCATCACAAAGGGCACGTCAAGCATGCGCGCCAGGGTTTGAGCCAACAGCGTCTTGCCGGAACCTGTGGGGCCAATCAGCAAAATATTGCTCTTGGACAGCTCGACGTCGTCCTTACTCGATTGGTCTTGGTGGCGCAGCCGCTTGTAGTGGTTGTAAACAGCCACCGCCAGGATGCGTTTGGCAGCCTCCTGGCCAATCACATAATTGTCCAGGTTGGCCTTGATTTCGGCTGGCGTCGGCAGGTCGGTGCTACCGGAAGTTTCTGTTTTCGCCGGCAGTTCGTCGCGAATGATTTCGTTGCACAGCTCAATGCATTCGTCGCAAACAAACACCGACGGACCCGCTATCAGTTTCTTGACCTCGTGCTGGCTCTTGCCACAAAACGAGCAGTACAGGGTTTTTTCTCCGGAAGAACCTTTGGCCATGACCTTATGCCCTCTTGGAGATAACCTGGTCGATCAGACCATATTCCTGGGTTTCCTGCGCCGTCATGTAGTAGTCGCGCTCGGTGTCACGCGCAATGCGCTCCAGCGGTTGGCCCGTGCGCTCGGCCAAAATTTTGTTGAGTTGCTCGCGCGTTTTCAAAATTTCACGGGCCGCAATTTCGATCTCCGTGGCCTGCCCCTGGCTGCCGCCCGAGGGCTGGTGGATCATGATTTTGGCGTTGGGCAGGCAAAAGCGCTTGCCCTTTTCACCGGCCGCCAACAGGAAAGCCCCCATGCTGGCAGCCATGCCGGTGCACAGTGTGGAAACCTGTGGCTTGATGAAATTCATGGTGTCGAAAATCGCCATGCCGGCGCTGACTGAGCCGCCAGGCGAGTTGATGTAGAAGGAAATGTCCTTGTCAGGATTTTCGCTTTCCAGAAACAACAACTGCGCCACCACCAGATTCGCCACGTAATCGTTCACCGGCCCCACCAGGAAAATCACGCGCTCCTTGAGCAAACGGGAATAGATGTCGTAGGAGCGCTCGCCGCGGCCCGACTGCTCGATCACCATGGGCACCATGCCCAGACCCTGTGTATCCATTGCACTCATTTCAAACTTCATCATGACTCCAAAAATTTGATGCTACTGTAGCCAAAAAACATTTCCTGCAAGCAAATGGGGCTTGAATGCCAGACTTAAAGCCTGGCACAAGCCCCATGCCACCCTTTGCGACGTTAAACGCTTCAGTTTTGCGCCATCAACTCATCAAAGCTGACCGCCTTCTCACTGACCTTGGCTTTTGACATCACAAAGTCGGTCACATTGTTTTCCAGAACAATGGCTTCCACCTCGGCCAGCCGGTTGTTGTCGCTGAAATACCAGCGCTCCACCTCGCTTGGCTTTTCGTAGCTGGCGGCCAACTCCTGAATATGGGCCTTGATCTGGTCTATGGTGGCCTGCAGATTGTTGGCACGCACCAGTTCAGCCACCACCAGACCCAGGCGCACACGGCGCTCAGCCTGCGGGCGGAACACGTCCTCGGGGATGCTGACCTTGTCAGCATCCTTGATGCCGCGCTTTTTCAGGTCGGCGCGGGCGCCTTCCAGCAGGCGATGCATTTCGGCCTGCACGCTGGCGTTGGGCAAATCCAGTTCGGCCTTGGCCACCAGCGCGTCCATCACAGCCGTTTTGTTGCGCGCCAGCAAGCGGAACTTGACTTCGCGATCAAGGTTTTTCTTGATGTCAGTCCGCAGCCCCTCCACCGTGGCATCTTCAATGCCCAGCGATTTGGCCAGTGCCTCGTTGACCTCTGGCAACTGCGCAGCCTCGATCTTGCTGACCGTGACCATGAAATCAGCCGTCTTGCCAGCCACATCCTTGCCGTGGTAGTCAGCCGGGAAAGCCAGCGGGAACGTCTTGCTCTCGCCGGCTTTCATGCCGCGCGAAGCTTCTTCAAACTCCTTGAGCATCTGACCGTCGCCCAGGATGAACTGAAAGTCTTCGGCCTTGCCACCTTCAAATGGCTCGCCGTCGATCTTGCCTTCGAAGTTCACCGTGAGGCGGTCGCCGTCCTGGGCGGCCGCATCCTGCGGACGCTGTGAAAAAGTGCGGCGTTGCTTGCGCAAAATATCCACGGTCTTGTCGATGGCGCCATCCGACACCTCGGTCGTGACTTTTTCAACTTCTGCTGTGCTCAGGTCGCCAATCTTGACTTCCGGGTAAACCTCAAAAATGGCCTCAAACGTCAGTTCGCCATCAGGCGCGCCGTCTTTTTCGCTGATTTTGGGTTGCCCTGCCACGCGCAGTTTGGCTTCATTGGCAGCAACAGCAAAGGCCTCGCCCACCTTGTCGTTCATGACTTCGTACTGCACGTTGTAGCCATAACGCTGGGCCACCACGTTCATGGGCACTTTGCCCGGGCGAAAACCGTCCATCTTCACGGTGCGGGCCAACTTTTTCAGGCGCGCCGTCACTTCAGATTGAATCGACGCAACCGGCATGCTCAGCAGCATCTTGCGCTCTAATTTTTCAAGGGTCTCAACTACGACTGCCATGGTGATACTCCAAATTACACAAAATAAAAGACAGTGCACGGCTGCAACACAGCCGCGCCCTGTCAAGCAAATTCTCTTCTTGGTGCGCGGGGCGGGACTCGAACCCGCACAGTATTGCTACCGTCAGGACCTAAACCTGGTGCGTCTACCAATTTCGCCACCCGCGCTTACTGCTATTAGGTCAACTTTGGATTCTAACCCGCCAGACCTGGCCTAGCGGCTGCTTGGCGTGACCCTGAACCAGGCCGCGTACATGGCCGGCAAGGCCAGCAGCGTGAGCACGGTTGCCACAATCAGGCCGCCCATGATGGCCACCGCCATCGGGCCCCAGAAGACCGAACGGCTCAACGGGATCATGGCCAGCACTGCGGCGGCGGCGGTCAGCACAATTGGGCGCAGGCGGCGCACGGCTGCACCCACAATCGCATCCCAGGCCAGCACGCCCTGGGCGCGGTCCTGCTCGATCTGGTCGATCAGAATCACCGAGTTGCGCTGGATCATGCCCATCAGCGCAATCACACCGAGCAGGGCCACAAAGCCGAACGGGCGATTCAGCAGCAGCAGCGCCCCCGCCACACCGGCAATGCCCAGCGGCCCGGTTAAAAATACCAGCACGGCACGGCTGAAGCTGTGCAGTTGCAGCATCAACAGCGTGAAGGTGATGAACAACATGACCGGAATACCCACCATGATCGAAGACGAGCCTTTGGCGCTTTCGGCCACGGCGCCAGCCACCTCGATGCGGACAGCACCCTGCCCGGCCTGCGCCCACTTGGTTTCGAGGCTTTTGAGTTCAGGCAAAAGCTGAGCGGTGACCGTGGCGCCTTGCATACCTTCAGCGATGTCAGCCTGCACCGTGATGGCGTAGTCGCGGCCCTCGCGCCACATCACACCGGGCTCCCAGGCAAACACCGGCTTGGCAATTTGCATCAAGGGAATCCAACGGCCCGATGTGGTGGGCAGGTAGGCATTGGCAATGTCGGTGATGGCGTTGCGCTCATTGGGCGGCTGGCGCAACACGATGTCAATCAGTTTGTCGCCATCACGAAACTCACCCACCGAGCTGCCGCTGAGCATGGTTTTGGCCGCCTGCGCGATGGACTGGCTGCTGACTCCCAGTGCACGCGCCTTGGCCTGGTCCACTTCGAGCCGCATGACCTTGATGGACTCGTTCCAGTTGTCATTGACACCCCGGGTGTTGGCGCTTTGGCGCATCACCGCCTTGACCTCATCCGCATACTGGCGCAACAACAGCGGGTCTGAACCCAGCACCCGGAACTGCACCGGGTACGGTACCGGCGGACCGTTGGCCAGCAGTTTGACGCGGCCCCGCACCTCGGGAAATTCCTGCGCCAGCAGCGTGGGCAGCTTTTGGCGAAGCGCCTCGCGCGTGGGCAGGTCTTGGGGTAGCACGATCAGCTGCGACACATTGGTTTGCTGAAACACCTGCTCAAGCGGCAAATAAAAACGCGGCACGCCCGAGCCCACCCATTGGGTGACCGAACTCACGCCTGGCTCGGCCAGCAAACGCGCCTCCACCCGCTTGGCGACTTCTTCCGTGGCGGCAAACGCGGTGCCCTCGGGCGACCACAGGTCCACCATGATCTCGGGCCGACTCGAATCCGGGAAAAATTGCTGCTGTACCTTGCCCATGCCGAAAATGCCAAGCCCGAACAGTGCCACGGTGGCGGCAATGGTGAGCCAGCGGCGCCGGATGCAGGCGTTGAGAACCTTGCGAAAGGCGTTGTAAAAAGGCGTGTCATACAGGTCGTGGGATGGCGCCTGGCCGGGCAACTGGTCTGGCGCAGGCGCCTTCACATGAGGCGGTGTCTTGAGCAAGACGGTGCCCAGATAGGGCACAAAATAGACCGACACGATCCAGCTCAGGCACAGGGCAATCACCGTCACGGCAAAAATTGCAAAGGTGTACTCGCCGGTAGCGCTCCTGGCCAGGCCAATCGGCAAAAAGCCCGCCGCCGTGATCAGGGTGCCCGTGAGCATCGGCATGGCCGTGATTTCGTAGGCAAAGGTGGCGGCGCGCACCTTGTCATAACCCTCCTCCATCTTGCGCACCATCATTTCCACCGCAATGATGGCGTCGTCCACCAGCAGCCCGAGCGCAATGATGAGTGAGCCCAACGAAATTTTGTGCAAACCGATGTCCCAGTAGTTCATGGCCAAAAAGGTCATGGCCAGCACCATCGGAATCGTGATGCCCACCACCAGGCCGGGGCGCATGTCAATCGTCCAGCGCCGCCACAGAGGCTGATGGCCCGGGTTTTTGTGCAAGCCAAGGCTGATAAAGCTCACCGCCAGCACAATCGCCACCGCCTCAATCAAGACCTTGACAAATTCATTGACCGACGTGGCAACCGACTTGGGCTGGTCCTGGATCTGACCCAGCGACACGCCCAGCGGCAGGCTTTGCTGAATTTGGCGGGTTGCGGCATCCAGGGCCTTGCCCAGCGCGATGATGTCGCCGCCCCGGGTCATGGAAACCCCCAGCGCGATCACCTCCTGGCCCTGAAAGCGAACCTTGACGGTGGGTGGGTCGACAACTTGACGCTTGATGTCGGCAATGTCGCCCAAGCGCAGTTGCTTGTCTCCGGCACGAATCGGCATGGCACGCAAGTCTGCCAGCGCATTGAATTGGCCTGCTACCCGAACCTGCACCATATCCTGAGGTGTTTGCACTGTGCCGGCAGAAACCACCGCGTTTTGCTGATTCAGCTGAGCCAGCACCGCACCCATGTCCAGGCCCAGTTGGGCCAGGCGTTGTTGCGATATCTCGATGTACAGTTTTTCTTCCTGCACGCCAAACAATTCCACCTTGGCCACGTCGGGCACCCGCAACAAATGCTGGCGCACCTCGTCGGCAAAGTCCCGGGTTTCGGTGCTGCTGAACCCTGGCGCCTGCAACGCATAGATCACGCCATAGACATCGCCAAAATCGTCGTTAAAAAACGGCCCCACGACCCCCTGCGGCAGGGTGCCGCGCATGTCGCCGATTTTCTTTCGCACCTGGTACCAGACGTTGGCCACCTCCTGGCCGCGGGCATGGTCTTTGATCTGAAAGATGATTTGCGACTCGCCCGGCTTGGAATAGCTGCGGATGATGTCGGCGTAGGGCACATCCTGCAGCGCGCGCTCCAGTCTGTCGGTGACCTGCTCGGCCATCTGCTGGGTGGTGGCGCCAGGCCAGTAGGCGCGGACCACCATGGCCCGAAAGGTAAATGGCGGGTCTTCGTCCTGGCCCAATTGAAAGTAGCTGGCGGCGCCCAGCAGCATCAGCACAACCATCAGAAAACGCGTCAGCGGCGCATGCGCAATGGCCCAGCGGGACAAGTTGAAACCCTTCTCCGGGTGCAGATGAATGTCGCTCATGGCGTGCCGCTGGGTTTGTAAAGTGTCACCTTTTGGCCCGGCGCCAGCACGTGCACGCCAGCCACCACCACCTGCATGCCCGGCTGCAAGCCGCCCGCCAGCACCACCTCATTGCCATCGGCAGTGGCCACTTGCACGGTTTGCGATTGCACGGTCATGCTGGCGCTGTCCAACACCCAGACGGCGGTGGCCTGGCCCTCCTGGCGCAAGGCGCTGGTCGGCAATTTGATCACGGGTGCACCCGAATGCTGCAAGGCCATGGGCAAGACCGACACCGTACTGCCCAATGGCAGGTCTATGCGTGTGGGCAAAGCGACCTTCACGGAAAATGTGCGCGTGGCGGGGTCGGCACTGGCAGCCACTTCACGCACCCGGGCTTTGAAGGTGCCGGGTGCAGACCAACGCCGGACCAACACCTCCGTGCCAAGCCCGATGGCTGCCACCTTGTCTTCAGGCACAGAAAACACCACATCGCGTGCGCCGTCTTGGGCTACTTGAAGCACCGGCGTGCCCGCCGCCACCACGTGGCCGCGCTCAGCCAGCACGGCTGTCACCACACCCGCCACATCGGCATACAAGTTGGCATAGGTCGCCTGATTGCCCTGCACAGACATCTGCGCCTGGGCCTGGTCGAGCTGCGCGCGGGCGGCCTGGGCCACCGCAACGCGGCGCTCCAGTTCGGCGCCGCTGATGAAATTTTGGTCCTTCAAGGCCTGGTAACGCTGCAGGTCCGCCGCCGCAAGTGCATGGTTGCTGCGTGCGCCAGCAAGTTGCGCTTGGGCTGCGTCAGTTGCCAGCTTGAGATCTTGCGGGTCCAGGCGGGCCAGCAATTGCCCGGCTTTGACACGCTGACCAGATTCAACCGCCCGATCAAGCAGTTTGCCGCCCACCCTGAAACCAAGGCGCGACTCAACCCGGGCGCGAACCTCGCCCGCATATTCCAACGTGCTCGCCGGCGCCTGCAGGCCCACGGTGATCACCTTGACCGCGCGAATGGGCTCAGCAGGAGGTGCGGGCCTGGAACAAGCGGCCAGAACGGCCGAAAGCACCAGCAGCAGGCCCACTTTGAAAACTGAATCCTTGACCATATTTGTTCATTCCCGGTAGATGTGAAGCCTCTGCGGACTACTTGTGTGATTTGACGCGAAGACGATTTTAATAACCAATTGGTCAATAAAATAAAAGCCATGACGGGTTGAAACCCGCCCCACAACCCGAGCTATGTCAGCCATGATCGGCTGAAGATGGCCTGAAAAAATAGCATTTCCCACTGGAGGGCGGGCTTTAGTCCGCCATGGCGGGTTGAAACCCGCCCTACAATGCGCAACCTATGTCAGACCTGACCCCCATCGATCAAATCACCGAACGGGTAGATCGCTTGTTGCTGCGCTACGAAGAGCTCAAGCGCACCAATGCCCTGCTCTACCAGGAAATCGAGTCACTTACCCAGGAGCGTGATTCACTCAAATCACGTTTGAGCGCCGCGCGGGCGCGTGTCGATGTTTTGCTGGCCCGCCTGCCCGAGGCCAACCCCAGCCCGGTCGCAGCACCCGGAGGTTCCCAATGAAACAGCTCGAGGTCAACATCATGGGCCAGAGCTACATGCTCGGCTGCCCTGATGGCGGGGAAGCCAGGCTGTTGAATGTGGTTGCCCGCGTGGACGATGCCATGTGCAAAATTCGGGAAGCTGGCAAGGTGCGCTCGCGCGACCGCATTGCCGTGCTGGCGGCGCTGAACCTGGCCTTTGACACGCCCGAGTCGGCAGCCACGCCAGCAACCACCTCTGGCACACCTCGGCAGCCCGATGAAACCGCCAAAATCAGCCACTTGATCAAGCGCCTGGACGCGGCCCTGGCCAGCGACAGCCAACTGATCTAACGAAACAAAGACCGCGTCATTGCGCCCCTGTGGGAGCGGCGCCCTTGCCGCGATTGACTTCCAACAGCCATCGGCCCGAGGGCGGGCCTCCCACAAAATTCAAAACAGCCGTCATTGCGCCCCTGTGGGAGCGGCGCCCTCGCCGCGATTGCCTCCAAAGCCAGTATGTCAATCCTTGAACACTGGCGGGCGCTTGCCCATGTTGGCCATCATGGATTCCTGCAAGTCGTTGCTGAGCAGCATGGCGGCGTTCCAGGTGGCCACGTAGTTCAGGCCATCAGCCTTTCCATGAACAACCAGGCCTTCATTTACAGCTTGTGATCAATGCCCGCCTGTTTCAGAATGATGTTGGCCAAGTGACGTGACATGATAGTCACAGCTACCGGAAAGGTCTTGCCGCTGATCGGGCTAAGCCATATCTCGTGACTGCCTTTCCCATTGCGAACAAACGTGCAACTGTGGTTAATGAGGATGGCCCGCAATTGGGGATAAAAACCGCTTCCCATGCATCACAATGCCTTGCGCGTGGCAGCATCCTCGATATGACGAAATTCGACGCGGCTGTTTTCATCAAAGCTGACACCGTTACCGGCTGCGACCTCTGGGGCAACTTCCCAGAACCGGGACACTACCGCCTCGTAGCTTGGCGCTTCGGTGGCAACACACAATGCATCGCACGAGGCGACCCACATGCCGGATTCGGCATCAAAAACGACCTCGGCCACAAACGGCGGGGTGCGATTGAAATTGGGGCGGATTACGTTGACCATAGCGGCAGTTTACACGTCTTGTATTTGCCGTGCACACATTCACTCTGCGCTCTCGCCGAGATTGGACCCCAACAGCCATCGGCCCGAGGGCGGGCCTCCCACAAAATTCAAAACAGCCGTCACTGCGCCCCTGTGGGAGCGGCGCCCTCGCCGCGATTGCCTCCAAAGCCAGTATGTCAATCCTTGAACACTGGCGGGCGCTTGCCCATGTTGGCCATCATGGATTCCTGCAAGTCGTTGCTGAGCAGCATGGCGGCGTTCCAGGTGGCCACGTAGTTCAGGCCGTCGGCCACCGAGTGGTCCCGCGCGTAAGTGATCATTTCTTTCACACCCCGCACCACCAGCGGCGATTTGGCGGCAATGCTGGCGGCCAGCTCGCGCACGCCGTTTTGCAGCGCTTCGCGCGACTCGAACACGCGGTTCACCAGCTTCATCTGTAGCGCCTCGGCGGCATCGAACTTGCGCCCGGTGTAGGCCAGCTCGCGTGCCATGCCCTCCCCCACCAACTTGGGCAGCCGCTGCAGGGTGCCAACGTCGGCGGTCATGCCGATGTCGATTTCCTTGATGCTGAAGCTGGCGTCAGCCGAGCAGTAACGCATGTCGGCGCAACAGATCAAATCGATACCGCCGCCAATACAGGCGCCGTGAATGGCGGCGAGCACCGGCTTGCGGCAGCGCTCCAGGCTGGTCAGGGTGTCTTGCAGGTCGAGGATGACCTGGCGCAGGTTTTCGCGGGTGCGGGCCTCGCAGTCGTTCTGGATCTGGTCGCCCATGCCCATCATCATCTGCAGGTCGATGCCGCTGGTGAAGAGTTTGCCCTCGCCTTCCAGAATGGCCACGCGCGCCTGCGGGGTCGCGTCGACCCACTTGAAGGCCTGCCGAATCTCGTGCCACATGGCCAGGTTCATGGCATTGGCCTTGTCCGGGCGGTTCAGGCGGATGGTGGCAATGTGGTCGACCAGGCTGACCGTGAGGGTTACAAAGGGCGAATCCTTGACTTTTTCTGCGCCAAAGGTGTTGGGTGTCGCTGGTATTTCAGGTGCTGCACCGAGCATGGCGGCCAGTTCCAGGCCCTGCTTGATGGCGCGCTTGGCATCAAGCTCGGTGGCCTCATCGGCACCGCCAATCAGGTGCACTTGCACACCAGCCGCTTGCAGTTCAGCCTGCAATTCGCGCTGCGGCTCCTGGCCGGCGCAAATGATGACGTTGTCTACCGCCAGCGTGCGCTCTTCGCCGTTGACCGAGATATGCAGGCCGGCATCGTCAATCTTGCGATAAGTCACGCCGGCCAGCATGTCGACATGGCGGTTTTTCAGCGAGGTGCGGTGGATCCAGCCGGTGGTTTTACCCAAGGACTCGCCTACCTTGCTGGCCTTGCGCTGCAGCAGATACAGCTTGCGCGGGCTGGCCTCGATGCGGGCCGGCGCCAGGCCGCCGCGCGTGCTGTAGCGGGTGTCGACGCCCCATTCGGCAAAGAATTTGGCCTGGTCCAGGCTCGGGCTGGTGCCCTCGTGCAGCAGGAATTCGGCGGTGTCGAAACCGATGCCGCCGGCACCGATCAGCGCCACCGTTTTGCCCACCGGCATTTTGTCGCGCAGCACGTCGAGGTAGCTGAGTACCTTGGGATGGGTGACGCCATCGATGGGCGGCGTGCGCGGCGTGACGCCGGTGGCCAGCACCACGTGTTTGAAGCCAGCCGTGATCAGATCCTGCGCGCTGACACGCGCATTCAGCTTGAGCGACACACCCGTCAGCTCGATCTGCTTGCCAAAGTAGCGCAGGGTCTCGTAAAACTCTTCCTTGCCCGGCACCTGCTTGGCGATGTTGAACTGGCCGCCGATCTGGCTGGCCGCATCGAACAGGGTCACGTCAAAGCCGCGCTGGGCGGCCGTGGTGGCGAAACTCAAACCCGCCGGGCCGGCACCCACCACGGCGATGCGCTCACGCGTGGCCGCAGGGGTGATGGTGATGAGGGTCTCGTGGCAAGCACGCGGATTGACCAGGCAGCTGGTGACCTTGCCGGCAAAGGTGTGGTCCAGGCAGGCCTGGTTGCAGCCAATGCAGGTGTTGATCTCGTCGGCGCGGCCCTGGGCCGCTTTTTGCATGAACAGCGGGTCGGCCAAAAACGGCCGCGCCATCGAGATCAGGTCGCAAAAGCCGTCAGCCAGCAGCTGTTCGGCCACCTCGGGGGTGTTGATGCGGTTGGTGGCCACCAGCGGAATGCCGACCTTGCCCTTGAGCTGCTGCGTGACCCAGGCCCAGGCTGCACGCGGCACTTTGGTGGCAATGGTAGGAATACGCGCCTCGTGCCAGCCAATGCCGGTATTGATGATGCTGGCGCCTGCGGCTTCGATGGCCTGCGCCAGCTCAATCACCTCGTTGAGCGTGGAGCCGCCCTCGACCAGGTCGAGCATCGACAGGCGGTAGATGATGATGAAATTCTTGCCCACTTTTTCACGCGTGCGGCGCACGATTTCCACCGGGAAGCGGATGCGATTGGCGTAGCTGCCGCCCCATTCGTCGTCGCGCTGGTTGGTACGGGCTGCAATGAACTCGTTGAGCAAGTAGCCCTCGGAGCCCATGATCTCGACACCGTCGTAACCGGCGCTTTGGGCCAACGCGGCGCAGCGCACAAAGTCGTCGATGGTCTGCAGCACTTCTTCACCGCTGAGCGCCTTGGGCTTCATCGGATTGATGGGGGCCTGCAGGGCGCTGGGCGCCACCAACTGATCGTGGTAGGCGTAGCGGCCAAAGTGCAAAATCTGCATGGCGATCTTGCCGCCGGCCTGGTGCACGGCGTCAGTCACCGGCTTGTGTTTTGCGGCTTCCTCGGGCGTGGTCAGGCGCGCACCACCGGGCATGGGGCGGCCGCGGTCGTTGGGCGCGATGCCACCGGTCACGATCAGGCCCACACCGCCACGCGCGCGCTCGGCGTAAAAAGCAGCCATGCGGGCAAAACCGTCTTTGGCTTCTTCGAGCCCGACGTGCATCGAGCCCATGATGACGCGGTTGGGCAGCGTGGTGAAACCCAGATCCAGGGGCTCGAGCAAATGGGGGTAAGTGACCATGAAACTTCCTGTAAAAAATCAAAGCTGCCCTGCCTGGCGCGATTGAAGGCAAAGGGCAGCTTAACCGGAAAGGCCAAAAACGGGCTAGGAGTCAGACTCTAAAAAAACCGGCTGACCTGTGCGGCTGCCAGTCCCAACACCACAGCGGTCAACCACAACACACGCACCCGATTCACCTCGACCCGCTTGATGAGCTGGGTATTCTGGTCGGCCAGCGACTGGATCAACGCGCTGGAGTCCAGCATCTGCTGGTGCAAATCAGCCACGGCCGTCTGCAACTCGGCCACCTGCGATTGCAG
The DNA here is from genome assembly GCA_964538895.1 of uncultured Rhodoferax sp. Taxonomy (GTDB): domain Bacteria; phylum Pseudomonadota; class Gammaproteobacteria; order Burkholderiales; family Burkholderiaceae_C; genus Rhodoferax. The sequence goes on from CAZIGL010000012.1 coordinate 92,708, forward strand.
CGCTGCCACTGCGGGCGACTCGGCACGCAGCACCTCGCGCGCAGGCGCAGCCGACGCGGCTGCCACAGGTTTCTTGCCCACGGTTTGCCATAACTTTTTGGCGCCACTGGCCACCTTGGGCGCGTTTTCAATCACATCGCCCCAGGGCACCAATTTGAGCACCGTCAACCATCCAATGGCCATTTATCTTCTCCTAAAAACTGGGGCAAGCCTAACCCAAACCACAATCCCGGATAATCGGTGCAACTGATTGCGCAGACACCGCCCTTGCGGCGGCCCGCCCTGCCGGTCTCATTGTTGACATCCCACTGATTTGAATCCTTGCATGACACAGTCTAATCCTGTCCCCATTTCCCCTGTTGAAGACATCGTGGCTGACCTGCGCGCCGGGCGCATGGTCATTCTGGTCGACGAAGAAGACCGCGAAAACGAGGGCGACCTGATCATGGCCGCCCAACACGTGACCCCCGACGCGGTTAACTTCATGGCGCGTTTTGGCCGCGGCCTGATCTGCCTGACCCTGACCCGCGCGCGCTGCGAGCTGCTGCAACTGCCACCCATGACGGTGCGCAACGGCGACAAAAAAGGCACGGCCTTTACCGTGTCCATTGAAGCCGCCGAGGGCGTCACCACCGGCATATCAGCCGCCGACCGGGCCCAAACCATCCAGGTGGCAGTGGCCCGCAATGCCAAACCTGACGACCTGGTGCAACCCGGGCACATCTTTCCGTTGCAGGCGGTCGATGGCGGCGTGCTGATGCGCGCTGGTCACACCGAAGCCGGCTGCGACCTGGCGGCCATGGCCGGTTGCGAACCGGCAGCCATGATCTGCGAGATCATGAAAGACGACGGCACCATGGCGCGCCTGCCCGACCTGCAGCTTTTTGCTGCCGAGCACGGCCTCAAGATTGGCACCATTGCCGACCTGATTCACCACCGCAGCAGCACCGAGTCACTGGTCGAGCATGTGGGTGTACGGCCTTTGAAGACCGCTTTTGGCGAATTCACGGCCCATGCCTTTCGGGACAAGACCGCGCAAGGCGTGCACCTGGCGCTGGTCAAGGGCCAGTGGGCTGCCGACGAAGCCGTGCTGGTGCGCGTGCATGAACCGCTGTCGGTCTTTGACGCCCTTGAAGTCGACCGCACCATGCACTCCTGGAGCCTCGACGCCAGCCTGACGCGCGTGGCCGCCGAGGGCAAAGGCGTGGTGGTGTTTTTGAACTGCGGCGAAAGTGCCGACCAGTTGCTGGCCCAGTTTGACGGCACGGCCCGCGCCAGCCACGGCCCGGAGCGTGGCCGCATGGACCTGCGCACCTACGGTGTGGGCGCGCAGATTTTGCGCGAATGCGGCGTCCACAAAATGAATTTGCTGGGCAATCCCCGGCGCATGCCCAGCATGACCGGTTATGGTCTGGAAATTGTCGGCTACGTCACGCCCTGACCCCCTTTTACTGAACAGGAAAACTCCCATGCTGATTGCAGACCAAGGCGCGCTTGCCACCACCGACCCCCGCCTGAACGGCAAAAACCTCACCATTGGCATCGTTCAGGCGCGCTTCAACGCCAACATCACCAACGCGCTGGCACAAGCCTGCCGTTCCGAGCTGCTGGCTTTGGGCGTGGAAGAAAAAAACATCACCCTGGTGCAAGTGCCGGGCGCGCTGGAAGTGCCGGTGGCGCTGCAGGCCCTGGCCGAACAGCTCAAATACCATGCGCTGGTGGCCTTGGGTTGCATCATTCGCGGCGAAACCTACCACTTTGAACTGGTTGCCAACGAGTCTGGCGCCAGTGTCAGCCGGGTTGCACTCGACTACCAAATCCCGATTGCCAACGCCATCCTGACCACCGAGAACATGGCCCAGGCCGTGGCCCGGCAAACCGACAAGGGTCGTGACGCTGCCCAAGTGGCGGTTGAAATGGCCAACCTGCTGGAAGAAATTTCATGAGCGAATCCAGCCACCCCAAGCCCCCCAGCCGGCCACCGCGCCAGCCGCGCAAGGGCCTGACCAGCACCGGCGTGCGCAAGGCCGCCAGCAAGTCGGACCGCTCCCGTGCCCGTGAATTTGCCGTGCAGGCGCTGTACCAGGTGCTGGTGGGCAAGAACGATGTCGATGCCGTTGACGCCTTCACCCGTGACCTGGCGGGCTTCAGCAAGGCCGACAGTGTGCATTTTGATGCACTGCTGCATGGCAGTGCCGAACAGGCCGAGCAGCTGGACGCCTTGATCCTGCCGCTGCTGGACCGCAAGCTGGCAGAGATTTCGCCGGTCGAGCATGCGGTGATGTGGATTGGCGCCTATGAGCTGCAGCACTGCCTGGACGTGCCCTGGCGCGTGGTACTCAATGAATGCGTCGAACTGGCCAAAGAATTTGGCGGCACCGACGGCCACAAGTACGTCAACGGCGTGCTCAACGGACTGGCGCGCCAACTGCGTGAGGCTGAGGTGGCCGCCGACCAGGGCAAAGCGCGTTAGCCTGGCCATGCGCATCTCACAACGCGCCCAACACATTGAGCCGTTTTATGTGATGGAGGTGGGCAAGGCTGCCAGCGCATTGGCAGCCCAAGTGGCGCAGACCGATGCGCCGATGATTTTCCTGAACATTGGCGAGCCCGACTTCACTGCCCCGCCCCTGGTGCAGGAGGCCGCCGCCCGCGCGATTCACAACGGCCAGACGCAGTACACGCCGGCCACCGGCTTGCCTGAGTTGCGCGAGCGCATCAGCGCCTGGTACCACAGCCATTTTGGCGTGGTGATCCCGGCCAGCCGCATTGTGGTCACGGCGGGTGCCTCGGCAGCCTTGCAGCTTGCCTGCCTGGCTCTGGTGGAAGCCGGCGACGAGGTGCTGATGTCGGACCCCAGCTACCCGTGCAACCGGCATTTTGTGACGGCGGCTGACGGCACACCGGTGCTGATCCCGACCACGGCGGCCGAGCGCTTTCAACTTACCGCTGAAAAGGTTGTTGCGGCCTGGAACCCGCGCACGCGCGGGGTGTTGTTGGCGTCGCCTTCCAACCCCACCGGCACATCGATTGCCCCCGACGAACTGCGCCGCATCCATGAGGTGGCGAGCCAGCGCGGCGGCATCACCCTGGTCGACGAAATCTATCTGGGGCTGAGCCATGACAACGCCTATGGCCAGACGGCGCTGGCGCTGGATGAGCAGATCATCAGCATCAACAGCTTCAGCAAATACTTCAACATGACCGGCTGGCGCCTGGGCTGGATGGTGGTGCCCGAAACACTGGTGCCGGTGATTGAGCGGCTGGCGCAAAACCTGTTCATCTGCCCCAGCACCATTGCCCAACACGCCGCACTGGCCTGCTTCGAGGCCGAGAGCCTGGCCGAGTACGAGCGCCGCCGCGCTGAGTTCAAGGCGCGCCGCGACTATTTCATTCCGGCCCTCAACGCCCTGGGTTTGACCGTGCCGGTGATGCCCGACGGTGCTTTTTATGCCTGGGCCGACTGCACGGCGGCGTGTAAGAAACTGGTCGTGAACGGCAGCTGGGACCTGGCTTTTGCGCTGATGCACCGGGCCCATGTGGCGGTGACGCCGGGGCGCGACTTTGGCCAGTTCGAGACCGGGCATTTCATTCGTTTCTCCACGGCCAATTCGATGGCGCAACTGCACAGCGCCATTGACCGGCTGCGCGGGCTGCTGGCATGAACGCGCACGGTCCGGGCAAGGCGACCTTTGTCTGGCCGGTGCGGGTGTACTGGGAAGACACCGACGCCGGTGGCATCGTGTTCTACGCCAATTACCTGAAATTTTTCGAGCGCTCGCGCACCGAATGGCTGCGCGAGCGTGGCATCAGTCAGCAGACCCTGAAAGAGACCACTGGCGGCATGTTCGTGGTGGGCGAAGTGCAGGTGCGTTTCCTCAAAAGCGCCCGGCTTGACGATGAACTTCTGGTTACAACTTCGCTTCTGAATGCCGGGCGTGCCTCCATGACAATCCATCAACAGGCGTTGTTAAAAACAGCCGATCGACCCGTGCTACTGTGCGAAGCTACGGTGCGTGCCGGCTGGGTCCAGGCCAGCACGCTAAAACCTGACAGAATTCCCTCTCAGATCATCCACGCACTCACCTGAACCACGCATGAACCAAGACCTTTCCATTTTTCATTTGGTGCTGAACGCCAGCCTGGTGGTGCAGTTGGTGATGCTGCTGCTGATCAGCGTGTCGATTGCCAGTTGGGCCGCCATTTTTCGCAAGCTGTTTTCGCTGGGCAAGGTCAAGGCGCTCAATGACACTTTTGAGCGCGACTTCTGGTCGGGCAGCAGCCTGAACGACCTGTTTGCCGCAGCGGCCCAGAACGCGCGCCAGGGGGGCCCGATGGAGCGCATTTTTGCCAGCGGCATGCGCGAATACCAAAAACTGCGCGAACGCAACATCACCGACGCCGGCACCCTGATGGACGGCGCCCGGCGCGCCATGCGGGCCAGCTTTCAGCGCGAGATGGACGTGATCGAGACCCATTTGTCGTTTCTGGCCTCGGTCGGTTCGGTGTCACCTTATGTGGGTCTGTTTGGCACGGTGTGGGGCATCATGCACGCCTTTACCGGCTTGGCCTCGCTGACCCAGGTCACGCTGGCCAGTGTGGCGCCCGGCATTGCCGAGGCCCTGGTGGCCACCGCCATCGGCCTGTTTGCGGCGATACCGGCGGTGGTGGCCTACAACCGCTTTGCGCGGGACATCGACCGCATTGCCATCCGGCTGGAAACCTTCATTGAAGAGTTTTCCAACATCCTGCAGCGCAATGTGGGCGCGCAATCGGCCTCGGGGCACTGACCATGGCTGCCGTCGTGAGTCGTGGCCGGGGCCGGCGCACCATCAACGAGATCAACATGGTGCCCTTCATTGACGTGATGCTGGTGCTGTTGATCATTTTCATGGTGACTGCGCCGCTGATTTCCCCCAGCATGATCGACCTGCCCAGCGTCGGCAAGGCGGCTGGCCAGCCCGACCAGGTGATCCAGATCATGATCGGCAAGGACGAGGCGCTGCAGCTCAAGCTCAAGGACCAGACCACGTCGCTGCGGCTGCAGGACCTCACCAGCGCCGTCAAGCAGGCCCAAGGCACGGTGGCCAACACGGCGGTGGTCATCAGCGCCGACAAGTCAGTGAAATACGAGGTTGTGGTGCGCGTGATGGACACCTTGCAGCGCGCCGGTATTGCCCGCGTTGGCCTGTCAGTGCAACTGGCCCCCTGAACCAGCGCCATGCACGCGGCTGCCGACCGACTCGAATTTGCGCCACCGGCCACACCCGGCGTGGTGCGCGCCATGTTGCTGGCGCTGTTGGCGCACGGCCTGCTGGTGGCGGCACTGACGGCGGGCGTGCAGTGGAAGCGCGAGGCACAAATCAGCAGCATCGAGGCCGAGCTCTGGGCCACGGTCCCGGTGGCAGCCGCACCACGCTTGCAGGAGCCATTGCCTGAGCCTGTCCAGCCAGAGAAACCCGAGCCCGTTGTGCAGGCCGCACCCCCGCCGGAGCCGGTAGCTGCCCCGCCCAAGGTGGACATTGCGCTTGAACAGGAAAAACAACGCCTGCAAAAACAAAAGCAGCTGGCGCTTGAACAGCAACAGGAAAAGCTCAAGCAGGCCAAGCTTGCACAAGAGAAAGCCAGGCAAGAGAAGCTGAAACAGGCGCAAGTCGACAAGGCCAAATTGGCACAAGAGAAAAAGCGGGCAGAGCAGCAGGCCCAACAGTTGGCGGCGCTGCGTGCGAAAAATTTGGATCACATGATGGGCCTGGCTGGTGCCAGCGGCGGCGCGACGTCAAGCGGCACCGCGCTCAAGTCGGCCGATCCGTCCGCCGGCTATGCCGGGCGTGTGACTGCCCGGGTCAAGCCCAATATCGTCTTCACCGAAGCCATCAGCGGCAACCCGACCGCTATGGTTGAGGTGCGCACCTCACCCGACGGCACCATCATCTCGCGCAAACTCACCCAGTCCAGCGGCGTCAAAGCCTGGGACGAGGCGGTGCTGCGCGCCATTGACAAAACCGAGGTGCTGCCACGCGACACCGACGGCCGCGTGCCCTCCCCGCTGCTGATCAGTTTCCAGCCAAAGGATTAGTTTGTCATTGCGAGCCCAAAAAATCGGCTCCGACACCGCAAACAGACCTTGAACAAAGACTTCTTCACTGCATTCGAAATGGCCCGCCCTTGGGCCGATGGTTGTCTGGGAACAATCGCGGCGAGGGCGCCGCTCCCACAGGGGCGCAGTGACGGTTGTTTTGAATTTTGTGGGAGGCCCGCCCTCGGGCCGATGGCTGTT
>CAZIGL010000013.1:0-92870 GCA_964538895.1 uncultured Rhodoferax sp.
CTCTACTACACCACCCGCGACCGCATCAACAGCAAGGGCGAAGGCCTGGTGTTTGCCGATACCGGTGAAGTGCAGCGCGCCTTTGATGCGGGCGAGGTCGAAATGAGCTCGCGCATCAGCGTGCGCCTGACCGAGTACACCAAGGACAAGGAAACCGGCGAACTTAACGCCAGCACCAGCCTGGTCGAGACCTCGGTGGGCCGCGCCCTGTTGTCGGAAATTTTGCCCAAGGGCCTGCCTTTTGCCTTCATCAACAAGGCCTTGAAGAAAAAGGAAATTTCACGCCTCATCAATGCCTCGTTCCGCAAGTGCGGCCTGAAGGAAACCGTGGTGTTTGCCGACAAGCTGTTGCAATACGGCTTCCGTCTGGCCACCCGTGCCGGTATCTCGATCTCGATCGAAGACATGCTGGTGCCCACCGAGAAGCCGGGCATCATCGAGCGCGCCGAAGCCGAGGTCAAAGAAATCGCCACCCAGTACACCTCCGGTCTGGTCACGGCGGGTGAGCGCTACAACAAGGTGGTGGACATCTGGGGCAAGGCCGGCGACGAAGTCTCCAAGGTGATGATGGCTCAGCTCTCCAAAGAAACCGTCATTGACCGCCACGGCAACCAGGTGCCGCAAGAGTCGTTCAACTCCATCTACATGATGGCCGACTCCGGCGCGCGTGGTTCTGCGGCCCAGATCCGCCAGGTGGCGGGTATGCGCGGTTTGATGGCCAAGCCCGATGGCTCGATCATCGAAACGCCCATCACCGCCAACTTCCGCGAAGGTCTGAACGTGCTGGAATACTTTATTTCCACCCACGGTGCGCGTAAAGGTCTGGCCGACACGGCGTTGAAAACCGCCAACTCGGGTTACCTGACGCGTCGTCTGGTCGACGTGACGCAAGACCTGGTGGTGACCGAGCAGGACTGCGGCACCCACGCCGGTTACCTGATGCGCGCCATTGTCGAAGGCGGCGAAACCATCGAATCGCTGCGCGACCGCATTTTGGGTCGCACGGCTGCCGAAGACATCCTGCACCCCGAAAACCAGTCGGTACTGGCGCCAGCCGGCACCATGCTCGATGAGGACATGATCGACGGGCTCGAAGTGGCTGGTGTCGACGAAGTCAAGGTGCGTACCGCGCTCACCTGCGAAACCCGCTTTGGCATTTGCGCCCGTTGCTACGGGCGTGACCTGGGCCGTGGTGGTCTGGTTAACGGTGGCGAGGCGGTGGGTGTGATTGCGGCCCAGTCGATTGGCGAGCCCGGCACCCAGCTGACCATGCGGACCTTCCACATTGGTGGCGCAGCATCGCGTGCTGCCATTGCCTCCAGCGTCGAAGCCAAGTCCAATGGCAACATCGGTTTCAACAGCACCATGCGCTATGTCACCAATGGCAAGGGCGAGCTGGTGGTGATTTCGCGCTCGGGTGAAATCGTCATCCACGACGAACACGGCCGCGAGCGTGAGCGCCATAAAGTGCCTTACGGCGCCATCCTGACCATCAAGTCTGACCAAACCATCAAGGCAGGCACCATTTTGGCCAACTGGGATCCGCTGACGCGCCCCATCATCACCGAATACGCTGGCCAAGCCCGCTTCGAGAACGTCGAAGAAGGCCTGACCGTGGCCAAGCAGGTGGACGAAGTTACCGGCTTGTCAACGCTGGTGGTGATCGACCCCAAACGCCGCGGCTCAGCCAAGGTTGTGCGTCCGCAGGTCAAGCTGATCGATGCCACCGGCAACGAGGTCAAGATCCCCGGCACCGACCATGCCGTGACGATCGGTTTCCCGATTGGCGCGCTGGTGCAGGTGCGTGACGGCCAGGACGTGGGCCCCGGCGAAGTGCTGGCCCGTATCCCGGTCGAAGGCCAGAAAACCCGCGACATTACCGGCGGTTTGCCGCGTGTGGCCGAGTTGTTCGAAGCCCGTTCACCCAAAGACAAGGGCGTGCTGGCCGAGATGACCGGTACCATTTCTTTCGGCAAGGAAACCAAGGGCAAGATCCGCCTGCAGATCACCGACCCCGAAGGCAAGGTCTGGGAAGAACTCGTGCCCAAGGAAAAGAACATGCTGGTGCACGAAGGCCAGATCGTCAACAAGGGCGAAGTGGTGGTGGACGGCCCGGCCGACCCGCAAGACATTCTGCGCCTGCTGGGTGCCGAAGAACTGGCGCGCTACATCGTCGACGAAGTGCAAGACGTTTACCGCCTGCAGGGCGTGAAGATCAACGACAAGCACATCGAAGTGATCGTGCGCCAGATGCTGCGCCGCGTGGTGGTTGAGGCTGCGGGTGACTCCAACTACATCAACGGTGAGCAAGTGGAGCGCTCGGAAATGCTCAACACCAACGACGCCCTGCGCGCCGATGGCAAGATCCCGGCCGTCTTCACCAACTTGCTGCTGGGTATCACCAAGGCATCGCTGTCCACCGACAGCTTCATCAGCGCGGCTTCCTTCCAGGAAACCACCCGCGTGCTGACCGAAGCCGCCATCATGGGCAAGCGCGACGGCCTGCGTGGCCTGAAAGAAAACGTCATTGTGGGCCGCCTGATTCCGGCCGGTACCGGCATGGCGTACCACGAAGCCCGCAAGGTGCGCGAAAACATGGACGACGCCGAGCGTCGCGCCATTGCCGAGACCGAAGCCGCTGAACTGGCCCTGGCCAGCGAGCAGGACCAGGATCAGGACGAAGGGGTTGACGTCAAGTAATTGATCGAGCAACAAGAAGCGCCTCACGCCCTGTTTTACACGGGTTTGAGGCGTTTTTTTATAGCAAATCATGACCATTCCTACCCAGATTCCGCTGTGGCGACAGCTGCAGGCGGTCGCCAAGGTGTTGCAGGCCATCCTGGGCGGGGCTTCCGGCACGGCGGCCATCAGCGCGGTCGACGCGTCGTTGCGCCCGGGCGTGCAGGCGCTCAGCTTCACGGTGCTGCGCACGCTGGGGCAGGCGCAGGCCTTGCGCCGCCTGCTGGCGCCGCGCCCGCCCGCGCCAGCGCTGGATGCCTTGCTGTGCAGCGCATTGGCGCTGTTGTCGCAGGGCGACGAGGCACCGTATGACGCCTTCACCCTGGTCAATCAGACCGTGGAAGCCGCCAAAAAATCGCCAAAACTAAAGGCCCAATCGGCTTTCATCAACGCCTGCTTGCGCCGCTATTTGCGTGAGCAGCCCGCCTTGCTGGCCCAGGTGGCCAGCGATCCGGTGGCACGCTGGAACCACCCGGCCTGGTGGTTGGCTCAGATGCAGGCCGAGTGGCCAACGCAGTGGCAATCCATTTTGGCGGCCAATCATGCGCAGGCGCCCATGGTGTTGCGCGTTAATACCCGGCGCATCAGCATGGCCGATTACTTCAAAATGCTCATGGCAGCCGGCCTGCTTGCCGAACCGCTGGGGCTGGTGGGCGTGGTGCTGCAAGAGGCCACCGCAGTGCAGCACATTCCCGGTTTTACCGACGGCTTGGTGTCGGTGCAGGACAGCGCCGCACAATGGGCGGTGCCGCTGCTCTTGACGGGTTTGCGTGGCCAGGCGCCGTTGCAGGTGCTGGACGCCTGCGCGGCCCCGGGCGGCAAGACGGCCCACTTGCTGGAGTTCGCTGACGTGGCGGTCACAGCGCTCGACATCGACCCCCAGCGCTGCCAGCGCATTCACGACAACCTGCAGCGCCTGGACCTCAAGGCCCGGGTGCTGGCGGCCGATGCGGCCGACTTGCCGAGCTGGTGGCAGGGCGAAAGTTATGACGCGATCTTGCTCGACGCGCCCTGTTCCGGCTCGGGTGTGGTGCGGCGCCACCCCGACATCCTCTGGCTCAGGCGCCCCTCTGACGCCGCCCAACTGGCGCGCCAGCAGGCCCGGCTGCTGGCGGTACTGTGGCCCTTGCTAGCACCGGGTGGCCGCCTGCTGTACTGCACCTGTTCGGTGTTTCAGGCCGAGGGCCAGGGCCAGATCAAGGCGTTTCTTGACAACAACAGCAACGCCGCCTTATTGCCGTCACCCGGGCATTTGTTGCCCGGGCAAGCGGTGCAATGGCCGGGACTGGCTGACAATCCGACACGTGAGCATGATGGTTTTTATTACGCATTGCTGGAAAAGTTGGCTGCCTAGGCTGTTGCTGGGCTGGCTGGCCACGGCTTTGCTGGGGCTGGGCGTGGCGATGGCGCAAGCACCCTCAGGCGGCGCTGAGCCCCCGCAACTGCTGCTGGAGCGCTCGGACGATGCACTCCGGCTTTCCACCCAGCTTCAATTTGACTTGTCGCCGGCGGTGGTGGATGCCCTGCACAAGGGCATTCCGATTTTCTTTGTGGCCGAAGCCGATGTGCTTCGCGAACGCTGGTATTGGACCGACCAGAAAATAGCCTCGGCCAGGCGTCAATTCCGGCTGGCCTACCAGCCCCTGACCAACCGCTGGCGGCTCAATATCGCGTCTGGCGAAGTCGTCGAGCCTGCCTTGGGTTTGGCCCTGAACCAAAACTTTGAGTCTTGGGTCGACGCGCTGGCAACCGTGCGCCGCATCACGCGCTGGAAAATCGCCGAGGCGGCAGACCTGGCACCCCGTGCGCGCTATCTGGTGGCGTTTCGCTTTCGGCTTGACTTGGCCCAGTTGCCGCGGCCCTTGCAAATTGGCACCCTGGGCCAGGCTGATTGGTCGGTAGTGCTTGGCAGCGACCAGCTTCTTGAACCCGAGTCGGGCAAATGAAATCCGCCTCCGCCACCGCCAAGGCGCCGGGAGGCCATTCCCGCTCGGTGCGCTGGTTGCTGGGGCTGGGCGTGATCGTCCTGGTGGCCGTTGGCTTGGTGCTGCTTTTTCTGTTGACCCAGGCCACCACCAACCGCGAGCTTTACGAGCGCAACTATGCACGGCTGTTTGCCGTCAACGTGGTGGTGGCGGTGCTGTTGCTGGGGGTCATTGGCTGGATTGCGGTGCGCCTGATTCGGCGACTGGTGCAGAAAAAGTTTGGCAGCCGCCTGCTGGTCAAGCTGGCTGCCATTTTTGCGTTGGCGGGCTTTGCCCCTGGCGTGCTGATTTATGTGGTTTCCTACCAGTTTGTCACGCGTTCCATCGAAAGCTGGTTTGACGTGAAGGTCGAGGGTGCGCTGAACGCCGGTCTGAATCTGGGCCGCACCACGCTCGAGGCCTTGTCGGCTGATTTGGCCGCCAAGGCGCGCGCTGGCGCGGCGCAACTTGCCGATACGCCCGAATTCAGCGCAGCATTGCCGCTGGAGCGTGCCCGTGTGGCTGTGGGGGCCGACGACCTGATGTTGTGGGGCGGGTCAGGGCGGCTGATCGCGGCAGCGGGCCAGTCGCGCTACCAACTCAATCCCGAGTTACCCACGGCCCAGCAGTTCAGGGCTGCAAGGGACCAGCGCGTCATCACCTGGATCGAGGGCCTGGACGACGTGGACGCCGTTTCCGAACCCCAGGCCCGGGTCAAGGCGCTGGCGCTCATCACCAGTGATCAGCTGGGTATTTTCAACGAACCGCGCTATGTGCTGGCGGTGAAGGCACTGCCCGACACGCTGGTGGCCAATGCCCTGGCCGTGACGCTGGCCAATCGCGAGTACCAGGAGCGCGCCCTGGCCCGTGACGGCCTGCGTCGCATGTACATCGGCACGCTCACCCTGAGCCTGTTCATGGCAGTGTTTGGGGCGGTGCTGCTGGCGGTGGTGCTGGGCAACCAGTTGGCCCGGCCGCTGCTGCTGCTGGCCGATGGCGTGCGCGAAGTGGCAGCCGGCGACCTCACCCCCAAGCCCTATTTGCGCGGCAAGGATGAACTCGACGGCTTGACCCGCTCGTTTGCCCAGATGACCGAACAGCTTGCCGAGGCGCGCCAGGCGGTGCAGTCCAGCATGGCGCAGGTGAACGCGGCCCGGGCCAACCTGCAAACCATTTTGGACAACCTCACGGCGGGCGTCATGGTGCTCGACGCCAAGGGGCTGATCTGCGCCTCCAACCCCGGCGCCACCCGAATTTTGCGGGTGCCAATGGCGGCGCACCAAGGGCGGGCACTGGCAGAAATTGACGGACTTCAGACCTTCGGTCAGCAAGTGCAGGAGCAATTTGACAGCTTTTTCAGCAGCCATAACGAACGCACACTGGACCATTGGCAGCAGTCCTTTGAACTCGGTGGTGTTGGCCGGACCTTTAGCGGGCGTCCGGCCCATGACGTGATTACTTTGGTGACGCGCGGCGCAGCCTTGCCGGGCGATCAGCGCCTGCTGGTTTTTGACGACATCTCTGAAATTGTGTCTGCCCAAAGGGCGCAGGCCTGGGGTGAAGTGGCGCGGCGCCTGGCGCATGAAATCAAAAACCCGCTGACGCCGATTCAGTTGTCTGCCGAGCGGCTCGAGATGAAGCTAACCGGCAAGCTGGGTGTCACTGAGCAGGCCATGCTGACCAAATCAGTCAAAACCATCGTCGACCAGGTCGACGCCATGAAACGGCTGGTCAATGAATTCCGCGATTACGCGCGCCTGCCTGCGGCCGAGCTCAGGCCCGTCAACCTCAACGACCTGGTGAATGACGTGCTGCACCTGTATGCCGACGACCTGGGGCAGGTGCCGGTCCAGACCGAGCTCGATCCCGCTTGCCCCAACATCATGGGCGACACCCAGCAACTGCGCCAGGTGCTGCACAACCTGCTGCAAAACGCCCAGGATGCCACCGTGAGCGCCGGCCATGCCGACGCCGACCACGCAGTGCTGGTCAAAACCCAGTGGCAAGCCAATGCGCGCCGGGTGCGCCTGGTGGTAGCCGACTGTGGCACCGGGTTTTCGGACCACATTCTCAAGCGGGCCTTTGAGCCCTATGTGACCACCAAGGACAAAGGCACCGGCCTGGGTCTGGCGGTGGTCAAGAAGATTGCCGACGAGCACGCCAGCCGGGTCTCGATCACGAACCGCATGCACAACGACGAGATCCTCGGTGCGCAAGTATCGTTATCATTCGCAGTTGCGCCTGCCTCAGGAGGCTCAGACAAGTTGATGTGACATTGCTGATACCAATTTCAAGGGAATTACAAGTACATGGCTAACATTTTGGTAGTGGATGACGAACTGGGTATTCGCGATCTCTTGTGCGAAATTCTTAACGACGAGGGGCATACCGTCGAGTTGGCGGAAAACGCCGCCCAGGCCCGCGCGGCCCGCCTGCGTGAGGCGCCCGACCTGGTCCTGCTGGATATCTGGATGCCCGACACCGATGGCGTCACCTTGCTCAAGGAGTGGTCCACCTCCGGGGCGCTCACCATGCCGGTCATCATGATGAGCGGCCATGCCACCATCGATACCGCAGTTGAAGCCACCCGCATCGGGGCACTGGCTTTTCTGGAAAAACCGATCACGCTGCAAAAGCTGCTCAAGGCGGTTGAACAGGGCCTGACCCGCGGCGCCTTGCGCAAACTCACCCAGTCCATGCCATATTTGTCTGCCACGGGCGCAAAGGCCAGTACGGTGGCGGTGGCCGACATGCCCATCAGCGTCGCTGAAATGGTGCCAGAGGCGGGACCCCAAGTCACGCAAAATTTCATGCTCGACAAACCGCTGCGCGAAGGCCGTGACGAGTATGAAAAAGCTTACTTCGAGTTCCACCTGTCCAAGGAAAATGGTTCCATGACCCGTGTCGCTGAAAAGACTGGGTTGGAGCGCACGCACCTGTACCGCAAGCTCAAGCAACTGGGCGTTGACCTGACGCGCAAACGCGGCTGAAAAAACCGGGCTGCGCCTCAAAACGGCCCATTGCCCTGCTAGAATACCGCCCTTAGGCCTGGTAGCTCAGTCGGTAGAGCAGAGGATTGAAAATCCTTGTGTCGGTGGTTCGATTCCGCCCCGGGCCACCAAATTTACACCGTAGTTCCGCAAGGGCTACGGTGTTTTTGTTTATGGCTTGCGTGAACCGCTATACCACGCACGCTGTCTCCACTTTGCGGACACGCTATGCCGCACGCTGTAGTCCGTAAAAACGCCTCTGCAATCACTGCAAATCATCTGCCGTTAGGTCGCAGCTTCGGGTGGTTCGTTAACGCGGCGCTGCCGGCAAGTGTGCCCCTGGTCTGCGCTGCCATGGCGGTCCAAGAAAATGGCCTTGATGTTCTTTGACATGCAAATGGGTGTGCAGGATGGGCTTATCGCGGTGTTGCACAGCGCCGTCCTTGCTGCCTATGGCGCTTGACCTTGCAGGTGTTTTTCCTTACAATTTATAGAAATGTAAGGAGTTTCACATGTCTGAAGCCACACTGACCAGCAAGGGCCAAATCACCATTCCTGCGGATATCCGCAAGTCGATGGCGATCAACCCGAAAGACCGGCTCACGTTCACCCCCATGCCCGACGGTACGGTCGTGATGCGGGCCAAGACGAAGTCCATCAAGGACCTCAAGGGCATGCTCAAGCCGCCGCATGGCGTGTCTGTCTCGATTTCTGACATGCGCATGGGCGGGGATTAATGGCGGCGCTGGACACCAACATACTGGTTCGCTGGCTGACCAACGATGATGCGAAGCAATGCGCAGCCGTGGCCCGGCTGCTAGACGAGACCCTCAGCAAGGGCGAGCGCCTGTTTGTCACCGTCACTGTCATGCTGGAGGTCGAATGGGTGCTGCGGGCCAGGTACCACTTTGACAGGCAGCAGGTGACGGCTGCGCTGAATGCTTTGCTGGACGTGACCGAGCTGGAGTTTCAGACGGAGCCTGCTTTGGAGCAAGCGCTGTGGCTGTTCAAGCAGACCGGCCCGCGAGACTTCGCGGACTGCCTGCATATCGCACTCGTCAGCCAGGCTGGACAGGGGCCGTTGCTGACCTTTGATGACCGCGCGTCGAAGATTGAGGGCGCCCAGTTGCTGCGCGACTAAAACTGGGTTTGTCGTGGGTGCGCGATGCTCGTTGGCGAAATCCGGGTCAGCTTTGAGCATGTCCACCACTGTTTCGTCGTGGCTTACGTGGCGCGGTGCATTCATGGTTTACCTCTTTTCTTCCAGTCTTTCAAATACGCTGTGGCTCGTTCAATGTCGTGGCTCTGGTCATCCGTATCGCCACCACAAAGCAGCAGCACCATCTGCGCGCCTTGCCTGCTCAGGTACACGCGATAACCCGGCCCAATGTCAATCTTCAATTCTTGTACGCCATCACGCAAAGCCTTGCAGTCCCCAAAGTTTCCAGCGGCCAAGCGGCTGACGCGCACCAAGAGACGAGCCTTGGTCTTTTTGTCGTTAAAACTGGCCAGCCACACGGTCAGTGCCTCATCTTTGGAGGTCTCGCAAGGTCTGGTTGATGGTGGGCCGGGAAGCCTGCAGGGCGTGCCCCAGTGCACCAGGCTGAATGGGTTCCCCGGCGGCGAGGACCAGGCGCAGCAACGCATCGTGGCGGGGCGACAGGAGAGGTGTGAGCATGGAATGGGAAATCTCGTCATCATGACAAGAATAAGGGGTTGATGATCGACAGGCTCAGGGCGCGAGCCACCAAGACGACCTACCGGGGCCTCAGCACCATCTGGTTCTTGCTGATGGTGATGTCGAATTTCGACAGGAACGACTGGCCCAGCAGGGCATCATTTTCATCACTCGCGCTGATACCCACGCCCACCCTGACGTTGGTCAGGCTGACCGGTCCGACCGACACGCCCACACCATTCACCACGCGCCCAAGCCGGTCGCCGTTGGCCGTTCTGAAGGTGGTCGGCACGCCGCCGCGGATCAAGGCTTTCTGAGCGAATGCTTCACTCACGCTCACCAGTGATGCCCCGGTGTCGACCAGAAATTTGACTTCTCGGCCGTTGATGCTGCCCACGGTGTAAAAATGCCCGTCATGAGACCGGTTGATGACCAGATCACCGTTGGCGAGCACCTGAACTTGTTTGGGCTTGAGGTAATGCGTCATGGCCAGGTACAGCAAGCCCATCACCACACACCAAAAGACCATCATCGGAAGGAGCCCGGTCTTGATCGGCGACACAGCCTTTGCGCGCGTATGGTCAATCTGGCGCTGCTTTTCGCGCTCCCGCTGTGCATCGCGGTACCAGTCCCGGTCTTCAACTCCCATGGTTACCCCGGCTTTCCTGGCGAGATATTTCGGATTTCTTTACTTCAACCAGGCAATCGTAAAAGGTGGGGCCGTGGCCCAGGTCGGTCAAATTCTGGCTGGTCAGCTGGTTCACATTGGTGCCGTCAAGGCCCAGTTTGCGCCACCACACACCCAGCCCGTTGACCACCCCCACCCTGGCCCGTGCACTGATATGGGCGCGGCAGTGGTAGTTGCCCCGGTCGTTGAAGACACGCACGGTGTCGCCGTCGGCAATCTGGCGCGCGTCCGCGTCCAAGGGGTGAATTTCCAGCAAGGGTTCGCCCTCTGACGCTTGCAGGCTTTTGACGTTGACAAAGCTTGAATTCAAAAAGTTGCGCGCCGGCGGCGAGATCATGGCCAGCGGGTAGGCGCTGGCGCTGTGCGCCACTTCATGGTTGGGCACATGGTCGGGCAGGCCGTCCAGGCCAAGGGCTGCCAGCCGTGCGCTGAAAAATTCGCACTTGCCGGACGGTGTGGGAAAGTTGCCGAGCGCAAACGGCGCGTCCGGCGTGGGCAGGGTCACAAAGCCGTGCTGGAGCAGGGCGTCAAAGTCGACCGCCTCACCATAGGCCTGGCGGCACAGCGCCTCGTCACTGTCGGCAAAGCAGGGCTCAGAAAAACCCATGCGCGCGGCCAGCTCCCGAAAAATCTGGGTGTTGGGTTTGGCTTTACCCAGCGGCGCAATGGCGGGCCGGTTCAGCAGGGCGTCGGTGTGGCCGTAGGCGCTGTGCACATCCCAGTGCTCCAGTTGCGTGGTGGCGGGCAGGACGTAGTCGGCGTAGTCGGCAGTGTCGGTCTGAAAATGTTCCAGCATCACGGTGAACAAATCTTCACGGGCAAAACCCTGCGCCACCTTGGCCGACTCAGGCGCAATCGCCACCGGGTTGCTGTTGTAAACCACCACGGCCTCGATGGCCGGGCCAAACGCCGCGCTGCCCGGGCGCAGCAGGTCATTGCCGATCGTGCTCATGTTGATGCAGCGCGGCGTGCGCCCGGCCAGCAGGTCAGGGCGTTGCAGGGCGGCGCGTTGCACCGGAAATGCCCCCGAGTTCGACAGCAGCACACCACCGGCGCGGTGGCGCCAGGCACCAACGAGGGCGGGCAGGCTGGCGATCAGGCGCACCGCGTTGCCGCCACCGTGCACGCGCTGCAGGCCGTAGTTCATGCGGATGGCCGCGGGCTGGCCATTGTGGGCGCAGGCACCGTAGTCGTGGGCCAGGGCGCGGATCTGCTCAGGCGCGATGCCGCACACCGCCGCCGCGCGCTCCGGGGACCACTTCAAGGCGCGCGCTTGCATGGCGCTCCAGCCCACGGTGTAGCGATCCAGATAGTCATGGTCAAGCCAGTCGTGCTGGATCAACTCGTGCATCAGGCCCAGCGCCAGGGCGCCATCGGTGCCAGGCAGCAGGGCAATGTGCTCGTGGCATTTTTCAGCGGTTTCACTCTTGCGCGGGTCAATGCAGATGAGCTTGGCGCCGTCGCGTTTGGCTTGTGCCGCATAGCGCCAAAAGTGCAGGTTGCTGCTGATCGAGTTGCTGCCCCAGATCAAAATCAATTTCGACTCGGCAAAAAACTCCACCCGCATACCGACCTTGCCACCCAGCGTGTGCACCAGGCCCTCGCCACCGGCCGCCGCGCAAATGGTGCGCTCCAGCAGGGACGCCCCCAACTTGTGGAAAAAGCGCGCCGCAATGCTTTCGCCCTGCACCAGGCCCATGGTGCCGGCATAGCTGTAGGGCAGGATGGCCTGCGGGTCGCGCGCGGCGATTGAAGACAGGCGCGCGGCAATGTCGTTCAAGGCGGTATCCCAGCACACGGGCTCAAACTGGCCGCTGCCTTTGGGTCCAACGCGTTTCAATGGCTGCAAAATACGCTCGGGGTGGTAGCTGCGCTCGGGGTAGCGCGACACCTTGGTGCACAGGCTGCCTGCCGTGTGCGGGTGCGCCGGGTTGCCCTGCACCTTGATGGCCACACCGTCCTGCACCGTGGTCAGCAGCGAACAGGTGTCCGGGCAGTCGTGCGGGCAGGCGCCCAGAATCTGAGAGAGCGCCGGGGGGTGCGAAGATGTCTGGTTCATGAACGAGCAGTCAAACAAAACAGTATAGGCGGGCAAAAAGCAATGCGTTGCCGGGCTGCAGAGGCACCAACCGAGCATGGGGATAAAGGATAGTGGGACAATTTCCAACCTGAACATTTCACGCTCCAATATTCCCAATGCCGCCCATGAATCCGACCGACGCCTCCCTCTTGCCGCAACTCCGCTCGCGCCTCGACCAGCACCCGCTGTATGCCTCGGTGCGCACCGTGAAAGACCTGCGCTGCTTTATGGCGCATCATGTGTATGCCGTGTGGGACTTCATGTCGCTGGTCAAATTTTTGCAAGGCTCGGTCGCGCCGGTGTCTGTGCCATGGCTGCCCACCGGAGACGCGCGCGCCACCCAGGTGCAGCGGTTCATCAATGAAATCGTGCTGGGCGAGGAAACCGATGAGGGCTTCCCTGATGCCGATGGGAAGCCCACGTTCATCAGCCATTTCGACCTTTACCTCGGGGCGATGGACGAGGTGGGTGCCGACACCCGGCCGGTGCGTGCCTTTTTGAAGGTCGTCAAGAAAAAAGGCCTTGCAGCAGCGCTGTTGAAGTGCGACATTCCGGAGCCGTCACGCCGCTTCATGGCCACAACCTTTGATCTTCTTGACACCCAGAAACCGCACCTTGTCGGCGCGGCCTTTGCCATGGGGCGCGAACAGGTCATCCCCGGCATGTTCAGGGCCTTGCTGGCAGACATGGGCATCAGCAAAAAAAGTGCGCCACTGTTTCACTACTACCTTGAACGGCACATCCACCTTGACGATGAGTTGCATGGCCCGCTCGCGCTTCAATTGTTGGCGCAGCTCTGCGGCGACAGCGCCGGTAAAAAGAAGACAGCAGACAAGGCTGCCCGGCGCGCGATCGAGGCGCGAATCAAGTTTTGGGATGGTGTGCGCAGCAGCCTGCCGTCAGCCTCCAAAAAGCGCAAGCCTTAGCCAGGGCGCCAACACGGTTCATTCATCAGCCCGAAAGTGAGCAATCATGAAAATCATTGATGCCATCCTCACCCAGGCGCCCGGTCTGGCCGCTCTTCGCCGTGACCTGCACGCCCATCCCGAGCTGTGCTTCAACGAATTCCGCACCGCTGATGTGGTGGCCGCCAAGCTCACCGAGTGGGGCATTCCGGTCCATCGCGGGCTGGGCACCACCGGCGTCGTCGGTATTGTCAAAAACGGCAGCTCGGGTCGCGCCATTGGTTTGCGCGCCGACATGGACGCGCTGCCCATGCAGGAGGCCAACACCTTCGCCCACGCCAGTACCCAGCCCGGCAAGATGCATGCCTGTGGTCACGACGGCCACACCGCCATGCTGCTGGCAGCGGCCCAGTACTTCGCCAAGCACCGCAACTTTGACGGCACGGTGTATTTGATTTTTCAGCCTGCCGAAGAAGGCGGCGGTGGTGCGCGCGAGATGATCAAGGACGGCCTGTTCGAGCAATTCCCGATGGACGCGGTGTTTGGCATGCACAACTGGCCCGGTTTGCAGTTCGGCCAGTTTGCCGCCAGCGCGGGCCCGGTGATGGCTTCCAGCAACGAGTTCAAAATCACCATCCACGGCAAGGGCGGTCACGCCGCCATGCCGCACAACGCGCTGGATCCGGTGCCGGTGGCCTGCCAACTGGTGCAGTCGTTCCAGACCATCATCAGCCGCAACCTCAAACCCATCGACGCGGGTGTGATTTCGGTCACCATGATCCATGCCGGCGAGGCCACCAATGTCATTCCCAATCGCTGCGAGTTGCAAGGCACGGTGCGCACCTTTTCGGTGGCGGTGCTGGACCAGATCGAGCAGCGCATGCGGGTGATGACCGAGCACCTGTGTGCGGCATCAGGCGTGCGTGCCGACTTTGAGTTCAAGCGCAACTACCCGCCCACCATCAACAGCGCCGCCGAGGCCGACTTTGCGCGCCAGGTGATGGCCGATATCGTGGGTGCCGACAACGTGCAGACGCAGGAGCCCACCATGGGCGCCGAAGATTTTTCTTTCATGCTGCAGGCCAAACCCGGTTGCTACGCCTTTATTGCCAATGGCGACGGCGACCACCGCGCCCTGGGCCACGGCGGCGGGCCGTGCATGCTGCACAACCCGAGCTACGACTTCAACGACGAACTGCTGCCACTGGGTGCAACCTACTGGGTGCGCCTGGCGCAGGCTTGGCTAAAACCCCTGTAAGAGCGGCGCCCCTGTGGGAGCGGCGCCCTCGCCGCGATTGCCTCCAACAGCCATCGGGCCGGGGCGGCCCTCCCACAAATTCCAACAGCCATCGGGCCGGGGCGGCCCTCCCACAAATTCCAACAGCCATCGGGCCGAGGCGACCCTCCCACAAGTTATCGAAACCCTTCGTCATTGCGAACGAAGTGAAGCAATCCATGAATTCCAACTGCCTGGACTCCCGCGCTTCGCAATGACGGAACCTGTTCATGGAAAACGCAGTTTTGAAAAATTTCGACCGTTCAAAATGGCTTTTCGTTCCACTTCTGCTGCCGAATCCAGCCAGCCCTTTTGCTCCAGAAAAATCAAAAATGCACGCGTACTCACTTTGCGGCATTGCGCTGGCAGCAAAAAACTGGTGCGGGCAATTTTGTAATCCTCAAACAGGAATACACCTGTCGGTGGCGGGTCGATCAGCGCAAAATCATTCATGGCCTCCTGGATGGCGAGTTCACCGAGGTTCGACTTTCGCGGCGGGGCGGGGTCGGTCGCCTGCCTGCGCCGCAGGTGTGCCAAAGTTTTGGTGGGCAACACCTGCAAGTTGTTCACTTTGACCCAATCGGCAATGGCTTGACTGGTGGGCGTCTGATTGCGCGTAAGCTCTTCCAACACCATGTCGACAATACACACAGGCCAGCCCGGTTTCAACAGCAAATCAAGTGACTGCGCATAGGCCAGCGTGATCAGCGGCCCGGCATCCGGCAACAAAAGGATATTTGTCATGAGCTGTTTGCGCCAACCCGCTCAAGACGCCAATGCATTCAGACTATTGACCATGGCTTGCGTTGTGGCCTGTGGCAAACGCGGCATGGGCAAATGTGCCTGCGCCATCAGCAAAAACAAATCTTCCTGGCTGTCGAGCCCTAAGGCTGCCAAAGTTTCATTGCTGTCGGCACGCCCCAAAGAAAAATCCAGCAGCGTCTTGAAATTGTGATTGTTTGAAGCCTCTGCCGACTCAAATGTCTCAACCAGGTGCCGCAGCTCCGCGTTAAAAAGCGCATTGACCGAGGTATCAGTCTTGGCGGCCATGACCTTGGCACGCTTGAGCAGCGCCCGGTCCACAGAGCCAGTGAAATTAACGGTTTCAGCCATCGTGACCTCCAATAAAACACACAATTATGTTCAACACATGATTATGTGCTTGCGAGCTCATCTTGACAATGGCGCTTGGCAATGACGAAACCTGCACCCCTGTGGGGGGGAGGCCTCGCCGCGATTGCCTCCAACAGCCATCGGGCCGGGGCGGCCCTCCCACAAATATCAACAGCCATCGGGCCGGGGCGACCCTCAGCCAAATATCAACAGCCATCGGGCCGGGGCGACCCCCCACAGAGACGAAGGCGGGGTCATCTGAATTTTGTAGGAGCGGCGCCCTCGCCGCGATTGCCCCCCAGGGCAGCCTTCATGGCACCCAACAGCCACCGGCCGAGGGCGGGTCTCCTGCGGCCCGCTCAGCCAAACCGGTGCGCAGCCATCTCCAGCAGGCCGTCAAACAGCAGGTTGTCCACCAGCTCAAAGGGCACCGACATGTTGGGCGCCATTTTCCAGCCGGCGCCACCCGTCATGATGCAGCGCGGCTCGGTGCCGCAGTGCTGGCGCAGGTGTTGCACCATGCGTTCGACCGAACCGGCAATGGCGTAGGTGCCGCCACTGGTCAGGGCGTCGCTGGTGTTGGTGGGAAATTCGCACACATGGCCGGTGGGCACATGCAGGCCAGCCGTGCCCGACTCCAGGGCGCGCAGCATGATGCCGTGGCCAGGCAGGATGAGCCCGCCCAAAAACTTGCCCCGGGTGTCGATGGCGTCCACGGTCACCGCAGTGCCAACCATCACCACCACCAGCGGGCGCGCCGGGCCTTGTGCCAGGCTGCGGTGCCAGGCCCCGATCATGGCCACCCAGCGGTCGGCACCCAGGCGCGCGGGGTGGTCGTAGCCATTGCTCAGGCCGGCTTCAAAGCTGTTGGCCACCACCCAGTTGGCGGACACGTCCCACAATTCCATTTGTTCTTCCACCCGGCGCTTGACGGCGTCGCCTGCCACGGTGCAGCCCAGCATGCGTTTGGGGTGCGGCAGGCCGCCCCAGTCGCCATTGGCCAGGCGGTCAATATTTTCCAAAAATTCAACGCCTTGCGCCAACAAAGGCGCGTTGTGCTGCGGTGCGGTGTGCAGCGCCCACTTTAAGCGGGTGTTGCCGATATCAATAGCCAAAAAAGTCATGGCGGCATTATCAGCTCTGGCGCCACGGCAGCCCATGCCGACGCCAGCCACCCAGGCGGCCGCGTTGCGCGTGGGTGTCGGGGTCACCTTCAAAACCTTCCAGAATGTTGTAGGCCTCCAGCCCGAGCTCGGTGGCGCGTTTGGCGGCGGCAATGGAGCGCACGCCGCTGCGGCACAGCAAGGCCACTTTTTTGCCGGCCGACACGGCGGCCAGCAGCTCGGCATCAAAATTTGGGTTGTTTGCCATGCCGGGCCATTGCTTCCAGGCCACGGCCGGGGCATCGGGCACAAAGCCCACCCAGGCGCGTTCGGCGTCCGAGCGCACGTCCACCAGCACGCCCTCGCCACTTTGCACCCAGCGCCAGGCCAGTGCGCAGCTGATGTCACCGGCGTAGCCAGCGGCGGGCTGCACCTGCAGGCTGTTGACGGGGTGTGCGTCGTGGCGCAGGCCGCCGTGCAGGTTGGCGGCCACCGCCTCATCGATGCGCTTGGGCGGTGGCAGGTGCAGCGCCTCCATGATGGCCACAAATTCGGCCTCGGTTTTGCCCGCCACCCGGGCGTTGCCGGTTTTTTCAAAGCCAATGGTCGAGCTGGTTTTGCCCTGATAGTCGTGGCCTGGCCACACCGTGGTGTCGTCGGGCAGCTTGAACAGCAACTGGGTCAGGCTGTGGTACAGGGCTACTGGGCTGCCGCTCTGAAAGTCGGTGCGGCCGCAGCCGTTGATCAGCAGGGTGTCGCCCGTGAAGACATGCTTGCGCCAGACAAAGCACATGCTGCCAGCGGTGTGGCCGGGGGTGTGCAGGGCCCGAATTTGCTCGGTACCAAAGCCCAAGGTGTGACCATCCTTGATCTGCACCGCAGCGGTATTGATACCGCAGTCTGCCGGTGCAGCGGTTTTGGCACCGGCCATTTCGGCCAGCAGTCCGGCGCTGGTGATGTGGTCGGCATGGGCATGGGTTTCCAGCGCCCATATCAGTTTGAGGCCGTGCTCGCGCAGCACCTGCAGGTCGCGCTCCAGCTGGGTGTCGACCGGGTCAATGATGATGGCGTCGCAACTGGTGGTGTCAAACAGCACGTAGGTGTAGGTGCTGGAAGCAGGATCGAAGAGTTGAATCGGGTTCATGGTGGCTTGGATTGAACGGTGTGACAAAGCTGAACTGTAACGCGAGGCGCCAATTCGGTACTCAAAAGTCGTGATTTTTGAAGCAAGAAGCCATGACGCTTTGGTGACTTTTTGAGGGTTAACCCTTTTAAACAAAGGCCAACTTCGGCGTACGATATTTGGAGCCGAAACATTGCTTTTGATGACGCGATTGAAAAAATTTATCTTTCGGTTTGAAAAAAAATCTTTAGAGATGTTCGGGTTTTCACTTAGCGCCCTGATTCCGACTTTCAGCATAATTCATAAGCGAGCAGTTATTTTTATATCTTAAAAGCTGGAGACAAACACATGACACAAATGCAACATGACCTTCCCGCAACGGTGACTGACGCGCCTGAAGCCAGCCGCCGCCGTTTCTTCGGCAAAGCCGCCACCGCAGCCGTGGCTGTGCCCTTGGCCGGCTTCCCCATGATCGCCGTGGCTCAGGCCCCGATCGTGTTCAAGATGCAAGGTTCCTGGGGTGCCAACGAAATTTTCAGCGAGATGGCGCAGCAATACGTCACCCGCGTCAATGAAATGTCTGGTGGCCGTCTGAAAATCGAATATTTGCCCGCCGGTGCCGTGGTCAAGCCGTTCGAGATCATTGACGCCGTCAGCAAAGGCGTGCTCGATGGCGGTCACCATGTGTCTGGCTACTGGTACGGCAAGTCCAAAGTGGCTTCCCTGTTCGGCACAGGCCCTGTGACAGGTGCCACGCCCGAAATCGGCTTGAGCTGGATTCACGCCGGTGGCGGTCAGCAACTGTGGGACAAGCTGGTTGCCAAGATGAACCTGAACGTCGTCGGCTTCTTCTCATTCCCCATGCCCTCACAGCCTCTGGGTTGGTTCAAGAAGGCACCGCCCAAGACGGCGGCTGGCCTGAAGGGCTTCAAGTACCGTACCGTCGGTTTGGCTGCCGACTTGATGCAAGAGTTGGGCATGGCCGTGGCCCAGTTGCCCGGTGGCGAGATTGTTCCTGCCATGCAGCGCGGCGTGATCGATGCCTTTGAATTCAACAACCCCACCGCCGACATGCGCTTTGGTGCACAAGACGTGGCCAAGTTCTATTCCATGGGTTCCTTCCACCAGGCCCAGGAATTCTTCGAAATCCTCTTCAACAAGGACAAGTACAACGCTTTGCCCGCCGACCTGAAGGCCGTCCTGAAGTACGCCGCCGAAGCTGCTTCGACCGCTTCCACCGCGCTGGCGCATGAAAACTACTCCAAAGACTTGCAGGAGTTGATCGTCAAGCACAAGGTGCAGGTGTCACGCACCTCAGCCGACGTCTACAAGGGTCAGCTGGCAGCTTGGGACGTCGTGACTGCCAAGCTCGAAAAAGAAGTTGACATGTTCAAGGAAGTGAATGACTCCTTCAGGGCTTGGTCGCGCCGCGTTGGTTTCTACCACTTTACCAACGAAGCTGATTACAAAATGGCTTATGAGCACGTCCAGAAGACCAGGCTGCCGCGCTGACCGCTGACAGTAGGTCTCATCAGAAGGCTGTCGGGATGGGTTCCGGCAGCCTTTGTTTTTATTTGCAAAGAGGTAAATCGCATGGAAGTCTGGATTCGCAGGATTGACATCCTCAGCAAGTCGATCGGTCACGCCTTTTCCTGGTGTGTGCTGATCTTGACCGCATCCACCTGCTTCGAGGTGTTCATGCGGTATGTGCTTAACAGCCCCACCGTGTGGGCTTTTGACATGAGCTACATGCTGTACGGCGCGCTGTTCATGATGTCGGGTGCTTACGCCGTCTCGCGCAACTCGCATGTGCGTGGCGACTTCATCTACCGCAAATGGTCCAGCCGGACGCAAGCCAAGGTCGATTTGACGCTTTACCTCACGTTTTATTTTCCGGCTATTTTTGCCATGGTTTACACCGGTGCTGCTTACGCGTTTGAGAGTGCGCGCATCCTGGAGTCCAGCGTCAACAGCCCGGCAGGCGTGCCTGTCTGGCCGCTGAAATCAGTTATTTTTGTTGCTGGCATCACCTTGTTGATCGCCGGCATTTCCGAGGTCATGCGGTGCCTTGTGTGTCTTCGCACCGGCGAGTGGTTGTCCCGCAGTGGCGACGTCGAAGAACTTGAACAAGTGCTCATTCAGCAGCATACACAGGAAGAAAAATCGTGAGTGATCCCATCATCGCCCTTGTCATGCTGGGCCTTTTTATCGTTGTTATTTTCCTTGGATTTCCCATTGCCTTCACCCTGATGGCCATGGGTATCGGGTTTGGCTTTTATGCCTATTTCACCCCCGACCAGATGATGTGGGACAACCGCATCCTGTACCTTTTCACGCAGAACACCTTCAGCGTGATGAACAACGATGTGCTCATATCGATACCGTTATTTCTATTCATGGGTTACATCATTGAGCGGGCCAACATCCTGGACAAGTTGTTCCTGAGCTTGCAGGTGGGCTTGCGTTTTCTGCCGGGCTCCATGGCAGTGGCCGCCTTGGTGACCTGTGCGCTGTTTGCCACAGCCACCGGCATCGTGGGTGCGGTGGTGACCCTGATGGGCTTGATCGCCTTGCCGCCCATGCTCAAAGCGGGGTATGACCAAAAACTCGCCAGCGGCGTGATCACGGCGGGCGGCACCTTGGGCATCCTGATTCCGCCATCGATCCTGTTGATCGTCTATGCCGCCACGGCCAGCGTGTCAGTGGTCAAGCTTTATGCAGCAGCCATCATCCCCGGCTTCACACTGGCGTTGTTTTATCTGATTTACGTCATCGTCCGCGCCACACTGAATCCTTCGCTTTGCCCAAAACCCAAAGACGTAGATCACTACACCGTCTGGGAGAGTATTGTGCTGGTGCTCAAGGCTTTTGTGCCTTTGGCTGCGCTGATCATGGCGGTGCTGGGCTCCATCCTGTTTGGTCTGGCCACCCCCAGCGAAGCCGCCGCCATGGGCGCTTTGGGCGGCATCGTTTTGGCCATTGTGTACCGCGCCTTCACCTGGCAGCGCCTGCGCGAATCGGTTTACCTCACGGCGCGCACTTCGGCCATGGTGTGTTTCCTGTTTGTGGGGGCCGCCACCTTCGCCTCGGTGTTTTCTTACCTGGGTGGTGAGCATGTGGTCAAAGACTTCATGCTGTCCTTGAACCTGTCGCCCGTGCAGTTTTTGTTGCTGTCGCAGTTTCTGATTTTCATCTTGGGCTGGCCGTTGGAGTGGAGCGAGATCATCATCATCTTCGTGCCCATCTTCTTGCCTTTGCTGCCTTTGTACGGCATCGACCCGATCCTGTTCGGCATCCTGATCGCCATCAACTTGCAGACCTCGTTCCTGACCCCGCCGATGGCGATGTCGGCTTATTACCTGAAAGGAGTGGCACCCAAAAGTTTGCAATTGGTCACCATCTTCAAAGGGTGTATGCCCTTCGTTGGCATGGTCTTGTTGACGCTGGCCATGACCTATGTTTACCCGGCCATGGTGACCTACTTGCCAGACCAGTTCTTCAACCAGGCCGTCGAGATGGAAAGAGACCCCAACGACGAATCGGTGGTCAACCCTGACTTCTTCAAAGCGCAGTGATGAGCGGACCCACCAAAAACATCTCAGAGCTCACGGCCCTGGAAATCCGGGAGCACCTGCTCAGTGGCCAGGAGACCGTGGAGGAGTTCACCGTCAAGCTGGGCCAGTTTGTGGATGCGGCCGACAGCAAGATCCAGGCCTTTGCGCACCGCGACGACCGGGTGGTGGCCCTGCAGGCCGACAACCTGCAGCGCAGCCGCTCGGTGGGGCATTTGCCCGGACCTTTGTTTGGCGTGCCGGTGGCGGTCAAGGACATCATCGACACCATCGACTTTCCGACCGAATACGGCAGCCCCATTCACAAGGGCCGCTACTCGGTGGGAGACGCCACCGTGGTGTCGCGTTTGCGTGCCGCCGGTGCGGTGATCTTTGGCAAAACCGTGAGCACGGAATTTGCCACTACCCACCCTGGCCCCACTTGCAACCCGCACAACCCCGCGCACACCCCCGGTGGCTCGTCCAGCGGTTCGGCTGCGGCCGTGGCGGCGGGCATGCTGCCGGTGGCTTTGGGCACCCAAACCAACGGCTCGGTGATTCGTCCGGCCTCGTTTTGCGGGGTCTATGCGTTCAAGCCTTCGCGCGGGTTGGTGCCACGCACCGGCGTACTCGACCAATCGCCGTCCCTGGACGAGGTGGGAGTGTTCGCCCGCAATCTCGAAGACATCGCCCAAGTTGCCGAAATTCTGTCGGGCGACGATGGCCTTGATGCGGCCAGCGCACGTCAGGCGCCACGCCGATTGTTTGACGTGGCCATGTCCGAGCCACCACTTCGGCCCAAGTTTTGCTTTGTCAAAACGCCTTGGTGGGACCAGGTCGACCCGGAAGCGCGCGAGGCCTATGAGGCTTTTGTGGCGCACCTGGGCGACTGTGTGGAGCAGCTTGAATTGCCCGACATCGTGCGCAGCGTGGCCCCTTGGCTGGCGACCATCAACGAGTCCGAGTTGGCGTTTTGCCTGCAAAAGGAATGGAACCACCACCGTGCGCAGCTGAGCGAGCCGCTGCAAGCGCGCATCGAAAAAGCAATGACCATCCCGGTCACCGATTACCTGGCGGCCAAAGACCGCATGCCCCACGTCATGAGCGCCTTTGACGAGTACTTCGCCAGTTACGACGCCATCCTGTGTCCCGCCGCGCTGGGCACGGCCCCCTTGGGCCTCGCATCCACCGGCAACCCGATCATGCAAACCGCCTGGAGTTTTGCCGGCTTGCCCTGCCTCAATTTGCCGCTGATGACCCTGTCCAATGGCTTGCCCCTGGGTGTGCAGGCCGTTGGCGCCTACCAAAACGATGCCCGCTTGCTGCGCTCCGCGCGCTGGTTGGTTGCTGAATTTGTCAAAAGGAATCTCGCATGAAATCGCTTGAACGCTTCACCGGCCTCGTGGGCCTTGTCCTGCTGGCCGCTTTTTTGGTGCCCTACATTTTGAAGTTGCCGCAACTCGACATCACGCTGATCTTGCTGGGCGGCCTGGGCTTGGCCGGGTATGACTACTTTTCTTCGGGCAAAGACGATAAAACCGAGTGAAGATCGGCGTCTGGCGTCAAGCGCCCGGGGGCTTGCCTTGACCATGTATGATTTTCTGAAGCCGGCGGATGACAAGTAAGCGCGTTAAACAAACGACGCAGGGCACGCAAGTGCCCTTTTTTTGTTTTTTAAAAAACCCGCTAAGATTGACGTTTACGTCAACGTCAAGTCAGCGTTTGCTAGTCTGATCGTTGGTTTTGAAATTTAAAATTAGTCACCTGGAGACACACCCCATGATCGACCTGTCCGCCGACTTCAAGGCCCTGGCCAATTACCGCCCTGTGAACAAGGTGCGCTTTGTCACTGCTGCCAGCCTGTTTGACGGCCACGACGCCGCCATCAACATCATGCGCCGCATTTTGCAAAGCATGGGCGCCGAAGTCATCCACCTCGGGCACAACCGCAGTGTCGACGAGGTGGTCACGGCTGCACTGCAAGAAGACGCGCAAGGCATTGCCCTGAGCTCCTACCAGGGCGGGCATGTGGAGTATTTCAAGTACATGGTTGATCTGCTCAAAAGCCGGGGTGGCGCGCACATTCAGGTCTTTGGCGGCGGCGGCGGCGTGATTGTGCCCAGCGAAATCAAGACGTTGATGGACTACGGCGTGGCCCGCATCTACAGCCCCGAAGACGGTCAGCGCATGGGCCTGGCCGGCATGATTGGTGACATGGTCATGCGCTGCGACCGCGACCTGACCCAATACGCACCCACCAGCATTGATGCCATTCAGGGCCACACCGACCAAAGCTGGCGCGCGCTGGCGCAACTCATCACCGGCCTGGAAAACGAAGCTGCCGCTGGTCAGCGCAAGGCGGCGCTGTCTGAGCCGTTCCAAGCGCTGGCCCAAGACATCAAGACGCTTGCCGCCACCAAAAAAATACCGGTGCTTGGCATCACCGGCACCGGCGGCGCGGGCAAATCCAGCCTGACCGATGAGCTGATCCGCCGCCTGCGCCTGGACCAAAACGACCTCCTGCGCGTGGCGGTGATCTCCATCGACCCGTCGCGCCGCAAGAGTGGCGGCGCCTTGCTGGGCGACCGCATCCGCATGAACGCCATCAACCCCTGGAGTCTGGGTCCGCGCGTTTTCATGCGCAGCCTGGCCACGCGGGACTTCGGCAGCGAAATTAGCGCGGCCCTGCCCGACGTGATTGCCGCCTGCAAGGTGGCCGGTTTTGATCTGATCATTGTTGAAACCAGCGGCATTGGCCAGGGCGACGCGGCCATCGTGCCGCACGTGGACGTGCCCATGTATGTGATGACACCCGAGTTTGGTGCCGCCAGCCAGTTAGAGAAAATCGACATGCTCGACTTTGCCGAGTTTGTGGCCATCAACAAGTTCGACCGCAAAGGCGCCTCTGATGCGCTGCGCGACGTGGCCAAACAAGTGCAGCGCAACAAGGAAGCCTGGGGCACGCCCGCAGAGCAAATGCCGGTGTTTGGCACCATGGCCGCGCGCTTCAATGACGACGGCGTCACCGCGCTGTACCAGGCCCTCAAAATGCGCCTGGCCGAACTTGGCCTGCCGCTGACCGAAGGCAGCCTGCCCAGGGTGGCCGTGCGCCACAGCACCAACCAAAGCCCGGTGCTGCCAGCCGCGCGCACCCGCTACCTGGCCGAAATCAGCGACACCGTGCGCGGCTACAAGACCCGCGCCCGCGCCCAGGCCCGGTTGGCGCGGGAAATCCAGCAGCTCAAGGCGACTGCGCAGATGTTGCTGGAACACGACCCATGCAAGGACGGCACTGCCAAGCCGGGCGCCTATGGCACCGTGCTGGAACTGGCCCAGGCCCGCACCTCCGCGCAAGACCCGTCTAGCGCCAAATTGCTGGCGCAGTGGCCCGCCATGCAACAAGCCTATGCCGGTGACGAATACATCGTCAAGATCCGCGACAAGGAAATCCGCACCGCGCTCACCACCAAGAGCTTGAGCGGCACCACCATCCGCAAGGTCTGCCTGCCGCAGTACGAAGACCACGGCGAAATCCTCAAGTGGCTGATGCTCGACAACGTGCCCGGCAGCTACCCCTACACCGCCGGCACCTTCGCCTTCAAGCGCGAAGGCGAAGACCCGACCCGCATGTTTGCCGGCGAGGGCGACCCCTTCAGAACCAACAAGCGCTTCAAGTTGCTCAGCTCCGGCATGGCGGCCAAGCGCTTGTCCACCGCGTTCGACTCAGTCACTCTCTACGGCAACGACCCCGACCCGCGCCCGGACATCTACGGCAAGGTGGGCAACAGCGGTGTTTCCATTGCCACCATCGACGACCTGAAAGTGCTGTACGGCGGCTTTGACTTGTGCTCGCCCAACACCAGCGTGTCCATGACCATCAACGGCCCGGCGCCCAGCATTTTGGCCATGTTCATGAACGCCGCCATTGACCAGAACCTGGAAAAGTTTGCCACTGACAACGGCCGCGAACCCACCGACACCGAGGCCCAAAAAATCCGTGAATGGGTGCTGGCCAACGTGCGCGGCACGGTGCAGGCCGATATTTTGAAAGAAGACCAGGGCCAGAACACCTGCATTTTCTCTACCGAATTTTCCTTGAAGGTGATGGGCGACATTGCCAGTTACTTTGTGCACCACAACGTGCGCAACTTCTACAGTGTGTCCATTTCCGGCTACCACATCGCCGAAGCTGGCGCCAACCCGATTTCGCAACTCGCGTTCACCCTGTCCAACGGCTTCACCTTTGTCGAAGCCTACCTGGCGCGTGGCATGCACATCGACGACTTTGCGCCGAACCTGAGCTTCTTCTTCAGCAACGGCATGGACCCCGAGTACACCGTCATGGGCCGGGTGGCGCGGCGCATCTGGGCCGTGGCCATGAAGGACAAATACGGCGCCAACGAGCGCAGCCAAAAGCTCAAATACCACATCCAGACCAGCGGCCGCAGCCTGCACGCGCAGGAGATCCAGTTCAACGACATCCGCACCACCCTGCAGGCGCTGATTGCCATTTACGACAACTGCAACAGCCTGCATACCAACGCGTTCGACGAAGCCATCACCACCCCCACTGAAGACTCGGTGCGCCGCGCCATGGCGATCCAGCTCATCATCAACCGCGAGTGGGGCCTGGCCAAGAACGAAAACCCGTCACAAGGTGCTTTTGTCATCGAAGAACTGACCGAACTGGTCGAAGAAGCCGTGCTGCTGGAGTTCGAGCGCATCACCGAGCGCGGCGGCGTGCTGGGCGCCATGGAAACCGGTTACCAGCGCGGCAAGATCCAGGACGAGTCCATGCACTACGAAATGCTCAAGCACACCGGCGAGCTGCCCATCATTGGCGTCAACACCTTTCGCAACCCGCATGGCGACCCGGTCAATGACAAGCTGGAACTGGCGCGCTCAACCGAAGAAGAAAAACAAAGCCAGCTGCAGCGCCTGGCCGACTTCCATGCCCGCCACGTGGCCCAGTCCCCAGCCATGCTGGCGCGGCTGAAACAGGCGGTGATTGACAACAAGAACGTGTTTGAGGTGCTGATGGACGCCGTGCGCGTGTGCTCGCTGGGCCAAATTACCAACGCGCTGTTCGAGGTGGGCGGGCAGTACCGGCGTAACATGTAAAAACGGCTTCTTGTTGCATGAAGCGGTCATGTCTTGTTGCACGTCAGCCGGGTCGAGGCACTGGAGCTTGAGTGGCTGACACGCTGCGGCGCGCGTTAAGCCGGGGGCGCTGGCTGGCGTTGGTGCCGGTGGCCCTGATTTTTGGCCCGCTGCTGCCCGGGCTGGTCTGGGCGCTGGCGCCGACGCTGAACAGTGCCGTGTGGCAGGACTTATGGCTTGATGCCCAATGGCCGCAAGCCCTGCGCGCCACCCTGGTGTCTTCCGTGCTGGGCAGCGCCATTGCCTTGGGCCTGGTCATGCTGCTGGCCACGTGGCATTACCCTGGCACGCTTTGGCGCACGCTGCAGCGGCGCCTGCCCTTGTTGCTGGCCTTGCCCCATGCGGCATTTGCCGTGGGCCTGTTTTTCTTGCTGGCACCCTCAGGCTGGCTGGCGCGCGGGGTGGCACAGTTGCTGGGCTGGGCCAGCCCGCCCGACTGGATCACGGTGCAAGACCCCTACGGCCTGAGCCTGGCGCTGGCGCTGGCCATCAAGGAAAGCTGGTTCCTGCTCTGGGTGCTGACGGCGCTGCTGGGTGAGCAGCAGGTTAGCCGGCAAATGGTGGTGGCGCGCACACTGGGCTACAGCCGGGTGCAGGCCTGGCGCCTGATTTTGTGGCCGCAGTTGTTGCCACGCCTGGGCTGGCCGCTGGCGGCGGTGCTGGCCTATGGTTTGTCGGTGGTCGACATGGCCATCATTTTGGGGCCGAACACGCCACCGACGCTGGCGGTGCTGGTCTGGCGCTGGCTCACCGACCCCGATGTGGCCCTGCAGGCCCGTGGTGCTGCCGCTTCGCTGGTACTGCTTGTGCTGTTGCTGCTGGCCGCCGCCCTGGCGCGCGGGTTGTGGCATTGGCGCCAGCAGCGCCGGCCTGACCCCGACGGCTTGCGCCAGCCGGCAGCGGCGCGCCCTTGGTTGAATCTGCACACCCCACTGTTTTGGACCGGTTATGCCGTGCTGGCGGTGTTGCTGTTGTGGTCGTTTGCCGAGACCTGGTTTTTTCCGGCGCTGTGGCCCGACAGCTTGTCGTGGCAGAGTTGGCGCACGGCCAATTGGGCGCCGTTCTGGACCACGCTCTGGCTGGCGGCAGCGGCCAGCCTGCTGTGCCTGCCGGTCGCACTGATCTGGCTGGAATGGGGGCCACAGCGCCTGAATGCCGTGCTCTACCTGCCGCTCATCGTGCCCGCCATGCCGCTGGTGGCAGCGCAATATGCCGCGCTGCTGAACCTGCAGCTGGATGGCACTGCGGTCGGCCTGGTGTGGAGCCATTTGCTGTGGGTGCTGCCCTACATGGTGCTCACGCTGGTGGGCGCTTACCGCGCTTTTGATGCGCGCCTGCTGGTCAGTGCCCGCGCGCTGGGGTGTACCCGTTTGCAAGCCTGCCTGCGTGTGAAATGGCCGCTGCTGGTGCGCCCGATTCTGGCCACTTTTGCCGTCGGTTTTGCCGTGAGTGTGGCCCAATACCTGCCCACCCTGTTCGCTGGCGGTGGCCGTTTTGTCACCGTGACCACCGAGGCCGTGGCCCTGAGTGCCGGTGGCAACCGGCGCGTGCTGGCGGTGCAGGCCTTGCTGCAGGTCGCACTGCCGGTGGCCGCTTTCGCCCTGGCCACCTTGATTCCCACCTGGCTGGCCCGACACCGCAAGGGATTACGCTGACATGCTGACCATCAAAAACCTGAGCCTCACGCGTGGTGCCGCCACGCTGCTTGAGCACTTCAACCTGACGGCGAATCCTGGTGAGATCGTGACCGTGTCCGGGGCTTCGGGCTCGGGCAAATCGACCCTGTTGAACTGGATGATCGGCGACCTCGACCCGGCTTTTGGCGCCACCGGCGAGTTGTGGCTGGATGAGCGCCGTATTGATGGCCTGCCCATCGAGCAGCGCCAACTGGGGTTGCTGTTTCAGGACGACCTGCTGTTTGCACACCTGAGCGTGGGGCAAAACCTGGCCTTCGCGCTGCCGGGCCGGTTCGTCGGCAGCCGGGAGCGCCGCCAACGCATTGAGCAGACCCTCTCCGACATGGGCCTGGAAGGTTTTTATGAGCGCGACCCGGCCACCCTGTCGGGTGGTCAGCGGGCGCGCGTGAGCCTGATGCGCACCTTGCTGGCCGAGCCACAGGCGCTGCTGCTCGATGAGCCGTTTTCCAAGCTTGATGCCGCGCTGCGCAGCCAGTTTCGCGCCTATGTGTTTGCGCAGATCACGCGCCAGCGCATCCCCACGCTGCTGGTCACCCACGACCCGGCCGACGTGCCACCGGGTGGCCGGGTGATCGAGATCGGTGACTGGCAGAGCTGACGCGACGAGAAATGTCACTGCGAGCGTAGCGCGGCAGTCCACGAAGTCCGGAAGTCATGGATCGCCGCGCTTCGCTCGCGATGACGGTCCTTCTGCCATTGCGTGCACGCATCGTCACTCAAATCAAAGTTTCCTGACAAGCATGGCCTACAAGAGCGATGTGCAAAAGTGGCTGGACATCATTCGCGGCGGCTATGCAGCGCAGTCAG
This sequence comes from uncultured Rhodoferax sp., assembly GCA_964538895.1. Lineage (GTDB taxonomy): Bacteria > Pseudomonadota > Gammaproteobacteria > Burkholderiales > Burkholderiaceae_C > Rhodoferax. Next base: position 28,875 of record CAZIGL010000013.1, read on the forward strand.
CAGAGTTGCTGAAAACTGGCACGCGCCCACCATTTCCGTACTCGGATGTGCGCCAGTTGTCGGAATACGGCATTGGCCTGTCGCCAAATCAGCCCAACCCAGAAAACGCAGTGCGGGACCTGGTGGCTTTCTTGCCGGTGCTGGCATTTGATGGCGCCAACATGACGCAAATCGACGCGGGCGGTATTCTGGACAGCCCCGAGGCGATGGCGGCGGTAGATCGCATTGAGGGCTGGCGCGCGCTGGGTGACAACGTCATTGAGACCATCATCAACAAGAGTGAAAAGGTCAAGGCCCTGAAGAACAAGGCCAAAAATGCAGAGCTGTCGGCCAAAGAGAAAAAAGAGCTTTCAGCCGAAGAAAAGGAATACAAGTCCAAACGCAAGCTGGTGCAGGAAAAGCTGATCAAGTTTGCCACCCGCATTCCGGCGTTATGAAGACGCGTCACTGCGTTACACCGGCCTTGAGAGCCACCAAGGCTTGTCGCGCATCGGGCTGTACGACACGGTGGTGGCGAAGGACTGAAAAACACCTGGTGGGGCAGGGTGGTTTTCAAGTCATGCGTGTTGCAGGCTCCGGGTTCGCTATGGCGCTCGGATTGTCGGTGCGAGGTTCGCGAGCGTAGAGAAACAACAGGTTGGCTTGCGGGAAGCGTTCGGCGAGGTCTCCCGGCAGGCGCGTCATGGTGGGTTTCCAGGCCAAGCCGCCTTCTCTTGCGCAGAGCAGGACAATGAGGTCGCCGTCCCGGTATTGTTCTTTCAGCACGCGCGTGAGCGCTGTCCAGTGCCCCGTCTTGCCCAGGGCCATGTCGCAGTCAGGAGAAATTTTTTGCATCCGGCTGAAGATTTGATCTGATCCCACGTCTTCGGTGATCACGAGCACGGGGGTACTGAGCTGGCGCGAAAGTTGTTTTGTTAATTGGATACCCGCGCTAAAACCCGGTTCAAGATTCGCCTCTGGCGGAACGGCAAGGAGCATGCGCCGTGTTGTGTTAAGCGGCTGGCGGGGTCTGAAAACCACCAGCGAGAAGTCCCGCTCGCGCAGCAGGTTTTCCATCAGCGAACCGAATAAAAATTCGGGCGCGCGCATCTCTTCGCTCCAGCCCATCAGCACTTCGGACGCATTGAGTTCGCGCCGCGCCTTCAGGATTCCCGAGGCCAGGTTGAGGTCGATGCGGGTGATTGGCATGGCGGGCACTTCAGCCTGCGCCAGGTAGTTCACCGCATCGCTCAGAACCCGCTCGGCACCTGGCACATGGGGGGCGGTATCTCCGCTGTCCTGAATCACGGTGATCGGGTAGATGGCTTGACCCTGCTCAGCCTTGCGCAGCAGCAGGGCCAGGTCCAGCAGATGGTGGTTGGGTGAGCGTTCCGACAGCGCCGCCAGGATGCGTTGTTGCTCTGCAGCCGTGGGCTCCTGTGTGCCGTTCATGTTCTGGGCAATTTTTCGGCCATAGCGGTCCACTTGCCAAGGGGCGATCACGCAGGTGACCAAAATCATCAAGATCGCGCCATTGACCACAGCATCGTCAAACAGGCCGATCTCATACCCCACCACCGTGGCGGCCAGGGTCGCCGCTGCCTGCGCGACGCTGAGCCCGAACACCACACGGGCCTGGGCCTGGTTGTAGCCCAGGAGAAAACTGCTGATCTGGGCGGCGAGCCATTTGGTCAAGGTCACGGTGATCAGCATGGCGAGTGCAATAAACAAGGCGCGCCAGCCTGACAGGAACACCCGCAGGTCCAGCAGCATGCCGACCGAAAGCAAGAAAAACGGCACGAAGATGGCCTCGCCAGTGAACTGGATGCGGTTCATCAGCGGGCTGTTGTGCGGAATAAGCCGGTTCAGGGCCAGGCCAGCCAGGAACGCGCCGACGATGGGTTCGGAGTTCGCGGCATGGGACAGGCTGGCGCAACCAAACACCACGGCAAGGACGAACACAAATTCCGTCACGCCATCTCGTCCAACGTTGCGGAAAAACCAACGGGCCAGTTTTGGGAGCCCGTACAGGATGGCGAAGACGTAGAGCCCCAAACTGGCCACAAGCCGGTACCAGAAGTACTCGTCAACCTGGCCTCGTACCGAACTTGCGATCACCGCCAGCACCAGCAGGGCGAGGGTGTCGGTGATGATGGTGCCGCCCACTGCTGTGGTGACCGAGGGGTCGCGCGCAATGCCCAGTCGGCTGGCGATAGGGTAAGCCAGCAAGGTATGCGAGGCAAATAGCGAAGCCAGCAAGATGGCTGCCGGCCACGAAAAACCCAACAGGTAGTGCGCCACCAAAGTGCCAATGCCTTGCGGTATGGCAAAGGTGAACAGGCCAAATACCATGCTGTGGAACTTGGACCGATTGAGCACCACCATGTCGATTTCCAGGGCAGCGGTGAACATGATGTAGAGCAAACCGACCGTGCCGAAGAGGATGAAGGACTGGTCGCGGGCGAGCACCCCAAGTGCGTTCGGTCCGAGGATGGCGCCGGCCAGCAGCAGCCCGATGGTCCCAGGCAGTTGCCAACGGCCCATGACAATGGGCGCCAGCAGAATCAAAAAAGCGACCAGGGCAAAGACGGTAACCGGATCAGAAATGCGTAAGAAGTCAAACATGCTGCATTGCAACACAAAATATCAGGGCATCATGACGGGCAAATGGATAGGAAATGGACGACACGCAGCGCGTGAAATGCGTCACGTGTCAGGTTTGTCCTGCATTTTGGGGCTCAAGGCTGGGTTGGCAAGCGCTGGGTACAGCGCTACAAAATTGCCGCCCGCATTCTTGGCCTGGTACATGGCGCGGTCGCCCAGGCGCAGCAAGTCTTGTTCGGTCTGGGCATGATCCGGGTAGATCGCAATGCCAATGCTGGCCGAGATCTGCAGCGTCAAGGCGTTGGGTGTCAGAAAGGGCAGTGCGACTGCCAGGCGAATTTTTTCGGCCACAGCCAGCGCATCGTCGCTGGTTTGCAATTCGGGCAAGAGCACCAGAAACTCGTCACCACCCACGCGTGCTGCGGTGTCGGAGGCGCGCAGGCAACTTTCAATACGTGTTGCCACCGCCTGCAGCACCTGGTCACCCGTTTCGTGGCCGTGTGTGTCATTGATGAGTTTGAACTTGTCCAGGTCAATGAACAGCAAGGCCAGGGCTGAGTTTGCGCGCTTGGCACGTGTGATGGCTTGACCCAGGCGGTCATTGAGCAGCCGACGATTCGGCAAGTGCGTCAGCGGGTCAAAGAACGCCAGTTGCGCCACTTCTTGCTCCAGTTGCTTGCGCAGGGTGATGTCACGCAGCGTGCCAACGTAGTGTGTGACCTCTGCGTTGCTGTTCTTGATGGCCGTGATGGTGAGCTGTTCGGGAAAAACTTCGCCGTTTTTGCGCTGGTGCCAGATCTCGCCATGCCATGCGCCAGCCGTTTCAATCGTTGCCCACATGGCGGCATAAAAATCGGCATCGTGGCGATCTGACCTGAGCATGCTGGGGTTGTTGCCAACGGCCTCCTGCGCCGAATAGCCGGTGATCTGGGTAAACGCACTGTTCACCCGCAAGATGGTGGTTTGCGCGTCGGTCACGACCATGCCGTCCTGCGACTCAAAGGCAATGGCGGCAATGCGCAAGTCCAGATCGGCGCGCTTGCGCTCAGAAATATCCCGCGTCACGCCGAGCAAACTGACAAATTCACCTGCGTCGTTTTGGATGCCGCAAACGCTCACCTCGGTCCAAACCGTGCCGCCTTGTTTGCAGGGTTGCTCCAGCTCGGCACGAAAATCCGGCACGGGTTGTTTGGCTTGAATGGCCGCCAGCGCGCGGCCCAAACCGGCTTGGGCAATGGGTGTGCTGGCCGGTGTCAGGGCCTGGTCCAGTGTTTGTTGCATCACTTCAGCCACCGAATAGCCGCGCAGCCGCTCCACTGAAGGGCTCACGTAGGTGAAGTGGCCGTTCAGGTCCATGGTCCAAATCACATCAGACGCGTTGTCGGCCAGCAAACGGTGGCGCGCCTCTGACACCCGCAAGGCATTTCGAATCTCATGGCTGGCTTCCAGAGCGGCCTGGAGTTGCCGATTTTTGCGGAAAATGTAGAGCGCAATCAGCAAGGCCAGTGCCAACAAGGCCAGCAGCACGTAAACCCGGGTCCAGTCAATGCCTTGCTGAATGTTGACGGCCGCATGTTTGTTGGAAATGGCTTCGCGCTCCAGTGGCGTGAGGGTCTTGACGCCTTTGTCCAAAATGGCGCGCAGCACGGGCTCATCGTTCAAAACGCCAATGCGCAGTTGGTTGGTGTATTCGGGAATCTGGCCGGAAATTTTCAGATTGAAAAGTCCCTCTTTTTTGATCGCACTGGCGGCCACGATCAGCGAGCGAATGGTCAGGTCGGCCTGGCGCTCGGAGACCAGTTTCATGGCTTCTGGTTCACTTTCGGTCAGCACCACTTCCAAATTTGGAAAGTCACGGCGCACGCGTTCCTCCACCATGGTGCCGCGCGGCAAAGCCACGCTTTCACCTTGCATGCCTTTGAGGTCCGCAATGTAGCCGTGCTCCTCGCGGGTAATGATCACGTTGGGGTCGAAGAAAATCGGGTCGGTAAAAATCAACCAGGCATCGCGTGCTGGCGTTTGATTGAGAAAACTCATGATCTGGCAGCGCTTGCTTTTGGAGGCGGCCAGGCTGTCCTCCCAATCCTTGACCGCAAGGTGTTCAATGCGCAGCCCCACGCGTTGGGCGACCAGTTGAACCAGATCGGCGGCAATACCTTCGTGCTTGCCCTGCGGGTTGATGCGCTCAAACGGCGCCCAGTCCGGGTCAACGCACATCTTGATGGTGCCCGCCTGCGCGATGTAGGCCTGTTCGGTGGGGGTGAATTCAATGGGCGGCCCGGATGCTGTGGCAGTGGCCATTGAACTGGCGGCCAACAGGCACAGGGCAGACACCGCCTTCAGCGCTAAAACAATGGGATTCCAGACGGGCATGATGAAGTGGATCCGATGTGTTTTGGTGGGTGTGCATCATAAATGATGGCGGGCGATCTCACCGTCAGTGCAGCAGAGGCCTGCGCAAAGTGTGTCGCCCTTTGGTTGTGCAAACAGCCTGAAAACAGCTGCGACCGACCAAGCCTGGGTATCTATCAGTGTTGGCTGATTGATAATTATCGATCGTCCTCTAAAACGATTGCGGAGATCAACATGGACCTTACCGAGCTGGTCCGGCGCCTGGGTGCCACCACGCTGTTTTCCCGATTGCCCAGGGATCAGCTGCTGGCGCTGCTGGCGCAAAGCCCGCGGTGCCAGGTCGCTGCTGGTGCGCCCGATTCTGGCCACTTTTGCCGTCGGTTTTGCCGTGAGTGTGGCGCAATACCTGCCCACCCTGTTTGCTGGCGGAGGCCGTTTTGTCACCGTGACCACCGAGGCCGTGGCCCTGAGTGCCGGTGGCCGCTTTCGCCCTGGCCACCTTGATTCCCACCTGGCTGGCCCGACACCGCAAGGGATTACGCTGACATGCTGACCATCAAAAACCTGAGCCTCACGCGTGGTGCCGCCACGCTGCTTGAGCACTTCAACCTGACGGTGAATCCTGGTGAGATCGTGACCGTGTCCGGGGCTTCGGGCTCGGCAAATCGACCCTGTTGAACTGGATGATCGGCGACCTCGACCCGGCCTTTGGCGCCACCGGCGAGTTGTGGCTGGATGAGCGGCGCCTGGATGGCCTGCCCATCGAGCAGCGCCAACTGGGTTTGTTGTTTCAGGACGACCTGCTGTTTGCACACCTGAGCGTGGGGCAGAACCTGGCCTTCGCGCTGCCCGGTCGGGTGGCAGGCAGCCGGGCCCGGCGCCAGCGCATCCCCACGCTGCTGGTCACCCACGACCCGGCCGACGTGCCACCGGGTGGCCGGGTGATCGAGATCGGTGACTGGCAGAGCTGACGCGACGAGAAATGTCACTGCGAGCGTAGCGCGGCAGTCCACGAAGTCCGGAAGTCATGGATCGCCGCGCTTCGCTCGCGATGACGGCCCTTCTGCCATTGCGTGCACGCATCGTCACTCAAATCAAAGTTTCCATGACAAGCATGGCCTGAAGGCGGTCCGCAAACTGTCTTCAGAATTGAGAGTTATCAATTCACGCAAGCGTCAAATTTCTAGACTGAAGTTGCTTTTCATAAGGACTTCAGTATGTACTTACCCATTCGTTATTGTTTGGCTTCACTCCTGGTCATTGCCATGAGCGGCTGCACTGCCCCTGCCACGCAGGAACAAAGCGGCATGGTCATCGGCGGCCTGTTGGGCGGACTGCTTGGCGCCCAGGTGGGCCAGGGCTCCGGTCGCACCGCTGCCATTATTTTGGGCACGGTGGTGGGCGCCAACATTGGCGGCAACGTCGGCCGATCCATGGACGAGACCGACCGCATCAAGACCGCCCAGGCCCTTGAGAACGTGCGCACCGGCGTGCCCACGCGCTGGGTCAACCCCGACACCCGCAACCAGTACACGGTGGTGCCAACCCGCACCTACGACGCCAGCAGCGGCCCGTGTCGCGAATACACCGTGGACGCCGTGATTGGCGGCCGACTTGAAAAAGTGGTGGGCACGGCCTGCCGCCAGGCTGATGGCAGCTGGCGCACGGTGAATTGAACTTCCACTTGTGTTTTTAACTTGGGAGGAGTGCCATGAAAACTGATCTTTTGAAATCATTACCCAGTCGGCGCTGGCAAATGGCCTGCATGACGTCGTTGTCTGCCACAGCGCTGCTGATGGCGGGCTGATGCTGCGCCGTCGGCGTACAGGTTCAGCCCGTTGACTAGCTACTTTAAAACTTTGCTGTCGCACGCATGGGGCGCCAAAACGGCGCCCCATTTTTTTCACCATGGCACTTTCACCGCTTCAATTTCCACACCCAACGCTGGCCCAGGAATGCGGCCTGCAGCGCCCCGGCGCGGGCTGGTGGGTGTGGCTGCATGACAGACATGCCAGGCTGGCGTTGCTGGCTGCCGTGCCGGTCTGGCTGGTCTTGTTGTGGTGGGGCAATGGGCACTTGCGTTACCCCGTCGGCCTTTTGGCCTGGGCCTCGTTTGTCGTGTTGCAACCCGTGCTGGAAGAGCTGGTGTTTCGCGGCATTTTGCAGGGGCAGGCGCTGCGGCTGACCACCCGGCACGGCCAGGCGCGCCGCCTGGGGCCGGTCACGCTGGCCAATGTGCTGGTCACGCTGGTTTTTGTGCTGCTGCACCTGCGCGCTCAGCCGCTGGCCTGGGCGCTGGCCGTGGCCGGACCGTCACTGGTGTTCGGCCACCTGCGCGAGCGTTTTGACAGCGTCTGGCCAGCGGTGCTTGTGCACGCTGTTTACAACGCTGGCTTTGGCATGACCGCGCTGCTGATCAACAACGGGGCATTTTTCAATGCGCATCCCTGAAAGGAAACTCATGAAACCCGGGAAATTCGAAAAGCCAATGTGGCAATCAGCTTGCGTTGTGCTGGCGTCGCTGCTGCTTGGCGTGGCCGGCTGCGGCGGCGGCGGTGGCACCACGACTGCCGCAACACCGCCCGTCATTCCAACCCCTGACATTCCAACCCCTGTCATCTTCACCGCCGCCATGGCACCAGCCAAACTGTCGGCCTGGAACCTTGCCCTGAGCGACGGCCAGGCGCTCACCCTGCAGCAGGGGGTGTTGCCCTACAGCATGAACACCGCGCTGTTTTCGGACTACGCCCACAAGCTGCGCACCCTCTGGATTCCCAAGGGCAGCCAGATCGGCTACGTGGACGACGGCCCGCTGCAGTTTCCGGTGGGTGCCATTCTGACCAAGACCTTTTTTTATCCGAAGGCCCAGGCTTCGTCGGCCAGCCTGATCGGTGCTGCGCTCACCGAGCAGCGCGATGGCGGTGAAACCGTCGACCTGGTGAACCACAGCCTGATCGAGACGCGCCTGATGGTGCGCGAGCCCGGCGGCCTGTGGGGTGCCGTCACCTATGTGTGGGACGCCGACCAGAAGGATGCGACCCTGGTGCGCACGGGTCAAAACATCGGCATCGAACTGGTGTCCGAGCAGGGCACGCCGCAAGTCTTCACCTACGCCGTGCCCACGGACAGCCAGTGTCTGTTGTGCCACCAGACCGATGTCACCACGGGCCGCTTTGAGGTGCTCGGCCCCAGGGCCGGCAACCTGAACCGTGACTACCTTTATGCAAGCGGCAGCGCCAACCAGCTCGACAAGCTGGCAGCGCTGCAGATGCTTGCCGCTTATGTGGCGCCGGCGCCGCGCATGGTGGTGTGGAATGACCCGGCCGAGCCACTGGCAAGCCGGGCCCGGGCTTACCTGGACGTGAATTGCTCGTCTTGCCACAACGCCGCAGGGCGGGCCGCCAACACAAGCCTCTGGCTGGGCACGCAGGTCACTGCCGCAACCAACCTGGGCATTTGCAAACCGCCCGTGGGCGGCCAGCAGAACAGGCAGTTTGCCTACGATGTGGCACCCGGCAATGCCGAGGCGTCATTTTTGTACTTTCGCATCAGCAATTACCGCATCAATGCCAGCCCGCCGCGCGTGGCCATGCCCGAGCTGGGTCGGCATGTGTTCCACGCCGAGGGCAACGCGCTGGTGCGCGACTGGATCAACGCCATGAGCTTGACCTGCCCCCTGTAATCCGTGGCCTGCTTCACCCCGCCTGCGCCGCCAAAAAGTGACGCAAGACATGAGAATTATCAATTCCTGGGCAAGACATAAATCTTAAATTTCACTTAGCAAATTTTTTTTAATTGTCTTTTTCCATTTAAGGAGGTTGGTATGAAAGTCGATTCCAGATATGGCAAAGCCGCTCTTGCGCTCACCGCTGTGGCGGTCGCAACTGTGGCGATTGCGGCAACCCAGATCTTGCTGAAACCAGAGATCACCCTGAGTGAGGGCGATAACGGGCACAAGCCCAAGCTCCAGCGTGCGGGTGACGGCACGCTGGTCATGGCCTATGGCGATTCGCCGGCAGGCGTACGCAATGTGTACGACACCAAGGGTGACGTGGACCGACCGGCACGCGACATATTCGTCAAGTGGTGCAAGCCCGATGCCACCAAGACCTGTGACCTGCCAACAGACTGGACCAAGGCAACCACTGCTGCCGGCCCTGCCAGCGGCAACGTCTCGAACGCCGCGCTCAAGTCCAGCATGTACAGCACCTGGCTGTACAACGAAACCACCGACACTTTGGCGTCTGACTGGTATGCAGGCGATACCGACAAACCCAATATCAAGACCAACGGCCCGGTGATGGTGCTGACCTGGGTTGGCAAATACTGCCCCGACAGTAATCTGCAAGACGACATTGCGCCCACTGAAGCCCCGCTGGATGCCAGCGGCATCGTGGGTGTGCAGAATCTCAACCAGCGCGCGGTGCGCTATCTGGAGCGCGAAGCTCGCATTATTCCGTTCTCATGTGCATGGACAGCCACCTCCAAAGACAGTGGCAAGACCTGGAGCGCGCCAATCCAGCTGAGCAATGGCGAGCGCGACGCCAAGCAGGATGCCAGCTTTGGCAACTACGTGAGCGACGCGGCCAATCCCCTCTACAAAACCGGCCAGCTCAATATTTCCTGGCAGGAAGACCCACAAGGCTTGCAGCTCGGTGATGCTGACGGTCCTGGTGATGGCGCTTCCGGTGCAAATGTGAGCAATGGCACCGATGTCTGGTACGCGTATGGCCAGATCAACCTGGCCGACGATGACACGACCAACGACGTGGTGTTCCCCAAGAACGCAGCAGCCGCGCCCAACGCCCGCGCCTGGCGCCTGACCGACAACTGGGACCAGACCAAAAAAGGGATCGGTGGGACCGACGAGGCCAACCCGGTGTTCTCGGTCAACTACGTTGACGGCAAGCAACTGCAGGTTGACAAGGACACCATTGAAAGTGGTGGTGCGGGTGCTGCCCGACCCAACATCGGCATGGTAGGCACAACGACTATCGTGGCCTATGAAGAGACCAAAAATTCGGCTGGTCTGGCATCTGGCAAGTTCATCCGGTACCACTCGTTCAAGTTTGACCAGCCCGTCAATGACCCTGCGGTGACCACCGATGACCTCACGGCCAACAACCCGGTGGGTTGCATCATCAGCGACCCGCTGAAAAATGCCCGGCGCGTGCGCTTCCTCACCCAGAGCCCACTTCTCGCAGGCACCGGGGGTGTCAACATTGCGATCTTCTGGAAAGAAGGCAAGTACGACACTGGCGGCCCGTCTGACATTGTGGTGCGTCGCGGCATGGGCGGCCTGGCTACCACCAAGATGGTGCCTGCGGTTTCCGCCAGTTGCGCCACCTCGGTCTGGGAAGAAGCTGAGGTGCTGGCGAACGCACAAGGCGAGAACATCAGCAGCCGTGCCAATCGCCTGTCCGGAACCGACAACGGCCTGACTGATGGCACCGAGACCGACTTCTACGAGAACGCCCTTGCACATCGCGGTGTGTTGCGCGGCAACGACCTTTGGATTGGCTACAACTACACATCCGACCTGGTGGCCATGTGGAACCAGGACACCAACTACAACTTCTGGCTGCGCAAATTCACATTTGACAGCAGCACCGGTGGTAGCTGGGCCTTGCCATCCAATGTGTCGAACATGACCGACGCGAACATCAATGTGCGTGAGCCACGCATTTTCGGCACACCGCCGAGCAGCGCAACCGCCTGCCCAAGCGGCAATCCTGCCGACCCCACCACCACAGATCCGACGCTGTGCCAGAACGCCAGCGTGGTTTACGTGATGTGGGGCTCGCAGGCCAACGTGAATCCGTTTGACCCCGAAGGTGGGGATGATTTGGGTGTGTACGGCACGGTCAGCCTGGACGGCGCTCAAAGCTTCTTGCCCCCGGTGCGCATCTCGGAAGAAATGGGCAGTATGTTTGACGACGATGAGTCCGCCTTTGAAACCCAGCCTGTGACTCGCCCTGACGGCACGCGCTTCTATGTGGTCTTCAACACCGAAAACGCCACGACCGGCACCGCAGCAGCCAAATACCGCAGCGGTGACATCACGCAGGTGGCCGACACACTGCCCACAGTTGAGTTGAAGATCGATACCGACGGCAACGATGTGCCTGACCTGCTGGTGGCTTTCACCTACGACGAAGCGACTGACACGATCAGCGAGAGCAGCGGCAGCCTGGGCGGCTTCCCACAGAAAGGCAAAAAGCTTGACCTGACGGGTACAACGGTTCTCTATGACGGTGTGGTTACTGACACCTTTGTATATGAATTCGCAGCCCTGGTGGCCGATGAAGGCACAACGGCTGCGGTCAGCAGCGGCGGTGGTTGTGCCGCAGCCACCGGCAACATGCCGTTTGATCCTGTGTTGTTGATTCTGGCAGCGCTCGGGCTGGTCGGTGTGGGTGTGCGCCGCGTTCGCCGCACCTAAGCCCTGACGGCACGGGGCTTGGTGCCCCGCTCATGAAAAGCGCCACCTGGCAACCGGTGGCGCTTTTTATTGTGTTGTTTCAGGCACAGTGCAAGACTCTTCACGGTCTCCTGCACGACCCATAAAAACCGTTTTCAGTGCGACATTCCTGCTTGCTGCACAACGTACGACAACGGCCCGGCCGCCCAGCGCAAGTGATGCCGTGCTGCAAGATACGCATAGGTATTAAGAATGGGCGCCAGCATATACGCCACCCACATCGTCGGTGTCCCGTGGATCAGGTCGAGCACCAATGGCGTGCCATGGTGGCTGATCTCATGAATACCAAACACCACATAGCCCGCATACTCGACCACCAACAGGGCCGCACCATAGACCAATAGCGTTTGCACCACTGCGCGCCAGTGCGACTTCAAGCGCGCCGCCATGTGTGAATAGTGCCAGCTGAGCGCGGCCGAACCCAGACGCCAGAGCAGGAAAGCCCACCAATTCAAACCCGGCGTATTGAAAAAATCCTGGTTGTAGCGGTAGCCGTAAATGCCCACCCACAGAAAAGCCAGCGTAAGCGCGACCAAGGTGGCGGCCAGCGCGTGCAAGCGTGGTCCGGGCAAGCGACCCCGGCTCAGCGCCAACTCAAGCCTCCTTCTCAATGCGTCCGTCTCGCATACAGACCACCCGATCGCAACAGGCCGCGATTTCAGGATTGTGGGTTGCCATAACGATGCCGAGACCATGTTGATGCGCATAGTTCATGAACAATTCCACAACCCGTGCGCCATTGCGTGAATCCAGATTGCCTGTCGGTTCATCTGCCAATAAAAGCTGAGGTTGATTAGCCAGGGAGCGGCCAACCGCTGCCCGTTGACGCTCTCCCCCAGAAACAGCCGCAGGCAGAAAATTGGCGCGCGTCATCAGATCCATCCGTTCAAGTAGCGAAATAGCCCGTTCCTCACGCTCGTGCCTGGGCAAACCCAAGGCAATCATGGGCGCCTCGATGTTTTCCTGCAGGGTCATCGCCGGTATCAGGTAGTGATCCTGGAATACAAAGCCCACAGTGCGCGCCCTGTAGGCATAAGGGTTCTTGATTTGAGCCAGATCCTGACCGGCAACAACAATCCGGCCCGATGTCGGATCATCAAGCAAGCCGATCAGAGAGAGCAGGGTGCTTTTGCCGCAGCCGGACGGACCCATCACCGCAATACTCTCTCCGGCCATCAGGGTGAGAGAAACCCCATTCAAGGCCAATACGCGCCCGTTGTCGTAGGTCTTGCATACATTCTGTGCGAGCAACAATGCATCAGTCATGGCGCAAGGCTTGAGCGGGTTTAAGCCGGTAGACCACGTTGGCGGGCCACAGCATGGCGAGTATGGCAATCGCCAGGGCCGCCCCGCCAGAAGCCAGCGCAGCCAGGGGGGCGATGGCCTTCGGCAGACTCCAGACGGCTCCAGGGGAGTTGACGTAGACGATGAGAGTGAGCAGGGCCTGAGCGGCCACATTCCCCAGCAGCGTTCCGACGAGACACAACACCATGATTTCTGCGAAGAGCATGCGAACTACCAACCAGGGCGACCAGCCGATAGAGAGAAGCACGCCCAGTTCGCGGGTCCGTTCAGAAACGACCATGACCAGGGTGTTGGCAACCACAATGGCTGCTCCCAGCAATGCGATCAAAGCAATGCTCCAGGATGAGATTTCCATCGTGCGCATGGTGCGAATTTTGCCGGAGAATTCCACGGTCGGCTGTGCGCGAAGCCCTGGAAAATGCTGGCGCACAAGTTCGACGACCCTGTTCGTGACGACATTGTTGCCAGTTTGCACTATTGCCATGTTGTAGTAATCCTGCGCACTCGCACGCCCGAGAATTTGCCGGGCCTGATTCAGACCGGTAATGATTCCACGATCATAGTACCGGCTACCACTGCGAAACAGGCCGACCACGGCATATTCAACATCGCCCAGCACAAGGCTGTCGCCAACACCCAATTGAGTGAGCTCAGCGCACAACACCCCAATCAATAGCTCTGGCTTGTCTGGTCGCAGCGCCATGCCGCCGACCACTTGGAACATGGAAAAACTTTGCTCGGCTATTCCGAGAATGGGAACCCTTTGGTCTGCACTCACCGGCACAAGTCCGATGACGATGGGCGAGGCGGTTCGCTGGAGCCTGGATTCCAGCGCAACGAGTTGCTGGGCTGTAATTTTGGAACTCAGCGGAGTGAGGGCATTGCGACTACCTATCATCACTTCGGTGTTGTAAGCTGCTGTCGTATAAGCAAATTGCTCCTGAATATGGATCGTGAGCGACGCAACGCTTACAAATACCGCGATGCCCACCGTGACGCCTAGCAGGGTTAACAGGCTGCGCACTTTGGTGCGCATCAGGTTACGTAAGAAAATCACATCAGACTCTTCAGTGTCACAAGTTGGTCTGGTTTAATTAACCATCGTTGCCTCACTGAGCCGCCTGTCGTTAAGGAGTCGGCTCGTTTATGGCAACAGAGGGCCAATCTGGAGAGAGTCATTTAGGGGCTCAGCTTCCCTGGTTTATTACAAAGAGCAGGCCCAGCGCTGATCCGGCCATGCCCCACCAGAAATCTCCCCAACTCCAGTGGCCTTTGCTCCAGAGGTCTAGGGCCTCTTTGACCGCAGTAACCACGGCACCGGCGGCGAGCAGGGGCAGCCAGTAGATACCGCCCAGAGTCAGGAACAGTCCCCAAAAAAAATGGACCTGCAGGTCAAGCCTGATGAGGTCCATGATTCTTTCTCCAAACTTGCGGTAAGTGCTGAGCAGGGTCATGGGCATCCTGATACTTGGCGGACTGGGCTGTAATTCTGGAGATCGCAAATCCAACGGTTTGTTGTCGAAGCGACTCGTTAAATTTTTAAGGATAACGGATAGGAAATTCATAGCATTATTTAAATATTACCGGCGCAAGCCACTACAGTCAATCGCCGATTTCGGGCCGGCATGCGTCACGATTCTCAGGAAACTCCCTGACGAGCAGCGGATAGTCTTGTTTATGAACCTGCCCGCACCCGTTAGGCGAAGCTCTGATAGAACTCGATCTCCGGTGCGGGCTACTTCGGCCAGGAAGACAACGCCGAGTTCGACGATCTCCCATGCCAGCTGGCAAGAGGTGGTGGTTCTGAAACTCGAATCCTACCGTCTCGGCCCTGTAGGCATAGGGCGATGCGATCTCGTCCAATCGCTTCCCGGCGACCGAGATATCTCGCTCGGTGGGATGGCCGATCAGGGTCAACAATGTGCCCTTGCCGCAACCAGTCGCCCCCATGATGGCAGTCACCTCGCCAGCGGCGACTTCGAACGAGACTCCAAGCAGTGCCGGCAGGGTGCCGCTCGCATAGCTCTTGCGGACCCGGTCGATGACCAGTAGTGGTTCACTCATGACGCATCGCTCGCGCTGGTTGCAGCCTGAATACCACTGCGGCGGGCCACAAAAGCGCGATCACCGCGAACGCCAGTGCGACAACGAAGGAAATGGCCATCACCGCTGCCGACAGATGATCGGGCAGACTCCAACCCGGTCCTTGCGATTGAATATCGGCTAGGGCCAGCACGATCAGATAGGCCATCAGATTACCCAGCGCCGCGCCGATCATGCTCAACATCAGGCTCTCGGCGAAGAGCATCCTAAGAACTAGCCAGGGCGACCAGCCGATCGACATTAAGATGCCCAGTTCCCGGGTCCGCTCGGCGACGGTCATGATGAAGGTATTGGCAATCACGATGGCGGCACCTAGCAGGGAAATGAGGGCCACGCTCCATGACGTGATCCCCATGGTCCTAAGTATCTGCAAGGTGCCGGAAAACTCCAGCGTACCCTGCGCGCGCAAAAGTGGGAAATGCTTGCGCACGATCTCAATCACCCTGGCCGTCGCCTCCGTGCTACCAGTCTGTACCATGAGCAGATTGAAATCGTGCTGCTTAGGACTATGGCTGAGGATGTCCCGGGCCCCATCGAGATCGGTAACGATGCCGCTGTCGATATACTTGCTTCCGGTGCGGTAAAGGCCTGCAACCGTGTATTCGCGCCCTGCCAGACGTGTACTCTCGCCCACCTTGAGGCCAAGCAGGGTCGCCCCCAGAACGCCAGCCGTGATGGCCTGCTGCCCTGCCTGATAATGGTTGCCGGACACAATCGGCAGCATGGTTGCCATCATGGGCGGCACTCCGATCACGAGCATCTTGGTCTTGTCGTTATGGCGGCCCACGCCCATGATCATCGGGATCACCTTATGATCCACCACTGCCTGCACCTCCTGCCAGCTGGCGTGGGAAATCTTCGAGCCGTATGGTGTCAACGCACCCCGACTTTTGATCATAACTTCGGTGTTGTAGGCCGAGATGATCTGATCGATCTGGCTGTTCATATCGAAGGTGAGGCTGGCAATAGTGACGAAAATGGCGGTGCCGGTGGCGATACCAAACAGCGTTAATGCATTCCGCACTTTGGCGCGTAGCAGGTTACGCAAAAAAGTCACGACAGTTCCTTCAAGATTGCATGCTGGTTAGAAGTTAAGAGCATGCACTGCCTCATCGAGCCGCCTGCCGTTGCAAGGGGGATGGTTGCAGTTTGTTTACGGATGCATCCAGACTGTCCAGTCTCAGTTCGACATTGTTGTCATTGGGGGGGAGGTCATGCCATAGGGAAATCATCAGATTTCCGATCGCGGTTTCGTCATGGTGATTACTGTTTCTGAGCTTTAGCGCCGCATTGAATTGGCCCAATGTGGGCCGCTCATCGCCGGCATAACTGGCCATGGCTGCGCTCACGATTTGCGCGGTCAAATCCGCGTGCCTGGAGGGTGGCAGCGTTGACCTTTGGTGCATCTCGCGCGCCACGATCCCGCTCTGCAGTGCGGCCGTGAACGCGTGCGAAGCCGCAGAAAAATTCAAGTGTTCAGTTTTGGTGTTGCCAGGCAGACTCAATATGCGCTGGGTATGTATGGCCAGCGTGGCGCGGGCTGGGTCGATGGCAACAAACCGAAGCGGATTCGGGAAGGTCACCAGCGAACCCGTTTGCACATCAAGCAAGGCTGGATTTTCATGCCAAGCCTTACGCGTGATGTTCTGGTTATGGGTGTGTCCGGTGAACATCAGTTGCAAGCCAGACTCGGCCAAACTCTGGCCGACGCTGTCCCCATCTTTCAGAACAAAATCCGGAAAATTTTGCGCCTGTCCCAGGCTGTGCTCCAGCACACCGTGGTGCATCATGCCAAGCGGCTGTTTGCCAAGCTCGCGTGCCTCATCGAGCTTGCCCAGAAGCCATTTCAGGCTTTCGGGCCGGAGTCGTCCGGCATCGATGCGCAGCATGTTGCCCTCGCTGTAGCGGCAGCTGTCAAGGGCGAAAAGCCAGTAGCCCGGCACTGGTTCGGCGATGTAACTCAGCGAGTGAGGGTCGCGGGCGATGGCTTGTTGGTAGCCAAAGGGCGCGTAAATGTCGGCAAATTCTTCTGCACTGATACCTTGTACCGGGTGTGCGCCTTGTTGGTCGTAAGCTGATGCGGCTGGGTTGTTGATGTCATGGTTGCCTGGTATCACATAAGGCTGGATGCCTTGGGCCCGCAAACCTGCGAGATAGGATGCCATCAGTCGATGGCTGGATGCCTCGCCCTCATGGGTAAGGTCGCCCGCGATCAAGAGAAACGAGGGTTTGGGTTTTTGCGCCGCTACCAGTTCAAGGGCGCGTGCCAGCAACACGCCGCTTTGGGCGACCATTTTGACGTCCTGCGCCACAGTTGCCTCAAAGGCATGCCCCGAGATGCCAAGGCGTGTGTCGTAAAGATGCGGGTCGCTGATGACGGCGAATGCAATCGGCGCCGGTGTGGCCTCCTTGGCGGCCCCCCTCACCCCGATCCATGCCAGCACAGCGGCCAAACCAAGCATTAAGAACAGCGCTTGTTTGGCACGCGGTGCAGACATACTGCCTCGCTCGCTCACAGGCCGATCATATCGGTCGCACCCAGGCACTGAAGGCTGGCCGCCGGCACGGGTTGGCCGTTCAAGGCGACATTGACAACCGCATCTCCTAGCGTCGGTGTGGGGGTAATCACAACTGTACTATTGTCCGCACCTGTCAAACTGAGCGATCCGGAAACCCAACTGCCGTCTACATTCGCGACGATAGGTTGCCCTGTTGCCACATTGACGGAACCGTGGCTGTTTGTTGTATAAACGCCGCTCGTGATGTTGAGCACAGTATCCTCATTGGTCTCTTCATAAGTCGTGGCATTAACACCGCTTAGGGTGTATGTCTTGGTCTCAGTCAGGAAAACGACTGTGGCTTTGCTTATGTTCAATTTGTCGGGGTTGCTCTCCGTGGGCACACCGGGATCCCATGCAGCGGGCACACCAAAGGTCACTGTTGCCTTGTCTAATGACAATAGCTTGGACTCATTGTCTGAAATCAGAGTCAACCCAGTCGTACTGACTTCAGACGAGGTGATGATCGGCCCATCTGGGCTTGGCGTACCAATATCTTTCAAAATGACAGTTCCATCCACCACGCTTTGCTCAGGCGGGTCCACCGTGCTGTCGAGCGAGCAGAAGTCGGTAAACACAGCGGTGTAAGTGGTCACCCCGTCTGCATGGACATCCGTGACATCCAGGGTGCCGCCGCAGTCGCCGACAAATTGTTGCACCGCCAACGGCGTAATGACCGCAGTGCTCGCATTTCTGGCGTCGCTCACGGCTGCAAGAATTTGCGTAAGTACGCTGGTAGTGGTTATGACACTCTCAGAAGCCACAGCCGATGCAGCAAGAGTGTCACCCGTATAAATCGTGCAGCCTGGAATCGATTCAGCTATCCACAACGCAGCCTCTTGCACGCTGGCTTCGGTAACTTGGGCAAAATTCGGTAAAGTCGGCGCAGCCAAGTCATCGCCACTACCGCATCCATAAAATCCGATGGGAACAAGAGCCAATGCAACAGCCAAGGACATAAGTGATTTTTTCGGCCACTTTAGTTCGGTTTTCATTTTCATTCTCCTTAAAAAACATATTGAAAACGCACATTAAAAATTTCTATTTAATGTTTTTTAAGTTTAGGAAAATGACACTCGCGAGAGTTGATAACTCTCATTTTTTAAGGAGGAATGTGCCGGCGCGCGTCAAGGTAGTTGTCGCCTAATTTACGCAGCCAACGGCTGAATAAGCTTTTCCGAAACGTGCTGAGCAATGACGGAGTCACGTTCGGGGTTGAGGGTGACCGCCCCGAGGTGTGCGCTTTTAGCTGCGACGGCTGCGGCGCAGGCCCAGGCCAACCAGGCCCAGTGCAGCCAGCAGCGGCAGCATCGGGTCGACCGGGCGCTCAGCCGTGGCGGCCGAGCAGCCAGCGGCGGCGGCTTTCTCCTTCGGTTCGTCATAAGTGAACGCCGGCGTCTTGGTTTTGAAGTTGATGTCGTCGTACCAGACCCGGGCAAACCTGGCCTCATGCACGCCATCGGCCGCCTGGGCCCACACCGAATACAGGGTGTCACCGGCCGGCGTCATGGCCAGGCTGGCCTCTTCTGCGGCCACACCGCTGCCGGTGGTCAGTCGCGCGAACTCGTTGTTCCAGCCGCTTGACGCCAACAGGGTGCTTTCCGCGCTCGTCACCTGGTAGTGGTCGCCAAAGTTGACTGCGCGGCCGTACCACAGGTCCAGAGGCTCGGCTTCACCGCCTGCCGCCACGGTGGTGTTGTCGCCCGCCTCAAAAACGACCATGAAGCGCGAGGGGTTGAACACATCAGAGTCCGGGTCGGTGCCTTCACCCTCGATGGTCGGCATGGTGGGCGGGTCGGGCGCGTAGCGCGGATCCAGAATGGTGTACTTGTTGGTGGGGGTCAACAACTCCCTGGACTTCAACTGAGACACGTTGCGCGCCTGTTCCACCGCGCCGGCGGCGTACACGGTTTCGACCACGCTCTGGTCTGCCGAAGTGTCACCGTCACGCATGGTTTCCCAGGTCGTCGTGCCATTGCCGCCCCATTTGGCCGGGGTGGTGGTCCAGTTCTTGCCGCCGTCGAACGAGCGGCGGATGTACAGCTCATAGCGGTCCTTGCCCTTGGCGTTGAGCTTCCAGTTCGGCGACCAGGCATACATCACCACCGCCATGTCACCCCACAGGTAGCCGCGGTGGCCCTTGGCCACGTCCAGCGGGTTATACCAGGACTGGTCGTTCAGGTTGCTGCCCAGCGCGGTGCTCGTTGCGGTGGTGCCGCACAGCGGCGAGCCGGGGCACTGGAACCAGGTGGTCATCTTGTCGAACAAGGTCTGGTCCGCCGGGTCGGTGCTGGCGATGCCGGCGCTGTCGATGGTCGGGCAGGTGCCGTCAGAGTCGCCGTTGACCTCACAGGTCTGCGGCGTGGTACCCGACAGGTTGATGGCCGGCACCATACAAATCCCTTTCGGATAGTACGGGTTGCTGCCGTCCTTGTATTCCCAGTCGCTGCACTCCAAATTCGAGAAGTCGTAAGGGTTTGTCGCTTTTTTGTCATCGACGATGCGTCGCGCCATGATGTCGGCCGGACCCCCCTGGTTCACCAGCCCTTGCTTGAACAGCAGCATGGCCATGAGCTTGCTTTTGCCCTCGTCCACGTTCAGCGGCGACTGCACCATCAGGCTGCCACGGCGGGCGATTTCGGTGCGGTAGATGTCGAAGTTGTGGGCACCAAAGTCCCACATGTCGGCGGTGTTAATCGGCACGAAGGTTTCACCTGTGCGCCAGTCGATTTCAGGCTGGTTGACCATGTTGCCCTGGCTCACCAGATTCGCCACCAGGCCGGTAGGCGAGCTGTCCCCTGATGTGGCGGGCTTGCCCATGTCGAACGAGTGGTACCAGATGTTCTTGCCGTCGTCGAACTTCACGCACTCGTCGGTCTGAGACGCATCCGGGTCGCAGGTGGAGATGACGGACGGATTGGTAAGCTCGACAGCGAAGTTACCCAAGCCCTTGTCTTCCTCGTTGACCAGGACCACCCAGGCGCCGATGGTGTTTCCCTTGTTATCGAGCTTGGGCCGCAGCGCCACGCGCGGACGCACAGCGGCGGTGTTGCCCAGGCCGGGAAGGCCGGTCGCGCTGACACACACCGTTTTCTCGGTGTTCTGGTTGCCCTTGACCAGGGAAATGGTGCTGGCGCACTGATTCTTCAGGCCAAAGGTCGTCGCATCTGCCGTGCAGAACAGGCTTGGGGTCGCTCCGGTGCAGCCGTCGTTGTTGGTCAGGCGCATGGGTACTGCAAAGGGCACGAAGTGCTGGGGCTTCTGAGTATTGGCGGGCCAGTACTCGGCCAGTGTCATGTACTCAGCCGCATTGCTCGGGTTGGACACGACTTCGAATTCGCTGTAAGGCAGGAACGAGTACCAGATGTCGGTCTTGCTGCCGGCAGTGGCACCACTCCAGCCTTCACCCGGGCCTTCTCCCGAGCCGGGACGCAGACCGTCTGGGTCTTCCTGCCAGACGATGACCGCACCGGCGTCCTTGACGAAGTCCACCTCCACGCGGTTGACGTCACGCACGCCTGAGGTCAGGCGCTCGGCCTTGAACCAGACGATGTGGTTAGCCTCGGTGACGCCAGTGGTGCGCGGGTCGTCCCCAGCCACCATGACACCACGGGCGCTCCACAGGCAGTTGTAGGGCACTTCGCCCACCGAGGTAACAGGCTCCTTTTGGTCGGCAGCGTAATCCACGCTGCCCTGCGAACCCGCCACACCGAACACATCGGTCAGGTACAGATCCTTGGTGGTATCGACACCGAGCTTGGTGGCCACAGCGTCAAGAACCCCGGGTTCTGCGCTGTCACTCGACAGGGCATAAGCAGCATTGCCGGTGGAGCAATAGCGGCTGGGCCAGGCCACCACGACCTTGTTGCCGGCCACACCTATGGTCACGTTGACCGCGTCGCCGGGGTACGCCGTGGTGGTCTTGGTCGGGTCGCCCGGATCCGTGATCGCTTTTTTGATATCAAAGGAGCTCAGCCCCGCCGAATCCGACAGGTTGTATTGCTTCCAGGTGGTGCCGTCGTCCAGGCTCAAGGCGGCGTAAATGTCGCGTCGGCCGTGACCGATAAAGCCGCCGGAGCCCTCCGGCACGTAGGCTGGGCCATACATGAAGGCACTGATCGCCGGCTTGGCGACAGTACGTTCTTTCAGGATTGCTCCCTCAGAAGTGTCCTCTGTGTAGGCTTGGTATTTGACGGTGGTGGTCAGGCCTGCTGCCGTCTGTGCCGGCACGTAGTAGCGCAGGTACTTCACGTAGGCATGTTCGGCTACTGGCGGCTCGGTCCACGCGGTATCGAGATTGATGGTGTTCGTCAAGCTCTTGCTGATCTGCTCCCCCACCATGGCATAAGCGGTCACCGCAACCACGCCGACCGCCATCACGGCCGCAAGGACCGTGGATTTGCGTTTTGTTTTCATGTCAACTCCTTAGTTAAAAACGCTTCAAAATCTGCCCTGTGCTTGCTTCAAGAAGGCGATGCAAGCGTCAATGGTCTGGTCCGGTTTCAGCCGACACATGGATTTATGCGTGTATGCTGAAGTACCAATGAAAAGCGAATTCAGTTTAGGAAGATGACATGCAAAGGAATTGATAACTCTCAATTCCGAGGTTGGTTTTTTCCTGTAAGGCACTACCTCCTTTCGCGCGCTTGGTTAGCCGCCGCAGGTCTCGGCCGGCGCGCTGGCAATGGCATCCCACTCGGCCTGGCTGATCACTTGGGGCGCATAGGTGATGCCTTGTTCCAGCAACTTCTCGTTGAAGGCGCGCAAGTGGTTGCCCGAGCCGCACAGCAGGCTGGTGTACACCCGCACGATGTCGGCCTCGTCGGTAATGGCCAGTTTTTCGTTGATGTCCTGGATGTCGGTTTCCTCGATCAGCGCGCCCACCTTGAGTCCTTCGATCAGGTTCACCCGGCCCATGACCATGAGTGTGTTGTAAAAGGCTTGCAGTTCGTGGTCTTCAAACTCACCCGGCGCGGTCGTGGCCGCCGGGTCGTCAATGCCGTACTTGATCAGCAGCGCCAGAATGGCCTCGGTGTGCGTGGTTTCACTCAGGGAAATCTGGTAAAAAATATTGGCGCCCCACAGGCTGTACAGCGCCGCATAGACGTCATGCGCCAGTTTTTCTTCTTCGCGCATGAACTTCAGCGCAGCGATTTCCTCGGGGGACAGGCTGGCGGTTGTTGTGGCGGCTTCGGCCGCAGCCGTTGCCGTGCCCAGCGTGGCAGACGCTGCGGCCAGATCATCACCACCGCCGCCACAGGCCGTCAGGACCGGTGTCAGGGCTGTGGCACCGAACGCCGCGCCCACGTAACGTAAAAATTGCTTTCTCTGCATGAATTTTCCTGGTTTGCGCTGCGCAGGCACCGCTTGTTAAAAATGGCCGTGGCGCCGTGTCCACATCTTTTTCATCGGCCGCGGCCGCCTGCGCCGCCAGAGCCTCCGGCACCGTAACCAGAACCCGCAAAGGCCCCGGGCCCGGCATCCGGTCCGAGACCTGGACCCCGACGCCACATGGCTGCCTGATCAGAGGGTCTGTTGGTCTGCACGCGCACCCGCTCGCGGATTTGCTCGCGTTGTTGCAGCCGCAAGGCATCACTGGCCTGGTCGGGCTCATGAATGCGCAGCTGCGTGCGCTCCTGCAGGCGGTACTCGAGGGCGTACGGTGCCGCATCCTGTGCCTGCGCCGGAAAAGTCGCGATGGCGCCCGCCATCGACACGGCGGATGCCAGCGCCAGCGTCAGCGCACTTGAATTGATATGGGTCTTTTTCATGTTGAACTCCTATGCATTACGGGTTAAAAAAACTGTTCGCATCAGGTGGTCAACGACCGCGACCGCCTGATCCACCTGCACCACCTGCGCCACCACCTGCCCCCGAACCGCCACCGCCTGCGCCACCGCCCTGGCTGTTGCCGGCCGCCGGGTCCGACGGCGCGGGCGTCGCGTCAACGGCGGTGTCGGTGTGTTGACTCAGGCCGCGCGACTCGTAGCCGCTGCCGTAGGGTTTGCGCCAGACGGGCAAAGCCTTGGCATCGCGGGGCACGGACAAATCAAGCGGGCGCCTGGACGGCGCTGCCTGCGGCTCGGCGGCCTGCGCTGCGCCGGCACACAGCAGCAGCGCGGTCAGCAGTTTCAGGGGGAGGCTTGGTGTGTTCATGGGCTGTATCTTGCGGGCTGTGCGTTGCCTGCGAATGTCCAGCGCGTAAGCTTGCGTTTCATCACGTTTCATCGTGTTACATGGTTTCGGTTTGCTCCGGTCATCGCTAGACTAAAACCATGAGCCATCCTGCATCTGCCCGGATTCTGGTGGTCGATGACGACCCCGCGTTGCGCACGCTGCTGACCGACTACCTGGCGGCCAGCGGCTTCGTGGTGGATACCGCCGGGGATGGTGTCGAAATGCACGAGCGGCTTGCCGTTGCTGTTCCCGATGCGATCGTGCTCGACCTGATGATGCCCGGCGAAGACGGCCTGAGCCTGGCGCGCGGACTGCGCAAAACCTCAGACATCCCGATCCTCATGCTGTCGGCGCGCGGCGAGGAAATCGACCGTGTGGTGGGGCTCGAGGTGGGCGCTGACGACTACCTGTCCAAACCATTCAGCCCACGTGAGCTGCTGGCGCGCCTGCGCGCCCTGCTGCGGCGCACGCGCGCCGGTGAGCCGGTTGGTACCGTGGTTGCCGCTGCGGAGCCTGAGGCGCCAGCGCACCTGCACAGTTTTGGCCCGTTCACGCTCGACACCAACGCCTGGCGGCTGCTGCGCGAGGGGGCTGAAGTACCGGTCTCCAGCGGAGAGTTTGCGCTATTGCGTATCTTTGCCGAACACCCCAACCGCGTGCTTTCGCGCGACAGCATTGTGGATTGGCTCAAGGGCTACGAGCGCGATGCCTTTGACCGCAGCATCGATGTGCGGGTCACGCGCCTGCGTCGCAAGATCGAACCGGACCCGGCGCACCCCGCCTATATCCGAACGGTGCGTGGCGAGGGCTATCTGTTCAACCCGCAGGGCGAGTCCCCATGAGGCCGGCGGCCGTCAGACGGCACGGCCTGACCCGCCTGTACACGCTCTGGTTGGCCGCGCTGTTCATTGCGGTTGAAACCGTGACGGTGGTGTCAGCGCTGGTGTTTGTCTTTTTGCCGCTGTCTGAGCGCGCCGCCGACGATCTGGCCGGACTCATGGTGCTGTCGGCGCAGACCTGGACCGAGCTGCCGCCGCAAACGCGCCCGGTGTTCGAGGAAGAGCTGCTGCTCAGCTACCAGATGGCCTTGCGCCCCGACATGGCGAGCGCGCCAGACACCGGCTTGCGCCATGGCCTGTACCTGTATTTTCTGGAGCGTGCCTTTGAGCGGCGGCTGGGCCAGGAGGTGTTTTTTCAGCCCGAGCTGGCGGCCGATGGCAGCGACTGGCTTTGGCTGGCCGTGCCGACCGCGGGCCGTTCCATGGGCGTCGGCTTTGCCACGAGCCGCATGCAGGCAAATCCGCTCGGTGCGCTCACGGTGGCGCTTCTGGTGGGCACGCTGCTGGTGCCGCTGATCGCCTGGTGGCTGGCCAGCCGCATTGCCCAGCCAATTGCGCGCCTGGAACTTGCAGCAGCGCACCTGGCGCGCGGCGCCAGCCCGGCCTTGTTGCCGGAAACCGGGCCGCGCGAGTTGGCCGAACTGGCCCACCATTTCAACCACATGGCGCTGCAGGTGCGCGAGCTCAGCGACGCCCGCACCACTTTGTTTGCCGGCATTTCCCACGATCTGCGCACCCCCCTGACGCGCATGCGCCTCGCGCTGGAGCTGCTCTCGCTCAAGCCCGATCCCAAATTGCTGATGCGGCTCGAGCACGACATTGACGAGATGAACCAGTTGATCGGGCAACTGCTTGAGATTGCCCGCGGTCTCAAGCATGAGGCGGCGCAAGACTTTGCGCTCTGCGCCTGGCTGCAGGGGCGCGCCCGGATGCACGAGCCCGCGGCCGATGCCGCCCATGCCCGGCTGGCAGTCGATTGCGCCGGGGCGCTGCGGGTGCACGCACCACCGGGCATGCTGGCACGGGTTGTCGACAACCTGCTGGGCAATGCGCTGCGTTATGCGCCCGGCCCGATCACGCTGATGGCGCAGGCTATGCCGCCGCACAAGCCAGGTGCGCCCGGGCGCGTGCGCCTGGGTGTGCTGGACCGGGGGCCGGGCATTCCGCCCGACCAGCTTGAGGCGGTGTTCCGGCCATTTCATCGCCTTGAAGGCTCGCGCAACCCCGCCACCGGTGGCTTTGGCCTGGGGCTGGCCATCGTGCAACAACTCGCCCATGCGAATGGCTGGGCGGTCAGACTCGAAGCGCGTGAAGGCGGCGGGCTTGCCGCCTGGATTGAGTTGCCCCTGGCGTCGAGCCGTCTTACTTGAGGTTCAACTGCTCTCTGGTACGGAGCTGGATCTGCTCCTGTTGCTTCAATTGCTCCTGTGTTTTCAGCATCAGCTGCTCTTGCGTCTGCAGCTGTTCCAGGGTTTGCAGATGAAGCTGCTCCTGGGTCTGCAACTGTTCACGCGTTTGTGTGCGCAGTTGCTCCTGGTTCCTGAGCTGGTCCCGGATATCGGTCAGCAACTGGTTCTGGGTCCGGATCTGTTCGCGGGTCTGGGTGAGCAACTGCTCCTGGGTTTTCAGCTGGGTACGGGTTCGGGTCAGCAGCTGGTCCTGGCTCTTGACCTGGGCGCGCACCTGGGCCTGGGTTTGAACCATTTCCATGTTCTGCATCATGGCGCCGCCGCCCTTGCCGCCTGCGCTGCCGTCCGGGCCGCCCTGGCCTGCCGCCATCGTGGCGGTGCCGAATGTGAGGCCGATGGCAACTGCCAACACCGCTGGCATGAGTGTCTTTTTCATACTGCCCTCCATCTTCAAAGTCAAACAATGAAACCAAAAATACCTTTGCCGCAACCTGCGGGGCATGTATCCAAACAGCCTGAAAACAGCTACGACGGACAAAGTCTAGGCATCCATCAGCGTTGGCTGATTGATAATAATCACTCGCCCTATAAAAACGATTGCGGAGATTGACATGGAACTAACCGAGCTGGTCCGGCGCCTGGGTGCCACCACACTGTTTTCCCGATTGCCCAGGGAGCAGCTGCTGGCGCTGCTGACGCAAAGCCCGCGGCGCCAGGCCGCTGCAGGAAGCTGCCTGACAGACAGCGCACAGGGGCTCACAAACCACCTGGTGCTGCTTTCGGGTGAGCTTGAGGCCCGACGCAGCTGGACCGAGGCCGATGGCAGCCAGAGCACCTTTGCCTGGCGCGTGGGCGTGGCTGCCAGCGGACCGGGTTTTGCGCTGCTGAGCGCGGCGGGCAGCCATATCCGAGTGCAGGCGTTTACCGATTCGGACTACCTGTCGATCGATGGTGACGCGCTTGACGAGCTGCTCGGCTGGAGCGAACTCGACGGCAACGCCACCCTGGCGCGCAACCTGAAAGTGTTCCACAAGGTGCCGGTCGAGAACGTGCAGCAGGCCTTTGCGCGCATGGTGGAGCGACCGGTGGTGGCGGGCGAGACCATCGTCACCCAGGACGAGCCGGGCGACAGCTACTTCATCATTTTGTCGGGCGAAGCCGAGGTCTGGGCCACCGACCCCATGACCGACGAAACCGCCAGGGTGGCCGTGCTGAGCGATTCTGATGCCTTTGGCGAAGAGGCGCTGTTGCTGGGGGGCAGCCGCAGTGCCACCGTCAAAATGAACACGCCCGGGCGCCTGCTGGTGCTGAGCAAGAACGACTTCGACGAGCTGCTCAAACCCAATATGGTCGAAGAAGTGAATGCTGAACAAGCCCATGCGCTGCTCAGCCAGGGCAGTGTCAAGCTGATTGACTGTCGCTACGACATGGAGTTTGAAGAAAGCCGCATTCCCGGGGCGCAATGGGTGCCCTTGAGCACGATTCGCCAGCAAGGCGTTTTCAAGATCGACCCGGAGGCGACGTACATTGTTTATTGCCGCAGTGGCCGGCGCAGCAAGGCGGCGGCTTTTTTGCTGCGCGAACGCGGCATTCGCGCCCTGTCGCTGACCGGCGGCATCAAGGACTGGCCCTACGAGGTGGACAACACCGCGCTGTGACCGGTGTGCTCGGACCCGCAAGGTTTCAGGAGCTTGGGCGGCAGAGTGTTCTGCGCAGGTAAAGGAGGAGCCCGCAGGGCGGGGGACACGCAGCAGAACGCTCTGCCGACCAAGCTCCTAGCCGCGGCGAATCACGTGGATGTAGTCCTTGCCGACGTTTTGCTGCTCCAGCATCTCATGGCCGGCTTTTTTGGTAAAGGCCAGCATGTCGTGCACCGAGCCTGAGTCGGTGGCGACCACACGCAGCACTTGCCCGGGTTGCATATCGGTCAAGGTTTTTTTTGTTTTCATCAGGGGCAGGGGGCAGTTCAGGCCGCGGGCGTCCAGCTCTTTGTCAATTTGCATGTGATTTCCTGGGGTGTCGTTGATTTTTGAACGGAATGGTGAGGCGCTTGGAGACTCACTCGCGCATGAGCAGCCACATCTGCAGGCGCAGGCCGGCCACTGCGCCCAGCACGATGCCCATCACCGCGATCATGCTGGTCACGCTCAGGGTCGACAGGCCCGACAAGCCCTGGCCCACGGTGCAGCCGCCGGCGGTGACGCCACCAATGCCCATGCAGGCCGCGCCAATCATGTGCAGGGCGGTGTCCTGGGTGCCGCGAAAACCCTCCCAATGAAAACTGCGCTTGTACAGCGCGTAGGCCAGTGCCCCCAGCACCACGCCAAAGACCGAGACCACGCCCAGCGACAGGACCTTGGTAGGGTCAAAAAAGATGACCCATTCAAGCGTGCGCGCCATGGGCGAGGTAAAGCTGAGCGCCTGCAGGGCGCCGCCGGCAGTACCCAGATAGACCGGCTCCAGCGTTTCCGGATGCTCCGCGACGTAGCCCAGGTGGCCAATAACCCACCACATGGCCGCGATCACCGCCCCAATGCCCAGCCCGGCCAACAAGTTGTTGCCCGAGCTTCTGAATTCGGCATCCCAAAGCGCCCAGATAACCAGGCCACCACCCACCAGCAGCGCCAGCACCAGGCCGGTATTGCCGACATTGAGGCCAAGCATGGCGGAAAGCCAGACTGGCACGGCGTTGCCCGAGCTGATGTCAAAAGACACCCGGTCGACGGTGTTGCTGCGCAGCAAGGCGGTCATGCCGCGCATGGTGGCGAAGGCGGCCAGGCCCATCACCAAGAACACCACCAGCGACTTCAGGTTGCCTTCGCCGATGCGTACCAGCGTCTTGCTGCCGCAGCCCGAGGCCAGCACCATGCCCAGCCCGAACAAGGCACCGCCCACCAGTGCTGACAGCCAGAGCACCTGCCCCGAGGCATAAATGGTTTGCGCGGGATTGATCAGGCCCAGCCATGCCATCAGGTAGAACCCGATCATGGCCACACCCACTGCCATGCCCCACATGCGCATGCGGGTCCAACTGCCCATGTTGTAAATGTCGCTGATGGCACCCATGGTGCAGAAGTTGGTGCGCTGGGCGATGGCACCAAACCCGAAGGACACCGCAAAGGCGGCCCACAACACCTGGTTTTGGAGTGCTAGAAGGGCGTTGAGGTCCATGTCATCAGGGCATAAGAATGAAGCGATATTTGTATCACAGCCATCTCCCTGAATGCACGAGGGTTTCCCCGTGGTGGGGCTAAAGGGTTAGCCCTTGGTGCCGCTGAACATGGCCGACGTGGCCAGAAAAATAAGGGTGGCTCCGACCGCCACGGTCACCGCGCCGGTAACCGCTGCCGTCGGGTTGTGGGCAATGAAAAAGAAACTGCCAAGCCCGATCAGCAGCGACAACAGGCCGATCACAAAATTGACCAGGCTGAAAATGGTTTTCATGTCAGTGTCCGAAACCCGTTCAGCTCAAAATACCGGACTGGTCGACAACCTGGCCGCCGCCGCCGCCCGCTGCACCTTGTGCTCGATCAGGCCGTTGAACCACTGCGTGCTTTTTGCGTACGCGGAAGTAAGAAAGTCAGCCAGAGCTTGGGCCCGCAGGTCTTGTGCGCGGCGGATATGGGCTTCGATGTCGGCGTAACTATGATCCATGATGTTGTTTCCTTTTGCTTAATATGTGTCCCTCTTGAGGACACGGTGCTACGATAGCTTTTATGTTGCAACGCAACAAACGATCAATTTTCATCCAACACGTAACAAAAGCTCAGCCATGGTTTACCGCTTACCCCCTTTGAATGCGCTGCGCGCCTTTGAGGCGGCGGCGCGTCACCTCAGCTTTAAAAAGGCGGCGCTTGAGCTGTCGGTCACGCCAACCGCCGTGAGCCACCAGATCAAGCTGCTCGAGGAGTCGCTGGACTTGCCGCTGTTTGAGCGCCTCACGCGCGCGCTGGCGCTCACGCCCCAAGGCCAGGCCATGCTGCCCAAGGTGCGCGAGGGGCTTGAATGCTTTGCCGCCGCAGTGGAAAGTGCCCATGCTCAGGCTGACCAAGGCCGCCTGATTGTGGTGCTGCCCCCTTCGTTTGCCACCCGCTGGCTGGTGCCCCGGCTGCGCCGCTTTGCCGTGGCGCAACCGGCTTTGAGCCTGCACGTGATTCGCTCGCTGAGCACCGTCGACGGCAATCCGGCAGCCGGCACTGCCGCCGCAGAGCCGTCAGATTTGCGCCAGGAGGACTCGCTGGTGGCGATCCGGTTTGGCAATGGCATTTACCCGGGCAACCAGGTGGAC
Organism: uncultured Rhodoferax sp.; assembly: GCA_964538895.1. Lineage (GTDB taxonomy): Bacteria > Pseudomonadota > Gammaproteobacteria > Burkholderiales > Burkholderiaceae_C > Rhodoferax. The sequence goes on from CAZIGL010000013.1 coordinate 58,970, forward strand.
CGTATTTTTGGCTCGGACTACATCGCGGTGTGCAGCCCGACCCTGCTGGCGGGCGAGTCGCCGTTGCGTGTGCCGGCCGACATGCGCCACCAGGTGCTGCTGCACGACGATGGCGCGGGTGACCGCATTGGCCCGGGCTGGGACGAATGGTTCCGGCTGGCCGGTGTGAGTGGGGGCGACACCCGGGCCGGGCCGCATTTTGGTGACGCCGGCATGGCCTATGTGGCGGCATTGGACGGCTTGGGTGTGGCGCTGGCCTCCAAGCCGCTGGTAGCCACAGCCATTGCGCAAGGCCGGTTGGTGGCCCCCTTTGAGATTGCCGTGGCTCAGAGCCATGCCTATTATTTGGTCGTTGCCGAATCCATCGGGCAGCGTCCGGCCGTGCAGGCCTTTCGCCAGTGGCTGCTGGAAGAAGCCCGGACCGAAGAGCCGGGGCGCGTCAACTCCAGCGCCAGCCACCTGGCGGGCTAACCGCCAGCTGCTGTGTTTCTTGCGTATCGAGCCAGGCGGCAATCGCCTTGCCGGCCATGTCATGGCCCAGCACCAGACGCAACTGAACGCCTGCGCTCAAGCGGTTTGCGGGCACGGTTTGTGTTGCCACTGGCATGCGCGACTGCAGCATCTGCGCTGCCAGCGACTGGCCTGGCACAAACTGGATCTCGGTTTGACGCTGCTGGTAAGGCAGGGCATTGGTCAAGCGGGCGGTCAAAACGCCCTCGGTTGCCAGCCTCTCTGCCGTGCGCCGCGCCAGCCTTCTGATGCCGACACCGTTGGACACCTCCAGGCGCACGCCGCGCAGGTCGGCACCGGGGGCGCTGACGCTGCCCAAAGGCGCGGTCGGTTCCTGAGCCGGTTCGGCGGCCTGGCTTGCCGTTGCCGTGGCCGTCGGGGCTTGCAACTCGAACACATTGGGTGCCACCAGCACCAGGCGCGGCGCATCACCAGTGCCGGCCTCGGATGGCACCGTTAGCGTCTCAGGCGGTTGATTGGCTTTTGCAGTGGCCAGCAGCACCAGGTTTTGCAGCGTTTGTGCATTGGCGGGGTCGAGTTGGTGCGCCTTGCCCAGAGCGACTTCGGCTTCGTCAAGGCGGCCAGCGCGCAACAGGGCGTAGCCGGCGTTGTTATGAATGTGTGCGGCTTCAGGTGCCAGTGCGCTGGCGCGGGCAAAGAGCCTGAGCGCCTCGTCGGTTTGGTCTGACTGCGCAAAAACCACCGCCAGTCCGTTGAACGCACCCGCATTATTGGGTGCAAGCGCCAGGGCGCGCGCATAGTACTGGCCAGCCAGCACCATTTGCCCTGCGCCATGCGCGCTCAGGGCCAAGGCGTAAAACGCGTCACTTGAGGGTGTCTGCGGGGTCACGGTGCTGGCCGGCGCCACCTTGACCGGCAGCGCACTGGCCTGGCCGCGCGCTGGCGCTAAAGCGCTACCCGCCAGCGTCGCGCCCGGCTTGAGCGGGGCACAGCCCAACAGCGTGCCCAGCAAGACCACGGACGCAATGGCGTTGAGTTTGAATTTCATGGCAGACTCCTTGACAAATGCACCTGGCTCAGCCACCACTCATGGTGGGCAGCAGCACGCGGTAAATGCTGATCATGGCCGGGCCCATGAGCACCAGCATCAGCGACGGAAAAATGAAGAAGATCAGCGGAAACAGCAGCTTGAGCGGAATCTTGGCGGCCCGCTCCTCGGCCCGCAGGCGGCGGTGCGTGCGCATGGTCTCGGCCTCAATGCGCAGCGCATCGGCCACGTTGGTGCCAAAGCGGTCCGACTGCACCAGCATGGCCACAAAAGAGGCAATGTCGTCCACCCCCGTGCGCAAGGCCAGATTGCGCAGGGCCTGCTCGCGGTTGGCACCCATGCGCAGTTCCAGCGCCACCAGGTTCAGTTCGTCTGAGAGCGCCTTGCTGCGCAGCCCGATCTCGTTGGCGGCACGGTTCATGGCAGCGTCCAGCCCCAGCCCGGCCTCCACGCAGACCAGCATCATGTCCAGCGCATCGGGCAGGGCGTCCTCCAGCTCCTGCTTGCGTTGATCGATCATGTGAGCGAGCAGCCCGTTGGGCAGGTAGTAGCCGATGGCCGCGGTCAGCAGCAGCAGCATGACCGTGGTGTTGACGGCCAACTGCATCGAACTCACACCCTGGTACAGCACAAACAGGCCTGGCAACAGCAGCGCCAGCACGGTTTTGGTGGCAAAGAAAATGGCCGGCCAGGACGCCTCGCGCAGCCCGGCCTGCATGAAACGAACACGCAGGCTCGACTCGTCCCACCCCGCCTTGGGCGTGGACAGCTTGGCCATGGGGCCGACCGCCTTGATTACCTTGGCCTGCCATTCACTGCCCGCGATCAGGCTCTTTTCGCCGCCGCCCTCAGGGCTGATCAGCTGGTTGAGGCGCTGGCGCAGGGTCGAATCCCGGTCGAACCACAGTGTCGCGCCCCAAGCCAGTCCCGTGACGGCCAGAAAGATCAGAACCAGAATCCATATTTGCATGTTCATGATGGTCCCCTCAGACCCGGATGTCGATAATCCGCCACATGGCAAAGATGCCGATGACCATCAGCACCAGCGCGCCAATCACCAGCTTGATGCCCATCGCATCGGTGAACAGCACCGCCATGTATTTCGGGTTCAACAGCTGCACCACGCCAGCCACGCAAAACGGCAGTGCCACCAGAATCCAGGCCGACAGCTTGCCTTCGGCCGCCAGCACCCGCACCTTGGCAAACAGCTTGAAGCGCTCGCGCACCAGCTCGGCCAATTTGCCGAGCAACTCGGACAAATTACCACCGGTTTCGCGCTGAATGATCACCGCCATCACAAAGTAGCGCATGTCGGGGCTCGGCACGCGGCTGGCCAGGTTGTTGAGCGCGTTGTCCACCGAAATGCCAAAGCCGATTTCATCGGAGGTGATCTTGAACTCAGCCGCAATCGGCTCTTGCGCCTCCACGCCCACCATGGCCAGCGCCGACGGAAACGCATGGCCGGCGCGCAGCGCCCGGCCGATCAGGTCCATGGCGTCTGGCAACTGGGCTTCGATCTTGTTTAGCCGCTTGTTGCGTAGCCACACCAGTCGCAGCATCGGCAGCAGCGCCAGCGCCAGCACCACCAGCACAATGACCAGCCCGGGCCAATGCAACACCAGTCCGGCCACCAAACCGCCCAGTGGCAGCAAGGCAGCCCCGGTCAGAAAATGCGACACCGTGCTGCTGCTGCCCGCCTGCAGCAGCAGACGATCCAACTGGCCCACGCGCGGCAGCAATATCAGCAGGCGCTGCACGGACGGGGTGTGGCTCAGCACCCTTTCCTTGAACAGTTTGGCCTCACCCTCGGCGTGGCCACCAGCTGAAATGGCGCGCAAGCGGTTGGCCACCCGGCGCGCCTCCGGGCTGCGGGTGTCGTTCCAGTAAGCGTAGATGCCCTCGAACAGCAGCACCACCGCCACAAAGCCGATGATCAATAGCAGTGAAAAGCTGTAGTCCATGATGTCACTCGTAAATTAAGGATGGATCAAAGGTTTCGTCAGACACCTCAATGCCGTAGGACTTCAGCCGGTCCATGAACTTGGGCCGCACGCCGGTGGCCCTGAAGTGGCCCTTGACCGAACCATCCGCTGCAATGCCGGTCTGGTTGAAGTGGTAGATCTCCTGCATGGTGATGATGTCGCCCTCCATGCCGTTGATTTCCTGCAGGCTGACAATCTTGCGGCGCCCGTCGTTGAGCCGGGCAATCTGGATCACTGCCATGATGGCCGAGCTGATCTGCTGGCGCATCGCAAGCTGTGGCATGGCAACACCACCATAACCGGCCATGTTTTCCAGGCGTGTGAGCGCGTCGCGCGGCGAGTTGGCATGCACCGTGGCCATCGAGCCTTCGTGGCCGGTGTTCATGGCCTGCATCATGTCCAGCACTTCGGCGCCACGCACCTCGCCCACGATGATGCGGTCCGGGCGCATGCGCAGGCTGTTGCGCACCAGCGCCCGCTGGCTCACTTCGCCTTTGCCCTCGATGTTGGGCGGGCGGGTTTCCAGCCGCACCACATGCGGCTGCTGCAGTTGCAACTCGGCGGCATCTTCAATCGTCACGATGCGCTCGTTGTGGGGTATCGAGGCCGACAACACGTTCAGTAACGTGGTCTTGCCAGTGCCGGTGCCGCCCGAAATCAAAATGTTCATCTTGGCGCGCACCATGCCCGCCAACAGTTGGCTGAGCACCGGCGTCAGCGTGCGCTTGTCCAGCAGGTCGTGCATGGTCAGCGGCACCACGGCAAAGCGGCGAATGGACAGCAGCGGGCCGTCCAGCGCCAGCGGCGGGATGATCGCGTTAACGCGCGAGCCGTCGGGCAGGCGCGCGTCCACCATCGGGCTCGACTCATCAATGCGCCGGCCCACGCGCGACACGATCTTGTCGATGATCTTCATCAGATGTTCGTCATCAGAAAAATTGACCTCGGTGCGCTCCAGCTTGCCGTTGCGCTCCACAAACACCTGATGCGGGCCATTGACCAGAATGTCGGAGATGGACGAGTCAGCCAGCAGCGCCTCCAGTGGCCCCAAACCCATGATCTCGTCCAGAATGTCCTGCACCAGTTGCTTGCGCCCCGGCGCGTTCAGCGCCACGCCGGTCTCGTGCAGCAGCCGCTCCACCAGCAGGCCGAGCTCCTCGCGCAGCCGGTCGGGCTTCATTGCGCCCATCACCGTCAAATCGATCCGGCTCAGCAACTGGTTGTGCAGGCTGTCCTTGAGGCTGTGGTATTCGGTATGCGTGTAGGCGGCGGCAGGGCGCCCGCCAGACGGCTCGGTCGGCGATGACTTCAGCCGGAGCTCTTCTGCTTGTGTATTAAGGTACATGATGGTTCCCTTGTGATATTTACGGATGTGCTGGCTGCCATCTCAGGTTAAAAAACTGCCCGTCAGCGCCGCCAACCAGTGTTTTTTGGGCTTTAGCGTCACCGGTGACAAATCGTTGGCCCACGCCTGCAAAACATGCGTCACGTCATCGCGCGGGGACAGCAAGGGCAGCGGAACCCCCTCGTTGATCGACGCCATGACCGCTTCATAACTGGCCGGCACCGTGCGTGCCACCTTGGTCTTGGTGACCCGCTCCAGTTCATCGAGCCTGATGGCGCCGCCTTTTTCATAACGGTTCACCACCACATTCAATTTGTCAGGCCCATAGCCCAAACCCTCGAACACGGTCTCGATGCGCTTGACGTTTTCGATCGCCGGCAGCGACAGTTGCAAAATCAGGTAAATGCGACTGGCCATGTCAAGCGCCTTGATGCTGGTTTGGTCCAGCGTGCGGCCCACGTCCAGGATCACAAAGTCATACTGGCTCAGCGCCAATTCCAGAATTTTTTGCAGCACGGCGGGCGTGAGCACGTCGATGCGGTAGGGCAGCAGCGGCGCGGCCAGCACATACAGGTTGTCACGCGCAGCCAACACGCTGGACGCCATCAAGGCCGCATCCAGCAACTCGTTTTGGCGGGCCAGGTCCAGAATGCTGGAGCCCACCTTGCGGTCAGTTACGTTGGTCACCAGATCGCCAAAAAACAGGTTCAGATCGACCAGCAACACCTTTTTGCCGGTGGCAGCCAGCGCATAGCCCAGGTTGCTGGCCAAAAACGTGCTGCCCGAGCCGCCCTTGGCGTTCAGAAAAGCGAGCAGCTCGCCCGTGTTGGCCGCCAGGCGCGAGCTCAACGACTCCGATTCGCGCAGGTAGTCCACGGCGCTCAGCACGCTGTTCTTGTTCAAGGGGGCCGGCAAGACATGACGCACCCCGGCCTGCATGGCGCGCTTGAGCAAGTCAACGGAAGGGTCGGGGCTGACCAGCAGCACCATCACGCCGGGCACGCGCAAAGTGGCCGCCTCAATCTGCTCGAAGCCGCCGTTGTCAGTCACCGGAAAATCGAGCAGCACCAGGTTGGGCTTGTCGTTTTGCATGACCGCCAACAAGCGCTTGGCATCGCCCACGTGCACATTGATTTCAACGCCCGCCGGTGTCACCAGCGAGGCGAGCAGCGCCTCGCGCTCTTGGGCGTTTGAGCAGATGATGGAGGCTTTGAGGTTCATGAGAACTATTTCAGTTAAGTAAGATCAATTGCACGCCGGATTCGCGTCGCTCTCACTGTTGAGATATTCACGAGGCAGTGTGGTCGCAAAAGACGGAACCGGCACGGCCACGCCCATGAAAGGAATCAACGGGGTGAAGGTCACATCTTTAAGTGCCACAGTCACCATACAAGCCGAGGTCGATGTATCACAGTCCGAGAGCGGGTAGGTGACGTCGATCTGTTCGTCCTTTAAACCGCTGAGCATGACGCGCATTCTTGCTTTGATGGCCGAATCATTTATGTCACACACGACTGCCACACGGGCTCCCCAGCGTGTGGCTTCGCTGGCAGCATTAAGAGTGAAAAGCCAGCGACCAAACTCCATGATGCCTATCAAAAGTGTGAAAAAGATCAAGGCCACCAGTGCGAACTCGACAATGGTGACACCCCGTTGCCTGCGCTGCGCTGCGGGTTTGAAAAGTCTTGGAGTTGAAGGTGTGCTCATGACTGATTCACCTAGTAGTAACGTGACGCCATGGTTGTCTGAATTGGCGAAAACTTAAAGTCTTTCACCACATAGGACATCATGGACTTGAAATTGAAAGCGTTATTTTCTAAGTCGCCGATTTTTACCGTCACTAGGTCTACCGTCCCTTGCCCGGTCAGCACGCCTTGGTGTGTGGCTTTGCATGTGATGTAGTCACATACCAAAACCATTGAAGTTGACAGACCTGCGACCAAGGGCGAACCGCTGCCGGTTTCATTACCGTAGACAGCAATATTCTTGGTCGTTTGGTAAATAAGTCCAACGTTATCAACGTTGGCGAGGTCCTGCTGAGCCAGGTAACGCACCGCGCCGCGCGTTGCCTTGACCAAACTGTTGTATTGGTAAAGCGCACGCCCGAGTTCGGTGATGCCAAAGGCCAATATCAGCATGAGCGGCAGCACAAACGCCAATTCGATAACGGCCACACCTTTTTGCCTGCCTGATTTTTGGATGGTTTTCATTGTGTAAGTACCGGTGCAACTGCCTCAGATGACCCGCCGGCACATGGGCTGTTCGCCTCGCTGGCCAGGCCAAGAAATTCAACCTTCGCCTTTCGCCTGGTCGCAGTCTGAGGACCACTTTCATCAAATGGATTCAACATTAAAAGGCAAGACCAATCTTGCACAACATTTGTAAACGGTCCGTTACCAACAGGACATTGGGCAATTGGCGCGGCAGTGATTCGTCTGTACAAACGCCCCTTCTCTTTCTGCGCTTCCGGCGGCTGCAGCTTTGGATATTTGTTTAGTGGGAAGTCGGATGGTTGGGGACTGTTTTGATACTGCTTGTCTGCCAAGACAAGAGAAGCGCTGATAGTCTCAAAGTTCGGGATCGTTGGAGACAGAGAATTGTTACCAGAGTAGGCATTGAAACCTGCAGTTGCAGGTGGAATAGGTGGCCAGTTACCACCCGCTTCATCCGAGTAGGCGTATCCGGTGAAATCCGGGGGCGCTGAATCGGGATCCGTGGCCGATGCATAAAGTCCGAATCTGGTGTTCCATTCTTTTGTTAGCCCAGACATCAGCCCGCTACCATAAAGTTGTTGGCCAGTCACGCTTACATCGCATTGATAACTTCCAGACAATGCATCCTTCATCTGATTTGCACCTCCGGGGGAACTCAATATGCCCCAGCCAAAGAATCCTCCCACGTTTTGACCGGGACCAGAAATTACAGTCAACCATTGACCTTTCGTCAAACCATAGGGCGAGGTCGTACCGTTCGCGCACACAACGACTGGCAAACATGAAGAAGTCGGCAATTCACGTTTCGCTACCGCCATGGCACTGACAGTTTGTGTGGTCATTAGGGGATTCAAGACTTGCATAAAAAAGATAGGCAAATTGGCATACGGGTATTGGCATTTGACGTATTTCGCCGTATTCGTGTCCGCCAAGACAATAGTCTTGAATGGCCCTGAATTGCTTGAGGCAAAGGTGATTTCTAAGACGCTCTGATCCAGTTCCTTGCTCTGGAAGTTAGCCCTGTTCCAAACACTAGGATCGCTCAGTTCCCCTTTACTAAAGACGTTGCCGTAAGCCGTCGCCCTTTCCAAGGCCTTAGTGTCACTTGCACCAGGCCTCAACTGCGACGCCGCAGAAAGTGCACAAGCATCCATAGCGTTCTGCAACTCGGACTTGATCACAAAAAAGCGGCCCAAGTCGATCGCCAGCCCGGCAAAACCGATCAGCACGACCAACGTCAGGCCAAACATGATGGCCACAGCGCCACGCTGGCGCTGGTAACCCATCCCTTTCATGCGTGTGACTGTGCTCATGTTTTCGCTCCTGCTGTTGTGCCTGGCCCTTAATTGGCGGTTGCGTTGATGATTTCAAAGGTCTTGGGCGGTGCCTTGAAGGACTCTTGGTAGCGGTCTTGCGCAGAAGCAGCGGCTTGACCGTCGATGCCGAGCACCGGGTCGCGGTTGGCCGAGGCATCCGGGTTGAGCGTTTGGGCGCTGCGCGCCTGGCGCACTGCGTTGCCAAAATTGGCGTCAAGCACCGGGGTGGTGCTGGCGCAGGCCGTCAGCAGCGCAGCGGTCAGTGCGCCGGCCACACGAGCGGGGAAAAGTGCGTTTTTCATGATGAAACTCCTTACTTGACTTCCATGCCACCGGTGGCATTGATCGGGGCCACAACGGCCGGGGTGCTGCGCGGGTCGGCCGGAATGTCTTCATGGCCAGAACCTTCGAGCTTGTTGCCGAAATAGAACTCGCTGCGGTTGGGTGGTGTGAAGCTGTCGGTCGGTAACGTGTAGTTGGGGTCCAGCGGCTTGATCAGGCGCGGCGTGATGACAAACATCAGCTCGCTGCGGTCACCCTGAAATTCGTTGCTGCGAAACAAAGCGCCCAGCACCGGCACTTCACCCAAACCAGGGAACTTGTCCATGGCTTGTGTGACGTTGTTCTTGATGAGGCCGGCGATGGCCAGGCTTTGCCCATCCATCAACTGCACCGATGTTTGCGCGCGCCGGGTGGTAAAGCTCGGCAAAATTGTTGTTTGATTGTTCACTGTGGAAAAGGCCGAGCCGCTCTGATTCAACTCCGACACTTCGGGTGCCACCTTGAGGTGAATGCGCCCGCCTTCCAGCACGGTGGGCGTGAACTTGACGCCCACGCCGTATTCTCTTTCTTCCAGCCTGGTTCCGCCCTGGCCGTCGGGAACGGGAATGAAAATCTTCCCGCCTGCCAGGAAACTGGCCTCCTGCCCGCTGATGGCCACAATATTGGGCTCTGCCAGAATTTTGACCAGACCGTCCTTTTTGTTCGCGTCAATGCTCAGTGCAGTTTTGCCAATATCCAGGGCTTCCAGCAAACCGCCGCCCCCGCTCAAGAAGTCTGATAAGAATGAGTAAACATGCTCCCCGCCACTGCCTGTTCGCTTGATGGCCACACTGGCGCCAAGTTTATCGATCAGTGTTTTGCTGACCTCGGCAATTTTCACCTCCAGCATGACCTGCTGGGCCTCGGCCACTTGCAGCAGGTTCACCACCTTGGCACCGGCTACGCCTGCGCTGCTGACCTGTAATTTGGTGCCTGACGCCACCTTGTCTTCGCCCGCGACGATGGGCAGCACCAGGCTCTTGTTCACATCGCGCACAAAGGCATTGGCAATGTCTTCCGCAGCCTTGGCCTTGACGGCGCTGGAGACCACGCCGGTCAGGATGACCGAATCGGCCGCCGGGCGCACGGTGATGCCTTTCTCGTTTGGCAGCAGTTCACGAATCTTGGCCTCCATGCGGGCCACGTCGATGTTCACGTTGACATCGATGGCCGTGGGGCCGGCGCCCTTGCGCCAGATGATCAGGTTGGTCGAGCCGTAGGTTTTGCCCAGCAGGTAGAGTTCTGACGAGCTGATCAGGGTGACGTCGGCCACGGTCGGGTTGCCGACCGAAATCCGGGTGATGGCCGAGGGCAGGCGCATCATGGTGGACTTGCCGATGGTCAGGTTCAGCGCCGGGCCGACCGTGGACAAGTCGGTGCTGATGTCTGCTGCCTTGGGCGCTGCGGCCACGGTGGTGACCATGGTGGCGGTGGTGCCCTTGATCACGGCGGGCGCTTGCGCCTGCGCCGTGGCCGCGCCGAGCGTGACGGCCATGGCCAACCAGAGGGTGGAGGACAAGGGGTTGTGCAAAAGGTTTTTCATGGTCTTTTCCTTAAATATCTGCGGTTGCTTTTTGCAGGCCACGGATCACTTCCACGCGGTCTTTGGATTCTTCGGCTGGTTTGGCTGCCGCCGGCTTGGCCGGGGCCCGGCGCACCACTTTTTTGACTGGGGCCGGTGCAGAGGCCATCGCCACCGTGGCTGGCGTGCCGGGAGCAAACAGGTTTTGCTGGCGCACGCCGTCGGTGGCGGCGTCCACGGTGTCAACCTGGTTGCGCAAGATCAGCGACAGCGTGCCGATGTTGCGTGCCAGGTCGATCTTTTCGGCCTGCTCGGGTGTGACTTCCAGCGTGACGGCGTTCACCACCCGGGGTTTGCTCTCATCAGGCCGCTGGGCCTCCTGCGCAATGGCCAGCACCATGATGCGCTCCAGCACCACGCGCGACATGGGTTGGTCGCGCTCATCCCTGAAGTTGACCAGCAGGTCCACAAAGCTGCCAGGCGCCAGGAAACCGGCCACACCCACCACTTCATTGACCTTGACGGTGATGGCGCGGTGACCAGCCTTGATGACCGAATCGAGCCCGGCCTTGGTGCCCTCGGGGGCCAGCTTGGGTGCCAGCACCGGCTCGCCCTTGAAGATGCTGATGCGCACCACGCGACCCTCCACTTTCTTGACGTCATCAAAGGCGCCTTCCGGCATCGCGCTCTTTGGCCACGGTACCGTCTGCAGCATGGTGGGGGTAATGGCCTGGCCCAGCTCCATGTCGCGCGAGGCGACCAGCACCGTGGTGTTGTCGCTGGCGGCCTGCTGGCCCATCCAGCGCGCTGCCAGCAGCACCGCCGCGATGCCCAACAGCACCGACAGGGTCAGCATGATGATTGCACGTTTGCTCTTCATTTCATTCTCCTTGATTCATTGGCAAGCGGGAGGTGGCCGGCACGGCTTGCTCGTTGCCACCAAAATAGTTGGCCCAGGCCCAGTCCAGCAGTTCGGGCGTCATGCGCGGCGCTTGCTCCAGGTAGCGGGCGCGGTCAGCAATCTTGCTGATCACATCAAACGGCAGGCTCGGCAGGTAGGGCATGAGCTTGCGCATGTGCAGCGTGCTGACCAGGTAGTCGATGGCGGCCGGGTCGGGTGGCACGCCGCTGCGTGCGCAGGCCTGCGCCACCACGGCACGGTAGTTTTGCGCGTTCATGGGAACGAGCTGAATCTTGTAGCCCAGGCGCCGGGCAAAGGCCGGGTCAACCAACTCTTCTGGCGCCAGATTGGACGAAAACACCACCCTCACGTCAAACGGCACGCTGAACTTGGTACCAGTGTTGAGCGCCAGGTAATCCACACGGCGGTCCAGCGGCACGATCCAGCGGTTCATCAGCTCGTGCGGGCTGACCCGCTGGCGACCAAAATCGTCCACCACGAAAATGCCGTTGTTGGCCTTCATTTGCGGCGGCGCAATATGCAGGCGGGTGTGCGGGTCGTAGTTGAGGTCGAGCATTTCCAGCGTGAGCTCGCCACCGGCAATCACCACGGGCCGCTCCACAAGCACCCAGCGGCCGTCAACCTGGGTCTCGCGCGCCAGGCGCTGCGCGGGCGCTGCGGCGGCTGGCGCCGGGAAGTGAACCACAGGGTCATAGACCTGGATCACCTCGCCGTCCACATACACGGCATACGGCACCAAAATGTGGCCTTCGAGCGTCTTCACCAAGTGCTCGGCCAGATAGGTCTTGCCGCTGCCGCTGGCACCGTAAAGGTAGATGGTCTTGCCGGAATTGAGCGCACTGCCCAGCGTGGGCAGCATGGCCGGGTCGATCACCAGGTCGCTCATGGCTTGCTGCAGGCGCGCGGCGCGCACGGGCAGCAGGTGCTGGCTTTGCTCGGCCACGCGTGCCACATATTCGGGCAGGGTGACCGGCGCCGGGCCGACGTAATTGCATTTTTCGTACGCCAGCCGGGCCTGCCGCTGGCCGAGTTCGGTCAGGGCATAGCTGACATCGCCTTCGATCGCGCCACGGCGTGGTACTTCCAGCAGACCCAGCTTGCGCATGTTGGTTAGCAAGCCATCAACCGTTGGCACCGGCAGGCCCATGTGCTGCGCGATCTGAACCAGCTTGAGCTCACCCAGGCGCGCAAAATGGCGCAACGCCAGGTCGGTCAAAAAGGCTGGCGGAAGGCTGGCTGCCTCCGTCACCGGCGCTTGGGCTGGATCAGGCGGCACAGCGTGGAGCAGTGGCGAAGGGGGGTGTGACAGATCGTCCATGATGCTTGCTTTCAGAAACTGACCAGCGGGGCATGGCCGTTGAATATCCAGACGCCATAGCCCAGCAACCCGCCCGCCATGGCCAGCGCATAGGGCATGCGGTCAGCAGACTGTGTGGCCGGGTCAAACTGTGCCGCCGTGCCGGGCACCAACTGGCTCAGCGCAGTGAACACATTGGAAAGAACCAGCTGCGTCTTGCGCACCCAGACCATGCGCACCAAGGCCATAACACCGCCCGTGACCAAGATGAACAGCGCCACATCGATGGCCGCGGCCGGGCCAATAAAACTGCCGATGCCAGCCATCAGCTTGACATCGCCTGCGCCCATGGCGCGCAATAGGTAAAAGGGTAAAAAGACGGCCAGTCCGGTGAGCGCGCCCAAAAGCGCACCTTTGACGCCAAGCGCACCGGGATAGGGAGTAATCAGACCGGAACCACTGAGCACGATTTGTGGGCCGATGAGGTTGATGAGAAGGCCAGCGCCCAGCGCCAGTAACACGAGTGTGTTGGGAATGCGCCGCTGCCAAAGGTCAAACACCACAGCGGCGAGCACCAGCAACGCCAGAGCGGTCAGACCTATGGCCTGCCATGCATCAGGAGCTAACTTGGTTTGCATTTGATTCCCTACTACTTTCTTATGGTTGGCAGCCACCGGTTGCACCGGCATTCAATAATCAACTTAAGGCCCCAAGGCTTCCTGCAATGCAGCCACGACCTTGTTCCAGTTCCCTAAGTTCGCGTCCCCTACCGCGCCAGCCCCTACGATGATGGCGATGGCAATCAAGGTTGCGATCAGGGCGTATTCAATGGAGGTGACGCCGCGTTGGTATTTCATGGTCGACTTATCCTTTGAGTGGTACTGGCGTCACTTCCAAGTTCGATCTGAGACTGAATCCTTCAAGCGTTGCATCTCTACGGCTCGTACGCTTGCTTTTCTGAACAAGCCGCAGATCGAGGCAAAGGGTGAATTAAGGAGTAGCCACATCCCCAAGCTTTTCTCCGATATATTCAAATACTCTGTTTAATTCAGTCCCAATCGTTCCAACTGCCACAATGATGACCACCGAGATCAGCGCCGCAATCAGCCCATACTCAATCGCCGTCACACCCGCCTCGTCACGCAAGAAGCGACGAGTGGCTAAAACAAATTTTTCCATGATGACACTCCTGTTAAGTTGAACATCGGCCACTCACCATGAGCAACCAATCACTTGAGAGCCCGTGGCACCCTTTTGGAAAATTACCCATCAGGGATTGCACTTTTATCGAACTCGCAGGGCTATTTTTCTTGTGCCAAGAAATCAGGCATTGAGAATTCTCATGGGTCGGTTGAGTGCCTGAAAAAAGCAACGATGTGTCTCGAAGCGGGTCTGGACCGCCCGAAAACGTAACCTTGTGACACCCTTGCGAATTCGCAAGGCCTTGTGCAAACCACTGCATACAGTGATTGCGTACTTTTACAAGGGCGAGTGAGCGAAATCATGGCTGCCATGGGCTGGGGAATATTTTTCAGGGAGAAGCGCCCCTTGGTATGGGGTGACAAACTGACATCGGTCTTTCCGTTCTTTGTTGTGATGTCTCTCGCCATCAGTCCTTTCCTCGTTTTCCCGTTCGTGAGTGGCGCCCACTTTTACGACAACCAGCGCCTGGTCGAAATTGCTTGTGTCTTGTTCGCACTGGTCCTTGTCTGGTTTCAGTTGATGCACGGGGCAGCCATCCCGCAGTTGCTTGGTCGCCCGCTCATGCTGCTGCTGGCGCTGTTTTTCTTGCTGGGTCTGGCCTCCAGTGGCACGGCCTATTCGCCGCGTCATGCATTTCTTGACTGGGCCAATCTGTTGCTGTTGTTCTGTGCAGCGTGGCTGGTGGCGGCTGAGATCAGTGCCAAGGGCGAGCAGTTGCTTGGCAAGCTGCTCTTGTTCTGCGGGCTGGCCTGTGCGGCCTATCTTTTGCTCGAAATTGCCATTTATTTGTCCGTGCTCAAGGCAGGCATTCAGCCAAAGCCAAGTCAATTGATCGTTGGCTTTGACAACTATCGGTCTTTTAACTATGTGCAAACCATCGCCTTGCCCATGCTGGGGCTCTTGGCGGCACGCCTGCCTGAGCGTGGCCGCAGGCTTTTTTGGTGGGGGATCACCGCCCTGTGGTGGATGCTGCTTTATGTGAGCGCCGGGCGCGGTACTTTTGTTGGCCTCACAGTGGCCATTGCCGTGGTCTGGTGCGCGCTGGGCAAGTCCGCATGGGCCTGGTGCCGTGCCATGCTGCTTGCCGGTTTTGCGGGACTGCTCGCTTATCTTTTCTTCTATGTTTTTATTCCTGTGGCACGCGGTCTGGCGCCCTTTGGTCTTCTCTTGACCACCGTCGAACGCAGCGTTGAAAACCCCACCTCAAGCCGCCTGCAGCTTTGGATTCGTTCGTTGGAAATGGTCGCTGAAGACCCCTGGTTGGGCGCGGGGCCTTTGCATTTTGCGCACTATGGTCGTGATCTCCAATTGGGGTCCAGTCCCCATAACTGGCCGCTGCAGATTGGCAGCGAATGGGGCCTGCCAGCGTTGCTGCTGCTGTGCGGCGCGCTGGCACTTGCCCTGTTCAAGCTCTGGCAACTTCGCAAGCTTGTGGCTGCCAAAGACCAAAGCACGCTCACGGCATGGCTGGTGACGGGCCTGGCCATTTTGGTGGATGGTGTGGTGTCCGGGCTCATCGTGATGCCGACCAGCCAACTCTGGATTGCGCTGTATGTTGGCTGTGCCTGGGGCTGGACCTGTGCACGTTCGCCAACTGTAAAAACCGTTGACCTTCGGCCTTCGAAAGTACGGTTGGTCTGCGTGACCCTGGCCGCGCTTCTGCTCATTTATGCCGTGGCAGGCGGCATCTGGCCCGAGTTGAGGGAGCTGGACGTGCGTAATGATTTTTACTCTGGAACCAAGGCCCTTTTTCCTAGAGTTTTCAGCAATGGCAATTTTTAGCGGTGTGCAAGGTGTGGCGGTGAAAGCAGGCGCGCTTCGATGACCCGGCGTTGTGGGATTTTTGTGGTGATCACTGTAAATTGATAATTCGCAACGCCCTCTTTGTAAACCTAAATAAGCTCAATGCGAAGTCAAAAGTAGACGTATTTGCTAATTAAAAGTTTTAAAAAAGGGGCTATTGTGAAAACGCACGCAATGAAAACCATCCGAGTTTTTTCTTTCTTGTTGGCTTTGGGCTTAAGTGCCTGTGGCGGCAGCAGCGATCCCGCGGCATGCAACAGTGGCAATGCTGAAGTCAATGCCATCCTGAATCCTGGTGGCTGTCCTGCGGGCGACTCAGCGGTCGTAACAGGTCTCGCGTCGTTGACACTTTCGTTAAACGATGCGTCTGGCGCGGCCATCACGTCGGTGGCTCCCAGTCAAAACGGATCGCTGCAGGCGTTGGTGAAAGACAGCAAGGGGAGCCCAGTGCCGAACGTCGCGGTTACTTTCATCACCAGCGACAAGACGGGCGGGTTCGTGCCAGCTTCTGGCACAGCCTTGACCGATGCCGGTGGCGTGGCACGGGTGGACTTGGCGGCGGGCACTCAAGTTGGGGCGTACACCGCAACGGCCGGTACATCGGTGGGTGACAAGCTGACTTCTGATGCGGTTGGTTATGCAGTTTCGTTTCCGGTACTGACATTGAGCGCGCTCAATGTCACGCCGGCAACGCTATCGGCAGGTGGCAACGCCAGCGTGACTGTTACCGTGTCAAGCGGCGCAGTACCCTATGCGCCACCGCTGTCGGTGACGTTTACTTCACCCTGCATCACGGCTGGAAAGGCTTCGATTGGCTCGCCAGTCCTGACGCAAAGTGGTGTTGCGGCAGCCAGCTACACCGACAAGGGTTGCGGGGTTGCCGACATCATCACCGCTTCGGTGGTCTTTGGTGGCGCAACGGTGACGAGTACTGGAACGATCACCGTGTTGCCAGCAACGGCTGGGTCGATCAAGTTCGTCTCCGCAGACACCACCAATATTGCGCTCAAAGGCACGGGTGGCTTTGGACGCCAGGAGTTCTCGACGCTGAAGTTTGAGGTGTCTGACACAACGGGGAACAAGGTCTCAGGCAAGCTGGTTGACTTCAAGTTTTCCGACTCCAACACCGACTTGACAGTAGGGGGCCTCAAGCTGAGCCCATCCTTTGCCACTTCCGCTGCCGATGGCACGGTGACAACGCTGGTTTCAGCGGGAACGATACCCACGTCGGTGCGAGTCGTTGCGACGATCCGCGGTAGTGCGCCACTGCTGACGACCCTCTCGAATATCCTGGTCATTTCAACCGGCGTGCCAGATCAGCAGCACTTCTCTCTCGCGACAAGTATCGGCAACTGCGAAGGTTGGGACGTTGACACTGATTGTTCTTACCTTACGGCGACGTTGGGTGATCATTTTGGTAACCCGGCGCCGGATGGCACGGCTGTGAACTTCACCGCTGAAGGTGGCGTCATAGGCGCCTCCTGTGTGACCGGATCACTCCCACCGCCGGGTGCCACGCCTGTCGGTCAGACCACCAATTCCGGCATTGGCCCAGGTTCGGGGACCTGCACCGTGTTGCTACGCGCAAGCAATCCGCGGCCGATAGACGGGCGCGTGACGGTTCTTGCCTATGCGTTGGGCGAGGAGGACCTTTTGGATGCCAATGGCAACAATGTTTATGACATAGGCGATACGTTCGCCGACAAGAGCCCCGACATCTTCCGCAACGACGATGAGAGCGGAGTCGCGGGCTTGAACCGGGACGGTACCTGGACACCGGGTGAGCCCTGTATCGGCCCCAACAACGGGTCTTGCAGTACGGCAGGTGATGGCGAGTACAACGGCGTGCTGCGCAACCCGCAGGTTCCAAGCGCGCAAACCTTGTATGTCTCGGCCCAACTCGTACAGTTATTTTCCGGAAGCAATGCGCTCTTCACTTTTAGCCCGGCTGCGCTGGTGTGCCCGGCTGGCGGCACAGCGAATGTGCAGGTGACCGTCACCGATGAGATTGGAAACATCATGCCCGCTGGCACGACGATTGACTTCAGCGCCTTGTTTGGCGCGGGTGCCGGTACGGTGATACCCACCAGCATCAAGGTTCCCAATGTCGTGCTCGACGTTGGTCAACCGCTGGTTATTCCGACCTACACGGCGACAGTGGCATGCCCCAGCCCGGCAGCCAGCGGTCAATTGTTTGTGACAGTGACCACGCCAACCACTGGGACCATCACCAAGGCCAGCATTCCAATTAACTAGGTGCGCTGCACAGGTGCGGTGTTTGAGGAGGGTTTAGAGGAAATTCCAGCCGCGTGACATTGCGCCCGCCTTCCCGCCCGTAAGCGCAATGCCCGGCCAGTTCCCTGACCAGCAGGCGACCCAGGCCACCAACCTTGCGGCCGTCGAGCGGCGCGGCCGGGTCGTCATCCGGGGTCTCGATGGCAGCAAACGGATTGAAAGCGGTGGCCTGATCGGCGTAAACCAGGTACAGGGTGTCAGCTTGTAGGGTTACGCTGAGCCAGACCGGTTGGTCCGATTCCTCACCGTAGCCGTGATGAATGCTGTTGGCAAACAACTCTTCCACCGCCAGTTGCGCCCGCAGCAGGGCCCGTGTCAGCTCAGGCGACGCCACCGCGTGCGCGGCAGGCGCCAGTGGTGCCAGCAGCTGCGGCAGCGCCGCAAAGCGCGCCGGTATGCAAATGCTGTCCAGGTTTTTGTTTGTCATGGAAGGGTTGCTCAGTAACGGGTGGCTCCGATCACGGTTGTGAAGTTTATCCGCTTGGTGTTGGTGCGGGGGTTATTGCGGCAGGCTTTGCCGAGTCGTAAAAAGGTGTAACAATTTGACGCTGTCGGCAAACATTTCAAGGAGCACTTTATGAAGGTCAGATCTAATTCTGTTGCGGCCGTTGCGCTGTACGGTGTCGCCCTGTTGGGCTGGTCTTCTGCGGTTTGGGCCGAGCCAGCCGGCATGGTCAAGACTGCCCGGGGAACCGCCAGCATTGAGCGCAGCGGACAAAAAATTCCGGTTGCTGTGGGCGCGCTGGTTGAAAGCGGCGACCGCATCGTGACGGCTGCTGATGGCGCGGTAGGCATCACCCTGCGCGACAACACCTTGCTGTCAGCCGGCCCAAATGCCACGCTCGACCTGAAAAAATTTGCCTTTAATTCAACCACCCATGCGGGCGCGATCGACGCCTCGGTCAAGCGCGGCACGCTGTCGGTCATCTCGGGCAAGATCGCCAAGGCCAACCCCAATGGCATGGTGGTGTCCACGCCCAGCGCCACGCTGGGGGTGCGCGGTACCGAGTTCATGGTGGACGCCGGACCCGGTCAGGAGTAAGCCATGTTGAAGTCTCGTCAATTCCTGTGTGGCGGCTTGCTGGTGTTGGGTGGCGGTCTGGCATCCGCCGCCAATGTGGCTGGCTACCTGGCGGACAGTCGCGGGGAGCCGGTGCGCTCTGCCACTGGTGACTGCATTCGCAGCAGCAGCTGGTCGAGCCAGACGCCGCACCCGGCCTGTGATGCCCAGCCAGAGCGCATCGTGCTGTTGCCCGGGCCCGACGGCAAGCTGGGTGCCGTGGTGGTGCGCAGCGCGGCCGGTGAAGTGCTGCTTGACACCGCTTATGGCGCAGCCGAGGTCTCAAAAGCTGGCGCCATTGCGCAGCAGCGTGACGACGCCGCCTCGGTGGCCCGGCGCTTTGGCGCGGTGATGGCGGCGCAACCGCCACGCCCGGTCTCTTTTACCGTTTACTTTGCCACTGGTTCGGCCACCGAGCTCACACCTGAGTCGCAGCCGGTCATGGACGGCCTGAAGGCCGAGTTGGCGCGGCGCCCGGCACCCGAAATCACGGTGATCGGCCATACCGACCGGGTGGGCAATGTGGAGGCCAACGACACGCTGTCGGCCGGTCGTGCCCAAGCTGTCCGTGACATGCTTGTGGCGTTAGGCACCCGGTCCGTCAGCCTGGACGTGACTGGCCGCGGTGAACGCGAGCCGCTGGTGGACACCGCCGATGGTGTGGCCGAACCAAAAAACCGGCGGGTTGAAATCAGCGTGCGCTGAACGGCATGAAGATTCGCTTCTGGGGAACGCGCGGCTCCTTGCCGGTGTCGCTGACCACGCAGGACATCCGCCATAAACTGCTGGCGACCCTGCGCGCGGCCAACGGCCGGGCCTTTGCCGACGAGGCCGAAATGGCGGGTTTCATTGCCACCCTGGGCTTTGAGGTGTCGGGCACTTTTGGTGGCAACACCAGTTGCGTGCAATTGATTCCCGAGGGCACCGAGCATGTCATTCTTGACCTGGGTAGTGGCGTGCGGGCGCTGGGGCAGCACATGCTGGCCCAGCACGGCCCGGGCAAACCGCAGACTTACCATGTGTTTTTGTCGCACCTGCACTGGGACCACATCATGGGCCTGCCGTTTTTTACCCCGGCCTATATTCCCGGCAACCGCATCGTGGTGCATTCCGGCCACCCCAGGGCCCGGGCGGCGCTGCGGCGCCAGCAGGACGAGCCCTCGTTCCCGGTGGACTTCGACTACTTTGGCGCTGATTTCGAGTTTGTGGTGCATACCCCTGGCGTGGCGCAAACTGTGGCTGGCATGACGGTCGATGTCATGAAGCAGCGCCACAGCGGCGACTCCTATGGCTGGCGTTTTGCCGACCCGACCTCATCCGTGGTTTACAGCACCGACTCCGAACATCATGTGGATGACCTGACCGAGCGGCGGGCCTTTGTTGAATTTTTTCGCGGCGCCGACGCGGTCATTTTTGATGCCATGTATTCGCTGGCCGATGCGGTCTCGGTGAAGGCCGACTGGGGCCATTCCTCAAACATTACCGGCGTTGAAATGTGTCTGGAAGCACGGGCCAAGCGGCTGTTTCTTTTCCACCACGAGCCGGTGCACAGTGACAGCCAGATTGTTCAAATCCTGCAGGAGTCCCGGCGCTACGAGGAAATCATGCGCGAGGGCCAGCCGCTGGAAGTCCATGCCGCCTATGACGGGCTGGAAGTGGCCCTTTAGTTCTGCGCAGCAGGCATCCAGCGAATCACCAGCAGGGTCATGTCGTCAGAGGCTTCCGCCGTGCCCACATGCAGGCCAACATCAACCCTGACGCGCTCAATCAGCGCCTGTGCTGACAGCGTGCCGGCCTGGTGCAAGGCTTTTTCCAGGCGCTCGCCACCATAAATTTCGTTGCCCGCGTTCATCGCCTCGGTGATGCCGTCGGTGTACATCAGCAGCGCATCACCGGGGATTAGTTGGGCTTGCTGGGCCAGGTACGGGAAGTCGTCCACCATGCAGATGGGCGGGCCACCGGCGTCAGGCGGGCTGTCGAGGTGCGTCATGCTGCTGTCGGAGTGGATAAGCCACGGGCTGTCGTGGCCGGCATTGACCAGCGTGAGCAGCCCGGTCTCAAGGTCGAGCACGCCGATCAGCATGGTGACAAAAAGCGCCTCGGGGTTGACACTGGCCAGTTCGTTGTTGGCCAGTTCGGCCACCACCCCGGGCCCGGCGTCCACGTGCTTGGCAATGCTGCGTGTCAGGGTTTGCGTAACGGCCATGAACAGGCTGGCCGGCAGACCCTTGCCAGACACGTCGCCAATGACAAAACCCAGACGCTGCGCGTCGATCATGAAAAAGTCGTACAGGTCGCCGCCCACGTCTTTGGCAGGTTCCAGCAGGGTGGCCAGGTCCAGCCGTTTTTCGCTGGCCAGCAAAACGTCGGGCTTGGGCAGTGAGCCCAGTTGAATGCGCCAGGCCGCCGAGCGCTCGCCGGCGGCCACGGCGGCTTCTTCGCGCATGCGCTGCTGCTCTTGTGCCATCAGCGCGTTGCGCCGGCTGATGGCGATCATGGCGCTCAAGACCAGGCTGGCCAGTACCCCCACCAGAATGATCACGGCGCTGGCGGCATCAAAGAGTTGTGCACCGTAAACAAAGGCGGCAACACCAGCGGCCAGCGCCACCAGGGTGAGGCTGAGCATCAGCAGCAGCGCCCGCAATGGCAGCGTCTGCAGCGCGGCGTCTTGCTGTGGCGCATGGGCGCGCGCCATGCGCCAGATCAACACCCCGCCGATCCCCCCGATCAGCAGCGTTTCCAGCCATTTCATCCACCACGGGCGCAGCACCATGCGCCCGTCAAACAGGGCCTCAATCGACTGCGCCTGAATGTCGATGCCGGGCACCATCTCGCCCAGCGGGGTAAAGCGCTGGTCCGACAGGCCTTGGCCGGTGAGCCCGATCAGCACCAGCTTGCCAGCCAGCAGGTCGGGGTCGGCCTGGCCCGCCAGCACCGCGCTAGCCGACACATAACGTGCCGCCCCTGAACTGGCCTTGGCAAAGTGCAGCCAGATGTCGCCACTGGCCTGGGTTGGCACTGTCAGGTCGGCCACCGTCACGCTGCTGAGCCCGCGCGGGCTCATGGCCACCGCAATGGCAGAAGAGCCGGTGGCCACGCGCAGCATTTCAAGCGCCAGGCCCGGCACCAGTTGGCCGTTGACTGCCATCACCAGGGGCATGCGCCGCACCACGCCGCCAGTCATGTCCACGCTCAGCAGCGCCTGGCCGCTGGCCGCCGCCTGCAACTCGGGCAGGCTGGCCAGCACCCAGGGGTAGTTGCGCACATGCGCCAGCGGGTCAGTGCCGCCGCTCACAGCCAGCGGCTGCGTGCGCAGCCCGGCGCTGGAGCTGAGGGTCTGAAAGTCGAAGCCGGCGGCGCCCAGCACGGTGGGTGCGGCGCGCAAGGCCTGGGCCAGTTGTGTCTCGTGGCTGGGCAAGCCGCGCAGCGCCTGCGCCAGTTCGGCGTTGCCGGGGGGCAGGTTGTCGGCCACCCGGGCCGGTGAGGTCTGGTCGGCTTCGGGCATGTAGATGTCGAGCCCGATGGCCGCCGGCTGGTGCGTGGCGATGGCGTTAATCAATGCTGCGGTGCGGTTGCGCGGCCAGGGCCACTGGCCGAGCTGGGTCAGGCTGGCTTCGTCAATGGCCACAATGGTTACCGGAGCGCTCTGGGGCTGGCGCGGGTGCAGCTTCTGGTAGCCATCAAACAGCACCTGGCGGCCCGCCCGAAACGGGCTGCCCAGCACCTCGCCCGCCTGTTGCAGTACGCCGGGCTGTGGCTTGGGCGCCCAGTTCACCTCGGACAGCAGGTTCGCCAGCAACAGCGCGCTCAAAACAAGCAGCGCCAGTGGTTGGCCCCGGCCCAGCAGGAACAGGCGTTGGATCAGGTCGGGCAGGGTCTTGGTCATACCGTATCTGCTGCAGGTGATAAGCCTGGTTCAGCCCAGGGGCAAAGGCGCTTCAAGACAGGCTGGTGATGGCCGCGGCGACATCCGGGTGGACCGGGAATACCAGGTGAAAGCGGCTGATCTGGAACACCTCGGCCACCACTGGCGTGAGCGCGGCGATGGCAATTTTCCCCTGCTGGGTCTTGACCTGCTTGGCCGCCAGCATGAGCACCCGCAGGCCGACGCTGCTGATGTACTCGACCCCCGCAAAATCAAGCAGCAGCGGCGTCGCCCCGGCCTTGACCGATACCAGCAGCGGCGCCAGCTGCTCCTGAAACAGCGCTGCCGTGCCCTGGTCGATGCGACCGCTCACACTGGCCACCTTGACAGTGCCGTGCATTTGCTCAATTAGTTCCATCAAAAAACTCCAAATGTCGAGTGCAGCTCAGGCTGCCACCGGGGTCAAAAACTGGTTCACGTCCACTTCGTCGATCTGCTCTGGTGGCATGAAGCGCCGGGCGTAGTCCAGGTAGGCACCCGAGCGCAAAAACAGCTCGAACAGGTCGGGGTCCAGGTGCTGGTCTTTCTTCATGAATGACATGATCTTAATGGCCTCGGACAGGGTTTTGCCTTTTTTGTAGGGCCGGTCCATGGCGGTGAGGGCCTCGAAGATGTCGGCGATCGCCATCATGCGCGAGACGGGTGACATGTCGTCCTTCTTGAGGCTGCGCGGGTAACCCGTGCCGTCCATTTTTTCGTGATGCCCGCCGGCAATTTCCGGCACTTGGCGCAGGTGCCTGGGGAACGGCAGCGCCGACAGCATGACGAGTGTCTGCACGATGTGCTCGTTGATCTTGTAGCGCTCTTCTTCCGACAGCGTGCCGCGTGCCACCGACAGGTTGTAAAGCTCACCCTTGTTGTACAGCAGCTCGGGCACCTTCATGGAGAACCCCCAGGCGTTCTTTTCCGGCATGCGGTCCTGTGGCCGACGCTCAAAGGCATGCTCGGGCTTGTCGGCCAGCAGTTGCTCCAGCACCGGCAGGGCGACCTCGCCGTCACGGGCCTTGCGCTCTTTTTCGTCGTTTGAAATGCCGATGCGATCGTCGAGCGTGCGCAGCCAGGTGTGTTTGGCAATGGCCTGCAGGCGCGTCAGTTTGTCAGGCGCCATGAACTCACCGCCCTCGTTGCAACTGGCAACAAAAGCGTAGTCGGCGTCGAGTTGCGCCAGCTCAATGGCCAGTTGCGCGCGCCGGGTCGTTGCATCTGTGCCTGCGGCAATGTCTTGCAGGCAGGCGATCTCGGCATCGCGCTTGAGTACCTCAAAGCGCGTGCGCACCTCGTGAATGCGGTCGTAAATGGTTTCCAGCTTGGTCGCTTTGTCGACCACGTACTCGGGTGTGGTGACCTTGCCGCAGTCGTGCAGCCAAGCCCCGATATGCACGGCTTCCCATTCTTCGTCGTTGAGCTGGAAGTCCTTGAACGGCCCGGTTGTTTCGGCGCAGGCGGCGCGCGCCAGCATCTTGGTGAGCTCGGGCACGCGCGCGCAGTGGCCGCCGGTGTACGGGCTCTTGGCGTCGATGGCGCCGGCAATGAGCTGGATAAAAGCCTCGAAAAGTTCCTTTTGCGACTTGATCAGTTCGCGCGTTTCCAGTGAACTCGCCGCCGTGACCGCCAGCGTGCTGATGAAAGATTGTTGAGCCGCATCGATCGGATGTTGCCGCAACAGCAGGATGACCCCCACCAGATGCTGCTGGCGATTGCGCAAAGGCACGGCCACGGCGTGCTGCGGGTTGCCAAAGTCGGCCAGGTCATCCAGCCCGGTGGCGTCGATGTCAGGTGCCGACAGCGGGCCGGTAACGGTGCGGCCTTCGCGCAAGGCCTGCCCAAGCAGCGGTCCGGCGTCGAGCAGCGACACCGGCAGCAGCGGCATCATCACGTCCTGGCCCTCGGCGCACAGCACCGCCATCGGGATCAGGCCGTCGTTGTCGGCCAGGTAGAGCACGCCAAACTCGGCTTCGGCAGCAGACAGGGTCTCGCGCAGCAACATCGGCAGCAGGCGGTCGAAGTCCTGCTCTTCGGACACGGCGGCGCTGATGTCCAGAAAGCGGCGAATGGTGCGCTTCATGCCGGCCATGGTGTGGCCGAGTTCATCGACTTCGCTGACCAGGGAATACACCTTGGACTCATCTGAAAAATCAAAGCGCCGAATCGCTTCGGCCTGGCGGTTCAGGCGTTGCAGGGGACCGGAAATACGCCTCGCCAGCCACCAGATCAGCGGAACGCTCAGCAGGATGATGACCACCGTGATGGTCAGCGACGTGCTGCGCAGCTTCAAGGCGGTGGCCAGCAACTCGCGCTCGGGGACGGCCACCACCAGGAAAAGCGGCGCGATGCCCTGGAGCTGCAGCGCCGAAACGTTGAGTTGCCAGTCTTCATCGGCCACTGCCATCCTGGCGCTGGCTTCGCCGTCGCCGATGCTTGCACGCAGCAGTGGCGCAGCGGCAGACAGGGCCGGGCGGCCGAAGTCCTGCAGCAGCGCCAGGCTGGGTTTGGCATCCTGCCCCGGCGCACCGGGCACCATGGTGACCAGCCTGGCCACGTCTTCGTGCGCCAGAACGTACCCCTGCGCGTTGACCAAGGCGATTTCGGTGCCAGGCGTCAACTTTTTCTGTTTCAGGTTGTCGGCCAGGGTTTCCAGCAAAATGTCGGCGCCAATCACGCTGTCGCCCTGCACGCCCCTTCCGGCGAGTGTCATGCCCACCCTGCGGTTTGAAAAAAACAAATAGGGCGGGGTCTTGATGGATGACGCTGAACTGATGGCATCGTCGTACCAGCCCCGCTTGCGGGGGTCGTAGCTGGCCGCATAGTCAGGGCGGTCATCGGTGCGCAGGGGCTGCAACGCCCGGTTCATATAAATGAAACGCCCCACCGGCTGGCCCGCGCCGTGTTCAATGGCCTGCAGAATGTAACGGGTGCCTTCGGGGGCCTTGAAGGCCAGGCGCTCGGTCTCGTCGTGCACCTGGCGCAGAAAAAAGAAGTCGCCGTTGGCGTAACCGGTGTAAATCGACGACAGCGCCGAGACACCCAGCAAGGCTTCTTTCAGAAACGGCAGCCGCTCGCTGCGGGTGTCAAAGTTGTCTGCCCCGCTGAGCGTGTCGTAGCGGACCAGGTTCATGGCCAGTTCGGCGGGCTCGATCAGGGCCGCGAGCTCGTTGCGGGTCTCGCGGCCGATGCGGTCAATGAGGTCGGTGGCCGTGGTTTCGAGCATGTCGCGCGACAGCTTGAAGCCGATCCCGGCAATGACGCCGCCGACCAGCAGGATCAGCACCAGAAACAGGGTCGTGATGTGGATATGCAGCGGAAACCGGCGTGTTGGTTGGGTTGCTGTGGAACGGCTCATGTCTGGCTCTCCATGCGCTTGAGCGCCATGCGAATACGCTTGATGGTGTCTTCCAGGTGCGCCCGGTTTGACACCTCCAGCCCCAGGGACCGGGCGATGTCGTTGACCACCGCCGCGTTCAGGGGCAGGCCGCCGGCGTCGATGGCGGCCACCAAATCTTGGGCGCGCTGCTCCGTCGTTGGCGGTTGGCGCTTATTCAGGCGATTTTTGAACCAGTTCAAGGGCATTTTCTTGTCCGAAGGGGTTGCAGCAGCATCAAATGTAGTGCAATCCTGGGCGGCCAGTGACGCTGCTGGGCTGAATTCTGAAGCTTTGCAAGCACTGTCCTGTGCCGGCGCTACTTGTCCTCGGAAATTGGTCGGGCCTGCTGCATCGCGGCGTCCAGCGACTGTCTGACCTGCTGCTGAATTTGCTGGCTTTGTTGTTGTGCGTTGCCTTGTGGCGCGCTCGCCGGGTCCGCCATTTGCCCGGCCTGTTGCGGCGCGACGCTGATCGGGGCGACGCCCGTGAGTTGTTTTTTGACCAGCGTGCCCACCACGGCCAGCACGATGAGAAGGCTCAAGACACCAAAAATTGCTTTCATAGATACTTTTTTGTTTGTTGACGTGTCACGTCGTGACCCGCACCTTGGGCGGCCGAAACACGCTGGCATCCTGGTAAAAATCCGGGTCTTCGTTGGCGGCCCACCAGTCGGGCACGCCCAGAACGGGCAAATGGGCAAAGGGTTTGGTTGCCAATTTGTCGGCGTTCAGGTCCTGCGCCAGCCAGGCGTCCATGCTGTCTAGCGAAGTGTCCGAGGCCAGCACGCGGTAGACATGGGCGGTCATCGACTTTCTGGGCGCCACCAGTTTTTCCATGAGGGCGTGGCCAAACAGCAGCAGATGGGCCTGCTGCCACAGCGGGCGCAAGTCGCCAAAAAGGCGCTGCCAGTCTTTGTCCACCAGCGCTTGCCACAGCGCGTCGGGGGCTTGCAGCAGCGCGGCGTTTTCGTCAAAAACCGTCAAGGCATCACGCGCTGGTCCGCGCACGGGCTGGATGCCGGTGCGTTCGATCTGCGCCGCCTGCAAGGCGTTCAGGCGCTGCTTGGTCAGCGGAAACGCATGCCAGACCAGGGCGTTGAAAAAGTCGTGCAAGCCGTCCCGCGTGGGTACGCGCCGGGTGTCGAAAATGTATTGCTCGTAGGCTACGCCGCCTGGTAATTCGCTTTGCGGCACAAAGCACACCGGCGCCAGGGCCACCTGGTTGAGTGCCTCGGGCTGCGTCATGCCGCTGCGCACGTTGTGCGCCATCGCCTCACCCCGCGCGCGCCAGGGTGCCAGCCAGGGTGCGGTCCAGTCAATGGTTTCCAGCATGGGGCGCCTGCTTGAAATAGGAGTCACCTTTGAGTGACACGTGCATTACAGCCCCGCAAATGGATTGATGATGCGCACGCCAGCCAGGCTCTCGCCGGTGTTCAGGTCTTCGCTGAAGAGCACGCTGCAGCCCGCGACTTGTGCGCTCGACACAATCAGCGCGTCATAAAACCCGACACTGCGGGTTTGGTGCAGGTCCAGTCCGGCCCGAATGATGGCGGGCGTGACCTGAACGATTTCAAACTGTTCGTAAAGATCGAGCTGGGCGCGAATATGCTGCGCCGGGAGCCGAAGTTTTTTCAGTGCAACATTGCAGTATTCCTGAAGCACCTGCGTTGACAGCACACCCCAGGCACCGTCATAAAGCTGTTTGAGCAAGGCCAGGGCCGCACGCTGTTTTACGGGTTCATCGCTGGCCTCGGCATAGACCAGGACATTGGTGTCGATAAAACTTCTTGTTGTGATCAGATCAGCGCTCATTGGCTTCATCCCGATTGAAGCGCCAGCCCTGAAGCTTGCCGCCGGCGTGCAGGCAGCGCTCTTCAAACTGTGCCCACTGCTGGCCACGTTGTGCCCCGCCAGCCAACTGGTCCAGGTAGTCGCGCACCACCTGGTTCAGGCTTTTCCCCATTTTTTTAGCCGCTTCGCGTGCACGGGCTGCGACTTGTTCGTCGACTGAGAGCGTGATGTTCATGGCAGGTTCCAGGTGTTGTTAGCACATATTATGTGCGCACATCTATAAGTTGTCAAAATGTAGCCTTGCAAATCGACCTGCCAGTCGATTTGGTAGCGCAAGGCCACCCCACTGAGTCCAAGGTTTGGTGCGTTGGTGGCGGACTGGTACAGGCCACAGACTGAGGTGTCACTGTATGGCAAGGCTGGAATCGGGGCAAGGCGAAAAAAACCCCGCCGGGGCGGGGTTTCGAACTGCGGGTTGAGGCCGCTTACTTGGGCATGATCACACTGTCGATCACGTGGATCACGCCGTTGTCGGCGATGATGTCGGTGGCCGTGACCTTGGCGTTGTCCACCGTCACACCGCCCATGGTGCCGATGGTCAGCTCGGAGCCTTGCACGGTTTTGACCTTGCCAGCTTTCACGTCGGCGGCCATCACCTTGCCAGCCACCACGTGGTAGGTCAACACGGCGGTGAGCTTGGCTTTGTCTTTCAGCAGGGCATCCAGATCGGCCTTGGGCACCTTGGCAAAGGCGGCGTCGGTGGGCGCGAACACGGTGAACGGACCCTTGCCTTTGAGGGTGTCCACCAGGCCGGCGGCATGCAGGTTGCACTGAAAAGGCGGTGTTCGGCCCCTGGCCGGGGGGCTACTCCAAAGGCATGACGGCAATTTCGTTCCTGACAGACTTCACGCCGTTCACTTTGCGCGCAATGCTCTCTGCGCTAACCTTTTCGGTGTTGTTCCTGGCAAAGCCCGACAGCAACACCTCGCCGTTGAGCGTTTCAACGCTGATGCTGGTTTCTGCCATGTCCATGTCATCCAGGAATCGCCTTTTGATTTGGGTCGTGATAGTGGTGTCGTCGATGGAGGCGCCCACTGTTTGCTGATCTGGCGAGTCAGCGCAAGCTGGCACGGTGAGCAGCGCCACGGTCGCAATGACGGCGCTGAGGGTGCTACGGACGAACATGGTCAATCTCCTGTCAAATATGGTGGGGTGACTCAATGTCTGCCGATGATGAGCGAGGCAGATTCACGTTACAGCGCCTCTTGCTAGCGGGTCAGACGCAGGATTTCACTTGCAATCGTGTTAAAAGCGGCATCCAGTTCACTGTCACTGGCCGCCCAGGCGTAGAGGCCGGTCGCTTGCGCGCTGTTGTAAGTATCGGAGTCAGCGGTATTTGCGATTCGTTTCAATATGCTGCTTCCGTACTCGCTCGCGTTGTAAGAACAAAAACTGATCTCTAGACTATCCACCCGGGTACCCAGCCCAATCGAGTGGACGCTGATGTCCTGGCCGCGCGCGGTGTTGGCAACGTTTTCCACCATGTTTCTTGCCGCCTTGTTCACGTTGCACCTGGTGTTGGTGTAGGGCGTTCCAGATAGCGTCCGCCGATTGTTGTAGCTGGCAAGCGGAATGTTACCTACGCCAGTCACCATAAAGCCGTCATTGGGCAGGGTCGCAATGTTCGAATAGGTTCCGAGTTGGGTATCGCGACGATCATGGCGAAAGACCCTGTCCGCTCGCGCCGTTGCGGGGCTGACGGTTTCAGAATAGAGGTCGCCCGTCACCGGGGTTGAGTTATTCACAAAAGTTGCAGATACATCGTTCGGTGCACCATCGCTAAAAAACGCAATCACCCTCAAACTTGAACGGCTAGCCACCGGCACGCCGTTGATCTCATTCAAAGCCCGACGCATCCCCTCTGACGAAGCCGTGCTTCCGGTCACGGTCAGTGCATTGATCGCGTTGACCACCGTGGTTCGGTTGAATCCACGACTGCCATCCTTGACGATGGGCACGTCAACAACCGCGCCAGACGCAAATGAGACGAGGCCAACCCGGTCGCCATTGTTGCCCGCATTGAACCTGTCGATGAATCTGATCGCTGCTTGTTTCAGCCTTGGCAAAGTGGTCGATGGGCTTGTCGGGTAGCCGAGTGAGCCCGAGGTATCAAGCACCAGAATGATGTCGAGGTCGCGTCTGATCGCCTGCCCCTCGGCCGCGACGGGAACTCTTTCGAAGCCAAGAATCCTCATCAAAGTGGTGTCCATGGTGGCCGTACCCGAGATGGTGACTCGCCAGTAGCCGCTGGGTTCGTGGACTGCGCCTACTGATGGCGAGCCCAATGTGGAGCCAAGGTAGTTGGCGGGGTAATTGGCGAAGTAGTAATTCCTTGCGGCCGCTTGCGCAGCAGCAATTCGGGCAGCATCATCTTCACCTTCGGCCAAAGCGCGTGCACCAGCAATGGCCCCTGCGTCAACCGCAGCATTCAGTTTTGCCTTGACGCCGTACCCTCGACCTGAGTCGATGGCCAGGCCAACGATTGCAATCAGAACAATCATCATGACGGCGGCCAGAACAATGATCTGGCCACGTTCGTATCTCAGATATCGTGCGTACATACAGTCCCCTTCGTGCCGATCGGTCTAAAGAAAAGTTGATGAGTAAAGAACGATAGGGGTGTTGATGACATAGTTTGTAAAAGGAAGGTACTCATACATGCTCTCTACGACATCTACCTCCTCCCCGAGTGCAAGCGGAACAGGCAAAGCGACAGAACGACTTTGCGGATTGGCTGGCACGTTGCATTGGCCGCTTGATTGCCAACTGGGGCAAGTCCACAACCTGCTTCCAAGCGACATGTCGCCATCGGTTGTTCTGGGCCGGAATTGTGTTTGCACAACGGGGATTACCGTGTCATTCCCGCCGTCGACCCCTTTGACCCGGGAGATATACACCATGCCGTGTTCATTCATGACCAGGGGAGATGAGGTGAAATTCAAAACCAGAATGATCGCTGGCCGATCTTGTGTTGTCCTTGAAGCAAGATTGGCGCCTTCGCGACTCATATTGATCAGGATATTGTTGAACAGGATGGCCCGGCCAAAATCAATGACCCCAAGCACAAGCATCAGCAGAATTGGCAAAATAATCGCCAGCTCGATCGTGCTCACGCCCGCAGATGCACGTCGCCGCGCGCTGGTGTGAACGATTGTTTTCATCGGAAAGCCTCGTTTCTCATCGCAGTGCTCACAGAAAATACATAGTTGCCATCTGTGAAGAAGGGTCGCACGAAGGGCGTCAGAAGGGGCAGCGTACCGTTGACGGTGATGACGATAATTTGAGTGGCAGCGGCACAGGAATTACCTGGAACTGGCGTAATCGCTGGCGGATCGAAACCAGTGACAGTCGAAAACACGACTGTGGGGGAAATCCTGTCAAAGACCCCCATCGACTGACTTCGGATTTTTTCAACGGCTGCATCGCAGCGGTCCTGCGCCGTCCCTGTTGGTTCCAGGTCCAGGTCAAACCGGCCCGTTATTGCATAACGCGCCCCCTCCCGGACTGCGTGCTGCATGGTCAGGTTTGACCACATCAGGTAGCTGAAATCGATGATGGCGAAGACCACAGTAAAAAACAGAATCGCCGTCAACGCGAACTCAACTACAGCCACACCCTTCAGTCTTTTGGCTGGCTTGGACTTTTTTGGTTGTTCATGGTGGTTCATCACACCCTCTAACAATATGACCTTGTGCTTAATCTGACTCGATTTCTACATTACAGGCAGAATGCACCGGTGTAAAAGTTAACCGATTGACAATTCTCATTTATGGGAGAGAAAACGAGGAAAATCCCCTGTTGCGGGTGACTGGCAGGTCTGTTCTTCTGCAAAGGACTTGGGGCCACGCTACACGCCTCTATGCGATTTTTTTGAACACACGATCGTGATGTCGACCAGCCAGCTTTGGATCGGCTGCTTGCGGCTGCTTCAATCGCTATGGTCTGCCAGCCCGATGCAAGGCGGCGTGCATCGACTTGGGGGTCTGCTGCGCCGCTGCCCCGAACTGCGCTTGATTGCGCACAACGGCGGGGAGAGTTTTCGGCATGCGCGCTTCACCCGCACCCTGGGCCTGCCGGTGTATCGCCTGCCTTCAAGTAACCCGGCCAATGCCAGTTGGACTTTCGAGCGCAAACTGGCGGCGTGGCGCGAGGTGGTGGGGCTGGCCGGGCTGTTGTGACTGGCGAGCCGTTGATATTTCGCAATCGTGGCTCGGTGGCAGAGCGTTAAGAAGACCTTTTAGCAATTGGTTTCACGGGCGGTAAGGGCGCCCCATCAACGCGCGACTCCTGCCACTCCTCCATTCCCCGCTCCAGTCGCCACTGCTTCACCAGCGCATACAGCCCCGCAGCCTGGAGCCTGAGCGAGTCCAAGGCGTAAAAAAGCCCCACCGAGGCGGGGCTTTTCACTTCGGGTTGAGGCCGCTTACCTGGGCAGGACCACGCTGTCGGTCCTGACAACGTGGGCGACTTGGGCGTTAGTCAGGGCTGCCAGCGAGAGAATGGATGCGACGCGAGTCTTTTTCATGGGGAACTCCAGGTTGAGGATGCGTTGCTGAGGGACTGGGAAACTGGGAGGTGCAACGTGATCAGGGCGGCAAAAAGGCCGACGGCAGGATCACCTTGTCGATGACGTGAATCACACCGTTGCTGGCCAACACGTCCGTGGCGGCGATGTTCGCCACGCGGCCGACCTCGTCGGTGATCGCCAGCGCGCTGCTGACTTGGAAGGTCTCAGTGGTCCCCAACACAGTAGCGATGCCCACGCCCACGGGCACGTCCGCCTTGAGCACGCGACCGCTGACCACGTGGTACTTCAAAATGTCGCCGAGCAGGGGGCTGGCGAGAAGTTGGTCTTTCGTCAGACTCAACTCGGTCAAGGCTGCAGCGAACGCCGCATTGGTAGGGGCGAAAACGGTGAATGGACCGGCGCCGCTCAGCGTGCCAACCAGTCCTGCAGCGACCACGGCTTCCACCAGGATGCTGAATTCCGGGGCGGACGCGATCGCAGTTTCGACAATGGTCTTGTTGGCCGGCAGTATCACTTTGTCAATCACATGGATGACACCGTTGCTGGCCTGGATATCGGTGGCGGTGATGGTGGCCTGGCGGTTGCGACCGTCGGTGATTTTCAGTGCACTGCCGACGCTCTCGACTTTGAAGATGTCGCCCTGTACGGTTGTGATGGGCTTGCCCAGCAGGCCGGCTACTGCAGTGCTCTCAACCTTGCCTGGCAGCACGTGATAGGTGAGCACAGCCGTGAGCAGGGCCTTGTCGGCCAGCAGAGCGTCCTTGGTCACCCCCAGCTCGACGAGCAATGCGGCAAACGCGGCGTTGGTGGGTGCGAACACGGTGAAGGGACCGTTACCCTTGAGGGTATCCACAAGCCCAGCGGCAGCAACCGCTTCTACCAAGATGCTGAAGTCGGGTGTAGCCTGGGCAACCGCGACGATGTCGCCCAAGTCGTCATCGCCGCCGCCGCAGGCTGCGAGCAGGGTGCTGGCCGCGCCGGCTACGGCGGTAAGCAGGAGGGTGCGTCTCTGAATCTTCATGGCTGGTTCCTTCCGAAATAAATCAATGGGTAGGGTGGAGACAGCGGGCATTGGCGGCTCACTAAGTTTGAGCCACTCCAGAACGCACTGTCGGGTCGAATGATATTTGAAGCAGATCAAATAAATACTGTGTAGTATTTAATCCGCCTCGACGGTATGGTTATAGACATGATCGTAGAAATTAGGCGGAATTCAAGAGCCGCATAAAGGTTTTCCATGGTCGGCGCTGGACGATGGAAGTGCCAAAATCTTGCCGTGAAAGTTGAAAGAGAGTGTTTGCAGCGCTGTCGCGGTGTTTTATTGGCGCTTGGCTTGAGCGAGACAGGTCAAGGCCAAGTTGTCCTTGGCATCACAAATCACCCCTCCAGCCCCCGCCCCAGCCGCCACTGCTTGACCATCGCATACAACGCCGGAATCA